>NZ_JAUVVF010000035.1 GCF_030604785.1 Paracoccus sp. (in: a-proteobacteria) | reverse complement strand
CATAGGCGCGGAACTCGCCGAAATACTTCGTGATCGCAGCCGTCAGCGTCGTCTTGCCGTGGTCAACGTGACCGATCGTGCCGATGTTGACGTGCGGTTTCGTCCGTTCAAACTTTGCCTTTGCCATCTGGGCCTCCTGGATACCACGGGGCATGGCTGAGACGGCCCCGGATTTGACGTGCGCTGCGATCTATAAGCGCATCGGGGAAAAATCAAGGGCAGGTTGCGCCCTTCGCGCGAGGCTCCGGCGGCACTGTGGCAGCGCCGCGCGGAGGCCTGTCGGTGTCATGCGAAACGGTTGTCGCGCGGGAAGCCGCGCGGCGCCATCCGGCCCGCCGTGGCGCGCTTGCCCAGCCATTCGGTCAGGTCGGGTTCGTGCCGGGTCTTGCCGCCGCCCATGGGCCAGGACAGGCCCTGGGACAGGGTCAGGCAGACCGCGTCGGACAGCCCGCCATCCTTGAACTTGAGCAGCCGCACGCCCTTGCCGCGCGCCATCTCGGGCAATTCGTCCAGCGGGAAGACCAGCAGCTTGCGGTTGTCGCCGACGACCGCGACGTGATCGCCCTGCACCGGGCGGCACAGAAGCGCGTCGCCGTTCAGCACCTGCTTGCCCGAGCGCGTCTGCGCCAGGATGTCCGAGGCGCCCACGATGAAGCCATCCCCGGCCTTCGAGGCGACCAGATAGCGGACCCCCTCGCGCCAGGGGAAGACGTTGATGATCTCGGCCTCGTTGGGTAGGTCGATCATCAGGCGCAGCGGCTCGCCCATGCCGCGCCCGCCGGGCAGGTTCGCGGCCGGCAGCGTGTAGAACCGCCCGTTCGAGGCGAACACCATCAGCTTGTCGGTCGTTTCGGCATGCAGCGCGAATCCCGGGCCGTCGCCATCCTTGAACTTGAGTTCCGCATCCAGCGGCTGGTGGCCCTTCATCGCGCGGATCCAGCCCATCTTTGACAGGATCACGGTCAGCGGCTCGCGCTCGATCATCGAATCGAGGTCGATCTCGGGCGTCTCGCCGGCCTCGGCGATGGTGGTGCGGCGCTGGCCCTCGGGGCGGGACTTGCCGAAGGCGTCGCGCACGCCCTTCAGCTCGTCCGCGATGCGCGCCCATTGCGCGCCCTCGTCGGCCAGCATCGCCTCCAGCAAGGTGCGTTCATCAAGCAGGGCGTCGCGTTCGGCCCGCAGCTCGATCTCCTCGAGCTTGCGCAGCGCGCGCAGGCGCATGTTCAGGATCGCCTCGACCTGCACCTCGGTCAGCGCGAATTCGGCCATCATGACGGCCTTGGGGTCATCCTCGTTGCGGATGATCTCGATCACGCGGTCAAGGTTCAGATAGGCGACCAGATAACCTTCCAGCACCTCGAGCCGGGCCGCGATCTTGCCCAGCCGGTAATTCGCGCGCCGGACCAGCACCTCGCGGCGATGGTCCAGAAAGGCGCGCAGAACCTCCTTGAGGGAACAGACCTTGGGCACGCGGCCGTCGATCAGGACGTTCATGTTCAGGTTGAAGCGGATTTCCAGATCGCTGGTCTTGAACAGCGCGCCCATCAGCTGGTCGGGATCGACGCTGCGGGATTTCGGCTCCAGCACGATGCGGACATCCTCGGCGGATTCGTCGCGGATATCGGCCAGGATCGGGATCTTGCGGGTCTGGATCAGTTCGGCCAGCCGTTCGATCAGCTTGGATTTCTGCACCTGATAGGGGATCTCGGTGACGACGATCTGCCATTGGCCGCGGCCCAGATCCTCGACCGACCAGCGGGCGCGCAGACGGAAGGCGCCGCGGCCGGTGCGATAGGTCTCGGCCATGCTTTCGGCGGTCTCGACCAGAACGCCGCCGGTCGGGAAATCGGGGCCCTTGATCAGCGCGGCCAGCGTATCATCGCGGGCATCGGGCGACTTGATCAGATGCAGGCAAGCATCCACGACCTCGTGCAGGTTGTGGGGTGGGATGTTCGTCGCCATCCCCACCGCGATCCCCGAGGCACCGTTGGCCAGCAGGTTCGGAAAGGCCGAAGGCAGGACGACCGGCTCGGTCAGCGTGCCGTCGTAATTGGGGCGGTAATCGACCGCGTCCTCGGCCAGCCCGTCCATCAGCGCCTCGGATGCGGCGGCAAGGCGAGCCTCGGTGTAGCGGGCGGCGGCGGGGTTATCGCCATCGATATTGCCGAAGTTCCCCTGGCCGTCCACCAGCGGGTAGCGCATGGCGAAATCCTGCGCCAGACGCGCCATCGCGTCATAGATCGCCGCATCGCCATGGGGGTGGTAATTGCCCATCACGTCGCCGGTGATCTTGGCCGATTTGCGGAACGCCCCGTTCGGCGCCAGCCTGAGTTCGCGCATCGCGTAGAGGATGCGGCGATGGACCGGCTTCAGCCCGTCGCGGGCATCGGGCAGCGCGCGGTGCATGATCGTGGACAGCGCATAGGTCAGGTAACGCTCGCCGATGGCGCGGCTGAGCGGCTCTGACATCGTGCCCTTGTCGGCACCTTCGGCGGGATCGGAAATCGGATCGTCTGACATGCGCCTTGGATAGGGCGCGGCGCGGCAACGGTCCAGATCGAAAAGCGCCGATGCGTGGCGCCGGCGCGCAGGGCTGCGGAACGGGACCGCCTGCTTGGCGTTGGGGGACCGGGCGGCTAAGGTCGCTGCGATGACGGGGGAATGCGCGGGTGATGTTCAGATTGTCCTTTCTTCTTCTGGCCACGGTGGCCGGGATCTATGCGGCGATGATCTTTCTGGGCGGCGAGGATCTGCGCGCCCAACGCGTCACGCCCGCGCCCGAACCTGTCGCGGTGAGGCTGCCCGAACCGACCCCGCAGCCCGAAGCCGCGCCCCAGCCGGTGCAGACCGCCGATCCCCTGCCCCAGCCCCAGCAGACCCCCGAACAGGCCCACAGCTTTCCCGGCCCCGCGCTGGAACCCTCGCCCGAATTCGCGGGCCGCGCGCCGCAGGACGACACGCCCGCCCCCGCCGCGTCGGACGGCCCCGCGCTGTGGGTCACGGCCAGCCGCCTGAACATGCGCACCGCGCCCAATGGCGGGGCGACGGTCGTCACCGGCCTTGACGGCGGCACCCGGCTTGAACCGCTGGCCCCGGCGCAGGACGGCTGGGTCAATGTCCGCGCGCCGGGCGGCCAGACGGGCTATGTCTCGGCGCAATTCGTCAGCGACCAGCCGCAATGAGGCAGCCCGGTCGGGTGCTGATCACGGGCTGCTCGTCCGGGATCGGGCTGGATGCCGCGCGCCGCCTGCAGGCCGAGGGCTGGCGGGTCGTCGCCACCTGCCGCCGCCCCGAGGACATCGCCGCCCGCCGGGCCGAGGGGATGGAATGCCTGCCCCTCGATCTGGCCTGCGAGGACAGCGTCGCCGCCTGCGCCGAGGCCGTGCTGGCCGGAGGGCCACTGGACGCGCTGGTCAACAACGCGGCCTTCGCCCTGCCCGGCGCGGTCGAGGACATGCCGCGCGGCGCGCTGCGCGCCATCTTCGAGGTGAACCTGTTCGGCACCCATGACCTGACCCGCCGCCTGATCCCGCATTTCCGGCAAGGCGGCGGGCGGATTGTCAATATCAGTTCTGTCCTGGGCCTCGTGGGCATCCCCTGGCGCGGCCCCTATGTGGCGACGAAATTCGCGCTGGAGGGTCTGACCGACGTGCTGCGGCTTGAAATGCACGGCACCCCCGTCCGCGTCATCCTGATCGAGCCCGGCCCGATCACCAGCCGCATCCGCGAAAACGCCATCCCGCATTTCGAGCGATGGGTCGACTGGCAGGCCAGCCCGCGCGCCGACCAGTATCGCGCAAGCCTGCTGAAGCGCCTCTATGGCCCGCCCGGCAAGGACCGATTCGAGCTGCCCCCGTCGGCCGTCAGCGACCGGATCCTGACCGCGCTGACCGCGCGAGACCCCGCGCCGCGCTATTATGTCACGGCGCCGACGCGGATTTCCGGGCTGGCAAGGCGGGTTCTGCCGACCCGCGCTCTGGACTGGTTCGCGCGGCGGAACTAGGTTGGCCCCCGAAAGGCGGTCCCCATGGCAGACAAACCCCTGTTTCTCGTGACCATCATCTCGATCGGTGTGGTCATGGCGATCCTGCTCACCGGCATCGGCGGATTCGCCAAGGGCGGCGAGTTCAACCGCAAGCACGGCAACCGCATGATGCGCTGGCGCCTTTACGCGCAGGCGGCGGCCATCGCGATCATGCTGCTCTTCGTGTGGTGGAGGGCGCGCTGATGGTGGTGCTGAACCGCATCTATACCCGCACCGGCGATCAGGGCGACACGGCCCTGTCCGATGGCAGCCGCGTGGCCAAGCACGATCCCCGGGTCGAGGCCTATGGCACGGTGGACGAACTGAACGCCACGCTCGGCCTCTGCCGCCAGCATGCCACGGGCGAGATGGCGGCGCGGATCGCGGTGATCCAGAACGACCTCTTCGATCTGGGCGCGGACCTGTCGCGGCCGAACATGGCGGCGGACGATCAGGCGGGCTATCCCGTGCTGCGGATCATCGACGCGCAGGTGACGCGTCTGGAAACCGAGATCGACGCCATGAACGCGCATCTCGAACCCTTGCGCAGCTTCATCCTGCCCGGAGGATCGGCGCTGGCCGCGCATCTGCACCTGTCGCGCACGGTCGCGCGCCGCGCGGAAAGACGCGCCACGGAATTGCTGGCGGGCGGCGATGTGAACGGCGCGGCGATCCGCTATCTGAACCGTCTGTCGGACTGGCTGTTCGTCGCCTCGCGCGTGGCCAACGACAACGGCCAGGGCGATATCCTCTGGGTGCCGGGCGCCAGCCGTTAGCGCCGCGACCGCGCCCGATCGGGTTCCAAACGCTGCGTCTTGCGTCATTTTTGCCCTGTCATTGGGCGATTTCCGCCTCTACCTTCCCGTTCGACAGATGACGCAACCAAGGGAGAGAGGCCGATGAAGGTTCTCGTGCCAGTCAAGCGCGTGATCGACTACAACGTGAAGGCCCGCGTGAAGGCGGACGGTTCCGGGGTCGATCTGGCAAACGTGAAGATGTCGATGAACCCCTTCGACGAGATCGCGGTCGAAGAGGCGATCCGGCTCAAGGAAAAGGGCGCGGCCTCGGAAATCGTGGCTGTCTCGATCGGCGTCAAGCAGGCCGCCGAGACGCTGCGCACGGCGCTGGCCATGGGCGCGGACCGCGCGATCCTGGTCGTGGCCGCCGATGACGTGCATCAGGACATCGAGCCGCTGGCCGTCGCCAAGATCCTCAAGGCCGTGATCGACGCCGAACAGCCGGGCCTTGTGATCGCGGGCAAGCAGGCCATCGACAACGACATGAACGCGACGGGCCAGATGCTGGCCGCGCTGCTGGGCTGGGGTCAGGCGACCTTTGCCAGCAAGCTGGAGATCGCGGGCGATGTCGCCCATGTCACGCGCGAGGTTGATGGCGGCCTGCAGACGATCGAGGTGAAACTGCCCGCCATCGTCACCGCCGACCTGCGCCTGAACGAGCCGCGCTATGCCAGCCTTCCCAACATCATGAAGGCCAAGAAGAAGCCGCTGGATGAGAAGACCGCCGCCGATTACGGCGTGGACACGACCCCGCGCCTGACCGTGGTCAGCACGCGCGAACCCGAGGGCCGCAAGGCCGGGATCAAGGTCGGCTCGGTCGACGAGCTGGTGTCGAAACTGAAAGAAGCGGGGGTGGTGTGATGGCTGTTCTTCTTCTGGCCGAAGTCACGAATGGCGAACTTAACCGCGACGCGACGGCCAAGGCCGTGGGCGCGGTCAAGGCGCTTGGCGATGTGACGGTTCTCTGCGCGGGCGCCTCGGCGCGCGGCGCGGCCGATGCGGCCGCCACCATCGAAGGCGTCAGCCGCGTGCTGGTCGCCGAGGATGCGCGCTACGGCCACCGCCTGGCCGAACCGACCGCGGCGCTGCTGGCCGGGCTTGCGGGCGAATACAGCCATGTCGCGGCCCCGGCGACGACCGATGCCAAGAACATCATGCCCCGCGTCGCGGCGCTGCTGGATGTCATGGTCATCTCGGACGTCTCGGCGGTGATCGACGCGGACACGTTCGAACGCCCGGTCTATGCCGGCAACGCGATCCAGACCGTGAAATCGGGCGACCGGGTCAAGGTCATGACGATCCGCACCGCCAGCTTCGACGCCGCCGGCGAAGGCGCTGCCGCCCCCGTCTCGGACGCGGTGCTGGCCGATGATCCGGCGCTGTCGAAATGGCTTTCGGACGAGGTCGCGCAGAGCGACCGGCCCGAACTGACCTCGGCCAAGCGCGTCGTCTCGGGCGGCCGTGCCCTTGGCTCCAAGGAGCAGTTCGCCATCATCGAGGCGCTGGCCGACAAGCTGGGCGCCGCCGTGGGCGCCAGCCGCGCCGCCGTCGATTCGGGCTATGCGCCGAATGACTGGCAGGTCGGCCAGACCGGCAAGGTCGTCGCCCCCGAGCTTTATGTCGCCGTCGGCATCTCGGGCGCGATCCAGCACCTTGCGGGCATGAAGGACAGCAAGGTCATCGTCGCGATCAACAAGGACGAAGAGGCGCCGATCTTCCAGGTCGCGGATTACGGTCTCGTGGGCGATCTGTTCAGCACCGTCCCGGAACTGACCGAGAAGCTCTGACCGCTTCCAGCCGGGCGGCGCCGCAGGCGCCCTCCGGAACGCCGCCCCCGCGACGCACCCTTGCGTCACGGGGGCGGTTTTGCGTTGCGGCAGCGCAGCACGCCCCCTATCGTCTGCGCGTGACCGCAAGGGGGGCATCCATGACGATTCAGACGGTTGGGGTGATCGGGGCAGGCCAGATGGGCAACGGCATCGCCCATGTCTTCGCCCAGTCGGGCTATGACGTGCTGCTGACCGATATCAGCGCCGAGGCGCTGGACAAGGCCGTGGCGCTGATCGACCGCAATCTCGACCGGCAGGTCAGCCGCGAGAAGATCACGGCCGCCGACAAGGACGCCGCGATGGCCCGCATCCGCACCACCACGCAGCTTTCCGATCTGGGCCGTTCGGATCTGGTGATCGAGGCCGCGACCGAACGCGAGACCGTCAAACAGGCGATCTTCGCCGACCTTCTGCCGCATCTGAAGCCCGAGACGATCCTGACCTCGAACACGTCCTCGATCTCGATCACGCGCCTGGCCAGCCGCACCGACCGCCCCGAGAAATTCATGGGCTTTCACTTCATGAACCCGGTTCCGGTCATGCAGCTGGTCGAACTGATCCGCGGCATCGCCACGGACGACGCGACCTATCAGACCCTGCTGGAGGTCGTCGAACGCCTGGGCAAGACCCCCGCCACGGCCGAGGATTTCCCCGCCTTCATCGTGAACCGCATCCTGATGCCGATGATCAACGAGGCGGTCTACACGCTTTACGAAGGGGTCGGCTCGGTCCAGTCCATCGACCTTGCGATGAAGCTGGGCACCAATCATCCGATGGGGCCGCTGGAACTGGCGGATTTCATCGGCCTGGATACCTGCCTTGCCATCATGAACGTCCTGCATGACGGTCTGGCCGACACCAAATACCGCCCCTGCCCGCTGCTGACGAAATATGTCGAGGCCGGCTGGCTGGGTCGCAAGACCGGCCGCGGCTTCTACGATTACCGGGGCGAGACCCCCGTGCCGACGCGCTGAGCGCCGGTCGACGCGGGGCCGGTCATCCGGCCCCGCCTCCGTGATCAGGCATCCGCCTTGGCGTCGCGCTTTTCCATGAACTGGTCGAACTCGGCCTTGTCCTTGGCCTCGCGCAGTTTTTCCAGGAAATCCATGAATTCGCGATGCTCGTCCTCCAGCCGCTTCAGCGTCTGTTCGCGATAGGCGTCAAAGGCCGAATTGCCGGTGGCGGGGGCGTGATAGCGGGGCGCGTGGCTGCGCTTGCTGCATCCGAACATGCGATTGCTCCAGATCATGTAGAACAGGAATGCCAGGCCGATTGGCCAGAAGGCGATGAAACCCAGGATCATGGCGGCGATCCAGGCCTTGCGGCCATGCCCGTCCAGCCAGTCCCGGCCCCGCAGAAGAAAGTCAGAAAAGCGCGTCCCGGCGGGAACCGGAGGCAGCGCTTGCGTGCCCATGCTCATCTCTCGTCTCCGATGTTAATGTTAATCACATTTACATAGATGGAAGGCTCCATGCCCCGCGTCAAGAGGATCGTGGCGAAAAATCACTCGGGGATCAGGCCCAGCCCGCGCAGATAGACGATGGCACCGCTTTCCAGCATCTCGGAGGGGGAAACCGGACTGCGGCTGCCCGGCCTGCCGCGGCCGAACAGCTCGACGACGCCGTGGCTCAGGGCCCAGATGTGGTTGGCCACCATCCGGGCGGGGGGGCGGCGATCCTCGGGCAGGCGTTCGGCCAGGGCCTCGGCCCCCTCGACCAGCACGCGCTGCGCGCGTTCGGACGCGGCTGCCAGATCGGCATTGCCCGCGATGGACAGGCCGGATTCGAACATCGCCATGTAATAGCCCGGTCGGTCGCGGGCAAAATCCAGATAGGCCTGCCCCATCCGCAGGAAGGCGGTCAGCGCGCGCGGCCGGCCGCCATCAAACGCGGCCTCCAGCCGGCCCGCGAATTCGACGAAACCCTGCCGCGCGACCTCTTCCAGCAGGTCCTCGCGGCCCTTGAAATGGCGATAGGGTGCTGCTGCGGACACGCCCGCACGGCGCGCAGCCTCGGTCAGGGTAAAGGCCTGCGGGCCCTGCTCCTCGATCAGTGCGGCAGTGGCCTCGACCAGCGCCTGGCGCAGGTTCCCGTGATGATAGGACCGGCGTTCGGCCACTACATGCCTTCGCCGAAATAGTCCCCCACCAGCGCCTCCAGCGCATCGGCCAGCGCGGCGGCCTCGGGTCCGCTTGTCGTGACCGTGATGCTGCTGCCGCGCGGCGCGGTCAGCATCAGCAGACCCATGATGGAATCGCCCGAAACCTCGATCCCGTCCTTCGAGACCAGAGCCTGCGCGTCATGGCGTTCGACCAGATCGACGAACTTGGCGCTGGCGCGGGCATGCAGCCCCTTGACGTTGATGATGGTCAGTTCGCGCGTGATCGCATCGCTCATCGCGCCAGCCGCCCCAGGTCGGAACCCGCCTCGGGGGGGACATTGTAGGAATTGATGTATTTCCGCCCGGCCTCCTTGGCGAAGGCTACCGCCTCCGAGACCGGCAGGTGGCGCGACTTGGCCAGCTTGACCAGCATCGGCAGGTTCGCGCCGTAAAGGATCGCGCGGTCCTGCACCGCGCATGCCGGCAGCGACAGGTTCGAGGGCGAGCCGCCGAACAGGTCGGTCACCACGACGACGCCCTCGCCCTGATCGACCGAATTCGCGGCGGCCTTGATCTCGGCCGTCTTGGCGGCCCGGTCGTGATCATCCTCGATCGCGACGGCGGCTATCCCGGCCTGAGGTCCGACGACATGCTCGACCGCCGAGAGATATTCCCGGGCCAGCCCACCATGCGCTACGATCACAATTCCAATCAACGCGTTCCACCACGTCCTGCATGCGGCATCGTCATGCCCGCCTCTTGTCCGGTCCTGCCTCGGCGTTGGGCGCCGCATCGCCTTCAAGGGGCACAGCGTTGATCCGCCGCTCAAGTTCCCTGTGCCTTATTGACACCGGCCACCCCGCCTCTGCAAGCGAAACGGCCATCTTTTCAACCAAAGTGACGGAACGGTGTTGCCCGCCGGTACATCCGAAGCCCACGGAAAGATGCGATTTGCCCTCTTCCATATGGGCGGGAAGCAAGAAGCGCACCAGATCGCGCGTCCGCTCGAAGAATTCCGCGAATCGGGGATCGGCCTCGACATGGGCCTGAACGCGCGGGTCCAGCCCGGTCAGCGGCCGCAGATCGGCCTGCCAGTGCGGGTTGGACAGGAAGCGGCAATCGAACATCAGGTCCAGACCGCGCGGCACGCCACGCTTGTAGCTGAACGAATGCAGCGACACGCTGAGCCGCGAGACCGCCCGCATGTCGAACCAGCGCCCCAGTTCGGCGCGCAGGTCATGGGGCGACAGGTCGCTGGTTTCGACCAGCACATCGGCCCGCGCCCGGATCGGCGCCAGCAGGTCGATCTCGGCCATGACGCCCGCAAGGGGGGCGCGGTCGGGCGACAGGGGATGGCGGCGGCGCGTCTCGTTGTAGCGGCGCACCAGCACGTCGGCGTCGCAATCCAGATACAGGACCTCGGGCAGGAAACCCGGCGCGCGGGTCAGCCGGTCGATCAGCTCGATCACGTTCGAAGCCGAAAAATCGCGGTTGCGCACATCCAGCCCCAGCGCAAGCGGCGTCGGCCGCGCCGGACCGTCCAGCAGCCGCGGGATCAGCGACAGCGGCAGATTGTCGATCGCCTCGAAGCCCAGATCCTCCAGCACGTTGATCGCGGTGGACCGCCCGGCCCCGGACGGTCCCGTCACCAGAACCAGCCTCTGTGTCCCGGTCTCGGTCTCTGTGGCGTCTGTCATGGCATACCCCTTCGCGAGCAGCGCCCCTTATTCCAGCCGCCCTGCCAGCAGCATCTGCCGCAGCGCAGCATAAAGATGCGGCCGATACGGCCCCAACACAAGAGGCAGCCGCACCCCCAGCCATTCCGCATGCCTCCATGGCGGCAGGCGCATATCCTCGGCCGCGCCCAGATCGCAGGCCATCACCAGCGCAGCCGGCGCGGTTTCGGCGCCCAGGATGCCGACGCCCCGCGCCTCGATCCGGCCAGCCACGCCTGCAGGCGCCGAGGCCACCAGCCGCCCCTCTTCGACGCGCAGATCGGTGCGGTCATCGGCCACCAGAACCGCCCCCGCCGCCATCAGGTCCAGCGCCAGGCTGGACTTGCCCGAACCCGAAGGGCCCAGGATGATCAGCCCCCGGCCGTTCAGCGCGACAGTGCTTGCGTGAAGCTGGACCATGCGAATCACCTCCCTTTCCAACCTGCCCCGTGATTGGTTAATTCCGCGCGAATTTCCGCCAGATTTCTTTCCGTTTGCGATAACATTCGATGTTGGCGCTAACCGTTTGCGCTGACTTGTTTCCTCGATTTCGCCCCGTGTTATAGCCGCCTTGCGGCACCGCGAAACGTCGCGGTCCAATTCACAGCCACGGAGCCCCGAGAACATGACGACGCGCGTGAACCCCAATTGCCGGCTTGAGGATCAAGGCATCGAGGGGCTGGGCCAGGTCTATTACAACCTGCTGGAACCCGCCCTGATCACCGAGGCCGTCTCGCGCGGCGAGGGTCGTCTGGGCCTCGGCGGCGCCTTCCTCGTCTCGACGGGCAGCCATACGGGCCGTTCGCCCAAGGACAAGTTCGTCGTCCGCACGCCCTCCGTGGAAAACACCATCTGGTGGGACAACAACAAGCCGATGTCCCCCGAGGCGTTCGACCTGCTGCATGCCGACATGCTGGCCCACATGAAGGGCCGCGACTATTTCGTGCAGGACCTCTTCGGCGGCGCCGATGCCGAAAACCGCCTGGACGTGCGCGTCGTGACCGAACTGGCCTGGCACGGCCTGTTCATCCGGCACCTGCTGCGCCGCCCCGAAGCCTCGGAACTGGCGACCTTCACGCCCGATTTCACGATCATCAACTGCCCCGGCTTCAAGGCCGATCCGGCCCGCCACGGCTGCCGCTCGGAAACCGTGATCGCGCTGAACTTCGACAAGAAGCTGATCCTGATCGCCAACACCGCCTATGCCGGCGAGAACAAGAAGTCGGTCTTCACCCTGCTGAACTACCTGCTGCCCGAAAAGGGCATCATGCCGATGCATTGCAGCGCAAACCACGCGCCGGGCGACCCCGACGACGCGGCCGTCTTCTTCGGCCTTTCGGGCACCGGCAAGACGACGCTCTCGGCCGATCCCTCGCGCGTGCTGATCGGCGATGACGAGCATGGCTGGTCCGACAAGGGCATCTTCAACTTCGAGGGCGGCTGCTACGCTAAGACGATCAACCTCTCGCCCAAGGCCGAGCCCGAGATCTACGCCACGACCTCGCGCTTCGGCACCGTGATCGAGAACATGGTCTTCGACGCCGACACGCTCGAGCTGGATTTCGAGGACAACTCGATCACCGACAACATGCGCTGCGCCTACCCGCTGGACGCGATCTCGAACGCCTCCGCGACCAGCCTCGGCGGGCATCCGAAGAACGTCATCATGCTGACCTGCGACGCTTACGGCGTCCTGCCGCCCATCGCGCGGCTGACCCCGGCGCAGGCGATGTACCACTTCCTGTCGGGCTTCACCTCCAAGACGCCGGGCACCGAGGTCGGCGTGACCGAGCCGATCCCGACCTTCTCGACCTGCTTCGGCGCGCCCTTCATGCCCCGCCGCCCCGAGGTCTACGGCAAGCTCCTGCAACAGAAGATCGCCCAGCACGGCGCGTCCTGCTGGCTCGTGAACACCGGCTGGACCGGCGGCGCCTTCGGCACCGGCAAGCGCATGCCGATCGCTGCGACGCGCGCCCTGCTGGCGGCGGCGCTGGACGGCAGCCTGAACGGCGTTCAGTTCCGCAAGGATCCGAATTTCGGCTTCGAGGTTCCCGTCAGCGTCCCGGGCGTCGAGGACCGGCTGCTCGACCCGCGCCAGACCTGGGCCGATCCGGCCGCCTATGACGCGCAGGCCAAGAAGCTGGTGCAGATGTTCTGCGACAATTTCGCGCAATACCTGGACGCGATCGACGACGAGGTCCGCGCCGCAGCCATCGGCTGAGGCCACCCGCCCCACGAACCGACGCGGCAGAGGCCCCTCTGCCGCGTCTTGCGTTTCAGCGCCCCCTGATAGCGTGCACTCTTGCCCCCGCCGCGCAACCCCGCCTAAGAGGCAGCAGAGCGCCCGGTCTCGACAAGGAACGGCGAGCGCCCCGCAGCCTGCCATCCAAGGGAAGCCCGCATGAACCTTGCCCATCCCGCAGCCTTCAGCGCCTTTCGCGAGCTGCTATCGCATGGCGCGATCATGGGTAATCGAACGCCCCTTTGCGATGGTCTGACCCTTCACGCCGACCCCGCCCTGCAGCTCGGGGGCGAATGGCGCTCGCCTTCGGGGCGGGTGCTGGAACTGGCCTTGCGGCCCCGTGCGGCAGGGGCGTGGCTGGGGCTACATCTGGCGCTGGATCTGCCCGACCTTGCGGGGCTGCGCTTTCTGGGCCTTGCCGCCCGCGCCGTCGCCCCCGACGAGGTGCTGATCCGCGCCTGCCTGCGCTCGGGCCTGCCCGAAGGCGGCTTTCGCGACCATTTCATGCCGCGCCACTGGCTGGCCCATGACGAGGCCGCGACGCATCACGACCTGATCCACCTGCCCAGCCAGAACGCCCTGCCCGTGCAGGCGCCGTGGCGCGAACTGGTCCTGTTCCTGCCCTGCCGGCCGCTCGACCTGCACCTGCACGATCTGGCGATCCTGTCGGCATGACCGCGCCGGCCAGCCTTGCCCTGTCGGTGGTGATCCCCTGCCACAACGATGCCGGGACGCTGGCCCCGCTGCTCGCGGCGCTCGCCCGGCTTGGCCCGGTCGTCGAGGTGATCGTGATCGACGACGCCTCCAGCCCGCCCCTGCACGGCGCGGACCTGCTGGCCGCCGCAGGCCCCGAGGCCCGTGCGATGGCCCCCGGCTGGCTGCGCCTCCTGCGCCAGCCCAGGCCGCTGGGGGCAGGGGCGGCGCGCAATCTGGGCCTGACGCTGGTCACGGCGCCGCATGTCATCTTTCTGGATGCCGACGACATGGTGATGCCCGATCTGGCGCATCTGGCGCGGGACTTGGCGCAGGACCCGACAGCGCGCAGCTTCGATTTCTGCATCTTCCAGCACCATGACACGCGCGGCGATCAGGAGCGGCTCTGGGGGCAGAGACCCTTTGACGACAGGCTCTGGCGGCAGGCGGGGCTGGCCCATGGCGCGCTGAACGCGGTCGGGGCGGATCAGGCGGCGGCTCTGGTCCAGACGGCGAACTATCCCTGGAACAAGATCTACCGCACCGCCTTTCTGCGCGGCAAGGGCATCGGCTGCACGCCGCTGATGGTGCATAACGATGTCGAACTGCACTGGCGCAGCTTCCTGCTGGCCGACCGGATCATCGCCAGCGACCGGATCGGCGTGGTCCATGTGGTGCGCCATCACGGCAACCGCCTGACGAACCGCCACACCGCCGAAAGGCTGCGCCTGTTCCCGGTTCTGGACGCCCTGGCCGAGGAGATCGCGCTGAGCGACAGGCCCGCGCTGGCGCAGGCCTTCAACAGCTTCGTCTGGGGGCTGACCGACTGGATCGGCGCGCATCTGCCGCCCGAGGACCGGCCCGCCCTTCGGGCCCATGCCACGCGCTTCTGGCTGACCCGCACGCCCCCCGCGCAGCGCCGGGCGCTACGCGCCGATCGCGGCGCGCTGCTCGACCGCCTCGGCATCGGCTGAGCGCGGCGCGTCCAGCACCGCCTCCAGCGCCAGGGGCAGCGCGCGCGCCAGCCGCGCGCGCTCGGCCAGCCACGGGCCGGGGCGGCCCAGCCGCGCGGCCAGCACCGCCTGCGCCTCGCGCAGGGCCTCGATCCGGGCATCGCTGAACGGACTGCCGATCAGATCGGCCACGCGCAGCGCGGCCTCCGCAGGGTCCAGCCCGGCCAGATTGACCCAGGCCTCGTCGGGCAGGCCGAACTCGGCCAGCCGATGGCCCGGCAGCGCCCAGTAAAGCGGCAGCGACAGGTTCGCCAGCGCATCGAACAGCTTCTCGGTCAGGTAATCGGGCTGATGGGTGTTCTCGATCGCGCCCATGATCCGCGCATGTCCGTCCAGCCGCGCCATCTTGTCGGCATACCAGTTCACCAGCCCCTGCCGGGGCGGCCCACCCTGCCAGCTTGCGCCCAGCCGCTCGACCCGGCCGGTCGTGCAGGCCTCGGCCAGGGCGGTCCGCCACGCGCAGAGACCGAACAGACCCGCCTCGGGCCAGCCCGCATTGTGATGCGGCTCGGGGCGGCGCTCGAACAGGAAGCACAGATCGCAGGGCGCGGCGCTCAGGCGGGCACGGATCGCAGAGGTCGACAGCCGCGCATTGCGCGCGAACCGCGCCGCATAGGTCGTGGCAAAGCGGTGATGGGTCAGCAGGTAATAGGGGATCTGCTCGAACCGGAAGACGTCGCTGGTCTGGTGGTTGATCTGCACCACCGGCAACGCGCCATGCAGCCCGTCCACGACGCGGCGCGGCTGGGTGGGGCGTCGGTTCCAGATCGTGTCCCAGAACGGCTCTTCCGACAGCAGCACGACCGGCCTGCGCCGCTTGCGCCAATCCTCGACCAGCGCAAGCGGTGCCTCGGCCACGTCCAGCACATGCGCGAACAGGTGCAGATCGGCCTCGGCGGGCCGGTCCACCGTCTCGATCCGGTCCGCGAAAAGCGGCGCCAGCGCGGCATAGCTCAGCGGCATCCGCGCCTTGTGGCGGCCCGAGACGAAGACCCTGATCCTGCCGCGCATCCCCCGCCGCCCCCTTGAACCCGGCCCCCGCAGCGGGCCGCGCCGACCATAGCCGCGCCGCAGGGCCAAGGCCAGCCGCCCGGCAGGCCCTTGTCGCAGGGCGCTGCTGTTTGATAAGCCTGCCACCGTCCCCCATCGCGCGCCTCAGGCCGCGCCCGCAAAGGTTGCTGCGCCCGTGCCATCGCCCATCCTCTCCGCGCCCGCCCCCTTGGAACCGCCGGCGGCGATCATCGCCGCGGATGACAGCGACGCGACCGAGACGCTGCGCCTGTCGCTGTCGCAATCGGCCCTGCCGGGAGATCTGCGCGTCGTGATCGTCGGGCAGCCGGTCCTGTCGCTGGCTGCGGCGCTGGCCGCGATGCCGGCCCCCGCCGCCCTGTCCGCCCTGGCCCAGGGGATCAAGACCGCGCTCGCCGCCCGCCGCGCCGATCGCACGCAGACGCGCCTGCTGATCGCGCAAGAGGCGCTGGCCGATCCCGGCGCGGTGACCGACAGGCTGGGCCTTGCGGCCGCGCCCCTGCCGCTGCCAGCGCCCGCCTTGCCCGATCCGCTGCTGATCCTGCTGGCGCGCCACCTGATCGACGCCGATCCTGATCTGCGCGCGCTCGAACAGGCGCTGATGGCCGAACGCAGCGCCCTTGCGGCCCAGCCGCCCGCCGATCCTCTGGACCTCGATGCGGTCTGCGCGCTGGCCGCCGATGCCGCCGCCGCGCGCGACCGCGATGCGCGCACCATCGCCCTGCTGGAAGCCCGCTGCGCTGCCGGGCGCGAGGAGCTCGAGGCGATGGCCCGCCAGACCATCGCCCTGACCGAGCGGCTGGAAAAGGCCGAGACCCGCATCCGGCTCAGCCGCGCCGCCCGCGACCGCGCCCGCGCCGAGGCCGACCAGGCCCTGCACGACCGCGACCTGGTGCGCGCCGAACTTGACCGCTTCTACCGCTCGCGCTCCTATCGCCTGACGGCGCCGCTGCGCTGGCTGCGCCGCCGCCTCCGCTCCAGCTGATCCCCTCCGCGCAAGAAAGCAGGACCGACCGCCGGTTGCGCCTCCGCAGTATTGGCCGGGTTCGCCAGCAGGTCAAAGCACTGCGCGCCGCCCGACCCCGGCCGACCGTGACGGCGTGCTGGCGCCCTTCTGGTCGCCGCACAGCCCGGCCTGAACCCGCGCCGGGGCGCTCAGACGCCCAGACAATGCCGCATGATCGCCTTCTGCGCGTGAAGGCGGTTCTCGGCCTCGTCCCAGATGACCGAGTTCGGACCGTCCATGACGGCGCTCGTCACCTCGTCCTCGCGATGGGCGGGCAGGCAGTGCATGAACAGCGCATCGGGCTTCGCACGGGCCATCAGCGCCTCGTTGATCTGGTAGCCGCGCAGCTGGTTGTGGCGGCGCTCCTTGGCCGATTGCGGGTCATGCATGCTGACCCAGGTGTCGGTCACGACCAGATCGGCGCCGATCACCGCGCGTTCCGGGTCGCGCTCGATGGTGATGGGGCGCCCCTGCGAGGCCGCGTAATCCAGCCATTCCTGTTCCGGGTCCAGCGGTTTCGGGCCGGTGAAGGTCAGGTCAAAGCCGAACTGCCCCGCCGCATGGGCGAAGCTGGCAAAGACATTGTTGCCGTCGCCCGACCACACGACCTTGCGGCCGGCGATGTCGCCGCGATGCTCCTCGAAGGTCATCACGTCGGCCATGATCTGGCAGGGATGGGTGCGGTTGGTCAGCCCGTTGATCACCGGCACGCTGGCATATTCGGCCATCTCGTGCAGCGTCGCCTCCTCGAAGGTGCGTATCATGATCAGGTCGACATAGCGCGACAGGACGCGGGCGGTGTCCGCGATCGTCTCGCCATGGCCAAGCTGCATCTCGGAGCCCGACAGGACCATCGTCTGGCCGCCCATCTGCCGCACGCCCACGTCGAAGCTGACGCGGGTCCGGGTCGAGGGCTTCTCGAAGATCAGCGCCACCATCCGGCCGGCCAGCGGCTGTTCGTCATCGGGCATGCCGCGCGGACGGCCCTGACGGGCGGTCTTCATCGCGCGGGCATTGTCGATGATCGCGCGCAGGGCCGCGCGGTCGGTGGTGTGGATATCGAGAAAATGCGTCATCGTTCCGGCTTTCAGCGTTTTGTGACAGCAAGCCCTGCCCGGCGGGCGGGGTCAAGGGGCGGAAGGTCGGGAACAGCGGGCGCTGGCCTGTCGCGCCGCCCCGCGCCGACCCGGTTTTGCCTGAGGAAGAATGCGGCAGGCGCGCGGGCACGTCCCCCGGTTCAGGCGGCAAGACTGGCTGCGGCGCGGTCCAGCCGGTCGACGGCCTCGGCGATCTCGGCATCCTCGATGTTCAGGGGCGGCAGAAGGCGCAGCGTGTTGTCGGCGGCCGGCACGGTCAGCAGGTGCTGGTCATAGGCCGCCCGGACCAGATCGGCCGGGGCCGTGCGGCATTTCAGGCCCAGCATCAGGCCCTGTCCGCGCACGGCCTCGAAGATGTCGGGATGGGCGGCGACAAGGCCTTCCAGCTTCTGGCGGAAGAGTGCGGCTTTGCGGTTCACCTCGGCCAGAAAGGCCGGCTCGGCGACGATCTCCATCACCCGCGCGCCGACCGCGCAGGCCAGCGGGTTGCCGCCATAGGTCGAGCCATGCGTGCCCGCGACCATCCCCGAGGCCGCCTTGGCCGTGGCCAGCACCGCGCCCAGCGGAAAGCCCCCGCCGATGCCCTTGGCGACCATCATGATGTCGGGGGCGATGCCCGCATGTTCATGCGCGAACAGCCGCCCCGTCCGGCCCATGCCGCATTGCACCTCGTCGAAGACCAGCAGCGCGCCGGTCGCGTCGCAGATCTCGCGCAGGCCCTTGAGGCAGATATCGGGCAGCACGCGGATGCCGCCCTCGCCCTGCACCGGCTCAACCATGATCGCGGCGGTGCGGTTGCTGGCGGCGGCGCGCAGGGCGTCGTGATCGCCGAAGGGCAGCGTGCGGAAACCCGGCATCAGCGGGCCGAAGCCCTTGGTCATCTTCTCGGACCCCGCCGCCGCGATGGCGCCGGTCGAGCGGCCGTGGAACGCGCCCTCGAAGGTCAGGATCTCGATCCGGTCGGGATCGCCCGCATGGTCCCAGTATTTGCGGACCATCTTGATGGCCAGTTCCGCGGCCTCGGTCCCGGAATTGGTGAAGAAGACCGTGTCGGCAAAGGTCTGTTCGACCAGCAGGTCGGCCAGACGCTCCTGCTCGGGGATCTGGTAGAGGTTCGAGACATGCCAGATCCGCCCGGCCTGTTCGGTCAGCGCCTGGACCAGCGCCGGATGGGCGTGGCCCAGCGCGTTCACGGCGATCCCCGCGCCCAGATCCAGATAGCGCGTGCCGTCGGCGGTGATCGCCCAGGCGCCCTCGCCGCGCTCAAAGGCCAGGTTGGCGCGGTTATAGGTCGGCAGGACATGCGGAATCGCGGGCGTGGTCATGGGCAGGGCCTTTGCAGCGATGGGAAAGGGGCAGGCAAGCGGGGATGCGGACCGTCGAGGGGTCGCATCAGCGTCGGATGATACGGGCGCGTCGCTTGTTCATGGCCGGAAGATGCGCGTGACGGGCGCGACACGCAAGCGGTAATTGCCTCTGCCGGGCGGTTGACCCTGCCGGCGGGTCGGGTCATGCCTGCGCTCATGGAAACATCCGGTGAACATCAGCCCGACCGCCGCGTGACCGCCGCCCTGATGGTGGCGGCAACCGCGCTTTTCGCCGCGACCTCGCTGATCGCCAAGGCGATCGGCACGGGCGCGCTTGGCCCCGCCCTGCCGCCGCTGATGGTCAGTTTCGGCCGGTTCGGCTTTGCGCTGGCCGGGATCGCGCTGGCCCTGGCGGTGATGCGGCCCGTCCTGACGCGCCCGGCCTGGGGGACGCATCTGGCGCGCACGCTCTGCGGCTGGGGCGGGATCACGCTGATGTTCGCGGCCGTCGCGCAGATGCCCTTGCCCGATGCGACCGCGATCAGCTTCCTGTCGCCGGTCTTCACCATGATGCTGGCCATCCCGCTTCTGGGAGAGCGTGTCGGCCCGGTCCGCTGGGGCGCCGCCGTGATCGCCCTGATCGGCGCCGCGATCCTGCTGCGCCCGACCGGCGCCATCCAGCCCGCCGCGTTCCTGGCCTTGGGCGCCGCCGCCGCGATGGGGCTGGAGGCGATCTTCATCAAGCGCCTCACGGGCCGCGAGGGGCGGTTGCAGATCCTGATCGTGAACAACGGCATGGGCGCGGTTGTCGCGACGGTGGCGGCGCTGGCGGTCTGGGCCGCGCCCAATCCCGCGCAATGGGCGGCGCTGGCGGCGCTTGGGCTGATCATGGCGGGCGGGCAGGCGCTGAACCTGGCGGCGATGCGGCGGGCGGATGCCAGCTTCGTGGCGCCGTTCTTCTATCTGACGCTGGTCTGGGCGGCGGGGTTCGACCTCTGGGTCTTTGGCGTCCTGCCCGACGGGGTCAGCATGATCGGCGCGGCCGTGCTTGTCTCGGGGGCCGGCCTGCTGGTCTGGCGCGACCGGCAGCGCCGCCGCTAGGGCTTCATCCGATAGCCGGTCTTCAGCCAGCGCCAGGCCAGATACAGCACCACGGCCAGCACCGCGCCGCAGACGATCAGCCCGCGCAGGGGCGGCGAATCGCTGACCCCGGTCACGCCGTAGCGCGCCCCGTCGATCAGATAGAAGATCGGGTTCCAGTGCGAGATCGTGTTGAACGGCTCGGGCAGGGCCTGCACCGAATAGAAGGTGCCCGACAGGAAGCTCAGCGGCGTGACGATGAAATTGCTGATCGCGGCCATCTGGTCGAATTTCTGCGCCATGATCCCGGCCAGGATGCCAAGCGCCCCCATCAGCGCCGCCGCCATCACGACAAAGGCCAGCGCCCAGAGCGGATGCGCCACGCCCCGCCCCGTCACCGCGATCATGCCCGCGCCGATCACCACCGCGACCAGCCCCGCCCGCACGACAGAGCCCGCCAGATAGCCCGCCAGCAGCTCGCCCGCCGACAGGGGCGGCATCAGCGTGTCGACGATGTTGCCCTGCACCTTGGCCGCCACGATCGAGCTGGAACTGTTGGCGAATGCGTTCTGGATCACCGTCATCATCAGGATGCCCGGCCCCAGAAAGACCAGATAGGGCAGGCCCATCACCTGCCGCTCGCCGCCCAAAGCCAGCGCGAAGACCAGGACGAACAGCCCCGCCGTCATCAGGGGCGCAAAGACCGTCTGCTGCCAGACCGCCATGAAGCGCATGACCTCGCGCCGGGCCAGGGTCCACAGCCCCAGCCAGTTCACGCGGCCGAAGCGGCGCACCCCCATCTCGCGCGCGGCGGGCGGCAGGGCGCGGGGGCTTTTGTCGGTGCTGGTGGCTGTCATCTGGCGGTCCTTGAATTTCTGCGCGTCGGCGGCTAAATCTCGGCATCCCGTTTCTGGCGGGACCAATCGCAGGTTTCAAGATGGGGCGGCAGGCAAGACCCGCCCGGAAAGGCAGCCATGTCCTGGACGGATGAACGTGTCGAGACGCTCAAGCGCATGTGGTCCGAGGGGCAGTCGGCCAGCGCCATCGCCAAGGAACTGGGCGGCGTCACCCGCAACGCGGTGATCGGCAAGGTCCATCGCCTCGGCCTGTCGAACCGCAATGACGAGGCCCAGCCCGAAGCCGCGCCCGAGCCGCAGAAACAGCCCGCCGCGCGCGCCGAATCGGCCGCGCCCGCCCGTCCCGAACCTGCCGCCCCCCGCGCCGAAAGCCGGGCCGAGCCGCGCGCCGAACCGCGCCCCGAGTCCAAGGTCGAAGCCCGCGCCGAGCCGCGCCCCGAACCCAAGGTCGAGGCCCGCGCCGCCGAACCGGTTGCCTTCACCCCCGCGCCGCGCCGTCCCATTGTGCCGGCGGGCCAGCCCCTGCCGCCGCAGCCCTCGGCCAACGAGATCAGCCCCGAGGCCCTCGCCTCGGTGCGCGAGGTCGAGAAACGCGCGCGCAAGCTGACCCTGATGGAACTGACCGAACGCACCTGCAAATGGCCGATCGGCGATCCGGCGACCGACAAGTTCTGGTTCTGCGGCCTGCCCAGCCAGCCCGGCAAACCCTATTGCGAGGCGCATGTCGGCGTGGCCTTCCAGCCGATGAGCAGCCGCCGCGACCGCCGCCGCTGATCCGCGCCCTCCTTGCCGGATGAGACAGGGCCGCCCCGCAAGGGCGGCCCTTCTGCTGTCGGCACCCCGCCGGGAACATCGCCGCGCCCCGCCGGTTGACCCCGGACAGGAGGACCACGCAATGACCAAGGACACGTCCCGTCTGACCCCGACCCAGCAGGTGCGCGCCTCGGCCCAGACCGAACGCCACCCCGAAGCGCCCGATCACGCCGCCAAGGATGCCCGGCCCGCCATTCCCGGCGGCAACCGGCCCGACGCGGCCGTTTGCGAAAATCCGGACAAGCCCGGCATGATCGACAAGAGCCGCGATTGCTGACGCCCTAGCGGCGCGGCGCGGCCACGACCATTGCGACGGCCGTCAGGATCAAGACGGCCGCCAGCAATTCCAGCACTTCCTCTCCCCGCGCGATGACGGGCATCACGCCCTCGCGCAGCGTGATGTTCCAGCGCGCCAGCTTGCGATCCAGCCCGTCCCCGGCCTTGGCCAGAACCAGCAGCAGGGCCGCCCCCAGCCACAGCCAGGCCACCCCCGATCCGCGCCGCAACCCGCCCAGCCAGGGCCACAGGTCGCGGCGCAGCAGCCGCAGCCCCGCCGCCAGCACGATCAGCACGACCAGCGCGCCGATGATCTTTTCGGGCAGCGGCGCCTCTCCGGTGTAATGGCGCAGCGACAGGATGCCGTTCTCGGTGAAGCGCTTGTCCCAGTCCATCTCGCGCAGGGCGGCGGCGGCCAGCAGCACGACCTGATGCCAGCGCGCGGCCCGGTCCGGCAGGATCAGCAGCATCGCCCCCGCCAGCAGCAGATACAGCGCCGAGAACAGCTCGACCGGCCCGCCCTCGCCATGCAGGGCGCGGTCATCCTGTCCCAGCGCCACGCCCAGCGCCAGCCAGACCAGCGGCAACAGCAGGGCCAGCGTCAGCGTCGCGGCGGGAAGCGGGGATCGTGTCATGGCGGGCCTTCCGGTGATCGGTTCGCCACGCTGCACCGGCCCCGGTTTCCGCTCAAGTCCCTTGTCGCAAAAACGTCACGCAACGCGCGCAAGCGGTGCACGACCGGTGCACATCCGGCGCCGCGCCGGTGCATCCCCGGTGAGGCCGGTTTTCCCCGAGAAACAAGGGATTTTCTCGCCCTGCCCGGCCCCCGCCGTTGCGCGCACAGCCGCTGCAACGCGCGCCGCACTTTTCATCACCGCGCAACGGGGCTAGAGAAGCGCGACCCCCAAAGGACGCATGCCATGGCCCGCCACCTGATCACCTCTGCCCTGCCCTATATCAACGGCATCAAGCATCTGGGGAACCTCGTCGGCTCCCAGCTTCCGGCGGATCTCTATGCCCGCTACCTGCGCGCGCGCGGCCACGAGGTCATGTTCATCTGCGCCACCGACGAACACGGCACCCCGGCCGAACTGGCCGCCGCCAAGACCGGCGAGGCCGTGGCCGATTACTGCGCCCGGATGCATGCCGAACAAAGCGCGCTGGCCGCCGGGTTCGGCCTGTCCTTCGACCATTACGGCCGCTCGTCCAGCGACCGCAACCGCGCCCTGACCCAGCATTTCGCCGGCCGTCTGGCCGATCAGGGCTATATCCGCGAAGTTGTTGAAAAGCAGGTCTATTCGCATGCCGACAACCGCTTTCTGCCCGACCGCTACATCGAGGGGACCTGCCCCAATTGCGGCTATGACAAGGCCCGCGGCGACCAGTGCGAGAACTGCACCAAGCAGCTTGACCCGACCGACCTGATCAACCCCCGCAGCGCGATTTCCGGCTCGACCGATCTCGAGGTGCGCGAGACCAAGCACCTCTATCTGCGCCAGTCGGCGCTGAAATCCGAGATCGCGGCCTGGATCGACGGCAAGACCGACTGGCCGATCCTGACCACCTCGATCGCGAAGAAATGGCTGAACGACGGCGACGGGCTTCAGGATCGCGGCATCACCCGCGATCTGGATTGGGGCGTGCCCGTGAAGCGCGGCGATCAGGACTGGCCGGGCATGGAGGGCAAGGTCTTCTACGTCTGGTTCGACGCGCCCATCGAATATATCGGCGCGACCGCCGAATGGGCCGACGCGACAGGCGCAGGCGAGGAAGGCTGGCGCCGCTGGTGGCGCCTGGACGAGGGCGCCGAGGACGTGACCTACACCCAGTTCATGGGCAAGGATAACGTGCCTTTCCATACGCTTAGCTTCCCCGCCACGCTGATCGGATCGGGCGAGCCGTGGAAGATGGTCGATTACATCAAGTCGTTCAACTACCTGACCTATGACGGCGGGCAGTTCAGCACCTCGCAGGGCCGCGGCGTCTTCATGGACCACGCGCTGGAGATCCTGCCGGCGGATTACTGGCGCTGGTGGCTGCTGTCCCACGCCCCCGAAAGCGGCGACAGCGAGTTCACCTGGGAGAATTTCCAGCAATCGGTGAACAAGGATCTGGCCGACGTCCTGGGCAATTTCGTCAGCCGCATCACCAAGTTCTGCCGCTCGAAATTCGGCGAGACCGTGCCCGAAGGCCCGGCCTACGGCGCTGACGAGGCCGCCCTGATCGCCGCCCTGACGGCGCGCCTGGCCGCCTATGACGCCAACATGCAGGCGATGGAGGTCCGCAAGGCCGCATCCGAACTGCGCGCGATCTGGGTTCTGGGCAACGAATACCTGCAATCCGCCGCACCCTGGACGGTGTTCAAGACCGATCCCGAGAAGGCCGCGATGCAGGTCCGGATGGGGCTGAACCTGATCCGGCTCTATGCGGTTCTGTCGGCGCCCTTCATCCCCTTCGCCTCGGCCCGGCTGCTCGAGGCGATGGGCACGATCGATGCCGCCTGGCCTGGCGACCTGACCGAGGCGCTGTCCGCGCTGCGCCCCGGCCATGCCTTCACAGTGCCCGACCTGCTGTTCGCCAAGATCAGCGACGAGGACCGCGAGGCCTGGGCCGAACGCTTCAAGGGCCTGCGGAGCTGAGAACCGTCAGTCCTGCGCTCCTTGCGACCCGCGACCGGGCGGGGGGCATCCTGCCCCCCGCACCCCCCTGGGCCGGCCAAGAAAGCGTGACCTTTGGGCAACAACCGGCCGCAGCCCTTCGCCGCGCCGGTTGTGACCGCAAGGGGGCAGGCTTAATCCCGACCCCGTTACCCAGGTAAGCGGCCCGTTCCCTTGGCCCCTGCCCCCAGGCATGCACATCCCGCATCACCGGAGCCTCTCGCATGCCTCTTTCCCATGCCGCGGCCGCGCCTTCGCGGCGCATGGCCTCTTGCCCCGCCCTCGTCCGTGCCACCCTTGCCGCCTCTGTCGCGCTGGCACCCGCCCCGAGCGCGGCGCAGGACGGCGCGCCCATCCTGCTGGACGAGATCGTCATCACCGCCTCGGGCTTTGAACAGAACGTCGCCGACGCGCCGGCCAGCATCACCGTGATTCCGGGCGCCGAATTGCAGCGCCGCAACATCACCAGCCTGACCGACGCGCTGCGCGGCGTGCAGGGCGTCGCCGCGACCGGCATCGCCAACGAGCAGGACATCACCATCAGGGGCCTTGGCGGGCAATACACGCTGATCCTGGTGGACGGAAAACGCCAATCCACCCGCGAAAGCCGCACCAATGGCAGCGCGGGGATCGAGCAGAGCTTCATCCCCCCCGTCGCCGCCATCGAGCGGATCGAGATCGTGCGCGGCCCGATGTCGTCGCTATACGGCTCTGACGCGATGGGCGGCGTGATCAACATCATCACCAAGCCCGTGGCGGATCGGTGGGGCGGGTCGGTCACGGCCGAGACCACGATCCCAAGACGCGACGAGGACGGTTCAAGCCGGCAGCTGTCCTTCTATGCCAACGGCCCGGTCATCGCTGACCGCTTGGGCCTGCAGATCTGGGGCCGCAAGCTGGACCGCAGCGAGGCGCGCGTGATCGACGGCCTGCGCGACCGCGACCTGACCGACCTGTCCGCCCGGGTGAGTTGGACCCCCGCCACGGATCACGAGATCAGCCTGCAGGGCGGGCGCAGCCGGATCGAGGATCTGGGCCGTGTCGGCCGCACCATCCCCGAGACCGATTTCCAGGGCACTCGCCAGAATGACAGCCTGCAGGAGAACAAGCGCGACCATGCCCGGCTGAGCTATGCGGGCCGGATGGGCGAGACGCGGCTTGAGGCTTCGGTCCAGCGCGAGACGGGGCAGCGCGTGACCTCGTCGGGCAATGGCGCGGTGGGCCTGTCGCCTGCCACGCGCGCGCCCAAGGTCACGAACACCGTCGCCGATGCCAAGCTGACCACGCCGCTGGAATGGCAGGGCCGCCACATGCTGACCCTGGGCGCCCAGCACGACAGGGCCGAGGTGCGTGACCAGAATCCCGGCCTTGGCGATGGCGTGACCTATCGCTTTGCCACCTCGCAATGGGCGATCTTTGCCGAGGACGAATGGAAGCCCAACGACGACTTTGCCCTGACGCTTGGCGCGCGTTTGAACCGCCACAAGGAATTCGGCACCCATGTCACGCCGCGCCTCTACGGGGTCTGGAACGCGACGCCGGATCTGGTGCTGAAAGGCGGCGTCTCGACCGGGTTCCGGGCGCCGGACGTGCGTTCGATCGTGCCGGGCTATTTCTATACCACGCAGCGCGGCGCGGGGGTGATCGTCTCGAACCCCGATCTCGACCCCGAGAAAAGCACGAATTTCGAGCTGGCGGCGCTGTATCAGGGCCAAGGCTTCAGCCTCGGCGCCACGGTCTTCCGCACCGATTTCGAGAACAAGATCGAAAGCACCAATACCGGCCAGCGCATCACGGTGGGCGGTCAAGGCTACAACCGGTGGGAATGGTTCAATGTGGGCGAGGCGCGGCTGCAGGGCGTGGAACTGACGGCCGACTGGAACGCCTCGGCGGATGTGACGCTGCGGGCCTCCTACAGCCTGGTCGATTCCGAACAGCGCACGGGTGCCTTTGCAGGCCTGCCGCTGGCGCGCACGCCGCGCCATTCGGCCAGCGTCACGGTGGATTGGCAGACGCCCGTCACCGGGCTGGACCTGTGGGGCGCCGCAAATTACCACGGCCGCGAAATCGCTGCGGGGGCGCGGATCGGCACCAATGGCCGGCCCTATGCCACGAACGAGGCCGGGGATGTCATTGCCTATGAATACGGGTCCTACCTGACGGTGGATCTGGGCGCGAATTACCGCCTGTCGGATCGCGCGACGGTCAATGCGGCGGTCTACAACCTGCTGGACCGCGACATCGACATGGCGACGAACAACACGGTCGGCGAAGGCCGCCGCCTGTGGCTGGGCCTGACGACCGAGTTCTGACCCCATCCCCGGCGGTGGACATTCCGCCGCCGGGCCGCTTTCATCCGGGCCAATCATAAAGGAGACCCGGATGACCCATTGCATCCTGATCGGCGCCCCCGTCGATGAAGGCCAGCGCCGCCCCGGCTGCCTCATGGGGCCCGCCGCCTATCGCGTGGCGGGCCTTGCCGGAACCCTGTCCGCGCTTGGCCATCAGGTCGAGGATCGCGGCGACGTCGTGCCCGGCCCCGTGGGCACCGAGACCTGCGCCAATCCCGCCGTCCATCACCTGCCCGAGATGATCGCCTGGACCGAGGCGCTGGCCCGCGCGACCGAGGATGCGATGGCCACGGGCATGCCGGTCATCATGGGCGGCGATCATGCGCTGGCCATGGGAACCCTGACCGGGGTCGCCCGGCACGCCGCGCGCGCCGACAGGCCGCTTTTTGTGATCTGGCTGGACGCGCACAGCGATTTCCACACGGTCGAAACGACGACCTCGGGCAATCTGCATGGAACGCCGATGGCCTATGCCAGCGGGCTGCCGGGCTTTGCGCCCTTTCCGCCCTTCCCCGCCCCCATTCCGGGCGAGAACATCTGCATGTTCGGCATCCGCAGCGTGGACCCGGCCGAGCTGGCCGCGATGCAGCCGACCGAGATCACCGTGAACGACATGCGCGTCCTGGACGAGCACGGCATCACCGCACCGCTGCGGGCCTTTCTGGACCGGGTGAACGCGGCGGGCGGGCTCTTGCATGTCAGCCTGGACGTGGATTTCCTGGACCCCTCGATTGCGCCTGCGGTGGGTACCACGGTGCCCGGCGGCGCCACCTTCCGCGAGGCGCATCTGGTCATGGAATTGCTGCACGAATCCGGGCTGGTAACCTCGCTGGATTTGGTCGAGCTGAACCCCTTTCTGGACGAGCGTGGCCGCACCGCCAAGCTGATGGTCGATCTGGTCGGCAGCCTGATGGGGCGCAAGGTCTTTGACCGCCCGACACGCAGCTTCGGCTGAGGCCGCCAAGCCCTTGCCCCGGATCGCCAAATTCCTGTCGCATCGCCCGCCCGTCTGTGGCATGAGGCAGGCGATGCGGACGTGGCGAAACCGGTAGACGCAGCAGACTTTGACGATTGGAGTGCCCGGTCGGGGAAACCCCCGGTGCAGAACCGCTCAAATTCGGGGAAAGCTCTGGGCGCTCGCGCCCGTGCCGATCCCGAGCCAAGCCCCGGAAATGGGGAAGGTGTAGAGACTAGACGGGCGGCGCCTAAAGCCCCGGGGCCATGGCGAAGGGATAGTCCAGACCACGAACGGGCCGCATCTGCGCCCGGCGGCGAAAGCCGAAGTGGTACGAAAATCTGTTTTCCGCAAGGAAGTGCGGGTTCGAGCCCCGCCGTCCGCACCATGATCCGCCGCCCCTCCTGTCCGGGGGGCGGCGGCCCTGTTTCAGCCCTCTTGCGTCGCAGTCTCGCGCGGGGGGCGGCCGATGATCTCGCGCAGCGCGTCCAGTTCGATGAAGTTGTCGGCCTGGCGGCGCAGATCGTCAGCGATCATCGGCGGCTGGCTGCGGATGGTCGAGCAGACCGAGACCCGCACGCCCTGGCGCTGCAGCGCCTCGACCAGCGGCCGGAAGTCGCCGTCGCCGGAAAACAGCACGACATGATCCAGCCGCGGCGCCAGTTCCATGGCGGTCACGGCCAGTTCGATATCCATGTTCCCCTTGACCTTGCGGCGGCCAAGCGCGTCCGTGTATTCGCGGGCCGGCTTGGTGACGACGCAATAGCCGTTGTAGTGCAGCCAGTCGACCAGCGGCCGGATGGGGGAATAATCCTCGCCATCCACCAGCGCCGTGTAGTAATAGGCGCGCATGAGCTTGCCGCGGCGGTCGAACTCTTGTCGCAAGAGCTTGTAATCAATATCAAAGCCAAGTGCCTTGGACGCAGCATAGAGGTTTGCCCCATCTATGAAGATCGCCAGGCGGTCATCCTTGTAGAACATGCGGTGTTGCCTTCAATAAGCCTTGATGTTGGGCAGCCCTGGGGCGGTCGGGGTGAGGGGCCCGACCGAATGCCCCGGCCACGGTTTGTAGGACGGGAAGGAGAGAATGGTTAACCTGTCTTCTGGTATAGTCGCTCTGGGCGCGAACCTCCCCGCATCCGCGCAGGGTCCGGTGGACACGCTGCACGAAACCGTGGGCATTCTGCATGCGGAACCCGAGATTTCAATCACGGCGCTCAGCCGCTTCTGGCGGACACCCGCCTATCCGCCCGGCTCGGGCCCGGATTTCGCCAATGCGGCGGCACTGATCCGCACCAGCCTGCCGGCCGATGCGCTGCTGGCGCGGCTGCATGCGATCGAGGCGGAGGCCGGGCGTGACCGCTCGACCGGGCGATGGTCGGCGCGGGTGCTGGATCTGGACCTGATCGCGCTGGACGGGCAGATCCTGCCCGACGAGACGACGCTGCGTCACTGGATCGGGCTTGCGCCGCAGGATCAGGGCCGCGTCGCGCCGGACCGGCTGATCCTGCCGCATCCCAGGATGCAGGATCGCGGCTTCGTGCTGGCGCCGCTGGCCGAGATCGCGCCCGGCTGGCGCCATCCGCTGACCGGGCGCAGCGTGGCCGAGATGCTGGCGGCGCTCGGCGCGGACGATCTGGCGGGAATGCGCCCTCTGGAAGCAGGCGATCTGGGGGCTTTTGCTTGACATTACCCCGGATGCTGACCACTAGTCCGGTTTCGCCCGGAATATCCGATTCGCAACTGCACAGGTGATTCATGGCCCGCGTTACGGTTGAAGACTGCGTCGACAAGGTTCCCAACCGGTTTGATCTGGTGATGCTGGCCGCGCATCGCGCGCGCGAGATCGCGGCGGGCAGCCCTGCCACCGTGGACCGCGACAACGACAAGAACCCCGTCGTCGCACTGCGCGAGATCGCCGAGGAAACCCAGCCCGTCGATGACCTGCGGGAGCGGATGATCGAATCCACCCAGACCCAGATCGAGGTGGACGAGCCCGAGGAGGACGCGATGGCGCTGCTTCTGGGCGCCGAGGTCGACCGCCCCCGTCCCGCCGACGAGGAATCCGAAGAGCGCATGCTCCGCATGATGCTGGAAGCCAACCAGCGCGGCTGACGGCACCGGGGCAAGAACAGCAAGCAGAGGTCTTCGGCAGCAAGATGATCGACGTCGAAGACCTTCTGGCGTTGGTGCGGAACTACAACCCGCGCAGCAATGCCGCTCTGATCCGCGACGCCTACGAATACGGCATGCGGATGCATGAGGGGCAGTTCCGGCATTCGGGCGAGCCCTATTTCACCCATCCCATCGCCGTCGCCGCCATCCTGACCGAGATGCGGCTGGACGACGCCACGATCATCACCGCCCTGCTGCACGACACGATCGAGGACACGCGCTCGACCAAGGCCGAGGTCGCCGCGATGTTCGGCGAAGAGATCGCCGATCTGGTCGACGGCGTGACCAAGCTGACCAATCTGGAACTGTCCAGCGCCCAGTCCAAGCAGGCCGAGAATTTCCGCAAGCTGTTCATGGCCATGTCGCGCGATCTGCGCGTGATCCTGGTCAAGCTGGCCGACCGGCTGCACAACATGCGCACCATCCGCTCGATGAAGCCGGAAAAGCAGGTCAAGAAGGCGCGCGAGACGATGGACATCTACGCCCCGCTGGCGGGCCGGATGGGCATGCAATGGATGCGCGAGGAACTGGAGGACCTGGCCTTCAAGGTCATCAATCCCGAGGCGCGCAATTCCATCATCCGCCGCTTCGTCAGCATGCAGCGCGACAGCGGCGACATCATCGGCCAGATCACTGCCGACATCCGGGTCGAACTGGAACGCGAGGACATCGAGGCGACCGTCTTCGGGCGCGCGAAGAAGCCCTTCAGCGTCTGGCGCAAGATGCAGGAAAAGCAGCTCGCCTTCTCGCGCCTGTCCGACATCTACGGCTTCCGCATCATCACCACCTCGGAAATGGACTGCTATCGCGCGCTTGGCGTGATCCATCACCGCTGGCGGGCTGTGCCGGGACGGTTCAAGGACTATATCAGCCAGCCGAAATCGAACGGCTACCGCTCGATCCACACGACGGTCTCGGGGCGCGACGGCAAGCGCGTCGAGGTGCAGATCCGCACCCGCCAGATGCACGAGGTCGCCGAGGCCGGGGTGGCCGCGCATTGGTCCTATCGCGACGGGGTGCGGGCGCGGAACCCCTTTGCCGTCGATCCGGCCGCCTGGATCGCGCAGCTGACCGACCGCTTCGACAGCGAGGACCACAACGAATTCCTCGAGCATGTGAAGCTCGAGATGTATCAGGACCAGGTCTTCTGCTTCACGCCCAAGGGCGACGTGCTGCAATTGCCCAAGGGCGCGACCCCGGTCGATTTCGCCTATGCGATCCACACCCGGCTGGGCAATTCCTGTGTCGGCGCCAAGGTGGACGGCATCCGTGTGCCGCTGTGGACGCGGCTGAAGAACGGGCAATCCGTCGACATCATCTCGGCGTCGGGGCAGCGGCCGCAATCGACCTGGCTGGACATCGTGGTCACGGGCCGCGCCAAGGCCGCGATTCGGCGCAGCCTGCGCGAGGAGGACCGCGACCGCTTCATGCGGCTGGGGCGCGAACTGGTGCGCGTCAGCTTCGAGCATGTCGGCCGCAAGGTCACCGACAAGGCGCTGCGCACGGCGGCGCGCCAGATGGGCCTGCCCTCGGCCGAGGATCTGCTGGCCCGGATCGGCAGCGCCGAGAACTCGGCCAAGGAAGTTCTGGAACTGCTCTATCCCGAACTGGCCGATCACGATGACGAGATCGATTCGCGCCGTCCCATCGCCGGGCTGGAGGCGGATGCCAATTTCAAGCGCGCCCCCTGCTGCAACCCGCTGCCGGGCGAACGGATCGTCGGCATCACCTATCGCGGGGCGGGGGTGGTCATTCACGCCATCGATTGCCCCGTTCTGGCCGAATTCGAGGACAATCCGCAGCGTTGGGTGGATCTGCAATGGCGCGACGGGCGCCATCCCGCGGCCTATTCCACGGTGCTGAGCCTGACGATCCGGCATGATGCCGGCGTTCTTGGGCGCATCTGCAGCTTGATCGGCGGGCAGGGGGCGAATATCTCGAACCTCGAGTTCATCGATCGCAAGCCCGACTTCTACCGCATCGAGGTCGAGGTCGAGCTGCGCGATCACGAGCATCTGCACAAGCTGCTGACCGCGCTGGAAGCGGACAGCGATGTGGCGCAAGTGGCGCGGATTCGCGACCCGGCGCTGAAACCCTGAAGACGGCCCCGGCGGGCCGTCCGTCCCAAGCATCGGGTGGCCCGTGTTCAAGCGCAAGAAGCCTCGCAGTTACGGCCAGATTGCCAGCGATTTCATCTATCCTCGCGGCGGCTGGCGGCGGGCCGGAACCTATGTCCTGCATCGCCTGCGCCGCCTGCCCGACCAGCCGCACCGCATCGCGCGGGGCGTGGCGGCGGGGGTCTTCGTGTCCTTCACGCCGCTTTTCGGGTTCCACTTCCTGTCGGCCGCGGCGCTGGCCTGGATCATCCGCGGCAATGTGCTGGCCGCGCTGCTGGCGACCTTTGTCGGCAATCCGGTCACCTTCCCCTTTATCGCGCTGGCGGCGGTGGGGCTGGGACGGCGCATCCTGGGTCTGCCGGGCGAGCCCTCGGCCAACCTGATCTTTCGCGAATTCACCCGCGCCAGCGGCGAGTTGTGGCACAACATCAAGTCGATCTTCGGCCCGGAGACGGCGCATTGGAACCGGCTGTGGGAGTTTCACGAGCAGATCTTCCTGCCCTATTGGGTCGGAGGGATTATCCTGGGCGTGGCGGTGTCGGTGGCGACGCATTACCTGACCGTGCCGGTCTTCCGCGCCTATCAGCGCCGGCGCGAGAAGAAGATGGCCGACCGGATCGCGCGGGCGGCCGAACTGGCGGCGGCGCGTGCGGCAGCGCCGGAGGGGGGCGCTGCCCCCCATCCCCGTTCCGGGGATTCCCCCCGGGATATTTGAACCAAGGCAAGGGGGCTGGGGGCCTCAGTATCCTCGGCTGCGGTCCACGAGGCAGGAGATGGGTTGGCCCGACATGGCGGCGCGCAGGTTGGCCGCGACGACCGGAGCCGCGGTTTCGGGCCTTGTTTCGGCCGCGATATGGGGGGTGACGGTCACGCCGGCATGGTGCCAGAAGGGGTGATCGGGGGGCAGCGGTTCGGTCCGGAAGACGTCCAGCACGGCATGGGCCAGGTGCCCCGCATCCAGCGCGTCGAGCAGGGCGTGATCGTCGATCAGCGTGCCGCGCCCCGGATTGATGAGCCAAGCGCCTTTGGGCAGCAGGCCAAGGCTGGCCGCGTCCATGAGGTTGCGCGTGTCGGGCGTGTCGGGCAGCAGCGCAATCAGGATCTGCGCCTGCGCGAGGGCCTTGGGCAGGTCGGAGGTGACGGTCACGCCCTCGACCGGGGTGCCGCTGCGGCTGAAGCCGGTGACGGGGAAGCCGATCGCGCGCAGATGGCGGGCCGTGGCGCGGCCCAGCTCGCCCATGCCGAGGATCGTCACGGGACGCTCGGTCGCCAGTGGCGGGATCTGGCCGTTGCGCCAGATCCCGTCCTGGGCGTAGCCGTCCATGCCCAGATGCGCGCGCATCGTCCAGCCGGTGCAGTATTCCGCCATGCCCGCCGCGAGGCCCGGATCGACCATCCGCGCCAGCGGCTGGGTCAGGGTCGGGTTCGTCACGATCCGTTCGACCCCGGCCCAGAGGCTCTGGACGAGACGGGCGTTGCGATAGGGCGAGAAATCCTCGATATCGCCGCCCGGCGCGTAGATGATCGCGTCGAAGGCGGCGGGGTCTCCGTCGCGTTGCAGCACCATCTCGGGGCAGGCGGCGCGCAGGGCGGGCGCCCATTCGTCCCAGACCTGCGGGCGGGCAGAGAAACGGACGCGCATCATCGTGGCCTGTGGACATGCGCGGACTGGACCAGTCCGAAGCCGAGCATCAGGATCATCAGCGAGGTTCCTCCGTAGCTGACCAGCGGCAGGGGCGAGCCCTTGGCGGGCAGAAGCCCCATCACCGTGGCCATGTTGATGGCGAAATAGAGGAAGAAGGTCCCCGAAATGCCGATCGTGATCAGGCTGGCGAAGCGGTCGCGGTTCGACAGCGCCGAATAGAGGCAGAAGCCCAGGATCAGCATGTAGAGGGTCAGAAGCGAGATCGCGCCGACAAAGCCGAATTCCTCGGCCAGCACGGTGAAGATGAAGTCGGTGTGTTTCTCGGGCAGGAAGTTCAGCCGCGATTGCGAGCCCTGCATGAAGCCCCGACCCGACCATCCGCCCGAGCCGAAGGCGATCTGGCTCTGGATGATGTTGTAGCCCGCACCCAGGGGATCGGCATAGGGGTCGAGGAAGGTGTCGATCCGGCGGTACTGGTAATCCTTGAGCAACTGCCATTCGGTGCCGCGGCTTTTCAGCACCGCCGTCACCAGCCCCACCCCGGCCCCCGCGATGATGGCGAAGTACCACAGCGACACGCCCGCAGCGAACATCACGATGGCGCCCCCCGCGACCAGCATGATCGAGGTGCCCAGATCGGGCTGGATCAGCACCAGCCCCGTCGGCGCCAGGATCAGCAGGGCCGGGATGATCACCCAGAGGGGCCTTGAGACGCGGCGGATGTCCAGCCAGTCGTAATAGGCCGCCAGCAGCAGGACGAGTGCGATCTTCATCAGCTCGGACGGCTGGATGCGGATCGGGCCAAGGTCGATCCAGCGCCGTGCGCCCATGCCGATCACGCCGAACAGGTCCACCGCGACCAGCATCAGGAAGCAGACCACATAGGCCGCCACCGAGATGCCCCGCCAGAACCACATCGGCACGAAGGCCAGTCCGATCATCAGGACCATGCCCACCGCGAAGCGGTACATCTGCGGCTCGGCCCAGAGGTCCAGACGCCCCCCTGCCACGGAATAGAGCATCACGAAGCCGATGCAGCAGACCGCCGTGACCAGAAGGACCAGCGGCCAGCTGATATGCAGGATCTTGCGCCAGCCGGTCGGGATCTGGGCGACCTTGTAATCAAGATAGGCCATGGCTCAGACCCTCGTGCGGGCGTTGCGGGGGGGCTCGGGGATGAACAGGTCCATGGCCTGATGGCGGGCCTCCATCGCGGCGCGCTGCTCGGACGGGACGGCGTCCAGCGGGGGCAGCCCGCCATTCAGCGCGAACAGAAGGATGTCGCGCGCCAGAGGCGCCGCAGCGGTCGAGCCGCCGCCGCCATGTTCCACCACCAGCGAGATGGCGTATTTCGGCGCCTCGAAGGGCGCATAGGCCACGAACAGCGCGTGGTCGCGCCGGTTCCACGGCAGCTGGTCGTTCGAGATGACGCCGCGCGCGCGTTCGGCGGCGGTGATGTTGCGGACCTGGCTGGTGCCGGTCTTGCCCGCGATGCGCCATTCGTCGCGGATGATCCGGCTGGCCCGTGCGGTGCCGCGATTGCCGTACATGACCGCATCCATGCCCAGCCGCGTGACGCGCAGGGTATTGGCGCTGACGCCCTCCAGTTCCGGCCAGTCGGGGACGGGCTGGCGCACGCCGTCGATGGCGCGAATGAGCCGCGGCTCGACCGCGCGGCCGCTGGCGATGCGGGCAGTCATCACCGCCAGTTGCAGCGGCGAGGACAGCACATAGCCCTGCCCGATCGAGGCGTTGAGGCTGTCGCCGATCTGCCACGGCTGGCCGTGGCGACGCATCTTCCATTCGCGGTCCGGGGCGATCCCCTCGGCCACGGCGGACATGGGCAGGTCGTGGCGCACGCCCAGGCCGAACTTGCGCGCCATCTCGGCGATGCGGTCGATGCCCACGCGCTGTGCCAGTTCGTAGTAATAGACGTCGCAGCTTTCCTCGAGGCCCTTGACCGCATCGACCGAGCCATGCCCGCCCCGCCGCCAGCAGTGAAAGCGACGCCCGCCCAGTTCGGTATAGCCTGGGCAGAAGAAGCGCGTGCCGGCATTGACGACGCCGGCCTCGAGTCCGGCCATCAGCACGACCATCTTGAAGGTCGAGCCCGGCGGATAGACGCCCTGCACGGTCTTGTCGGCCAGCGGGCGGTGGTCGTGATCCATCAGCGCGCGATAATCGCGGCTGGAAATGCCCCGCACGAACAGGTTCGGGTCGAAACTGGGCGACGAGCAGATCGCCGCCAGTTCGCCCGTCTCGCAATCCATCACGACGGCGGCGGCGCTTTCCTCGCCCAGGCGCTGCGCGGCATAGTTCTGAAGCGCGGCATCGACGGTCAGTTGCAGCGTGGCGCCCTGTTCGCCCTCTTGGCGGGACAGTTCGCGCATCTCGCGGCCGGTGCTGTTCACCTCGACCCGCCGGGCGCCGGCCTTGCCGCGCAGGATTTCCTCGAGGCGGCCCTCGACGCCGATCTTGCCCAGCTGGAAATCGGGCAGGCGCAGCACCGGGTCGGGCTGTTCGATCCGCGACAGGTCGAAGTCGCTGACCGGGCCGACATAGCCCATCACATGCGCGAAATCGCCCCGGCGGGGATAGGCCCGCGACAAGGCCGATTCCGGCGTGACGCCCGGCAGGGACGGAGCGTTCACGGCAATGGCGCTGAACTGCTCCCATGACAGCCGGTCGGCCAGCACGATGGGCGTGATCGCGCTGCGGCGGGAAAATTCTTCCAGCAATTCCTCGATCCGGGCATCGCTGAGCGGGATGATCTGCGCCAGCCGCCGCAGGATCGGCTCGACATCGCCGCCCGCTTCCTCGCGCGTCAGCGTGACGCGGTAATTCTGTTCGTTCCCGGCGATCACGATGCCGTTGCGGTCCAGGATCAGGCCGCGCGCGGGCGGCAGCAGGCGGATCTTGATCGAGTTGCCGTCGGCCAGCATCCGGAATTCCTCGGCGTGGTCCAGCTGCATCGACCGCATCTGCATCGCCAGGGCCCCCGCCGTGGCGATCTGGATGCCGCCCAGCATCAGCCCGCGGCGGGTGATCATGCGGCTGCTGTCCTGGATCTCGCGCGGGGATTTCTTCATCTGCGGCCTCGTCTCAATCGGGGCGGCCGGGGCGGCGCAGCCCCAGCAGCCAGCGCGCGGCCAGCACCACCAGCGGATAGGAGGCGACCGTCGCCACGACCTGAAGCATCGCCTGTCCCAGGGCCGGAACCGGCAGCATGAACAGGATCTGCACCAGCCGGTAGCCCAGGATCATGACCGCGATCAGCACCGCCGCGCGCAACCACTCAACCAGAAAACCCTGGTCGCGCCAACGGTGCTCTCGCGTTCGTGCGGCCTCGGTGCCCAGAAGGACGATCACCGGCCACAGGCCGAGCGGCCGCATCAGCAGCACGTCCTCGATCAGGACGGCCAGCACGATGACCGGCGCGGCAAGCTGGTCGGGGCGGCGCAGCACCCAGACCAGCGACAGCGCCAGCAGCAGGTCCGGCCCCGGCCAGCCCGGCCCCGCCGACAGGGGCAGCATCCGCACGAACAGCAGCACCAGCACCGCCAGCAGGAACAGCAGGCTGCCGGTCACGAAGTCGCGGCGCGGCAATTGCATCATGGCGCGGCATCCGCCGAGGCAGCCTCGGCGTCAGGGGCGGGCATTTCGGGGCCGATCGGCGCGGTGTCGCCGCGAATGATCGCGTCGACATCGGCCACGGCCTCGGCCGGATGGCTGCGCAGGACGCGCAGGAATTCCAGCCGCCCGTAATCAGCCGCCATCAAAAGCCGCATCCGCCCGTCGCTGCCCTGCGCCACCTGCCCGACCAGAAGCCCCGACGGAAACACCCCCCCATCGCCCGAGGTCACGACCCGGTCGCCCGGACGCACATTGTCCAGGTTCTCGATGAATTCCAGCAGCGGCAATGGCGTGTTGTCGCCGGTCAGCAGCGCACGTTCCCCCGTGGGCTGCACCGTCACCGGGATGCGCGACGAGGGGTCGGTCAGCAGCACCACCCGGCTGGTCGAGCGCCCGACCCCCGCGATCCGGCCCACCAGCCCCAACCCGTCCATCGTGGCCCAACCCTCGACCACGCCATCCTGCGCGCCGACATTCAGCAGGACCGACTGCCGGAACGCCGTGCCGCTATCCATCAGCACCATCCCCGTCAGCCCGGTCAGCGAGGGGTCGATGCGGACATTATTCAGTGCCAGCAGCTTGGAATTCTCCTGCTCCAGCTGGACGGCGGCCTCTTTCCAGGCGGACATGCGCTGCAATTCGCGCCGCAATTCCTGGTTCTGTTCGTAAAGGCGCGCATAGCTTTGAAAGCCGGCGATCATCTGGCTGACCCGCGTGACCGGCACCAGCGCCCATTCGAAACGCGGCACGATCCGGTCGATCATGGCGACCCGCATCTGTTCGGCGCGGGGGCTGTCGATGCGCCAGAACAGGAACAGGACCAGAAGCGCAAGCGCCAGCACGGCGATCAGGATGCGCCGGACGGGGGTTGCGTAATCTGGTCCCT
>NZ_JAUVVF010000002.1 GCF_030604785.1 Paracoccus sp. (in: a-proteobacteria) | reverse complement strand
GCTGAAGGACTGGCGCCGCGTCGCGACCCGCTACGACAGATGTGCGAAAACCTTCCTCTCCGCCGTCGCCCTCGCCGCAACCGTCATCTTCTGGCTTTGACGATCAATGAGTCTGGAGCCTAAGCCTTGCTGAATAAATCGTATTTGATCCGTTAACTTGTCTGCCCGCCGGGTCGGGGCGAGATTGCAGCCTGAACAGGAAAGGTTGCGATCATGGCGGCGGGCAAGGGCAATGGCGGGACGACCATCATCATCAGGCGCGGTGGTGACAGCGGCGAAGGCGGTCATCACGGCGGGGCCTGGAAGGTCGCCTATGCCGATTTCGTGACGGCGATGATGGCCTTCTTCCTGCTGATGTGGCTGCTCAACGCGACCACCGAGACGCAGCGCAGCGGGCTTGCCGATTACTTCTCGCCCTCGGTGACGCGCACGCCGGGCTCGTCTGGGGACGGGGTCGAGCAGGGCGTCCGCCAGGCGATCGAGGAGGATCTGCCCGACAGCGAGAACGCCGCCCAGTTTCAGGAACTGGCCCGTCAGGTGCAGGACGTGCTGACCGGCACCGGCGCCGAATCTCAGCAGCTGACCAATCTGCTGAAGCACGTCGTCACGCGCATGACCGATGAGGGGCTGGTGATCGAGCTGGCTGACCTGACCGATGCCCCGCTTTTCGCCGAGGACGGCACCGCGCCCGAGCCCGTTCTGGTGCAGCTGGCGCCCATCATCGCGCGCGCCCTGGGCCATACGCGCAACCGCATTGCCATTTCCGGCCATGTCCGCGCCTATCCCGAAACGCTGGTGCATTCGCCGGTCTGGCCGCTGTCCGAGGGGCGGGCCCATGCCGTGCGCCAACTGCTCGAGGGGGCGGGGCTAGACCAGCGGCGCATGCAGCGCGTTTCGGGCTATGCCGACCGCAAGAACCGCAACGGCAACCCGATGGACCCGTCCAACAACCGGATCGAGGTGATTTTACTGAGATAGGCCGGGCTTCGGGCGGGCATTATCCGAATCTTAAACCTTGTCGGGCAGCTTCCGGGGGACAAGCTGAATCGAAAGGGTCCGTCCATGTCCATGTCCTCTGCCATGAATGCCGGCGTCGCCGGGCTCGCGGCGAACTCGTCGCGTCTGGGAACCATCTCGGACAACATCGCGAATTCGTCGACCTTCGGCTACAAGCGGATGGAGACCGAATTCACCTCGCTCGTGTTGAACCAGAACCGGGTGGCGGGGATCTATTCGGCGGGCGGCGTCCGGGCCAGCACCTCGCGCGTCATCGATGCCGACGGTGCACTGGTCACGACCTCGAACCCGCTGGATATCGCGATTTCCGGGCGTGGCTTCCTGCCCGTGACGTCGATTGTCGACTTGAACAACAGCTCGACGAACCTGCCCTTCATGATGACCCGGACCGGGGCGTTCGACACGGATGCGAACGGCATCCTGCGGACCAGCAGCGGGCTCGTGCTGCTGGGTTGGCCGGTCGACGCCAATGGCAATGTGCCGACCGTATCGCGCGACACGATGGGCCAGCTGGAGCCCGTGAGGATCCAGGCCAACCAGACCTCGGGCGATCCGACGACGCGGATCTCGCTTGGCGTGAACCTGCCCGCCAGCGAGACGGCGGCGGGTGCGACGGGCGTGACCCTGCCGATGCGGGTCGAGTATTACGGCAACCTCGGCACGGCGGAATCGCTGAGCTTCACCTTCACGCCCGACACCACCGCCACGGTCGGGACATCGAACACCTGGACGATGACGATCAACGACAGCGCGACCGATCCGGCGCTGAACCCGATCGCCAGTTATCGGATCGTGTTCGACGGCTCGCAGGCGCATGGCGGCAGCATTTCCTCGATCACCACGCTGACCGGGCAGGCCTATGATCCCGCCACCGGAAACATTCCCGTGCAGGTGGGTGGCGGCATGCTGGATCTGTTCGTCGGAACACTGCTTGGCAATGCGGGGCTGCGCCAATTCGCCTCCAGTTTCTCGCCGACGAACGTGATCAAGAACGGCTCGGCCGCGGGCAACCTTCTGGGGGTCGAGGTGGATGCCGACGGCTTCCTGACGGCCTCGTATGACAGCGGCTTCACGCGCCGTCTCTATCAGATCCCGCTGGTCGATGTCCCGAATGCCAATGGTCTTGCGACCTCGGATGGCCAATCCTACCGCATCTCTCCGAATTCGGGCAGCTTCTTCCTGTGGGATGCGGGCGACGGTCCCACCGGGTCCATCCTAGGCTATGCGCGCGAGGCGTCCACGACCGATATCGCGCAGGAACTCACGAATCTGATCACGACGCAGCGCGCCTATTCGTCGAATGCGAAGATCATTCAGACGGTGGACGAGATGCTTCAGGAAACCACCAACATCAAGCGCTGACGCCTGATCGGAGACGCAGATGAGCATCACCCGCGCCCTGTCGAACGCCATGTCCGGCCTGACCGCCACCGCGCGCGGGACCGAGCTGGTATCGGCCAATATCGCAAATGTCATGACGCCCGGCTATGCCCGGCGCGAACTGGCGATCTCGCCGCAATCCATGGGCGGCAATCTGGGCGGGGTGCGGATCGACGGCGTGGTCCGCGCCGTGAACCTGTCCATGCTGTCGGAAAGCCGGCTGGCAAGTGCCGCGCAAGGCGAAGCCGCGACCCGCGCGGCCTTCCTGTCCTCGATCGAGACGGTGATCGGCATGCCCGGTCAGGCGGGCGGCCTTGCCGCGCGTCTGACCGGGTTCCAATCGGCGCTGGCATCGGCCGCCGCGCGTCCGGACGACGATCTGCGCCTGCAGCAGGTGCTGCGGGCCGCGACCGATCTGACGCGGGGTTTCACGACCGCCACCGACGCGTTGCAATCCGCCAGGGCCGAGGCCGACCGCTCGATCGCCACGGAGATTGCGGCCCTGAATGACGGGCTCGAACAGGTGGCAAATCTCAATCGCCGCATCTCGGCGCTCGAGGCCACGGGCCAGGACGCGGCCTCCCTGATGGATGAGCGCCAGAGGATCGTGGACCGGATCTCGACCATCGTCCCTCTGAAAGAGGTCGCCCGCGACGGCGGCAAGATCGCCCTCTTCACGCAGGAAGGTCTGGCGCTTCTGGACGGCACGCGGCCCTTGCAGCTGGGCTTTTCGCATGCGCCCGTCATCGATGCGCACATGACGGTCGGAAGTCCCCTGTCGCTGGTCTCGGTCGACGGCACCGCGCTTGACCCCGGCCAGATGAGGTTGCTGGCCGGTGGCAGCCTTTCGGGGCATTTCGCCATCCGGGACGAACTGGCTCCGGCGCTGCAGCGCGATCTCGATCTGCTGGCGCTGGACCTGCAGGCTCGCCTTTCGGATCCGGCGGTCGATCCGACCCTTGCCGGCGGTCCGGGCCTGTTCACCGATGCGGGAGGGCTTGCGACAGCGGCCTCGGCCACGGGCTTGGCGGGCCGCATCGCAATCAATGCGGCGGCCGATCCTGCGCAGGGCGGATCGCTGTGGCAGTTGCGTGCGGGATTGGGCGCACCGGCGGCGGGCCCCGTCTCGGAAACGGCGCGGCTGAACGCCATGGCGGCGGCCCTGGATGCCGTGCGCCCGCCTGCGGGCGGCCCGCCGGGCGGCGCGCGGGCGTCGCTGCCCGAGCGGCTGGCGGAATTCGGGGCGGCCCTGACCACCCGACGCGTTGGCTCCGAGGCCGATCTGGCCGCGCGCAACGCACGCCTCAACACGATCAGCGAGCGGATGCTGACCGGCGGTGTCGACAGCGATGCCGAGATGCAGAAGCTGCTGCAATACGAACAGGCCTATGCCGCGAATGCGCGCGTCATCCGGGCGCTCGATGACATGATCAACCAGCTGCTGAGGATCTGAGATGGCCATTTCGACGATCGGAGACCAAGCCCGCATCTTCGCGCAAAGCGTTGCGACCAACCGCCTGAAGCAGTCGCTCCAGACCCTCACGCAGGAACTGTCCAGCGGAGAGGTCGCCGATATCGGGACGAGGCTGCAGGGCAATACCCGTCTTCTGGGCGCGATCGAGGCGCGGATCGGCGCCCTCGAGCAGTTCCAGCGCAACGTCGACGATGCGGCGATTCTTCTGGACGGCGTTCAGAGCGCGCTATCCGGCGCGCGAGAGATCGCGTCGCCTCTCGGGGTCGAGCTTGCGGCCGAACTCTTTGCCCATGACGAGGCCGCGCTGCGGGTCCGGACTGAGCGGGCCGCGGCGGTGCTGGATCAGGTGGTCGAGCGTCTCAATGGCGCGGTTGGGGGGCGCTTTGTCCTTTCCGGCCTGGCGAGCGATGTGCCGCCGCTTGTGCCGGGAGGGCAGATCATGACCATGCTCTCGGCGCTGACATCCGGCCTGACCGGTGCGGATGACGTGCGGCAGGCCGTCGGCGACTGGTTCGACGCCCCCCCGGGCGGCGGCGGTTTTCTGGATCATGCCTATCGCGGCACGATCGGCGAGCCGCAGATCATCCCGGTTTCCGCCGACGGCGCCGTGGCCATCCGCAGTTCCGCCGCCTCGCCCGAGATGCGCGACCTTCTCAAGACGCTTGCGCTCGCGGCCCTGCCCGCGCAGGGCGTGCTTGCGGGCCGCCCGGCCGAGCAGCGGGCGCTGATCATCGGCGCGGGCTCGGGCATCATCGAGGCCGACCGCCAGGTCATCGCCGAGATCGCCCGCGTCGGCGCCTCGCAACAGGTCGTGGAAGAGGCCAAGGGCGCGAATGCCGCGGCGCTGACGATCCTCGGGTCCCGGCGCAACGACATGCGCTCGGCGGATCCGTTCCAGACCGCTGCCGCCCTTTCAGAGGTGCAGAACCAGATCGAGGCCATCTATGCGGTCACGGCGCGGCTGTCGAAGCTCAAGCTGGTGAACTTCCTCAGATGATCAGATTTGTGCTTTCCACGCTTGTGGCGCTTGTCCTCGCAGGTTCGGCCGGCGCGATACCGGTGCGGATCAAGGATCTCGCCGATTTCGACGGGGTTCGCGGCAACGATCTTGTCGGCTATGGCCTCGTGGTCGGCCTGGACGGCAGCGGCGACAGCTTCCGCAACGCGCCTTTCACCGAAGAGATGCTGGCCAGCCTGCTTGAGCGTCTCGGCGTGAACGTCACCGACGAGGCGCTGCGCTCGAAGAACGTGGCGGCCGTGATCGTGACCGCGACATTGCCGCCCTTCGCCCGGTCGGGCAGCCGGATCGACGTCAATGTCTCGGCCATCGGCGATGCCAAGAGCCTTTTGGGGGGCACGCTGGTGATGACGCCCCTGAAGGCGGCCGACGGGAACATCTATGCCGTGGCGCAGGGCTCGATCATTGCCGGCGGGGTCTCGGCCTCCGGCGAGGGGGCGCGGGTCGTGGACGGCGTGCCGACCACCGGCAAGATCCCGGTGGGCGCGAGGGTCGAACGCGAGGTCGAGTTCGACTTTGCCGGGATCGACACGATCCGGATCGCGCTGCGAAACGCGGATTTCACGACGGCCACACGCGTCGAGGACGCGATCAACCGCGACTTCCAGCGGCAGCTTGCCGTCACCCTGGACAGCGGGACGGTGCTGGTGAACTTCCGCAATCTGGGCTCGGTCAATCCGGCCCGGGTCGTGGGCCGGATCGAGAACCTGCTGATCGAGCCCGAGGACCGGGCCAAGGTGGTGATCGACCACAAATCCGGAACCATCGTGGTGGGTGAGCGTGTCCGCATCTCGCGCGTTGCGGTCTCGCAGGGCGGTCTCACCCTCAGGGTCAGCGAAGCGCCGGTCGTCTCGCAGCCCAATCCCTTTGCCGCGGGCGAGACGGTCACCGTTCCCCGCTCGCGTGCCGAGATCGAGAACCGCCCCGGCATCGGCTTTGTCGAACTGTCCTCCGAGGTCAGCCTTGGGGATCTGGTGGACGGGCTCAACGCATTGGGCGTCCGGCCCCGCGACATGATCGAGATCCTGAAATCGATCCACACCGCGGGCGCTCTGCATGCCGATCTGATCATCGAATGATCAGGGGGTCCATGGCTCAAGCCAGGCGCGCGGAGAGCCTTGCGCCTGCAAGCCTTCGCCCCGCCAGCCTTAGCCGGCAGGTTCGAGCCCGGCGGCGCTGGCGGAAAAGCGAAGCGTGTAATTGTCCAGGGTTCCCGGAAGCCGTTCCGGCGACAGGCGCTGATCCTCGGACAAGGTCAGCCGGATGCGGGACAGAAGGCTCTTCATCGCCAGCGTGGCGATCAGCGGAACGAAACGCACGGCCGGGCAGATGACGGGACCATGGCTGAACGGCAAGAGGCCCAGATCGGGCCGCTCGTTACCCTGCTGCCACAGCGAGGGGTCCAGCCGGTGCGCCTGTGCAAGGGTCTTGTCGTCGCGGTGCAGGAAGGGCGCGAAGATCAGGATCTGCGTGCCCTTTTCAAGCTGGCCGCTGTGCCAGCGCACCATGCGCGTCGTCTCGCGCAGGATGGCGGGCGTGGTGGGCCAGAGGCGCAGCACGTCCATGAAGCACGCCCTGAGCAGCGGCAGCTGCGGCACGTCGCCGGCGGCGCCGATCTCGTGGCGCACCTTCGCCTCGATCTCGGGATGGGCGGCAAGCACGGCAAAGGTGCGGAAGCTGGCCATACCGCCCGGGTCAAACGCGAACAGATATTGCGGCAGCTGGTGATGCGGCTGCTGGGCGGGATCGGTGCAGGCCTCGGCCATGCGGCCGGCAAGGCTGAGCGGATCGGCCTGATCCAGATAGCGGCGCAGGCGGTTCAGGAACGCCGCGCGGGTCTTGCGATCCTTGGGGCGCAGAAAGGCGTAATTGGCGCGGCGGCGCAGCTGCTCCAGCAGGTCGGTCAACTCGTGGTCGTCGCGCGCCGCATCCCCCAGAACGATGCGCCGGACCATGCGATACCAGCCGATGAAGAAGCTGTCCCAGTCCAGTTCGTTTCGTTTCAGCGCGATGGCGGCAACCTCGGCCATCTCCTCGTCCGCGATGCGGGCGAAGTGATCGGCCATCCCGTGCACGGGGCAGCCCGTCTCGAGCGTTTGCTCGTTCAGGCGGCGGCGGATCGCGCGTTCCTGGCCATGGGACGACAGGACGCCGTCGGGCTGGAAATGTCCGAGCGCCGCACGCTTTTCCATGGTGGCGGCGGCAAAGGGTTCGGGGGCGTGGTCAAGGATCCGGCTTGCATCGTCGGCCGACAGGATCACCGCCTGATGGCGCAGCGGGATGCGCAGCAGCAGCGGGCCCGGCCCGTACTTGTCGCGCAGCTTCTGCATGCGGATGACCGCCTTGTCATCGAGACCGCGCCGCTCGGCCAGTCCGACAACCTTGCGGCGCCGGATCAGCGGCCCCTTCGCCATGGTCGGCAGGACCACGTCCCTGAGCACAGCCATCGTGTCGAGAAGACTGGCCTGCGAGACGGAATGGGGCGAGGCGAAGCTGTCGAGGGGCGGGTTCATGGGTCCTCCTGATGGAAAAAGGGCGAGGGCGGGGCGCCCTCGGACTTGCGGCGGGGCCGTCCCTGCCGCGCGATCACGGCCAGCGCGCCCAGGCCGAGAAGAGCCAGGCCCGCCACGGCCATGCCCTGCCGGTGCGGGCTGCGCAGGCCGCCATCGATCCCGCCCGGACGGGCCGGGGGGGCGAACAGCGTGCCGTCCGTCTTCGGGACCGGGCGCGCCTGCGCGAAGTAGCCGCGCAGAAAGGCGGCGCTTGCGCGTATGGTCAGCTCGGGCGAGATCGCGTGAAGCAGGCGGAGCGCACGGGTCGGGGCGCCGATCATCGTGGTGGGGCGCGGATGCCGCATCAGGCGCAGCACGGCCGCCGCCACGCGGCGGGCATCCAACACCGGCGGCGGGGCCGACTGGGCGCGCCCGGTATAGTTCGCCCCATGGGCAAGGCCCGGCGTGTCCACGAACGACGGGTAGATGTCACAGACATGAATCCGCGGATGAGCCGTCAATTCCCCGCGCAGGGCCTCGGAGAATCCGCGCAGGCCGAACTTGCTGGCGCTGTAGGCGGCGGCAAAGGGCACGGCGGCGAAACCGCCGAGCGAGTTCATGTTCACGAGGATGCCGTGTCCCTGCCTCAGGAAGATCGGGATGGCGCTATGCGCCTCGTTCATGTGGCCCAGCAGGTTGGCGCGGATGACCCGTTCATGCGCGGCCAGCGGAACCTCGTGATAGAGACCGACTGCGCCGGTGCCGACATTGGCGACCCACATGTCGATGCGGCCGGCAAAGGACAGCGCCTCGCGGGCCAGGCGCGCCACTTGCGGGGGCTCGGTGATATCCGTGGCCACGGCCATGGCGCGTGCCCCCGCATCGCGGCAGCGCACGGCCAGCGCGTCCAGCGCGGCCTGATCGCGGGCGGCCAGAACCAGGGTCGCGCCCTCTTGCGCGAAGGCGAGGGCCGTGGCCCTGCCGATGCCGCTGGAGGCGCCGGTGACGACCACGACCTTGCCTCTTGCGCGGGGGACGGGCTGACGTGCCATGAATTCTCCTGTTGTCTTGCTGCCCGGAGCAGTCCGGGCGAGGGGGACGGAACGGGGACAGGCCGCAACTGTTCCCGGATCAGCGCCCGATCATCCTGGCGCCTCCCGGTGCGGGCATCGCCCGCCTGTCCAGATAGCGGCTGCGGCGCGGCAGGCCGCGCGTCTCGAACCCCGACGCGAGGATCTGCAATGCCGCCACCAGCGCCGTCCCGCCCAGGGCGGGGCCGTGGCCTGCGATCAGGCAGGTGGGCGCCAGATCGGCGATCCGACGGACCGAGGCTGCGGCCGCTGCCCAGTCGGGCGTGAAATAGGCGGGCGGGCCCTGCAGATGGGGCGGCGCGGCCAGGGCGGCCAGAACCGATTCCTGCCGGGTCGTGACGACGGCGTCGCCCCCGATCAGGATCTTGCGGTCCTCGTGCCAGAACGAGACATGGCCGGGCGTGTGGCCGGGCATGTGCAGCCACTGCCAGTGCGGCAGATCCGGGATGGTGCCATCCTCGGGCAGGGCGCGCAGCCTCTGCGAAAGGTCCACGGGGCTGCGCGGAAACAGGATTGAAGCCTCGGCCATCATGCCGCCGCCGACCTCGGGGGCGGGGGGCGGATAGGCGCGACGCCCGGTCAGATAGGGATGCTCGGCCGGGTGCGCGAGGATCGGGGCGTCCCATGTCTCGGCCAGACGGGGCAGGGCGCCGACATGGTCGAAATGGCCATGGGTCAGCAGGATCGCCGCCGGTCGCGACGCGCCGAAGCGCCGTCGCGCGGCTGCAAGGATCGCCGGCGCAGATCCCGGCAGCCCGGCATCGACCAGAAACCAGCCCCGATCACCCGCCCCGGGCGGCCCGATGAAGGCCACGTTCACGATCCCGCAGCGCAGCAGCGCCAGATCGGCGGGCAGATCCGCCATCGCAGCCCAGGGCGGCAGCGTGACGCCTTCGGGGCCGGAGGGCGAGGAGAGGGCCGCCACTGCAATCGAGAAGGCCGCGTAGCCCCGCAGCGCCATGCGGCCCGCCGGGTCATCGACGTCGCGGGCAAGGCCCAGACAGGCCGCGCCCTGCGCCGCGTCCAGCAGACGGTGATGCGACGGCCCGATGGGGCGGCGCGCCCTGCCACGATAGGATGTCGCCAGCGAATAGGCCGCCACCCCCAGCCCGAGCGCGGCAAGCCGTTTGCGATGGCGCGGCGCGGCCCCCAGCATCGAGGGCGCAAGGATCAGCAGCGCGGCGGACAGGGCGTCGAGGCTGGCATGCAGGCGGCGAGGGATCATCGTGTGGCCTTCATGTCGGGTTGTCCGAAAGCATCGCATCCAGCGCCTGCGCCATCTGGCTTTCGCCAAGATGCAGCCTGCGCCGCAGCGAGGCGCGGCTGTAATCGAAGGCCTTGCCCGCGAAGTCGTCCTTGGGGTCCGACAGGATGATGTGCCGCACTTGCCGGCCCGACAGGTCCAGCGCCGCCAGCAGATGCCGCGACTGGCATCCGAAGGCCAGCTCCTGCGCCCTGTCCGCGATGCCGTCCATCGTCTGGCGCAACGCGCCCACGGGATTGTAGAGATCGCAGGCCAGGATCAGCGCCTCGTCCGGCCGGTCGAGCAGCGGGCGCAGCGGCAGGTTCTCGGACAGGCCCGCATCGACGAAGGGGCGGCCCTCGACGGTGACGGGCGGAAAGAGGATGGGCAGGGCGCTGCTGGCCAGCAGGTGGTCGACGTTCAGCGGCCCGTCGGTGTTGCGGAAGGCTCGCGCCTCGCCCGTTTCTGCATCGGTCGCGGTTACGATCACCTCGATCCCGCCGGTGTTCAGGCGGTCGAAATCGACATACCGTTCCAGCAGGCGCCGGGTCGCGCGGCGATGAAAGGCGGCGCGGTCAGGCGGCATGCCCGGCACGATCTCGGCCAGACCGGGCAGCGAGGGGGCGAAAAGCGCCGGATTGCCCAGCAGCAGCGTGCCCGCCACCAGCCCGCGCCGACCGCTTCCCGCCAAGGGCGCCTGCGCGATCTCGTCCAGAAACGCCTCCAGCCGCTCGATGCGGCGCTCTGGCGGGTTGCCTGCGATCAGGGCCGCGACGATGGCGCCGATCGAGGCGCCGGATATGCGGGTGACATTCTGACCCGCCGCGTCGATCGCCTTCCACGCACCGGCATGAAAGGCCCCAAGCGCATTGCCGCCCGCCAGGCAGAGCCAGGTCTGCATCGCTCAGCCCACGATCCGGGAAGTGATCGGGGGACGCACCTGGCGCTGGACGATGTGAAGGATCATGGCGACTTCCTTTGTGGCAGGCCGCCTTAACCGCCCCGCAGTCGCCATGTTCCCGAAGAAGCCGCGTCATGCGGCGCGGGCATAGATCGCGTCCAGCGTCCGGGCCAGCGTGACCAGTGCCTCGGCCTGGGGATCGAAGCCGCCGCCCCGGCGCAGCTGCGTGGCCCATGCGGCGCCGGCCCGCCCGCCCCAGGCGTCGGGCGGCGTCACCAGCGCCTGCGATGCCGTCCCGTGATGCCGCCACGCGCCGAAATCGAGGAACGAGCCGCCGATATTGCGCACCGCGCCGCCCCCTGCCGTGCCGAAGGCCTCCATGCCGATCACGGCATCCTGTCCTGCCGGCAGGTTCCACGAACAGGCCAGCCGGATCACCGTGCCCTGATCCGTCTCCAGCGTGGCCAGGGCGAAATCCTCGACGGCATCGGGATCGGCCGACAGGGGGCGCCCGTCCCTGCGGATATGGGCCGCAAGGCAGCGCACATCCCCGGCCCCCAGAGACCACAGCGCCAGATCGATCAGATGGATGCCAAGATCGATCAGGCAGCCCCCACCCGACAGGCGGCGGTCGCGGAACCATGGCTTGTCCGGGCCATAGGCGTTGTGAAAGGTCAGATCCAGCGCGTGGACATGGCCCAGATCGCCGCTGCGGATCAGGTCGCGCAGCGCGATGAAGGCTGCCGCATGCCGATAGCTGAGGTCGGTCGCCAGCAGCCGGTCCGCCTGACGCGCCGCCCGAAGAACGGCCGCGGTTTCCCGCGCGTCACGGCCCAGAGGTTTCTGGCAGAAGACGGCCGCGCCGGCGTCAAGCGCGCGGATCGACTGTTCGGCATGCAGGGCCGACGGCGTGGCGATGACGATGCCGTCGGGCCGCTGATCCAGCAGCGCACAGAGATCGCGGCCCGTGGCGGCGTCCGGGGCCAGATCCAAAGCGGCCTGGACGGCCTCGGGGTCCGGGTCGGCCAGGGCGGCGACCTCGATATCGCCCGCTTCCAGCATCGCGGCCATTCTCTGGCGGCCGATCCAGCCCAGACCCAGAAAGGCGATGCGCGGACGCGGTAACGCGGCGGGGGCGGGGGCGACAGAGGCGGCGTTCAGCGGCATGTGATCAGCGCCTTGACGAAATCGCCGGGCTTGTCGCGGGTCGCATCCAGTGCCGCGCCCAGATCCTGAAGCGGATAGGTTCCGGAGTAAAGCGGCGCGGGGTCCAGCCGCCCCTGGGCCAGCGCATCGACCGCGTCTCGCATGCCGCGCCGGATCACGGCGGGGTCGCGTTCATGGGCGTTGATGACGTCGATGCCCTTCCAGTTCCACATCTGCATGTTCACCTGACGCGGCCCGTCCTGATGGTAGCCCGCCACCACCAGACGCCCGCCCTCGGCCACGATCTCGCCCGCCAGGTCCAGCGGCCATTGCTTGCCCACGGCCTCGATCACGATGTCGCAGAGCCGTTCTGCGGTCAGTTCCGCGACCTGTGCGATGATCTGGCCGTGATCCAGCATCGGGATCGTCTCGTCCGCGCCCATCCGCCGGGCCAGCGCCAGAGAGGTGTCGCGGCGCGAGATGGCGATGACGCGTGCGCCTGCGTCGCGGGCCTGCCGCACCAGCAGCGCGCCCAGAAAGCCCGCGCCGATGATGCCGACGGTATCGCCCGCCCCGATCCGGGCACGGCGAAAGATGTTGATCGCGCAGCCCAGAGGTTCGGCCGGGACGGGTTGGCCATCCAGCGCCGGGGGCAGGGCGATCACGTCCTCGGCCGGGACGGTCTCGTGGGTGGCAAAGCCATGCTGGCCCGCAAAGGCGACGCGCGTGCCGGGCGGCAGGTCGCGGACCTGATCGCCCGCGGCCTCGATCACGCCCCAGGCCTCGTGGCCGGGGCCGCCCGGCGGCAGGGGAAAGACCTGCCATTCCGGCCCGGCCCATGGGCCCAGATTCGACGCGCAGACGCCGCAGCCCTCGATGGCGATGCGCACCTCTTGTGGGCCGGGGTCGCGCGGCGTGATCGGGACCAGTTCGACCCGCCCCGGCGCGGTGATGCGGGCGGCGCAGGGCCGGGTCGGCAAGGGCTGCGTCTGCGGCGTTCGGATCTGGGGTGCAGGGTGGGTCATGGGCCTCTCGGGCTGTCGGGAACAAGCGGCCGGCAGAACAAGAAGCTGGAACAAATGTTCCCGGACCCGGTTCAGCGCCCCGGATGATGTCTCAGCAGAAGGCATCTTCCGGCATTCCGGGGCAGCGCGACCAGACGCGTCCTCCGGCGAACCGCAAGCATCGAGAGGGGCGGGATGACCAGGACATTGATCACGGGCGGGTGCGGCTTCATCGGCCGCCACGTCGCGGCCGAGCTGCAGCAGGCGGGACACGAGGTGGTGCTGTACGACGCGCTGATCGAGCAGGTGCATGGCGAGGATCCCGGCGCATCGCCCGATCTTGCGCCGATCCTCTCGCAGGGCGCGCGGCTGGTGCGGGGCGACATGCGCGATGCCGAGGCCCTGCGCGGCGCGCTGGCGGGCTGCGACGCGGTGATCCACCTGGCCGCCGAGGTGGGCGTGGGCCAGTCCATGTACGAGATCGCGCGCTATGTCGGCGCCAATGATCTGGGCACCGCCATCCTGCTGGAGGCGATTGCCGCAGCCCCGGTCCGCAAGATCGTCGTGGCCTCGTCGATGAGCGTCTATGGCGAGGGCTATTACGCCGATCCCGAGGGCAGGCTGCACGATCAGGTGCGCCGCCGACCCGCCGATCTGCGCGCCGCCCGGTGGGAGCCCGCGACCGCCGAGGGCGCCGCCCTGACCCCGGTGCCCACGACCGAGGCCAAGCGCGTCGATCTGGCCTCGATCTATGCGCTGACCAAGTATCAGCAGGAACAGGCCGTGCTGATCTTCGGCGAGGCCTATTCCATCCCCGCCACCGCGCTGCGCCTGTTCAACGTCTTCGGTGCCGGGCAGGCGCTGTCGAACCCCTATACCGGGGTTCTGGCCAATTTCGCCTCGCGCATTGCGGCGGGTCAGGCGCCCACGATCTTCGAGGATGGCGAGCAGAAGCGCGATTTCGTGCATGTCCGCGACGTCGCCCGCGCCTTCCGTCTGGCGCTGGATGAAAAGGCCGCCGACGGGCAGGTCGTCAATATCGGATCGGGCAACGCCTATTCGGTGTCGCAGGTCGCGCGGCTGCTGGCCCAGGCGATGGGGTCGGACATCCAGCCCGAAATCCTGGGCCGGTTCCGCGCCGGCGATATCCGCAACTGCTTTGCCGACATCACCCGGGCGCGCGATCTGTTGGGTTTCGTGCCTCAGCATCGGCTCGAGGACAGCCTTGGTCCCTTTGTCGAATGGGTGGCCCGCCAGCCCGCCATCGATAACGGCGCCCGGATGCGCGCCCAGCTGGAGGAGCGGGGGCTGGTCACATGAACGCCGATTTCGGCTTTGTGGAATGGTTCCGGCCCGGCGAGCGGGACCGGGTCGAGGCGCTGCTGCCCGGGCTTGTCGCCTCGGGGGCGCGCTATCTGCGGACGCATGTCAGCTGGGCCGAATATCACGCGCCCGGCGGGCAGGAATGGTTCGACTGGCTGCTGCCGCGCCTGGCGCGTGATCTGGATGTGCTGCCCTGCATCCATTACACGCCGCCCTCGCTGTCGCGGACGGGGCGCAGCTCGGGGGCGCCGCGCGTCCTGAAGGATTATGCCGATTTCATCGACATGGCCCTGACCCGGCACGGCGACCATTTCACCCATGTCGAATTGTGGAACGAGCCCAACAACCTGCTGGACTGGGACTGGCGCGAGGACCCCGATTTCGAACTGTTCTGCGAGATGGTCGGCGGCGCGGCGCACTGGGTCCAGCATCGCGGATGGAAGGCGGTTCTGGGCGGGCCTGCGCCCTTTGACCCCTATTGGCTTAACCTGATGGGTGAACGCGGCGTGCTGGGCGTGGTCGACGCGGTCGGCTTTCACGGCTTTCCCGGCACCTGGGACAGCGAGGCCGCATCCTGGCGGGGCTGGGACATGCATCTGGGCGAGATGCGCCGCATCCTCGACCGCCACAACCCATTGGCCCGTATCTGGATCACCGAGACCGGCTATTCCACCTGGCGCCGGGACGAGATCGAGCAGGCGCGCCGTTTCGTCCGGTCGCTGCAGGCGCCGGCGGACCGGGTCTACTGGTATGGCTGGGCCGACCTGCCCTCGGACGTGGCCGTGCAGGAGGGGCTGTGGTTCGATCCGCGCCATTATCATATGGGCGCGGTCGCCGCCGATGGCCGCCCCAAGCTTCTGGGCCGGCTTCTGGCCGAGGGCGGCGTGGCGCGGCTGAAGCAGCTGACCCGGCTGGCCAGCCCGACCTTGGCGGGCGGCGGGGCGGAAAGCGTCCTGATCACCGGGGGCGCGGGCTTTGTCGGCGCCAATCTGGCCGATGCGCTGATGCGCGACGGGCGGCAGGTGACGGTCTTCGACAATCTCAGCCGGCCGGGCGTCGAACGCAACCTTCGCTGGCTGGCCGACCGGCATGGCGACCGGCTGCGCGCCGTGCCCGCCGATCTGCGCGACGCGCAATCGGTCTGCGACGTCGTTGCGGGCGCCAGCGCGGTCTTTCACCTTGCCGCGCAGACTGCCGTCACCACCAGCCTGACCGCCCCCGTCGATGATTTCGAGGTCAATGCCCGCGGCACGCTGAACGTCCTCGAGGCGGTGCGTGCCACGGGCCGCCGGGTGCCGGTGATCCTGGCCTCGACGAACAAGGTCTATGGCGCGCTGGCCGATCTGCAGGTCACCGACAGCGGCGACGGCTGCGCGCCCTTGGACAACGCCATGGCCGCCCATGGCGTGGCCGAGGACCGGCGGCTGGATTTCTGCACGCCCTATGGCTGCTCGAAAGGCGTCGCGGACCAGTATGTGCTGGATTATGCCCACAGCTACGGCATTCCGGCGGCGGTGCTGCGGATGAGCTGCATCTACGGCCCGCGCCAGTTCGGCACCGAGGATCAGGGCTGGGTCGCCCATTTCCTGATCCGCGCGCTCGAAGGGCGGCCGATCACGATCTTCGGCACCGGACGGCAGGTCCGCGACGTGCTGCATGTGACCGATGCCGTGGCGGCCTATCGCGCGGTTCTGGCCGATATCGGGCGGCTGACGGGGCGGGCCTTCAACCTGGGCGGCGGCCCGGCCAATGCCGTCAGCCTGCGCGAGGTGCTGGACCAGATCGCCCGGATCACCGGCACCCCCCCCCAGATCAGCCATCAGGAGTGGCGGCAGGGCGACCAGCCCTGGTTCGTGGCAGATACCCGCGCGCTGCAGGCCGCCACCGGCTGGCAGCCCTCGATCGGCTGGCAGGAGGGGTTGGCCGACCTGGCGGGCTGGCTGGCCGATCAGAGAGGGCTGACGCTTGGGCGCGAAAGGCGATCGGGATGAAGGTGCTGATGACGCTGGATGCCGTCGGAGGCGTGTGGCAGCACGCGCTGGACCTGGCGCAGGAGCTGGGCGAGCGGGGCGTGTCGGTCGTCCTGGCCGGGCTGGGTCCGCCGCCCGACGCGGTCCGCATCGCGCAGGCGCAAGAGATCGCGGCGCTGGAATGGGGCGATGCGACGCTGGACTGGCTTGCCTCGGGGCCGGACGACTTGGCGCCGGTCGCGCCCTGGCTGGAATCGCTGGCCCGGCGGCACGGCGCCGATCTGCTGCACCTGAACCTGCCCACGCAGGCCGTCGGCCTCAGCCCGGACCTGCCGGTTCTGGCCATGTCGCATTCCTGTCCGGGGACATGGTTCGCCGCCGTGCGCGGCACCGGATTGCCGGACGACATGGCGTGGATGCACGATCTGACGGAACGCGGCCTGCGCGCCGCCCGGCTGGTCGTCGCGCCAAGCCATGCCCATGCCGCCGCGCTGACGCGCCTCTATGGTCCGCTGCCGCATCTGGCGGTCGTGCCCAACAGCAGCCGCGCCCGCCCCGCGCCCGGCCCCCGGCGCAACAGCGTCATCGCCGTCGGTCGCTGGTGGGACGATGGCAAGAACGGCGCCACGCTTGACGCCGCCGCCGCGCTCAGCGACTGGCCGGTCACCATGATCGGCGCGCTAACTGGCCCGAACGGCGCGCATCTTGCGCTGCGTCATGCGCGCCATGCCGGCGTTCTGGACCATGCCCAGACGCTGCGCGCGGTCGGCCGGGCGGGGATCTTCTGCGCGCCTTCGCGATACGAGCCCTTCGGTCTGGCCGTGCTGGAGGCCGCGCGCGCCGGGCTGCCCCTGGTTCTGTCCGACATCCCCACCTTTCGCGAATTGTGGGACGGCGCGGCGCAGTTCTTCGACCCCGACGATCCGGCCGCGCTGGCCGATGCCCTGAACGCGCTTGCCCGCGACATCGCCCGCCGCGCCCGGCTGGGCGATCGGGCGCAGGCCCGCGCCGCCCGGCTTGGCCCGGGCGCGCAGGCCGAGTCGATGCTGACCCTTTACCGCTGGCTGGCCCCCGCGCCCGCCGCCTCGACCACGGGATGACCTTCATGCGCTTTCTGTTCTACACCCATTCGCTGGTTTCCGACTGGAACCATGGCAACGCCCATTTCCTGCGGGGGATCATGCGGGCGCTGAATGCGCGCGGCCACCGGACGCTGGCGCTGGAGCCCGCCGACGGCTGGAGCCGCCAGAACCTGATCGCGGATCGGGGCGAAGCCGCGCTGGAGGATTTCGCGGCGGCCTTTCCCGACCTGGCCTCGCGCAGCTACGATTCCGGATTCGACCACGAGGCCGCCCTGGCCGAGGCCGATGTGGTGGTGGTGCATGAATGGACCGACCCGTCGCTGGTGGCGCGGATCGGCGCGCATCGGGCGCGCGGCGGGCGGTATCTGCTGCTGTTTCACGACACGCATCACCGGGCGGTCAGCGCCGGCGAACAGATCGCGGGGATGGCGCTGGATGGCTACGACGCCGTTCTGGCCTTCGGCGAGGCGCTGCGCGAGCGTTATCTTGCGGCGGGCTGGGGTCGGCAGGTCTTTACCTGGCACGAGGCCGCCGACACGACCGTCTTCCGCCCTGTCCCCGAGATCCTGCCGCAATCGGACCTGATCTGGGTCGGCAATTGGGGCGACGACGAGCGCAGCGCCGAGCTTGAGCGTTTCCTGATCGCCCCGGCCGAGGCGCTGCGCCTGTCCACGACCGTGCATGGCGTGCGCTATCCCGAGGCCGCGCTTGATCGGCTGGCGCAGGCCGGGATCGCCTATCGCGGCTGGCTGCCCAACGCGCAGGTGCCGCTGGCCTTCGCACGCCACCGCGTCACCGTCCATGTTCCGCGCCGCCCCTATGTCGAGGCGCTGCCGGGCATCCCCACGATCCGCCCCTTCGAGGCACTGGCCTGCGGCCTGCCCCTGATCAGCGCGCCCTGGGACGATGCCGAGGGCCTGTTCGCCCCCGGGGACATGCGCATGGCCCGTGACGGGATCGAGATGGCCCACCATCTGCGCGAATTGCTGCACGACCCCGACGCAGCGGCCGAGCAGGTGCGCGCGGGCTTGCGCACCATCCGCGAGCGGCACAGCTGCGACCACCGCGCCGATCAGCTGCTGGACATCCTGTCCGGCCTGACCGCCCCCCGCCAGCAGGAGGCCGTGGCATGACCCGGATCGCCTTTTACGGATCGAGCCTTCTGTCCAGCTACTGGAACGGCGCGGCGACCTATTATCGGGGCATCGTCAAGGCGCTGCACCGGCACGGCTTCGACGTGACCTTTCACGAGCCCGACGCCCATGACCGCCAGTCGCATCGCGACATCGCGGTGCCCGACTGGGCGCGGGTGAATGTCTGGCCTGCGACCCCCGAGGGCCTGCAGGACGCGACCGCCCGCGCGGCCGAGGCCGACATCGTCGTCAAGGCTTCGGGCGTGGGCTATGCCGATGACGCGCTGCTGGAGGCCGTGATGGCCGCCGCGCGGCCCGACGCGCTGCGGATCTTCTGGGATGTGGACGCGCCCGCCACGCTGGCGGCGATGCGGCAGGACCCCCAGGACGCGCTGCGCCGGATGCTGCCCGATCTGGACCTCGTGCTGACCTATGGCGGCGGCGATCCGGTGATCGCGGCCTATCGGTCGCTTGGCGCGCGCGATTGCGTGCCGGTCTACAACGCGCTGGATCCCGACACGCACCATCCCGCGCCCCCCGACGACCGCTTCCGCGCCGATCTGGGCTTTCTGGCCAACCGCCTGCCCGACCGCGAGGCGCGTGTGGCCGAATTCTTCCTGCGCCCCGCCACGCTGCTGCCCGACCGCCGCTTCCTGCTGGGCGGATCGGGATGGAGCCAGGGCGACCTGCCGGCCAATGTGCAGGCGATAGGCCATGTCGGCACCGCCGATCACAACGCCTTCAACACCACGCCCCGCGCGGTGCTGAACGTGGCGCGCGACAGCATGGCGCAGACGGGCTTTTCCCCCGCCACCCGCGTCTTCGAGGCCGCGGGCGCGGGCGGTTGCCTGATCACCGATGCATGGGAGGGGATCGAGATGTTCCTGACCCCCGGCACCGAGGTTCTGGTCGCCCGCGACGGGCAGGACGTGGCCGACGCGCTGGCCGAGCTGACGCCCGAGCGCAGTCGGGCCATCGGGTAGGCGGCGCTGCGCCGGGTGCTGGCCGAACACACCTATGACCGCCGCGCGCTTCAGCTGCGCGACCTGCTGCACCGGATGCGCCCCGGCATGATCCGCGAAAGAGAGGCCCTGTAATGGCACGCGACGATCTGATCATCTTCGGCCTTTCGCTCAGTTCCTCGTGGGGAAACGGCCATGCGACGACCTATCGCGCCCTGCTGCGCGGCCTTCATGCCGAGGGGCGGCGCGTTCTGTTCCTCGAACGCCGCCAGCCTTGGTATCAGGCGCATCAGGACCTGCCCGACCCGGATTTCTGTACGCTGGAATTCTATGACGACATCGCGGAAGTGACCGCGCGCCATGCCGGGCGCCTGACACGGGCGGGGGCGGTCATCGTCGGATCCTACACCCCCGAGGGGCAGCGGCTGATCGACGTGCTGCACCAGATGCCGCTGCAACGCCTGTGCTTCTACGACATCGACACACCGGTCACGCTGGACATGCTGGCGCGGGCCGAGGAACAGCATCTGGCGCGCCGGCAGGTGCCGATCTTCGACAGCTACCTGTCCTTTTCCGGCGGGCGTGTGCTGGACCGCCTGCGCCAGGATTGGGGCGCGCGCGATCCCGTCGCGCTGTATTGCGCCGTGGACGAGACGGCCTATCGCCCGATGGACGTGCCGCGACGGTGGGATCTGGGCTATCTGGGCACCTACAGCCCGGACCGCCAGCCGGGGCTGGAGGCGCTGCTGATCGAACCCGCGCGCCGCCTGCCCGACATGCGCTTTGTCGTGGCGGGTTCGCTGTTTCCCGACGAGATCGCCTGGCCCGACAATGTCGAACGGATCGAGCATCTGCCCCCGGCCGATCACGCGGCCTTCTACAATGCGCAACGCTTCACGCTGAACATCACGCGCGAGGCGATGCGCGCCCTGGGCTGGTCGCCTTCGGTCCGGCTGTTCGAGGCCGCGGCCTGCGGCACGCCGATCATCTCGGACCGCTGGCCGGGCCTGACCGAGCTTCTGCCCGAGACCAAGGCCGTGACGCTGGCCGACACGACCGAGGACGTGGTGGCCGCCCTGCGCTCCACCGACGATGCCGCCCGGCAGGACATGGCGGCGCGCGCCCGCGCCATCATCCTGGCCGACCATACCGGCCGCGCCCGCGCCCGAGACCTGATCCGCGCGCTGAATCGCCACCCTCTGACCGCAGGAGCATGAGAATGCAGAAGATGACATCCTTCAGGCCTGTCACGCTGGTTGCCGGCGGCGCGGGCTTCATCGGCTCGCATCTGTGCGAGACGCTTCTGGCGCGCGGCCATCGGGTGATCTGCCTCGACAGCTTCGTGTCCGGGCGGCGCGAGAACGTGCAGCCCTTCGAGAACCACCCCTCGTTCACGCTGATCGAGGCTTGCGTGACCCGGCCCGTCGCCGTCCCCGGCCCGCTGGATCAGGTCTACAACCTCGCCTGCGCGGCGTCGCCGCCGCAATATCAGGCTGACCCGGTCCATACGATGCGCACCAACGTGGTCGGCTGCGGCAACCTGCTGGAACTGGCGCGCATCAAGGGCGCGCGCTTCGTGCAGGCCTCGACCAGCGAGGTTTATGGCGACCCTCTGGCCCATCCCCAGACCGAGGATTACTGGGGCAACGTGAACTGCACCGGCCCCCGTGCCTGCTATGACGAGGGCAAGCGCGCGGCCGAGACGCTGTGCTTCGATTACCGCCGCGCCGGGCTGGGCGATGTCCGCGTGGCGCGGATCTTCAACACCTATGGCCCGCAGATGCGCGCCGATGACGGGCGCATCGTGTCGAACCTGATCTGCCAGGCGCTGCAGGAGCGGCCCATGACACTCTATGGCGACGGCACGCAGACGCGGTCCTTCTGCTATGTCTCGGATCTTGTCGCGGGGCTGATCGCGCTGATGGACCTGCCGGTCGCGCCCGATGGGGCGGTCAATCTGGGCAATCCCGGCGAATTCTCGATCCTCGAACTGGCCGGGCTGATCCGCGAGATGGTGCCGGGTTCGGCCAAGCCGGTCTTCTGCCCGCTGCCACAGGACGACCCGCGCCGCCGCCAGCCCGATATCGAACGCGCAAGGCAGCTGCTGCACTGGCAGCCGCGCGTGCCGCTGCGCGACGGGCTGCGCGCCACGATCGACTGGTTCGCCGCCCATCTGGAAACGCCCGAACCCGTGGGGGCGGCCCGCGACATGCGGCCCTGACGCCTGTCCCGCGCGTGGGGGCCCTCCCTCGGGCGCGGGAACAAACCTCACGGATCGCCGGTTCGCGCCAGGGAACAGGGATCGGAGATCGATGTGGAAACCGGACTGAAATTCGGCCCTCTGGGCGAGGATGCGGCGCATCTCTGCGTGGATATGCAGAAGCTCTTTGCGCCGGGCTCGCCTTGGGGCGCGCCCTGGGTGGCGCGCAGGCTGCCTGCGGTCACGATGCTGGCCTCGGCCCGGCCAGAGCGCAGCTTCTTCACGCGCTTCATCCCGCCCCGTTCGCTGACGGGCGCGCCCGGCAGCTGGGGCCGCTATTACGCCGCGTGGCCCGAGATCCTGCGCGAGACGATGTCAGAGGAGTGGCTGCGGCTGCTGCCCGAGCTTGAGGCGCTGGCCCCGGCCGGGCATGTCTTCGACAAGTCGGTCTATTCGCCGTGGTGGCAGACGGGGCTTGAGGCCACGTTGCGCGCAAAGGGCGTCACGACGCTGGTCGTGTCTGGCAGTGAGACGGATATCTGCGTGCTGGCCACGGTTCTGGGCGCGGTTGATCGCGGCTTCCGGGTGATCGTGGCGGTGGATGCGGTCTGCTCGTCGTCGGACGAGACGCATGACGCGGTGTTGTCGCTGTTCGGCGGCCGGATGGGCCGGCAGATCGAGACCGCGACGACCGGGCAGATCCTTGAGGATTGGCGCGTCCCGCCCTGAAACGCGCACCGGGGGACGCATGGTCCCCCGGTGCCCCTTTGCCTACATACCTGCGATCAGGCCTCGTCGCGGTCGTCGACGATGACGGTCAGGCCGTCGCCATCACGATAGACGCCGATCACGTCATCGGCATCATGGCCCGCATCTTCCAGAGCCTGCGTCACCGCCGGATGATCGGCCAGCGAAGTGCGCAGCGTGGACAGATCACCCTCGCCCTGGGCAAGAGCCGCGTCGAAATCGGCGTCGCCCACACCGGCACTCATGCCCGCCGCAGCGCCGCCCGCCGCGTCACCGGTCATGCCGCCGGTCGTGTCGGTGGCTGTGTCCGCAGTCATGTCGGTGGTCGCGGTATCGGTCCCGGTCGCGGTATCGGCCGTCAGGTCGGTCGTGGTGTCGGTCGCCGTGGTGTCGGTCCCCGCACCGGTGGTCGTGCCGGCGGCCATGTCACCGGCAGGCGCGTCCATCGTGGTCGCGGCCGCACCGTCGGTGCCCATGCCCGGCTGGTCGCCCGGCATCCCGGCGGCGCCGGTATCGGCTTGGCTGCGCAGCTCGCTCAGCGTGACGACGGTGACGGTCGTGTCTTCGTCGATCCCTTCCAGATCCTGCCCGAAATCGCGGCCCGAGCGCAGGTCGGTCAGCAGCTGGTCATAGGTCGGCTGCCCGTCCATGCCGTCACCGGCCAGACCGGTCGCGCCGGGGGTCGTGCCGCCCAGGCCCGGCGCGTCCGCGGCAGGTGTATCCATCGCGGGCGAATCCATGGCCGGAGTGTCCATCGCCGGGGCGTCGGTGGTCACGCCATCCGTGGCTGTCGTATCGGGAGCGGCGGTATCGGGCGCCGTGGTGGCGGCGCCACCGGCGGCGTCATCGGCGGGCGGCGGGGTCTGCGCCAGCGCGGGCAGGGCCGGAACGGCCAGGGCTGCGGCCACGATGGCGGCACGGCTGGTCATGGTCAGGGCATTGGTCATCTTCGTCCTCCTTTGGGGGTTCGTGATGCGACTGTTGCCGCTTGGACGCCCCTAACCGGGTCGGGGCTCATATGTTCCAGGATTAGCGGGCGCGACGGCCCGGCACGGTCCCGGAAAGACAAGGGACCGGCGCATGGGCGCAGCGCCGGTCCCGAGAGACTGCCCCCGGGGGGGGAGGGCGTCCCTCACAGGCTGTCGGCGGTCTGCTCCATCCAGTCGCGGTGCCGACATTCGTCCGCCAGAGCCTTCCGGAAGAAGGCCAGCGATTGCGGAAGCGCGTCGGGATGCTCCGAGGCGCGCTGATAGGCGGTGACGGTGTCTTCCTCGTTGCTGCGCATCGCCTTGAGGATGCTGGCATCCCCCAGCAGACCCGCCAGCGCGACCTTGCCGGTGGTCAGCATCTGCTTCATGTCGCCCTCTTGCGGGGCGTCGGCGCCGGTTTCGGCGGCGATCTGGGTCAGCACGTCCAGATGCTGCAGGTGATCCTGGCGGAAGGATTCGATCTGGCTGGACAGGGCGGGATCGGTCAGCCGCGAGATGGTCGTCTCGTAGGCCGCGATGGCGTCGCGCTCCAGCAGGATCAGGTTGGTGACGAGGTCGCGGATCGTGTCCTCGGTGCCGACGGTGGTGGCCATGATATGTCCTTTCGGGGTGAGGGGGGTGACGGATGCGTCAGGGCGTCAGGACGACCTTGGTCCAGTCGTCCTGGCTGTTGCGGAAGTTGCGATAGCCCGCGGGCGCCTGTTCCAGCGGCAGCCGGTGCGAGATCAGGAAGGTCGTGTCGATCTCGCCCTCCTGGATCAGGTCCAGAAGCTGGCGGGTATAGCGCTGCACATGGGTCTGGCCGCTGCGGATCTGCAGCCCCTTCTCCATCAGCGCGCCCAAGGGAAACTTGTCGGTCATGCCGCCATAGACGCCGGGGATCGAGACGCGGCCGCCCTTTCGCACCGCCATCAGCGCCATGCGCAGCGCATGGGCGCGATCGGCGCCGATTCCCACCTTCTGCTTGGCGGTGTCCAGCAGGTTGTCGGGGGAAAAGCCGTGGCTCTCCATGCCCACCGCGTCGATCACGGCATCCGGGCCCAGCCCGCCGGTCATCTGCATCAGCGCGTCCAGCACATGCGTCTGGCGGTAATCGATGACCGATGCGCCCAGATCCCGCGCCAGGGCCAGCCGGTTGGGGTAGTGGTCGATGACGATGACCTGCGACGCGCCCATCAGCAGCGCCGCCTGCGCGGCGAACAGCCCGACGGGTCCCGCGCCCCAGACCGCGACCGTGTCGCCGGGGGTGATGTCGCAATTCTCGGCCGCCATCCAGCCGGTCGGCAGGATGTCCGACAGGAACAGCACCTGTTCGTCGGGCAGCCCGTCGGGAATGACGATCGGGCCGACATCCGAGAAGGGCACGCGCACATATTGCGCCTGTCCGCCGGGATAGCCGCCGGTCAGGTGCGAATAGCCGAAGAGCCCGCTGACGGCGTGGCCGTAAAGCAGCTCGGTCGCTTCCTGCGTCTCGACAGGGTTGGAATTGTCGCAGGCCGAGAACAGGCTGGCCTTGCAGAAGAAGCAGCTGCCGCAGGAAATGGTGAAGGGGACCACCACGCGCTGTCCCTTCTTCAGCGTCGATCCGGGGCCGGTCTCGACCACGCGGCCCATGAATTCGTGGCCGAGGATGTCGCCGGGCTGCATGCCGGGGATCACCGCGTCATAGAGATGCAGGTCCGATCCGCAGATCGCGGTCGAGGTGATCTCGATGATCGCGTCGCGGGGATTGACGATCACCGGATCGGGAACGGTATCGACGCGGACGTCATGCTTGCCATGCCAGGTAAGGGCGCGCATCACAGGCTCCTTTGGTTCGAGGCGGTGGCGATCTCGCCGGTTTCCAGCAGCATCTTCAGCCGCTTCAGGTCTTGCCTTGCGCGCATCTCGGGGTCGGTGCCGCGCAGGCGGGACAGCCAGTGGCCTGCAAGACCCAGCCGCGGGCGATAGCGCAGATGTCCCTCGACCTCGGTGCCGCGATCGGCGGGGGCGTCGCGCAGACGGATCTGCGCCTCGACCTCCAGATCTGCGCCGGGGACCGAATTCCAGCGCAGCGTCTGGCCGGGGCGGTCCTCGGTCAGGCGGGTCTCGATCCGCAGGGGCGCCTCGGGGTCGCCCAGCAGCCAGACAGGGCGTTCGGCCGTGCCCTCGACGGTGATGATGTCCTTCATGAACAGGGCCAGACGCTGCGGGTCGCGCCAGGTGGCATGGATCAGCGCGCGAGGCGCGGCGATGGTGACGGTGCGGGCTGCGTGGCGCTGTCCGCCAAGGCCCATGCCCTTGGCCGCGCTGTCGGGGGCGCTGTCCGGCGGGCGGCTGGCCGCGGCCAGCCGGATCAGCCCCGTCACGCCGACGGCCAGCGCGGCGACGCCCAGCATGGCAGCAAAGGGGGATCGGCGATCAGTCATGTCGCGGTCCTTTCTGTCGGAAGTCCGGGCCGCTGAACCGGTGCGGCGGCGCTTTGTTCCCGGCGGGAACATCCGGGCGCGGCCGCTGTTCAGCCTCCCAACCCGACAGGAGCGCGCCATGAACCCCGAGAACACCCGCCGCGAGAACACGCACTGGCCGGACCGCGAGGCCGGCGACAATTGCAACGACCCGCGCACCGACGAATCGCCGGGCGAGGGCGGAATGCCATCGGACATGCGCTACTACCGGATCGGCCCAAAATCGGGCGCGCTTCATCTGGTGGGGATCATCGGATTGCCGGTGGCGGTGATCGTGCTGATCGTGCTGGTCGCGCTGGTGGCGTTCTGAGACGCGGCCATTCCTGCGCGGCCAGCCGCCGCTGATGCTGGACTGCGTGATCATCGGCGGCGGTCCGGCCGGCCTGTCGGCGGCGATCCATCTGGCGCGGTTCCGGCGGGATGTCCTTGTCGTCGATGACGGCACAAGCCGGGCCGCGCTGATCCCGCGGACCTACAATCATCCGGGCTTTCCGGGCGGCATTCCCGGCCGGTTGCTGCTGGAACGGATGCGGCGGCAGGTCCGCGATCTGGGCACCGCCATCGCCGCCGAACATGCCGAGCGGCTGGATCCGCTGCCGGGCGGCGGCTTTGCGATCCGCGCCGGGGCCGGGCGGCTGGCGCGCCATGTGATCCTGGCCACCGGGATCACGGACCGTCTGCCGCCGATCACAGACGCGAAGGCGGCGATCCTGTCGGGGCGGCTGAGGCTGTGCCCGGTCTGCGACGCGTTCGAGCTGACGGGCCAGCCCATCGCCGTGGTCGGCTCTGACGCTCATGCGGCGTCCGAGGCGCTGTTTCTGGCGCATTACTCGCCCAGAATCACGCTGCTGACCCTTGGGGCGCCGCCGCTCTGGCCGGCCGGGGACCAGGCCGCGCTGACCGGGCAGGGCATCGGGGTCGAGCCCTGCGCGGATTGGGCGCTGGACATGGGCGGTCCGGGCGTGACGCTGCGCCGCGAGGGTCATCCGCCCCGGCAGGTCGCGGCGCTTTATTCGGGTCTGGGCATGGATGCCCGCGCCGATCTGGCCGCGCGGCTGGGCGCGGGGCGGGCAGAGGACGGGCGGCTGCTGACCGATCCGCATCAGGAAACCTCGGTGCCCGGTCTTTTCGCGGCGGGCGATGTCGCGCCGGGACTGAACCAGATCGCCACGGCCATGGCGCAGGGCCAGATCGCGGCCAGCCGCATCCACGCCCTGTTGCGCGGAGCGCCGGCTCGCCCCGGCGGGGACATCAAAGGAGGGTGACGGATGAAGACGATCTTGCCGGCCGCGACGCTTGGCCTTGCCCTGGGGGGCTTCTTCGACGGGATCCTGCTGCATCAGATCCTGCAATGGCACCACCTGCTGAGCCTTGTGCCGGGCGTCACCGACCTGCGGACGCAGATCCTGTGGGACGGGTATTTCCATGCGGTGATGTATCTGGTGGGCGCGGCGGGTCTGGTGGCGCTGTGGCGGCAGCGCGCGGCGATCGGGCAGGATACGCGCCGCCGTCTCTGGGCGCCGCTGCTGATCGGGTTCGGGCTGTGGCACGCGGTCGATGCGATCCTGTCGCACTGGATCCTGGGCATCCACCGCATCAAGGTCGATTCGCCGGTGCCGCTGCTGTGGGATCTGGGCTGGCTGGCCACCTTCGGCATCCTGCCCGCGCTGGCCGGGCTGTTCCTGATCACCGGCCGTCCGGGGCCGGGCCGCCCGATGGGGGGCCGTTTCGCCGGGCTTCTGGCGCTGACGACCGGGGCGGGGCTCTGGGCGATGCAGCCGCCGCCGGACCTGCCGCTGACCTCGGTCGTGTTCCGCCAGTCGCTGCCCGAAGATGCCATCCGCGCCCGGCTTGATCAGGCGGGGGCGACGCTGGTCTGGTTCGACCGCCTGTCGGGCATCGCGGTGGTGGACCTGCCGCGCGGCGCGGGCTGGCGGCTTTACGGACAGGGCGCGCTGCTGGTCGCCGGGGCGGGCCTGCCCGCCGGCTGCTTTGCCTGGAGCCGCGCCTGAAACCGGGAACATCTGGGCGATCCGCCGGTTCTGACGCCCGGCCCGCAACCCGGCGGGCCGCAAGCAGGAGACAGCGCATGACCGACCATCCGCACCCCCCCTTTCCCAAGCAGGAACAGGATCTGCCCGGCAGCTTTCGCAAGATGGACCCGGTGCCCGATCATGGCGAGGACAGCTGGCGCGGCGCGGGCCGACTGGAGGGTCTGGTGGCCCTGATCACCGGCGGCGACAGCGGCATCGGCCGGGCCGTCGCCATCGCCTATGCCCGCGAGGGCGCCGATCTGGCGCTGGTCTGTCTGGACGAGACCGAGGACATGGAAGACACCGCCCGGCTGGTCCGCGAGGCGGGCCGCGAATGCCTGGTGATCGAATCCGACCTGTCGGATGCCGAGAATTGCCGCGAGGTCATCACCCGCACCGCCGAGCGTTTCGGCCGCATCGACATCCTTGTGAACAACGCCGCCCATCAGCGCAGCTTCTCGCGGATCGAGGATATCAGCGACGAGGAATGGCGCTATACCTTCGCCACCAATATCGACGCCATGTTCTACCTGACCAAGGCGGCGCTGGCGCATATGGGCAAGGGCGCCTCGATCATCAACACGTCCTCGGTCAACGCCGACCAGCCCAGCCCGGACCTGCTGGCCTATGCGACGACCAAGGGCGCGATCCAGAACTTCACCGCCGGTCTGGCCCAGATGCTGGCCGAACGCGGCATCCGCGCGAATGTCGTGGCGCCCGGTCCGGTCTGGACCCCGCTGATCCCGGCCAGCTTTCCGGGCGACAAGGTCAGCACCTTCGGCCAGAACTACCCGATGGGCCGCCCCGCGCAGCCGGTCGAGCTGGCCTCGGCCTTCGTGATGCTGGCCGAGCCCGTCTCGAGCTACATCTCGGGCGCGACGATCGCCGTGACCGGCGGCCAGCCCATCATCTGAGGGGCGCGGCATGAACAGGTTCACCGCCTTTTGCGCGGGTCTGGCGGGGGGCGCGCTGCTCTTGTGCCTGGCCCGCAACCGCCCCGAGGCCCGCGCCTCTGCACCCGTCCGCGATGCCGGACCCGAGCAGATGCGCGACCCGCCCCCGGCCTGGTCCGACATCGACGAGCGGTCGGACGAATCCTTTCCGGCCAGCGACCCGCCGGGCACCTACTAGCACCGGGGGCCGGCGGGGGCGGGGACCAAAGCTTGCCCCCGCCGGTTCACCGGTCCCCCCACAGACAGGAGAAACATCATGGCCAGCACGATGAGTGCCAAGGACGTGTTCGTCGACGGGCTGCGCAATGCCCATGCGATGGAAAAGCAGGCGCTGTCGATCATGCAGCCGCAGGTCAACCGGCTTGAACATTACCCCGAAGTGTCCGCCCTGCTTGAACGTCACATCCGCGAGACCGAGGACCAGATCAAGCGCCTGGACGAGGTTCTCGACGGCGTCGGAGCCTCGGCTTCGGGGTTCAAGGATATGGGCCTGTCGCTCAGCGGCAGCATGGCGGCGGTCGGCCATACCTTCGCCTCGGACGAGATCCTCAAGAACACCTTTGCCAACCACGCCTTCGAGAATTTCGAGATCGCGGCCTATGTCTCGCTGATCAGCGCGGCCGATATCTGCGGCGCGGGCGCCTCGGTGCCGCTACTGCGCCAGAACCTCGACGAGGAACGGCGCATGGCTGCCGCGCTGCATGAAAGCATCGACGCGGTGACGCGCCGTTACATCGCGCTGGCCGCATCCGAAGAACGCGCCGATATCTGACCCGCCTTGCGACGAAAGACCGCGACCGGCGCCCGATCCGTGGCGCCGGTCGCTTTTTGTCGCCGACCGTCCGCCCCTGACGGCGCGGCCGAAACCTGCGGGCGGACCGATTTTCGCTGGAACGCGCGCGCCGTTTCTGGTCTGAGAGGGCGAGGCCGGCGCAAGGCAGTCCGGCAAGTGGTCCGAGGCAGCAGACGATGAGCATTCACCTTTATCCCAACGATCTTCCCGACGATCTGGACCTTGGCCCGGTCGTGGCCATCGATACCGAGACGATGGGCCTTGATCCCCGCCGCGACCGTCTGTGCCTGGTGCAGCTGTCGTCGGGCGACGGCGAGGCGCATCTGGTCCAGATCGATCGCGGCCAGACCGAGGCGCCGAACCTGACGCGCCTGCTGACCGATCCCAAGGTGCTGAAACTGTTCCATTTCGGCCGCTTCGACATCGCCGCGCTGGAAAACGCCTTCGGCGTCGTCACCTCGCCGGTCTGGTGCACCAAGATCGCCTCGAAGCTGGTGCGGACCTATACCGATCGGCACGGCCTGAAATATCTGCTGAACGAGCTGGTCGGCGTCGATGTCAGCAAGCAGCAGCAGACCAGCGACTGGGGCGCGACGGATCTGAGCGACGCGCAGCTGGAATATGCGGCATCCGACGTGCTGTATCTGCACCGCCTGAAAGAGGCGTTGGAGGAACGGCTGAAGCGCGAGAACCGGCTGGGTCTGGCGCAGGCCTGCTTTGACTTTCTGCCCGCGCGCGCCCATCTGGACCTTCTGGGCTGGGGCGATGAGGGCGACATCTTCCGGCACTGAACGGACCGGCCTTGGCCGAAACCGGGCCGCCGGGCGCGATGCGCCCGGCCCCGACAGATTGTGACGACCGAAAGCAGGAGCGGGCGCGTGGCGGATTACATCGAAACGGCGCGGCGTGTGATCGCCACCGAGATCGCGGGCCTCGAGGCCCTGGCCTCGGGTCTGGGGGCCGAATTCTCGCGCGCGGTCGCGATGATGCTTCAGGTGCGGGGGCGGGTGATCGTCTCGGGCATGGGCAAGTCGGGCCATGTCGGGCGCAAGATCGCGGCCACGCTGGCCTCGACCGGGACGCCGGCGCAATTCGTCCATCCTGCCGAGGCCAGCCACGGCGATCTGGGCATGGTGACCGAGGCCGATCTGGCGCTGGTCCTGTCCAATAGCGGCGAGACGCCGGAACTGGCCGACCTGATCGCCCATACGCGGCGCTTCAAGATCCCGCTGGTGGGCGTCGCCTCGCGGCCCGGCTCGACGCTGCTCAGGCAATCGGACGTGGGGCTGGTCCTGCCCCAGGCTCAGGAAGCCTGCGGGAACGGGATCGTGCCCACGACCTCGACCACGATGACGCTGGCGCTTGGCGACGCGCTGGCCATCGCCCTGATGGAGCATCGCCGCTTTACCCCCGAACATTTCCGCACCTTCCATCCCGGCGGCAAGCTGGGTGCGCTTCTGGCGAAGGTCGGCGATCTGGCCAGCCGCGACCTGCCCCTTGTCGCGCAGGACGCCCCCATGTCCGAGGCGCTTCTGGTCATCAGCCAGAAAGGCTACGGCGTCACCGGCGTCACCGATGCGGACGGGCGTCTGACCGGGATCATCACCGATGGCGACCTGCGCCGCCACATGGAGGGCCTGCTGTCGCGTCGCGCCCACGAGGTGATGACCCGCAGCCCCCGCGTGATCGAGCCCGAGGCCCTGGCCGCCGCCGCCCTGGCCGAGATGCAGGCGCGCAAGATCACCTGCCTCTTCACGGTCGAGGACGACCGCCCGGTCGGCATCCTGCACATTCACGATTGCCTGCGCGCCGGGTTGGTGTGACGCATGGACCGCACTCGCATCGTTCGGTCGCTGCGTGTGATCCTGCCTCTGGCGGCGCTGGCGATGCTGTCCACGCTGTTCCTGTTCTCGCGCGGCTCCGAGACCGAATCGCGCATCCCCTATGCGCAGGTCGATGCCGAGGCGATGGCCCGCGATCCGCGCCTTGTCGCGCCCGAATATGCCGCTGTCACCGAGGACGGCGCCCGGATCAGCCTGACGGCCAGCGCCGCGCGCCCCGACCGAGAGCGGGCCGAGGCCGAGGCGCTGCAACTGGACTGGCAGCGCCCCGACGGCCTGGCCGCGATGCTGGTCGCGCCGACCGGCGGGCTGGCCGATGGCCGCATCCGGCTGGATGGCGGGGTTCGCATGACCACCAGCACCGGCTGGCAGATGGATGCGCCGCGCATCGACGCGGCCACCGACCGGTCCGAGATCGCCGCCGATGACGGGATCGAGGCCGAGGCGCCCTTTGGCCGGATCAGCGCCGGCCGGATGCGGCTGGAACCCGGCGACGAGGGCGCGACGGGTGCCGCGGTCTTGAATTTCTCGGGCGGTGTGCGTCTGATATACCAGCCCTGAGCCGCCCGAAGGATGACAAAGATGCTTCGCTATCTGCCCGCTCTGGCCCTTGTGGTCGCGCTTCCGGCCTGGGGCCAGAACCTGACCTTCGGCGGCATGCGCGCCGATACCTCGGCCCCGGTCGAGATCGCCGCCGATGCGCTGGCGGTGAACCAGTCCGACGGCACGGCGGTCTTCACCGGCAATGTCGTGATCGGGCAGGGCGCGATGCGGCTGTCGGCCGGCCGCGTCGACGTGACCTATGCCGAGGGCGGCACGACCCGCATCCGCTCTCTTCGGGCCGAAGGGGACGTGACGCTGGTCTCGGGCGACGACGCGGCCGAGGCGCAAGAGGCGCTTTACGATGTCGAGGCCGGGCAGGTCACGCTGATCGGCGACGTGATCCTGGCGCAGGGCGGCAACGTGCTGACCGGCCAGCGGATGGAGGTCGATCTGGCCACCGGCGCCGCCCGTGTCGAGGGCCGCGTCCGCACCATTCTGCAACCTGGCCAGCAGGGCGGGGGGAACTGATGCCCGACGCGCCCCGGGACGGTCTTCAGGTCCGCAAGCTACGCAAGTCCTATCGCAACCGGCTGGTCATCCGCGAGGTGTCGGTCGATCTGCGCCGGGGCGAGGTCGTGGCGCTGCTGGGGCCGAACGGCTCGGGCAAGACGACATGCTTCTACTGCATCGCGGGGCTGGTCGTGCCCGATGCGGGTCAGGTCATCATCGACGGCCAGGACGCGACGCGCCTGCCGATGTTCCGCCGCGCCCGCATGGGCATCGGCTACCTGCCGCAGGAAATGTCGATCTTTCGCGGCCTGACCGTCGAGCAGAACATCATGGCCGTGCTCGAGGTCGCGCTGGACGATCCGCGCCACCGTCGCGACCGGCTCGAGGAATTGCTGGCCGATTTCTCGATCACCCATCTGCGCGGGGCGCAGGCCCTGGCCCTGTCCGGCGGCGAAAGACGTCGGGCCGAGATCGCGCGCTGCCTTGCCTCGAACCCGGCCTTCCTGCTGCTGGACGAGCCCTTCGCGGGCGTCGATCCCATCGCCGTGGGCGAGATCCGCGGTCTGGTCCACGATCTGAAATCGCGCGGAATCGGCGTGCTGATCACCGATCACAACGTCCGCGAGACGCTTGGCATCGTGGACCGCGCCTATATCCTGCATGACGGTCATGTGCTGATGTCGGGCACGACCGACGAGATCGTCGCCGATCCCCGCGTCCGCGAGGTCTATCTGGGCGAAGGCTTCCGCATGGCCTAGGCGCCCCCTCGCGCAAAGGACCGCTTTTTCGATCACGCCGCCGTGGCTGGCCGTTGACAGGAGGGGCGCGCTGTCACCAAATTGAGATATGCAGGGGCGGCCTCGGCCCCCCTGCGCGCACCCCGCGCAGACGCGCGGCGGCCCGCGGGCCGTCCCGTCACGGCGCGGGCAACCGAAGAGGAGGCATGATGCGCTACACGATCAGCGGAAAACACATCGATGTCGGGGACGCCCTGACCACGCATGTCAAATCCGAACTGGGCGAGACGATCGAGAAATACTCGCAGCGCCCCACCGATGCGACGGTCACCTTCTCCAAGGATGCACATCAGTTCACCTGCGACGCGGTGGTGCATCTGTCCACCGGCCTGACCGTTCAGGCCAAGGGCGCCGCGACCGAGGTCTATGCCGCCTTCGAATCCTGCCGCGAGCGCATGGACAAGCAGCTGCGCCGCTACAAGCGCCGCCTCAAGGACCATCACAAGGACCGCGTCGAGCCTGTTGTCTTTGGCGAGGCCGGCAGCTATGTGCTGGCCGCCGACGAGGATGAGTGGGAATCGACGGGCGACAGCCTCGAACCCATCATCATCGCCGAGATGGAAAGCCGCGTCCCGACGCTGTCGGTGGGCGACGCGGTGATGCAGATGGAACTGGCAGGGGCGCCGCTTCTGGTGTTCCGCAACGAGAAACATGGCGGCGTGAACGTCGTCCACCGCCGCGACGACGGCAATGTGGGCTGGATCGACCCGCGCGGAAACGGCTAGTCCGCCTCGCGCCGCAGACGAAGAAAACGCCCCCGCCACCAGTGGCGGGGGCGCCTATCTTGGGAAAGTCGCGACCGCATGCAGATTGCCGAAATCCTCAAGCCCGGAGCCGTCCGCTCGCTCGGACAGCTCACCTCGAAGAAGAGGCTGTTCCAGGAACTGGCTGAACTGGCACAGGCAGAATACGGGCTTCCCGCCCCCGAAGTGCTCGACGCGCTCCAGGAACGCGAGAGCCTCGGGCCGACGGGCGTCGGACAGGGCGTCGCGCTGCCCCATGCGCGGCTGCACGGGCTGGACATGGTCGCGGGCCTGTTCATCCGGCTGGACAAGGCGCTGGATTTTGACGCGGTGGACCGCCAGCCCGTCGATCTGGTCTTCGCGCTGCTGGCCCCCGAAACGGGTGGCGTCGATCACCTCAAGGCGCTGGCCCTGGTCTCGCGCACGCTGCGCGACGCCGATCTGCGCGCGAAGCTGCGTGCCAATGACGACCCGGTGGCGCTGCACGCGGTCCTGGCCGCCGCACAGGGCATCCGCGCGGCCTGACGGGTTCTAATCGGTCCGATTCGGTCCTATACTGTCCCCCCGCGACAGGAGGATCGACCATGAAGAAGCACGTGACCGACCGACCCCGCAGCACCGGCACGGCGCGCCTGCGCGCCTTCGTCCGTCAGGACCGCGAGGCCGGACCCCATCCCAGCATCACCAGCCTGCACAAGAGGCCCCAGACCCGGGACGAGAGCCGCCGCGCGGTCGAATATGCCCGCATCATGCGCGGCCATTCCGCCTGACGGCACCAAGACGAAAGAAGAAGGGGGGCTGTCTGCCCCCCAGGCGCCTTGCGCCTTCCCCCCGAGGATATTTCCGGCCAAGGCAAAGACAGGACCTGTGCTTTGCCTTGGTCCAAATATCCCGGGGGAATCGCGAAGCGATGGGGGCGGAGCCCCCTTCCCGGTCTCAGGCGCGGACCAGCGCCTCGTAATCCTCGGCGACCTGGCGGGTGATCTGGCCCACCTGGAAATGCCAGTCGCCGATCTGGCCGACCGGCGTAACCTCGGCCGCAGTGCCGGTCAGCCAGCATTCGCTGAAGCCTTCCAGCTCCTCGGGCAGGATGCGGCGTTCGTGGACGGTGAAGCCCTTGTCGCGCAGCATCTGGATGATCGTCTGCCGGGTGATGCCGTTCAGGAAACGGTCGGCCAGAGGCGTGTGGATCTCGCCGTCCTTGACGAAGAAGATGTTGGCGCCGGTGGCTTCGGCGACATAGCCCTCCCAGTCCATGAACAGCGCGTCCGAGCAGCCCTTGGCCTCGGCGGCGTGCTTGGACATGGTGCAGATCATGTAGAGGCCGGCGGCCTTGGCGGCGGTGGGGATGGTCTCGGGCGAGGGGCGTTTCCACTTGGCGACGTCCAGCTTCGCGCCCTGCCATTTCGCGTCGCCGTAATAGCTGCCCCATTCCCAGGCGCAGACCGCCATGCGGACCGGGTTGCGCGCGGCCGAGACGCCCATATCCAGCCCCGAGCCGCGCCAGGCGACGACGCGGACATAGGCGTTCTCGAAGCCGTTGGCGCGCAGCACCTCTTCCTTGGCGGCGTCGATCTGGTCGGCCGTATAGGGGATCGGCATGTCCAGCAGGCGGCCCGATTCAATCAGGCGCAGCGAATGTTCATGGCTCTTGAAGATCTTGCCGTTATAGCAACGCTCGCCCTCGAAGACCGAGCTGGCGTAGTGCATGGCGTGGGTCAGGACATGCACCTTCGCCTCGCGCCAGGCGACCAGTTCGCCATCCATCCAGATCCAGCCGTCCCGATCGTCATATGCCGCCGTCATGTTCATTCTTCCTCCGCCGCCCGATCTGTACGATTCTTGCGCCTGACAGGGCAGAACAGTCCATTTGTTACGCAAGATGCTTGACGGCTAGCAATCAGCGGTTAGAAAGTCAACAACGCTGCCATATCGGCGATCCAGGATGCGAGGATGTCAGGAATGCAGGAAAAGGCGCGGATCCAGGCCATGGTGGGCGAGGATCTTCTGTTCCTCACCGACGATCAGCTGCGCCGCGGGATCGAGGCGATGTTCTTCGCCTATCGCGCCTTCACGGCCGATCCCGACCTGATCCTGGCCGATCTGGATTACGGCCGCGCGCATCACCGGGCGCTGCATTTCGTCAACCGCGATCCGGGCCTGACCGTGACCGCGCTGCTGGCTGTTCTGGGCGTGACCAAGCAGAGCCTCAACCGCGTGTTGCGGACCCTCATCGACGATGGCCTGGTCGAAAGCCGCGTGGGCCGGCGCGACCGGCGCGAGCGGCAGCTTTACCTGACCCCCCAGGGCACCGCGCTGGAACGCCGGCTGTCGGAATCGCAGCGCGCGCGGATGCGGTCGGCCTATCGGAAGGCCGGGCCGCAGGCGGTGGCGGGTTTCCGGCAGGTGCTGGAGGCGATGATGGACCCCGAGACGCGGGCGCAGTATCAGGCCCTCAAGGAACTGCCCGAGGACCGCTGATCCGCCATGACCGCCCCCGATGCCCATATCCTGATCGTTGACGATGACGAACGTATCCGTTCGCTTCTGGGCAAGTTCCTGCGGAAAAGCGGCTATATGGTCAGCCTCGCTCGCGACGCGGCTCAGGCGCGGCGGCTGCTGGCGGGGCTGGAATTCGACCTGATCGTCCTGGACGTGATGATGCCGGGCGAGGACGGGCTTGCGCTGACGCGCGACCTGCGCCGCCGGATCGACACGCCGATCCTGCTGCTGACTGCCAAGGGCGAGACCGAAGACCGGATCGCCGGGCTGGAATCGGGGGCTGACGATTACCTGCCCAAGCCCTTTGAGCCGCGCGAATTGCTGCTGAGGATCGCGGCCATCCTGCGCCGCGTGCCGGTGGTCGAGATGACGCAGCCGAAATTCCTGACCCTGGGCGCGCTGCGCTACGACACCGAAAAGGGCGAATTGTGGCAGGGCGACCAGCCCTTGCGCCTGACCGGGACCGAGGCCGCGCTGATGCGGCGGCTTGCCTCCAGCCGGGGCCAGCCCGTCAGCCGGGCCGAGCTGGTCGAGGATCTGGGCCGTGGGACGGGCGACGAGGGCGAGAACAGCGAACGCGCCATCGACGTTCAGATCACCCGCTTGCGCCGCAAGATCGAGACCGACCCGCGCGAGCCGCGCTATATCCAGACCGTGCGCGGCACGGGCTACATGCTGGTGGTGGACTAGGGCGGCCATTCGCCCTAGCCTTTGGCGGTGATGGATCAGGCGACATATCAGGGAATCGCGCTGGACGCCCAGACTGCGCTGGCGCTGCTGGAATGGCAGCTTGAGATGGGCGCCGACACGCCTCTGCTGGATGATCCGGTGGACCGGTTCGACCTGCCCGCGCAGGCCGCGCCCGCCATTCCGATGGCCCAGCCCGTCCCGCCGGTCGCCGCCGCCTCGGACACGGATGACCTGCCCGCCCGCATCGCCGAGGCCGAGGCGCTGGCCTCTGCGGCCGACACGCTGGATGCCCTGGCCGCCGCGCAGGAGGGTTTCGACGGGATCGAGCTGAAGAAGGGCGCCCGCCGCTTCTGTTTCGCCGATGGCCGGGCCGGGGCGCGCGTGCTGATCCTGGGCGAGGCGCCGGGCGATGAAGAGGATCGACAGGGCCGTCCCTTCGTGGGCCGGGCCGGGCAGCTTCTGGACCGGATGTTCGGCGCGATCGGGCTGGCCCGCGACGCGGTCGATGCGGAACGCGCGCTTTACATCACCAATGTCCTCGGCTGGCGTCCGCCGGGCAATCGCGACCCCAGCCCCGATGAAATTGCCGTGAGCTTGCCCTTCGTGCGGCGCCATATCCAGCTGGCGCAGCCCGATCTGGTCGTGCTGATGGGCAATGTCGCGACCCAGGCCGCCGTCGGCCGGCGGGGCATCCTGCGCCTGCGCGGCCAATGGGTGCAGGCTTTCGAGCGTCCCGCCCTGCCGATGACGCATCCCGCCTATCTGCTGCGCAACCCCGCCGCCAAGCGCGAGGCATGGGCGGACCTTCTGTCGCTGGCCGCGCGTCTGGAAGCCCTTTCCGTTTAGGTTCGGTTTCCGCATCATGGGCTAACCGGAACGTCCAACAGATGGACCTGTACGCATGCGATTCCTGACGCGCAGCCTTGCCGGGCTGTTTCTGACCTTCATCACGCTCGGCCTGCTGTTTCTGGCGGTGTTCCAGCTCTGGCAGGCCGCCGAACAGCGGCGCGCGGGCGGGGGTCCGGGCTTTCGCCCCGCCGAACAGGTCTTTACCGCCCGGCTGATCACGCTGGAACCCACGCGCATCACCCCGCAGATGCAGGTCTTCGGCACGATCCAGTCGCGCCGCCAGCTTGAACTGCGCGCGGGCGCCGCCGGGCAGATCGTGTTCCTCGACCCCGCCATGCAGGAAGGCGGCGCAGTCACGGCGGGGCAGGTTCTGGTCCGCATCGACCCCTCGGCCGCGCAGGCCGCCCTGGACAGCCGCGAGGCCGAACGCGACGACGCGCAGGGCAATCTGGCCGACCGCCGCCGCAGCGTGGCCATCGCCGCCGAGGACTTGGCGGCGGCCGAGCGGCAGTATGAATTGCGGCAGGCCGCCGTCGCCCGTCAGCGCGATCTGGCCGGGCGCGGCCTTGGCACCAGCACCGAACGCGAGAATGTCGAGCTGGCCGCCTCGACCGCCGAGCAGGCCGTGATCAGCCGCCGCGCCGCCCTGGCCGATGCCGAAAGCGCCGTCACCGCCGCCGAGAACGCCCTGCGCCGCGCCGAGATCGCCCTGACCGAGGCGCGCCGCACCTTGGCCGATACCGAATTGCGCGCCGGTTTCGATGGCCGCGTCACCGCCGTCAGCGCGGTCGAGGGCGGTCTGGTCGGCATGAACGAACAGCTTGCCACGATCATCGACCCCGCCGCGCTCGAGGTGCAGATCCCCCTGTCGCTGGACCAGTTCGCCCGGCTTCTGGCGGGCGGGCGCGCCATCGAGGGCGTGCCTGTCGGTGTGGTGCTGGACGGGACGGCCGGGCAGGTCGTGATCGAGGCCGTGCTGGACCGCTCCGCCGCCTCGGTGGCCGAAGGGGGCGCGGGCCGTCAGGTCTTTGCCCGCCTTCAGGATGCCGACACGCCGCTGCGGCCGGGCGATTTCGTGCGCGTCCAGATCGCCGAGCCGCCGCTGGAACAGGCCGCGCAGATCCCGGCCTCGGCCGTGGGCGGCGACGGGGCGGTGCTGGTCGCCGATGACGAGGGGCGGCTGTCATCGACCCCGGTCGAGGTGCTGCGCCGTCAGGGCGACGACCTGATCGTGGCGGTCCCGGCCTCGCTGTCGGGGGCGACGATCGTGGCCGAACGCGCGCCGCAACTGGGCACCGGCATCCGCGTGCGCGACGTGGGCGCGCGCCCGTCCCCGCCCGGCGACGACGCCACCGCCCCCGCCGCACGGCGCGGCGATCCGCCTCCCGAGGGGCAGCAGGCGCGCCGCGAAGGGGCTGGCCGTGGCTGAGCCGAGGGGCCTTCTGTCGCTGTTCGTGCGCCACCGCACGCTGGCCAATCTGGTGCTGGCGGTCATGGTGGTCGCGGGTCTCTACAGCGCGCCGAAGCTGCGCGCGCAGTTCTTCCCCGATACGGTCGTGCAGGAAATCGACGTCTCGGTCCGGTGGGACGGCGCGGGCGCGGATGATGTGGACCAGTCGGTCGTCGCGGTGCTGGAGCCCGCGCTGATGGGGGTCGAGGGCGTGGCCCTGACCTCGTCGCAGGCGGTGCAGGGCTCGGCCCGGCTGCGGCTGGAATTCGAGCCGGGCTGGGACATGTCCCGCGCCATGGCCGAGGTCGAGACCGCCATCGCGGGGGCGGGCAACCTGCCCGAAGGCACCGAAGAGCCGCAGATCACCCGCCGCGCCTGGCGCGACAGGGTGGCGGATGTGGTGATCTCGGGGCCGGTCGGGCTGGACCAGCTGGGGCGCATCGCCGACGAGATGTCGAACCGCCTCTATGCGCGGGGCGTGACGCGGCTTTCCGTCACCGGCATCTCGGCCCCCGAGACGCTGGTGCAGATCCGCATGGCCGACCTGATCCGCCACGATCTGACGATGGAGCAGGTCGCCTCGGTCATCGGGGCGGCGGCGGCGCCGATCCCGGCGGGCGACGTGGCCTCGGGGGCGGCGCGGGTCCGCACGGGGGCCGAGACGCGCGATCCGGCAGGCGTGGCCGCGCTGGTCCTCAAGGCGCTGCCCGACGGCACGCAGCTGACCGTGGGGGATGTGGCCGACGTCACCGCCGAAGGGATCGACCGGGGCACCGCCTATTTCGTCGCGGGCAACCCCGCCGTGATGCTGGGGGTCGAGCGCAGCGCCTCGGGCGACGCGATCGGCATGCAGCGCGAGGTCGAGGCGGTCGTCGCCCAGATGCAACCGACCCTGCCCGCAGGCGTCCAGATCGATCTGGTGCGCGCGCGGGCCGAGCTGATCGCGGGCCGGCTGACGCTGCTTCTGGACAATGCGCTTCTGGGTCTGGCGCTGGTTCTGGGGCTGCTGTTCCTGTTCCTGAACGCCCGCACCGCGATCTGGGTCGCGGCGGGCATCCCCGCCGCCCTCTTGGGCGCGGTCGCGCTGATGTATGCGGCGGGCATGACGATCAACATGATCTCGCTTTTCGCGCTGATCCTGACGCTTGGCATCATCGTGGACGATGCGATCGTGGTGGGCGAGCATGCCGATTACCGCCACCGCAAGCTGGGCGAGCCGCCGCAGGTCGCCGCCGAACGCGCCGCCCAGAGGATGGGCGCCCCGGTCGTGTCCTCGACCCTGACCACGATCATCGCCTTTGCCGGGCTGGTGACGGTGGGCGGCCGCTTCGGCGAGATGATCGGCGACATTCCCTGGACGGTGATCATGGTGCTGATCGCCTCGCTGGTGGAATGCTTCCTCGTCCTGCCGAACCACATGGCCCATGCGCTGGCTCATTCTGCGCGCGAGCGCTGGTATGACCGCCCCTCGGCTTTCGTGAACCATTGGCTGGACCGCTTCGTCGCGGTGGTGGTGCGCCCGGTGGCGCGGCTGGTCCTGGCCTGGCGCTATCCGGCGCTGGCCTTCGCGGTGGTGGCGCTGTCCTGGTCGGCGGCCACGTTGATGACGGGCAAGGTGCCGTGGCGGTTCTTCGACGCACCCGAACAGGGCAGCGTGACGGGCAATTTCGCCATGCTGGCCGGCGCCAGCCGCGCCGATACCGAACGCGTCATGGGCATGGTGCAAGAGGCCGTGGACGGCGTCGCCGCCCGCTACGAGGCCGAATACGGCATCAACCCGATCACCCATTCCATGACGCTTCTGGGCGGCAATTCGGGCCGCCCGCTGCCCGGCGCGGAAACCAAGGAGGCCGACCTTCTGGGCGCCATCCAGATCGAGCTGATCGACCCCGATTTCCGTCCCTATTCCAGCTTTGAATTCGTCGCCGCCCTGCAAGAGGCCATGCCCACCGATCCCCGGCTGGAGGTGATCAGCTTCCGCGGCTTCCGGTCGGGGCCGGGGGGCGATGCGATCTCGGTCCGGATGACGGGGGCGAACGCGACCGTCCTGAAGGATGCGGCCGAGGCGCTGAAGCTGCGCCTGTCGGCTTTCCCCGAGGTCTCCGCGCTGGAAGACAGCATGGATTACGACAAGGACGAGCTGGCCCTGCGCCTGACCGCGCGCGGCGAGGCGCTTGGCTTTACCACGCAGGGCCTTGCGCGCGAATTGCGCCAGCGCCTGGGCGGGATTGAGGCCGCAACCTTCCCGGTCGGCACGAGGTCGGGCGCGATCAACGTCGAATTGCCGCCCGAGGAACGTCAGGGCGATTTCCTCGACCGGATGATGATGCGCGCGGCCTCGGGGCAATGGGTGCCCTTGGCCGATATCGTCACCGTCGAGACGGCGGCCGGCTTCTCGGTCGTGCGGCGCGAGAATGGCGAGAGGATGATCTCGGTCACGGGGGACATCTCGGATGACGACCCGGCGCGCGCGGCGCAGATAACGCAGGCCCTTCAGGCCGAGCTGATGCCCGACATCGCCGCCGAATTCGGCATCAGCTACACGATCACGGGGCTTGCCGAACAGGAGCAGGAATTCTTGGGCGACGCGGTCCTGGGCTTCGGCCTGGCGCTGGCCGGGATCTACATGGTGCTGGCCTGGATCTTTGCCAGCTGGACGCGGCCGCTGGTGGTCATGTCGGTCATTCCCTTCGGCCTGATCGGCGCGATCTGGGGGCATTACATCTGGCAATTGCCGCTGACGATGTTCTCGATCGTGGGGCTGATCGGCATGTCGGGGATCATCATCAACGATTCCATCGTGCTGATCTCGACCATCGACGAATATACCCGCCAGCGCGGCCTGCGCCCGGCCATCGTCGCGGCGGTCTGCGACCGGTTCCGGCCGGTGCTGCTGACCACGGCGACCACGGTGCTGGGCCTTGCGCCGCTGCTCTATGAACGCTCGTCGCAGGCGCTGTTCCTGAAGCCGACGGTGGTGACGCTGGTCTATGGGCTGGGCTTCGGGATGCTGATCGTGCTGCTGGTCGTTCCGGCGGTGCTGGCCATCGGCGCCGATCTGGGCCGGGCGCGGCAGGCCTTTCGCCGCAGCCGCCGGGCGCAGCCGGTGGCGGGCGTGATCCGGGCGGCGACCGGCGGCGCGGTGCTGGCCTTTGCGCTGACGCTTCTGCCGGTGACGCTGTTGCCCGCGATGGGGCTGGGGCTGCCCGGCTGGTGGCCGGTGGCGGGGTCGGTCGGTGCGGCGCTTGGCGCCTATGCGCTGATGCTTCTGGCGGTGGTGCTGGGCGCGGGGCTCTGGGCGCTGCGCCGCGCGCCCGCGATCAGGGGCTGAGACGGCAGCCGAAGCTTTCGACCGCATCATCGGCGCTGACCACGGTCAGCCGCAGGGCCGAGGGGTCCAGCGGAAAGGGCGCGGCCTCGGGGCCGACCATCTCGGCCACGGCGACGGGGCCATCGGCGCGCATCTCGATCTCGGCGCCCGAGACCCAGAGGTCGGGCTTGCCCTCGACCTCGATCGCGGCCAGTTCGGGCGCGTCCGAGGGCAGCGCCATCTCGACGCGCAACCCGTCGGCGATGGCCTCGATCCGGCATTCCGGCAGGTCCTCGACCAGACGCGGCGTCTCGGCCATGGCGGCCTTGATGCGGCTGTCGGGCAGGGTGCCGGGCGGCGGGGCGCTGAGGTCAAGCTGGGCGGGCACGCAGATATTCTCGCACAGGCCCAGTTCGATCTGGCTGTGCAGCGTGACCGGGCGCGCGGCATCGGCGGGGCTGGCGGTGAAGGGCAGGACCAGATGCTCGTGATAGCCCAGCTCCTGCGCGCCGCCGGAACTGATCGATTCGGGCGCGGGCCAGTGAAAGACCACATCGCCAAGATTGTCCGACCCGTCCCAGGCAAAGCTGGGCGGCAGGCCGCTATCGCCGGGGCTGCGCCAATAGGTCTTCCAGCCCGGCTCCAGCACCAGTTCCAGCGCGGCGATCCGGTTGCCCGCCTCGTCGGTCCAGCCGGGCAGCAGCCGGGCATCGACCAGGCCAAGCGGCATCTCGCCCTCGGGCAGGCGCATTTGCGCCCAGGCGGGCGGGGCCAGAAGACAGGCAAGGGCAAGGGACAGGCGCAGCATGGCACTGACATAGCGCCCGCCGCGACCGTCTGAGAAGTCACAATGCCGCGCGGCGCTTGCATCGGGCGCGTCCCGTGCCGATCTTGTGATGGAAAGGAGACGCGATGACGCCGAATGACAAGGTCGAGAACCTGACGGGCAAGATCCTGATCGCCATGCCGGGCATGGCCGACCCGCGATTCCAGCGGTCGGTCGTGCTGATCTGCGCGCATTCCGTCGAGGGCGCGATGGGCCTGATCCTGAACCGCCCCCTGCCCGAGATCCGATTCGACGACCTGCTGGACCAGCTGGGGATCGAGGCCGATGACGGCGCTCGCATCATCGAGGTGCGATCCGGCGGCCCGGTCGAACCGGGGCGCGGCTTCGTGCTGCACAAGGTTCCCGAACATGGCAGCGATCCCGAGGGGCGGCTGCGCATCTCGGGCGGTCTGGCGATGACGACGACGCGCGACATCCTCGAGGATCTCGCCTCGGGCGAGGGGCCGCAGCCGGCGGTGCTGGCGCTTGGCTATTCGGGCTGGGGTCCGGGCCAGCTGGAGGCCGAGATGCTGGCCAATGGCTGGCTGACCGGTGACGGCGCCGAGGACCTGATCTTCGCCCCCTCGCACGAGGACAAGTGGAGCCGCGCGCTGAAGGCGCAGGGCATCGACCCCTCGCTTCTGTCAGGCACGGCAGGCCGCGCCTGACTTGCGTCCCGCGATGGCCGGGGGCGCTTCGCCCCCCGGACCCCCCGAGGATATTTCAGTGAAGAAGAAGTCCGCGCCGTGACAGGGCGCTGGTGCCGATCGGCTTTGGCGGGGGCGTGGGCGCGCTCGGGGGGACCGGGGGTGCAGCCCCCCGGGGCTTCGCGGGACGCAATCGCGCCTCAGCTGAAGTCTGGGAAGAACTTCTCTGACGGGGTGAAGATCTCGCAGCCGTCGGCGGTGACGCCGATCGAATGCTCGAACTGCGCCGAGAGCGACTTGTCGCGCGTCACCGCCGTCCAGTCATCCGCCAGGACCTTGGTCTCGGGCCTGCCCAGATTGATCATCGGCTCGATGGTGAAGATCATGCCCTCTTCGAGGACCGGGCCCTTTCCGGGGCGGCCGAAATGCAGCACGTTCGGGGGCGCGTGGAACACCTTGCCGATGCCGTGGCCGCAGAAATCGCGCACGACCGACATGCGGTGGCCCTCGGCATGGCTCTGGATCGCGTGGCCGATATCGCCGAAGGTCGCGCCGGGGCGGACGGCCTCGATCCCCTTCATCAGCGCATCATGCGTCACCTGGATCAGGCGCTGCGCCTTGAGCGGCGCGCGGCCGGCCACATACATGCGGCTGGTATCGCCGAACCAGCCCTCGACGATCACGGTCACGTCGATGTTCAGGATGTCGCCGTCCTGCAGCACCTTGTCTCCGGGGATGCCGTGGCAGACCACATGGTTCACGCTGATGCAGCTGGCATGCTGGTAGCCGCGATAGCCGATCGTGGCCGAGGTGACGCCCAGTTCCTCGATCCGGGTGCGGATGAAATCGTCCAGCGCGCCGGTCGTGGCGCCCGGCTGGACCAGCGGCCCGACCTCGTCCAGGATCCGCGCCGCGACCCGGCCTGCCTTGCGCATCCCCTCGAAATCCTCGGCCAGGTGGATGCGGATGCCCTCGCGGGTGATGCGGCCTTCGTCCATTGCGGTTCCTTTCGTCATCCCGCCTAGATAGACGCGATGCCGCACTTGTTCCAGCCCCGCACGGGCGCTTAGAAGAAGGGGCATCATCGAAAAGGGCAGGAAATGCAGTCCGACAATCCCACCGCAGCGATCCTTGTCATCGGGGACGAGATCCTCTCGGGGCGCACCCGCGAGGGCAATGCGCATCATCTGGCGCAGGTCCTGTCGGCGACGGGCTTCGATCTGCGCGAGATCCGCGTGGTGTCCGACGACCATGACCGCATCGTCGCGGCGATCCGGGCGCTGGATGGCAGCCTGGGCGGCGATTACGACCTGCTGTTCACCTCGGGCGGGATCGGGCCGACGCATGACGACATCACCGCCGATGCCGTCGCCGCCGCCCACGGCACCGGGATCGAGATCAACGACGAGGCCCGCGCCCTGCTTCAGGCCCGTTGCGACCGGATGGGCACCGTTTTGACCGAGAACCGCCTGCGGATGGCGCGCATCCCGGTCGGCGCGACGCTGATCGACAATGCGGTCTCGGCCGCGCCGGGCTTTTCCATCGGCAACACCCATGTGATGGCGGGCGTGCCCGAAGTGTTCCGCGCGATGGTGGACTGGCTTCTGCCGCGCCTTTCGGCCGGGCGGCCGGTCTGTTCGGCCACGGTCGAGGTGCGGCGCGGCGAAAGCGACGTGGCCGAAGAGCTGAAGGCCGTGGCCGCCGAATATGCCGACTTGTCGCTTGGCAGCTATCCCTTCCATGACGCGACCGGCTGGGGGACGAACCTTGTCGTGCGCGGGCTGGATCAGGCGCGCGTCGATGCCGCGATGGCCGATCTGCGCGCCCGGATCGGACTGTGACGCGCCTGCCCGACCCCGCCCTGGCCCATGCCTTCGAGGCAAGCTGGCCGCCCGCCCGGACCGAACGGGCGGGCGGCTTTCTGGTGGGGCTGGGCGAGGGCGCCGGAGGCCGCGTCAGTTCCGCCCGCGCCCTGCCGGATTGGCGGCCGGACGACATTCCCCTGGCCGAGGCGCAGCACCGCGAATGGGGCCAGCGCCCGCTTTTTCGCGCCTGGAATGCCGATCAGGCGCTGATCGCGGCACTGACCGACCGGGGCTACGGCCTGGAAATCCCGACTTTGGTGCTCGAGGCGCCCGTGGCCGCGCTGACCGACCGGCCGCTGCCGCCGGTGACGGGCTTTGCGCTCTGGCCGCCTCTGGCGATCCAGCGCCGCATCTGGGAGGCGGGCAACATCAACCCCGCCCGTCAGGCCGTAATGGATCGTGTCGCCCTGCCCAAGGCCGCTCTGCTCGGGCGCCTGCATGACCGCGCGGCGGCGGCGGGCTTCGTCGCGGCTGCGGGCGATGTGGCGATGCTGCACGGGCTCGAGGTGCTGCCCGACTTCCGCCGGCAGGGTCTGGCCGGCTGGATGGTGCGGCAGGCCGCGTTCTGGGCCGCCGAACAGGGCGCCGCGCGGCTGGCCCTTGCCGTGTCCGAGGGCAATGCCGCCGCGCGCGCGCTCTATCGCGGCCTCGGCTTCACCGAGGCCGCAGGATACGGCTATTACGCCCCGGTCTGAGCGGCGCGCTTGTCCTCGGTCATGGTCTCGAAATCCGAGGCCGAATGCCGCTCGTGCAATTGCTCCGAGGGCTGACCCGAGGTCTTGTTGACCATCACGCCGCGCCGCACGGCGGGTCGGGCCGCGATCTCTTCCTGCCAGCGCCGGACATGGCCGTAGCTGGCGGTGTCAAGGAAGGTCGCCGCGTCGCCATACAGCTTGCCCGCCAGAAGCTGGCCATACCACGGCCAGATGGCCATGTCGGCGATGGAATACTCATCGCCCGCCATGAAGCGGTTGGCAGCCAGATGCCGGTCCAGCACGTCGAGCTGGCGCTTGGTCTCCATCGCGTAGCGGTCGATCGCATATTCGATCTTGGTCGGGGCATAGGCGTAGAAATGCCCGAAACCCCCGCCCAGGAACGGGGCCGATCCCATCTGCCAGAACAGCCAGTTCAGCGCCTCGGTCCGCGCCGCCGGGTCTTTCGGCAGGAAGGCCCCGAAGGTCTCGGCCAGATACAGCAGGATCGCGCCCGATTCGAACACGCGCCGCGCCGGGTCGGTGCCGTGATCCATCAGCGCAGGGATCTTGCTGTTGGGATTGGCCGCCACGAAGCCGCTGCCGAACTGGTCGCCATCGCCGATCCTGATCAGCCAGGCGTCGTATTCCGCGTCATGGCCCGCCTCCAGCAATTCCTCGAAGAGGATCGTGACCTTCTGCCCGTTCGGCGTGGCCAGCGAATACAGCTGGAACCGGTGATCACCGCGCGGCAGCTCGCGGTCAAAGCGCGCCCCTGCCGTGGGGCGGTTGATGCTGGCGAACTGGCCGCCGTTTTCCTTGTCCCAGGTCCAGACCTTGGGCGGGGTGTAATCGGTGCTCATCGCGTTCCCTCATTGCCTGATCTGCAAGATGTGAATGCGGGCGTCCAAGATCAACCCGCTTGGGACTTGGCGATGTTCCGTGAATGTTCTATCCTGCGCGCATGCTGCCGCCCCGCGATCCCCATCTGCGCCTCAAGGCGCGCGGCGCCGCCTCGGCCCCGGCCGGGCGGTTCGACACCCAGACGCGGCTGCGCGAATCCGACGGCTGGGACATCCCCGAGGACGAGACGCTGCTGCGAACCGAACTGGCCTTTGAACAGCCGCGCAGCATCATCACGCGCAGTACCTCGCCCGACATTTCCTTTGACCGCTCGATCAACCCCTATCGGGGCTGCGAACATGGCTGCATCTATTGCTATGCGCGGCCCAGCCACGGCTATCTCGGCCTGTCGCCGGGCTTGGACTTCGAGACGAAGATCACCGCCAAGCCCGATGCCGCCCGCCTGTTGGAACGCGAACTGGCGCGGCCCGCCTACAAGCCCGCGCCCATCGCGCTTGGCACGAACACCGACCCCTATCAGCCGGTGGAATCGAAACTCGAGATCATGCCCGGCATCCTGCGGGTGCTGCGCGACTGGAATCATCCGGTGACGCTGGTGACGCGCGGGCGGACGGTCCTGCGCGATCTGGACCTGTGGGCGGAACTGGCCGCGCGCGATCTGGCCGCGGTGGGGATCAGCGTCACCACGCTGGATGCGGGGCTCGCCCGCGCGCTGGAACCCCGCGCCCCCGCGCCCGCCACGCGGCTGCAGATGATCCGCGCGCTGGCCCGCGCGGGGGTGCCCGTCCGGGTGATGGTCGCCCCCGTCATCCCCGTCCTGACCGAGCCCGAGATCGAGGCGATCCTGACCGCCGCGCGCGAGGCGGGCGCGACCACGGCCAGCATGATCCCCCTGCGCCTGCCGCACGAGGTCGCGCCCCTGTTCCGCGACTGGCTGGAACGGCACCGGCCCGGCATGGCCGCGCATGTGATGAACCGCGTGCAGGCTATGCGGGGCGGGCGCGACAATGATCCGCGCTTCGGCCACCGCTTCCGGGGCGAGGGGATCGAGGCCGATCTGGCCCGCCAGCGTTTCCGGCTGGCGCGGCGCAGGCTGGGCTATGCCGAGGGCTCGCCCGCGCTGGACTGCTCGCGCTTCGGGGCGCCGCCCCGCGCCGGGGACCAGCTGTCGCTGTTCTAGTTCCGGCGGCCGATGGTCAGGCGGTCATCCTCGGACCCGGCGCTGAAGGCGCCCAGCCTTGCCGCGATCTGGTCCAGCGTTGGGCGCGGGCCCGCCGGGCGCGTCTCAAGCGCCTCGCGCATGGCGCGCAGATGCGCGGCCATCGTGCCGCAGCAGCCGCCGATCACGCGCACGCCCAGATCGCGCGCCAGACAGGCGTAATCGGCCATCAATTCGGGCGTGCCGTCGTAATGCAGATGCCCGCCCTCCAGCCGCGCGACGCCGGCATTGCCCTTGGCGATCAGCGGGCGTTCGTTGCCCGAGGCGACCAGCGCGGCCACCGTCCGCAACAGGTCCGACGCGCCGACGCCGCAATTCGCGCCATAGGCGACGGGCGGGTTCGGCAGACGCTCGACCGCGGCGGCCAGTTGCGCGGGGGTGGTGCCCATCATCGTCCGCCCCGCCGTGTCGAAGCTGAGCGCCCCGCACCACGGCATGTCCGCACGCTGCGCAGCCTCGGCGGCGGCGCGCAATTCCTCCAGCGAGGCCAGCGTCTCGACCCAGAGGATGTCGGCCCCGCCCTCGCGCAGCGCCTCGGCCTGTTCGTGAAAGATCTCGACGGCGGCGGCATGGGTCAGGCTGCCCATCGGGGCCATGAAGTCACCGATCGGTCCCATACTGCCCGCCACCACGACCGGACGCCCGGCGCGGTCGGCGGCCTCGCGGCCCAGCCCGGCGGCCAGACGGTTCAGCTCGGCCACGCGATCCGACAGGCCGTGCAGGCGCAACCGGCCCGCATTCGCGCCAAAGCTGTTGGTCAGGAACAGGTCGGACCCGGCGGCCAGCGCGTCGGCATGCAGCGTCAGGATCGCCTCGGGTCGGGTCGCGTTCCACAATTCGGCGGGGCTGCCCGCATCCAGGCCCATGTTGAACAGCGCCGTGCCGGTCGCCCCGTCGGCCATCACCCAGTCGCGTTCCGCCAGAAGGCGGCTCAAGGCATCCGTCATCGCCAGGTTCCCTGCCGGGACATGCATGGCCCCGGTCTGTCCGATCATCATGTCCATGATAGGTCGCGCCGTCCGTTTTCACAATTGCAGGTGGAGACGGGCGTTCAACAAATGAAAACCGCGCCGGTTTCCCGGCGCGGCAAATTGTCTGACCTTTTTGACAAAGATCAGTTGCGGTCGTCGCCGTCCTCGTCCGACGAGGCGCCGCCGATATCGTCGAACAGCTCGGCGATCTCGAATTCGGCCTCGGCATCGGCCTCGGCGGCCAGATCCTGGATCGACTTGCCCTGGGCCTGCAGTTCGGCCTCTTCGGCGGAACGCGCGACGTTCAGGGTGATCGTCGCCTCGACCTCGGGGTGCAGCACGACGCTGACGTCATGCATGCCCAGTTCCTTGATGGGCGCGCGCAGGACGACCTGCTTGCGATCCACCGAGAAGCCGGCTTCGGTCGCGGCATCGGCCGCGTCGCGGGTCGTGACCGAACCGTAAAGCGCGCCCGAATCCGAGGCCGAACGGATGACCACGAAGGTCTGCCCGTCCAGTTTCTCGGCCACGGCCTGCGCTTCGGCCTTGGTCTCGGCGTTGCGGGCTTCCAGTTGCACCTTCTGGCCTTCGAAAGCCTTGATGTTGGCTTCCGAGGCGCGCAGCGCCTTGCCCTGCGGCAAGAGGAAGTTGCGCGCATAGCCTTGCTTGACGTTCACGACGTCGCCCATCTGGCCCAGCTTGGCCACACGTTCCAGCAGGATGACTTGCATCTCTCAGGTCTCCTTACTTCACGACATAGGGCAGCAGGGCGAGGAAGCGGGCGCGCTTGATCGCACGGGCCAGCTCGCGCTGCTTCTTGGCCGAGACGGCGGTGATGCGCGAAGGCACGATCTTGCCGCGTTCGGAAATGTAGCGCTGCAGCAGGCGCGTGTCCTTGTAGTCGATCGCGGGCGCGTTCTCACCCGAGAACGGGCAGACCTTGCGGCGGCGGAAGAAGGGTTTGTTCGCCATGGTTCAGATCCTCTCAGTTCCGCTCGCGGCGTTCGCCGCGGTCAGCGCGATCGCCACGGTCGCCGCGATCACCACGGTCGCCGCGCGGACGGTCGCCACGCTCGCCGCGCTCTTCGCGCTTCTGCATCTGGACCGACGGGCCGTCCTGATGCTCGTCCACGCGGACGGTCATCACGCGCATCACGTCGTCATGCAGACGGGCCAGACGCTCCATCTCCTGGACGGCGGCCGAAGGGGCGTCCGAACGCAGGAAGGCGTAATGGCCCTTGCGGTTCTTGTTGATCTTGTAGGCGAGGGTGCGCACACCCCAGTATTCGTGCTCGACGACCTTGCCGCCATTGTCGGCGAGAACGGTCGAGAAATGTTCGATCAGCCCTTCGGCCTGCGTGTTCGACAGGTCCTGACGGGCGATCAGCACATGCTCATACAGAGGCATGGCGATCCTTTCTGTGTCCGGGCGCATTTCATCGACGGGCTGACCTTCCGCATCCCGTCACGAGAGGCTGCGCCGATTGAGTCAAATCGCGGCGGAAGGATGGGGTCTTATAGGGGCGCGGCCGGGAAATGCAAGGCGATTCGGGCCCACGGGCGCGCCCTGCGGCACGGGGCCGAGCCGCAATCGAGCTTGCGGGTCCCCGGGCCGCGCCGCAGAGTGGCGGCGGCAAGCAGGAGGATGCGATGGCGCTGGAAGACGCGAAGAACCAGGTGGATCAGGCCTTCACGCGCGAAAGCCTGCGCGGCCTGTCCTACGAGAACGCCTTTGGCGGCGCCGTCAGCTTCCTGCGCCGCCGCTACAGCAAGGATCTGGCCGGGGTGGATGTGGCCGTCACGGGCATCCCCTTCGATCAGGCGGTGACGCACCGGCCCGGCGCGCGGTTCGGGCCGCGCGCGATCCGCGAGGCCTCGACCCTGCAGGCCTTCGACGCGCCCTATGGCTGGGGCTGCGATCCGTTCAGCCTGCTGGACATCGTCGATTACGGCGACATGGCGTTCGATTATGCGGCGGTCCATGACGTGCCCGCCCGGATCGAGGCGCATCTGGGCGCGATCCTCGATGCGGGGGCGGCGCCGGTCTCGCTGGGGGGCGACCACTTCGTCACGCTGCCGATCCTGCGGGCGGTGGCGGCGCGGCGCGGGCCGGTGGCGCTAATCCAGTTCGACGCCCATTCCGACACCTGGGCCGATGACGATCCCGCGCGGATCGATCACGGCACCTTCCTCTACAAGGCCATCCGCGAGGGGCTGGTGCACCCGGCGGGCACCGTCTCGGTCGGGATCAGGACCGACAATCCCGACACGATGGGGGTGACGATCCTCGACGCGCCCTCGATCCATCGCGACGGGATCGACGCCACGCTGGCGCGGATCAGGGCGGTCGTGGGCGAGAGGCCCTGCTACCTGACCTTCGACATCGACGCGCTGGACCCGGCCTTTGCGCCCGGCACGGGCACGCCGGTCTGGGGCGGGCTGGCCAGCTGGCAGGCGGCGGCCTTGCTGCGCGGGCTGGCGGGGATCGACCTGATCGGCGGCGACGTGGTCGAGGTCTCGCCGCCTTATGACACGACCGGGGCCACGGCGATCGCGGGGGCGCATGTCGCAGTCGAGCTGATCGCGCTGCTGGGCTGGAACCGGCGTTGATCTGCGTCCCGCGCCGTGCCGGGGGGCTGGGGCGCCCCCCGGACCCCCGCCGCCGCATCGTCTCGGCGCGGCTTGTCCTGCGGCAGGCCTGGCTGTAATCCGGTCCGATGTTGCCCGAAGACCGCCTGATCCAGATCGTCCAGCGTTTCGAGTTTCTCGAGGCGCAGCTGAATGCCGGCGCCGCCGCCGACCAGATCGCGCGGATCAGCCGCGAATACTCCGAACTGAAGCCCGTGGTCGAGCAGATCGCCCTGTGGCGCGCCGGTCAGGCGGGCCGCGCCGAAGCCGAGGCGATGCTGGCCGATCCCGAGATGCGCGATCTGGCCGCCGACGAGCTGCGCCGGCTCGAGGCCGAGCTTCCCGCGCTGGAACAGGCCCTGCGCATCGCGCTGCTGCCCCGGGACGCGGCCGATGCGCGCCCGGCGATCCTGGAGATCCGCCCCGGCACCGGCGGAGACGAGGCCGCCCTGTTCGCGGGCGATCTTCTGGACATGTATCGCCGCCATGCCGAGATGCAGGGATGGGACTTCCAGATCCTCGAACTGACGCGGACGGAACTGGGCGGCGTGCGCGAGGCCGTCGTGCGGATCGCGGGCGAGGGGGTCTTTGCCCGGCTGAAATACGAATCCGGCGTGCACCGCGTCCAGCGCGTCCCCGAGACCGAATCGGGCGGGCGCATCCATACCTCGGCCGCGACGGTGGCGGTCCTGCCCGAGGCGGAAGAGGTCGATATCGACATCCCGGCCTCTGATATCCGCATCGACACGATGCGCGCCTCGGGGGCGGGCGGCCAGCACGTCAACACGACCGACTCGGCGGTGCGGATCACGCACCTTCCCACCGGCATCGTCGTGACCAGCTCCGAGAAATCGCAGCACCAGAACCGCGCCAATGCCATGGCGGTCCTGCGCGCAAGGCTCTACGATGCCGAACGGATGCGCGCCGATGCCGAACGCGCCGCCGACCGCAAGAGCCAGGTCGGCAGCGGCGACCGCTCCGAACGCATTCGCACCTACAACTTTCCGCAGGGCCGCATGACCGATCACCGAATCAACCTGACGCTCTACGCGCTGGACCGGATCATGGCGGGCGACCTGTCCGAGATCATCGACGCGCTGACCGCCCATGATCAGGCGGCCCGTCTGGCCATGGCGCAATGAGGCTGTCGGACGCCCAGGCCGAAGGCGCGGCCCTTCTGCGCGCCGCAGGGATCGAGGGCGCCTCGCGCGACGCCGACCGCATCCTGGCCGCCGTCCTGGAAATCGAACCCGGCGCCCTTCGGATGACCGAGGATCGCGCCCTGACCGCCGATCAGGCCGCCGCCTTCCATCACGGCATCGCCGCCCGGGCGCTGCGCCAGCCCGTCGCCCAGATCGTGGGCTACCGCGATTTCTGGGCGCATCGCTTCAAGGTCACGCGCGACACGCTTGACCCCCGCCCCGAGACCGAGGCCCTGGTCGAGGCCGCGCTGACCCTTCCCTGGCGGACGGCGCTGGATCTGGGCACCGGCACGGGCGCGATCCTGATCTCGCTTCTGGCCGCGCGGCCGGGGACGCGCGGCACCGGCACCGACCTCTCGGATGCCGCGCTGGAAGTGGCCCGCCACAATGCCCGCCGGATCGGCGTCGATGCCCGCTTCCGCCGCGCCGACTGGTTTCAGGGCGTCGAGGGCGTCTTCGACCTGATCGTCTCGAACCCTCCCTATATCGCGGCCTCCGAGATGGCGGGCCTTGCCCCCGATGTCCGCGACTGGGAGCCCCATTCCGCCCTGACCGATGGCGGCGACGGGCTGTCGGCCTATCGCGCCATTGCCTCGGGCTGCCGGGCGCATCTGGCGCCGGGCGGGCATGTCCTGGTCGAGATCGGCGCAAGCCAAGGCGCCGATGTGGCGGCGATCTTCGCGGCGGCCGGGGCACGGGTCTCGATCCGGCCCGATCTGGACGGGCGCGACCGGGTGGTTGTGGCCGAATTCCCCGCCTGACCCGCCAATTGCCGCCCATCTGCGCCATTTTGCCAAGATTTCGCTTGTCTCGGGGCGACAGGCATGGTTAGTCGGCTGCGTGACGAGGGGGGAACCCCTCGCATCGGTCAGCCTGACAATGCCGATACCGCAAGGGGCGCCATGCGCGCCCATCGAGGGGCGAGGCAGGGCTGAGCGCATTGGCATAGACGCCGATGCTGCCGTCATCCAACGCCGTGCGTCGAAGCCTCTGCCAAGACGACCCGACAACCTGACAGACAGACTGATGAGATCATCCAAATCACGTTCGCGCAGCAAGTCGAACCGCCAGCGTTCCCTTGGGAACATCGTCAACCGCGTGTTCGAAAGCTCGGGCCCCGAGGGCAAGGTGCGCGGCACGCCCCAGCAGATCATCGAGAAATACCTGACGCTGGCGCGCGACGCCCAGCTGTCCCATGACCGCGTGGCCGAGCAGAGCTTCCTGCAGCATGCCGAGCACTACACCCGCATGCTGGGCGAGGCTCAGCGCGAGATGGCCGAACGCCAGCCCCAGCAGAACGGCAACGGGCAGCATGGCCATCAGGGCGGCCAGAACGGCGGTCATCAGGGCGGCCACGCCCAGCAGGGCCGCGCCCAGGACGACGACCAGCCGCGCGAGCATCAGCCCCGCGACCACCAGCCCCGCGAACAGGCGCCCCGCGCGCCCGAGCCGCGAACCGAGCAGCGCCCCGAGCCCCGTCCCGAACCGGCCCCGGCCGAGGATGCGCCGGCCCTGCCCGATCCCGTCGGCGACGAGGTCGAGACCGGCCCGGTCGAGACCCCCGAAGCTGCCGAGGCCGCCGAGGCTCCGGACACCGCCGAAGCCAAGCCCCGGTCGCGCCGCAGCAGCCGCCCGCGCAGCGCCGGCGGCGAGGAAACGGCGCCGCGCAGCACCGCGACCCGCAGCCGGCGCAAGCCCGCCGCCGCCGCGGGCGCGCCCGCCGAAGGATCCGGGGACTGAGCTCCGCCTTTTTGCACCAATGCCAAGGCCGCAGCCCCGCGCTGCGGCCTTTTTCGTCGCGGCAAGAGGAAAGCCGTCAGGCCGGGCGGCGCGCCTCGGCCAGCGCGCGGGCCAGCGCGCAGAACCGGTCCAGCCCGATCTCTTCGGCGCGGGCGGTGGGCGGAATGCCGGCGGCCTCCAGCAGGGCCTCGATCTGCGGATGCAACCCCTTCAGCGCCGCGCGCAGCATCTTGCGCCGCTGGTTGAAGGCCGCGCCCGTCACCTGCGACAGGACCGCCGGATCGGCGGGATGGCGCGGTTCGGGCAGGGCGGTCAGATGGACCACCGCCGAATGGACCTTGGGCGCGGGGACAAAGGCCTCGGGCGCCAGATGCATGACGATCCGCGCCTCGGCCCGCCATTGCGCCAGCAGCGCCAGTCGCCCATAGGCCTTGTCGCCGGGCCGCGCGACGATGCGTTCGGCGACCTCCTTCTGGAACATCAGCGTCAGCGATTCCCAGAAGGGCGGCCATTGCGCCGGCGTCAGCCAGCGGATCAGCAATTCCGTCCCGACATTATAGGGCAGGTTCGCCGCCACCCGGATCGGCGGCGTCAGATGCGCCAGCGGGTCGATCTGCAGCGCGTCGCCATGGATCACGGTCAGGCGGCCCGGATAGCGGGCGGCGATCTCGGCCAGGGCGGGCAGGGCGCGTTCGTCCTTTTCGATGGCCAGCACATGGCGCGCCCCCTCGGCCAGCAGGCCTCGGGTCAGCCCGCCGGGGCCTGGGCCGATCTCCAGCACGTCGCAGCCCGTCAGATCGCCCGCCTGCCGCGCGATCTTGGCCGTCAGGTTCAGGTCCAGCAGAAAGTTCTGTCCCAGCTGCTTCTTGGCGCGCAGGTCATGCGTGGCGATCACCTGACGCAGCGGCGGAAGGTCGTCGATCGTGCTCATGCGCGGGCCTTTGCCATCGCCTCGGCCATCTTCAGTGCCGCGATCGTGGAGGAGGGATCGGCCAGCCCCTTGCCCGCGATGTCGAAGGCCGTGCCGTGATCGGGAGAGGTCCGGATGAAGGGCAGGCCAAGCGTCACGTTCACGCCCCCCGCGAAATCCAGCGTCTTGATCGGGATCAGCGCCTGGTCGTGATAGGCGCAGATCGCCGCGTCGTAATGCGCGCGGGCAGGGGCGTGAAACATCGTGTCGGCGGGCAGGGGGCCGGTGACATGCAGCCCCTCGGCCCGCAGCCGCGCGATCAGGGGCGCGATCATCTGCTGCTCCTGCAGGCCCATCCGTCCGCCTTCGCCCGCATGGGGGTTCAGCCCGGCCACCGCGATCCGGGGCGCGCGGATGCCGAAATCGCGGATCAGTCCGGCATGGGTCAACCGGATCGCCTGCTCCAGCGCCGCTTCCGTCAGCGCGCCGGGCACATCGGCCAGCGGAATGTGGATCGTCGCGGGCACGACCCGGCAGGGCGGCGTGACCGTGGTCGAGGCTAGCATCATCGCCACCGGCACATCGCCTGCCAGATGGGCCAGAAATTCGGTATGGCCCGGAAAGGCAAAGCCCGCCCCTGTCTGCAGCGCCTCCTTGCTGATCGGCGCGGTGGTGATCGCCGCGACCTTGCCCGCCAGCGCCAGCCGGGCCGCGCGCTCGATCACCGCGACCGTCGCCGCCGCATTGGCCGGGTCGGGCTGGCCGGGATGCGCCAGGGCGGGAAAGTCATGGCGCAGCACCGGCAGATGACCGGGCGGAACCGGGTCCGAGGGTTCGGCGATCTCGGCCACCGGCGCGCCCTGCGGCAGGTGACGCGGATCGCCCAGCCAGACCAGATCGACGCCCGAGGCCAGCGCCAGCGGCGCCAGTTCCGGGCCGATCCCTGCCGGATCGCCCGAAGTCAGCAGGATGCGACCGGCCATCAGGGACGCCGGATCAGCGCATCGGCGCGCAGATCGGCCAGAAGATTGTCCGCCGCCGCCGTGATCTTGCGGTTGAAGACCTGGTTGCGGATGTCCTCGCGCGCGGGGACGCCCTCGGGGGTCGTGCCGATCCCGTCGGGCTGCTCGGCCGTCACCGGCACGTTCGGGGGCGGCAGCGGCGCCAGCGCCGGCTGGCGCGAGCACAGCATCACCAGCTCCGCCGTCCCGTCGCCCAGGGGCAGCGAGGTCGCCTCGTCCGGGTCCATCGAGGCCAGCCGCGTGGCGATCAGCGCCGGGATCGCCTCGGGCGCCTGGGTCTGGCGGCGGATCTGCGGGGCGGCCGCGCCCGCCTGGGTGTAAAGGTCGTCGCAATTCCGGGTGATCTGGGCCAGCCGCGCGGCCTCGGCCTGGGTAGCAAGGCGCAGGGTCATGTAATCCAGCACCTCGGCGCGCGCGCCGGGACGCACCGTGCCAAGCGCGTCGCGCAGGAAGAACAGCACCACCGCGCCCTCGACCGTCAGCGGCTGCGTGACCTGGCCCGGCTGCAGCGCCGTGATGATCGGCACCAGCGAGGGCGGCAATTCGTTCAGCCGCACCACGTCCAGCCGCCCGCCCTGCTCGGCCGAGGGCACGGCCGAGAATTCGCGCGCGGCGGCGGCGAATTGCGCCTCGGTCGGGTTCGAGGCCGCGATCCGCTGCGCGATGGCCATGGCCTGCGCCTCCTGCCCCGGAGGCGCAGGGATGATCAGTTCCGACAGGGCCACGCGGTCGATGATCGGGGTTTCCAGAACGCGGCGCAGCTCCTGTTCGACCTCGGCCTCCGAGACGCTGATCTGCGCCAGCAGACGCGCGCGCACGACCTCGCGCCAGACGGTGCCGGCCTCGATGAAGTCGCGGAAGACCTGCGGCTCGATCCCGCCCTGCGCCAGGCGCTGGATCAGCTCGTCCGTGGTCAGGCCCGCGCGGCCGGCGAATTCCTCCTGCCCGGCGGCCAGGCCCTCGGGGGTGATCTCGATGCCAAGCCGGCGGGCGGCCTGCAGGCGCAGCCGGTCATCGACCAGCGCGTTCTGGGCATCGGCCATGCTGGTCTCGCCCGCGCCCAGAAAGCGCATGAAGCGCTGCCGCTGCTCGACCTCGTAGCGGGTCACGGCGCTGTCATTGACGTAGATGACCGGCTGGAACAGCCCCTGGGCCGCAGCCGGGGTCGCCACGGGCAGCGCAAGCGGAAGGCCAAGAGCCGCCGCCAGGATCATGCCGGATAGGAAATGCCGCATTCGCCGCCCTCTTTCATTCGTCTTGCCGCGCAATCTAGCGCATGCAGTTGCGCCGCGCCACCGTGCCGGGACCGCCGGGCGATTGCCCGAAACCCGCCAGCCGCACGGACAGGTCCAGACTGGTCTCGGGCCGCACCAGATCCGACGAGGTAAAGCGCCGCGTCACGCCCGTCTCGACCGCCAGGCATTCGTTGCGATAGGTCACCCGCAGCGAGGCCCGCTGCGCGCGGTCGGCGGCAAAGTCATAGCGCGTCTCGGCCGCGCCCCACCAGCCATCGGCGATCTGCCAGCCCACCGTGGCGGCCAGTTCGCTCGTGTCGCTGGCGCGGCCTTCCTCGGCATCGCTGGCGATCCACAGATGCCCGGCCGAGATCTGCAGGTCGGGCCGCAGCCAGCCCAGCCGCAATTCGTTGCGCGACACGGTCAGCGAATCGTCGAACAGCGCCCGGTTGGCGATGGCCAGGCCGTCATTGCTGTCGAAATGCGCCGCCAGCAGCCAGTCCGAACGCCGCCCCGCCAGCGGCCCCGCCTCCGAGAATGTCTCTTGGCTGCGTGCCCGGAAGACGCGTCCCCCCGTCAGCCCGATCGACCAGCCCGCCGGGTCCAGCCGCGTCCAGGTCGCGCCGACATTGGCGCGCAGGCCCGTCTCGCGCGCATCCCAGCCCGGAAAGCGATTGGCGGAAAACAGGTTGCCCTCGTCGAACTCGATCAGGCGGCTGTCCTCGTTTGGGATGTCGTCGTCATTGCCCTGCGGCGAATAGAGAAGCTGGATCACCGGCTCGACCAGATGGGTGGCCGCGCCCGTGCCGCCCGCCAGCGGCCAGCGCAGTTCGGCGCCGATCAGCGGGTCCAGCCGCCCCACGACCGGCTCGAACCCGTCATCCTGCGCGATCCGATAGAGATCGGCCTGCAGCGAGGTCAGCGCGGCGGCCACCACGCCGCCCGGCAGGATCGCATGGCGCCGCCAATCGACCCCGACCGAACCGCGCGCCACGTCGCGCCCGACGATGTTCTCGTCCGAGGGGCGGCGATGGGCATGGACCGACCATTCCAGCAGCGCCTCGCCGCCGATCAGGTCGGGGCTCATCCGGCGCATCCAGATCGCGGTGGCGACCTGGGCGGGCGATGTCGCGTTGTCCTCGTCCTCGCGCAGCGAATGGTAATTCCCGACCCGGCCCCAGAACAGCCGGTCGCGGCGCACCCGCTCGACCGAGACGCCCGACCACAGCCGATCGGCATTCGTGACGCCGTAATCCAGCAGATAGGCCCGGTCCGAGGCGGCCTGCAGCTGCGCCGCAAGCCGGTAGCCGCGCGCCAGCTCGAACAGCGCCGCGCCAAAGACATAGCCGCGCGTGCTGCCCGATCGCAGGTCGTCGCGGCTGATCGCGCCGTTCCATTCGGTCGCGCCGTTGACGAAGGCGTGGCGATAGCGCGCCTCCAGCGTGCGCGTGCGGCCAAAGGACAGATAGGGCGTCAGCGTCACATCCGCCTGATCGCCCAGTGTCTGGAAATAGGGCAGCTTGATCCCGAAGCCCAGCCCCGAGGTCGTGCGGAACTGCGGGCGCAGAAAGCCGCTCTGCCGCAGGACGGTCGGATCGGGCGCGGTGATCGTGAAGGGCGCCTGCGCCAGCGGCACGCCGAAGGCGCGGAATTGCGGATGCTCGAAGGACAGGCGCCGCGTCTCGGCATCGTGGGTGATGCTGCGGGCACGGATCTCCCACAGGGGGGCGGGATCGCCCGCGCAGATCTGGCAGGACGAGGCCGCAACCCGGCGCAGCGTGGTGATCCGGCCGCCCTGGCTGCGTTCGGCCTCGGTCGCGGCCAGCTGCAATTCGCGGGCGATGACCATGCGCGCGCCGCGCAGGATGCCGTCCTGCAATTCGCCGTCGATCTGGCCCGCATCCGCGATCAGCACGGCCTCGGCATCGGGATCCGAGGCGCCGGGCCGCGACAGGTGGATCGGCCCTTCCAGCGTCAGATCGCCCGTGGCCCCGTCCACGATGATGCGCGAGGCGACCAGACGCGCGCCCTGATACCAGACCACCACCCCGCCCGAGGCGATCAGCGTCCGGTCCCCCTGCAGCGCGACGTGATCGGCCAGCACCGTGGCCGCGCCGCCCTGCCGCGCTCCGGCCGAGCCGGGCAGGGTGACGCGCTGGTCGGGATCGGCCGTCTCGGGGCGGGCGGGCGTGGGTGTGCGGTCGCCCACCGGGGCGCTGCCCAGCTCCTGCGCGGCGGGGGCCAGCGCGGCGCCGCCGCTGCGATCGGCCAAGGGCGTGCCGCTCATGCCCGACATGTCCAGAAACGGGACGTCGGGTCCGTCTTGCGCCGATGCGGCCGCGGCCCCGATCATCAGGGCCAACGCCGAGGTCAGGATCAGGCGGTTGCGGGTCATCCGTCCTCTCGCTTCAGGATCAGGGCGACGGCCAGGGCCGCGCCCACGGCGGGCGGGGTCCATGCGGCCATTTCCGGCGTGATCTGTCCGTTATCGCCCAGAACCTGCGCCAGATTGCGCAGGAAGAACAGCGCAATCCCCCCGCCAAAGGCCATCAGCACCGCCGCGCCCGTATTGCGGCCGCGCACATGCTGCATCGTGAAGGCCGCCGCGATCAGGATCATCGCGGCCATCATCGCGGGCCGCGCCAGCTCCATCTGGAACCAGACCTTGTGGCGGGCGGCGGAAAAGCCCGCGCGCTCCAGCCCGTCGATGAAGGCGGGCAATTGCCAGACCGGCACCGCATCGGGGCGCCCGAAGCCTTCGCGGATGCGCTGGGCCGTCAGCTCCGAGGGCAGGCGCAGCGTCTCGTGCTCGACCATCGCGGCCTGCGGATTGGGAGCATCCAGCGGAAAGTCGCGCGCGCCCGTCAGCACCCATTCGCCCGGTTCCAGCCGCGCCTCGCGCGCCTCGATCCGGCGGACGGGGCCACGGCTTTCGTCAAAGATCAGGAAGCTCGCCTGATACAGCACCGCCGCATCGGGGCTGGTCCGCGCGGCGCGGATCACGACCTGCCCGCCGCCCTGCTCAAAGCCCTGACGCAGCCAGACCTCGCTTTCGCCCAGGCTGACCGTCTGCTGCCCGCCCCGGTCGATGGCCGCGACCGCATCGTCGTAAAGCCCGCCCGTCACCGCGACCAGCGGGTTCAGCAGCGCGACCGCCAGCGCCCCCACCGCCGCCGCGGTCAGCGCGGGCACCGCCACGCAGCGCAGGGCCGACCGCCCGGATGCGCGGATCGCCACCATCTCCGAGGATCGGGCCAGCCCGATGAACAGCGCGATCCCCGACAGGACCGTGATCAGCGGCAGGATGGAATAGAAGCTGCCGGTCACGTTCAGCGCGGCAATGCCCGCGGCCTCGGACAGGCCGATGCCGCGGCCCGAAAAGCGGCGCACGGTCTCGATCATGTCGATCAGGAACAGGATCAGCCCGAAGACCGCCGCGATCAGCGCCAGGACCCGCAGATAGCGCCGCGCCAGATACCGCGCCAGGATCATGACGCGCCCCCTTTCGGCCCGCGCGCCCGCCCGGCCAGCCACAGCAGCGCGACCGAAAGGCCTCCGCCGACCAGCGCCGGCACGTAAAGCAGCGGCCACAGGCCCGGATTGCGCCCGACCTGCCCGGCAGCGGCATTCGTCAGGAACTGCACCAGGATCAGGCCCAGGATTGCCCAGCCCACCTGCCGCCAGACCCCAAAGCGCGAGAACCCGCCGATCAGCAGCGTCGCAAAGCCCAGCATCGCGGCCACCGGCGACAGAAGCGGCTGGGCGATCCGCTCATGCGCCTCGGCCCGAGCGGCGCCCGCGCTGGCGCCGGTGGCTTCCAGCAGCGCCTGATCGGGCGCCAGCAGGTGCAGCGTGCCGTAATCGCGCAGATCGCGCCCCCGCTCGGACCGGCCGCCGGTCATCGCCCCGATATCATAGCTGAACTCGGCAAAGCGCGTGACCGCCAGACCCGGCCCGTCCTCGCGCAGCGACTGGCTCATGCCGTTCAGCAGGACCAGGACCGGCCCGGTCTCGGTCCGCACGACAAGAGCCTCCTCCGAGGAATAGGTCACGGCGGCGCGTGGATTGCGCCGGTCCTCGATGAACAGGTCCAGCAGCCGCCCGTCCGCGGCCACGTCGCGGATGAACAGCGTGATCCCCCGCGCCGGATACTGGAACGCGCCGGGGCGCAGGAATTGCGCGGTCACGTTCTCGGCGATTTCGGCCTGCCGGTCGGCCAGCCGCGCCCGCGCCATCGGCACCAGCCCGTGAACCAGCACCGCGACCATCAGCGCGACCATCACGCCGAAGACCGCCACCGGCCGCGCCAGCCGCCAGGGTGACAGCCCCGCCGCCTGCATGGCGACCAGCTCGGATTCGTTCGACAGCCGGTTCGTGCCATAGGCCGTCGCCGCGAAGGCCGCGACCGGCAGGACGGTGGCGATCACGATGGGCAGGGTCAGTGCCGTGAATTCCAGCACGACCAGCGCGGTCTGCCCGTCATTCAGCAGGTCGTCGAACAGCCGCACCGCCCGGTTGATCCAGTAGACCGAGACCAGGACCAGCGCGAAGAACCCGAAAAGGGTCGTCAGCAGGCCAAGCATGTATCGGTCGATCTGGCGCATCCCGGCCCTTTGCCGCGTGACATTCCGCCCTGCTTAGCCGCAAGGGCGGCTCTGGAAAAGGGCCGGGCGCGGGTCTAGGGTCATGCGCAACCAGACGTGAGGACAACGATGACACAGCCCGTCCAGATCAGCTTTACCGAAACCGCCGCCGACCGGCTTGCCACGCATGAAGGCCGCGCCGCCCTGATCCTGGGCGCCGACGGCAAGCTGCCCGGCCGCCTGCCGCGCGCCCTGCGCGAGGCCGCGACCCGCGCGCTGGGCTCCAAGGCGGGCAAGGCGCTGAAACCCGGTCAGGCGCTGGAACTGGCCTTCCCGGCGGGCCTGCGGGCCGAGATGCTGCTGCTGGTCAACCTGCCCGCCGGCGCCTCGGTCTCTGATGCGCGCCGCGCGGGCGCGGCCATCGGCGCGCGGCTGGGCGGCCAGCACATGCTGGTCATGGCGGGCGCGCACAAGCGCGCGGGCGACATCGCGCTGGGCCTTGCGCTGCGCGGCTACGATTTCGACGCCTATCGCAGCAAGCGCGACGATGACGAGAACGGCGACGGGAACGGCGCAACCCCGCAGCCCCGCGTGACCTTCATGGTCAAGGACCCCGAATCGCTGGCGAAATCCGCGGCCGACGCCGCCGCCTTGGCCGAGGGCGTGTTCTTCACCCGCGATCTGGTCAACGAACCGGCCAACGTCCTGACCACGACCGATTTCGCCGACCGCCTGCTGGCCATGCGCGAACTGGGCCTCGAGGTCGAGGTGATCGAAGAGAAGAAGCTCGCCAAGCTGGGCATGCGCGCGCTTCTGGCGGTGGGGCAGGGCAGCGAATCGCCCTCCAAGGTCGTGGTGATGCGCTGGAACGGCGCGGGCGATCAGGCCCCGCTGGCGCTGGTCGGCAAGGGCGTCGTCTTCGATTCGGGCGGCATCTCGATCAAGCCCGCTGCCGGCATGGAAGAGATGACGATGGATATGGGCGGCGCGGGCGTCGTGGCGGGCGTCATGCGCACTCTGGCCCTGCGCCGGGCCAAGGCCAATGTCGTGGGCCTTGTCGGTCTGGTCGAGAACATGCCCGACGGCCGCGCCCAGCGCCCCGGCGACATCGTGAAATCCATGAAGGGCGATACGATCGAGGTCATCAACACCGATGCCGAAGGCCGCCTCGTCCTGGCCGATGTGCTCTGGTATGCCCAGCAGGAATACAAGCCCGCCGCCGTGATCGACCTGGCGACCCTGACCGGCGCGGTCATCATCGCGCTCGGCCATGACAATGCGGGCGTCTTCGCCAATGACGACGCGCTGGCCGACGGCATCCTCTCGGCCGCAAGGGCCGAGGGCGAGGGCGCATGGCGCCTGCCGCTGGGTCCGTCCTATGACAGCCTGATCAAGTCGCGTCTGGCTGACATGAAGAATACCGGCGGCCGCGCGGCAGGCTCGATCACGGCGGCGCAGTTCCTGCAGCGTTTCATCGCCGAGGGTCAGCCCTGGGCGCATATCGACATCGCGGGCGTGACCCTGCCGCCCTCGGCCACGGATCTGGCGCCCAAGGGCGCGACGGGCTGGGGCGTGATGACGCTCGACCGCCTCGTCCGCGACCGGTTCGAGGGCAAGTGACCCTCGCCCCCCGCCACCACCTGTCGACAGGCCGCGCCCCCCGGCGCGGCCCCGCCCGCCGCGGGGCGCGCGCAAGCGGTGCACGCCCTGTGCACCCGCGGTGCACGCCCGGCGCACGCCCCGTGCGCGCCGAAATCCAGCAATCGCTGGCCAAAACCGCCCCCGCGCCCGTCACCGCGCAACACCCCCCGCGCGCCCCCGTTGCGCAACAGACCCGCGCGGCCTGACGATGGGCAAGGCGCTCTTCTACCACCTCACCCGCTCCCCGGCCGAGGACCTCCTGCCGCAACTCCTCACCCGCGCCCTTGCGGCGGGCTGGCGCGTGGAACTGCGCGCCACGACCCCCGCCCGCCTCGACCGGCTCGACCTTCATCTGTGGCAGGGCGACGGCTTCCTGCCCCACGGCCTCGCGGGCGGCCCCCATGACGACCGCCAGCCGGTCCTCCTGACCCTGCCCGACCAGCCAGCGACGAACGCACCCTCCTGCCTGATCACGCTGGACGGCCCGCCCCTCGACCCGGCCCGGATCGGCGCGCTCGAACGCAGCTGCATCCTCTTCGACGGCGGCGACGCGAATGCCCTCGCCACCGCCCGCGACCAATGGCGCCAGCTCTCCGCCGCCGGCATCGAAGCCGAATACTGGTCCGAGGAATCAGGTCGTTGGGAAAGAAAACGCTAGGCCAGTTCGGCCTTTGCCTTGGCTCAAATATCCACGGGGGGTGAATTGGCCGCAGGCCAAGAGGGGGGCAGCCAGCCCCCCTTTCCCCGCCCGCGGCAACGTCCCTCAGGCTGCCTGATGGCCCGCCAGAAGCCCGTGCAGATCGTCGCGGGACAGACGCTCCTTCGGCCCCTGGACGACCGCGCGGCCGCGCTCCATCACCAGGAAGGCGTCGCCCAGATCCCAGGCGAAATCGAAGAACTGCTCGACCAGGACGATGGCCATGTCGCCCCGGTCGCGCAGGGCGGCGATGACGCGGCCGATCTGCGCGATGATGTTGGGCTGGATCCCCTCGGTCGGCTCGTCCAGCAGCAGCACGCGCGGCCGCGTGATCAGTGCCCGCGCAATGGCCAGCTGCTGCTGCTGGCCCCCCGACAGATCGCCGCCCCGCCGATGCGCCATCTCGGCAAGCACAGGAAAACTCTCGAAGATCTCGTCGGGAATGGCGCGCTCGGCGCGCGGCAGGCAGGCAAAGCCGGTCTCCAGATTCTCGCGCACGGTCAGCATCGGAAAGATCGCGCGGCCCTGCGGGACATAGCCCACGCCCATCCGCGCCATGGCCTGCGCGCTGACCCGGCCCAGGGGCTTGCCGTCCAGCGACAGCTCCCCCCCGGACCGGGGATGCCGCCCCGCCAGCAGGTTCATCAGCGAGGTCTTGCCGACCCCGTTGCTGCCCATCACGCAGGTCACCGCGCCGGGCCGGGCGATGATGTCGATCCCGTGCAGGATCTGGCTGCCGCCGTAATGCAGGGTCAGGTTCGTGGCTTCCAGCATCTCATCGCCCCAGATAGACTTCGATCACGTCGGGATTGCGCGTCACATGGTCCAGCGAGCCCTCGGCCAGGACCGAACCCTGATGCAGCACCGTCACCCGGCAATTCAGGCGGCGCACGAAATCCATGTCGTGTTCCACCACCACCACGGCCCGCGTCTCGGCCAGACGGCAGAGCAGCGTCGTCGTCTGCTCGCGCTCGGCCAGGGTCATGCCCGCCGCAGGCTCGTCCACCAGCAGCAGACGCGGGGCCGAGGCCAAGAGCATCCCGATCTCCAGCCATTGCTTCTGGCCGTGGCTCAGCTCGCCCGCCTTGCGCGCGACGTGATCGGACAGACCCACCTCGGCGGCCAGTTCCGCGACGCGGGACGCGCTGTCGCGGTCGGGGCGCCAGCGCAGCACGGCAAGGGGGCCGCGCTCGGCCTTCAGCGCCATGGTCAGGTTCTCGGCGACGGTCTGGTCCTCGAAGACGGTCGGGCGCTGGAACTTGCGGCCGATCCCCTCGCGGGCGATCTGGGCCTCGTTCATCCGCAGCAGCGATTTCGACCCCTCGCCCCACAGGACCTCGCCCTCGTCGGGGCGGGTCTTGCCTGTCACGATGTCCATGAAGGTGGTCTTGCCCGCCCCGTTCGGCCCGATCACCGCGCGCAGTTCGACCGCCCCAATGGAAAAGGACAGGTTGTTGATCGCCTTGAACCCGTCAAAGGTCTTGCTGATGCCGCTGACTTCCAGAAGCGCGCTCATGCCTTGGCCTCTTTCTCCTGAAGGGCGCCCTGACCTGGGCCCAGATCGCGGCCATGGCGGCGCGGCGGCAGGATGCCCGACAGCCGGTCGAACAGGCCCGCGATGCCCTTGGGCGCGAACAGTGTGACCAGCACGAAGGTCAGGCCAAGCGCGACCTGCCACCAATCGACCCAGTTCACCACATAGCCCGGCAGATGGATCGAGGGTGCCCGGCCGCCGGTGAACCAGCTGGACAGAAGCGACACGATCACCGCCCCGATCACCGCGCCGTAAAGCCGCCCGCGCCCGCCGATCGCCACCCAGACCGCCAGATAGATCGAGGCGATGGGCATAAGCTCTGCCGGGTTGATGATCCCCGCCTGCGGGTAATAGAGCGCCCCCGCCACGGCCGTCATCATCGCGGCGACGGTGAAGACGACCAGCTTGAACCCCTCGACCGGGTAGCCCAGAAAGCGCACGCGGGTCTCGTCGTCGCGGATCGCGCGGACCACGCTGCCGAACTTGCCGCTGACCAGCCAGGCGGCCAAGGCGTAGCCCAGGGCCAGCGCCAGCGCCGAGGCCCAGAGGAACCAGACCGACAGCGTGGCCTGCCCGACGTAATCCAGGCCTGGGATGTTCTGCAGGCCCGACAGGCCGTTATTGCCCCGGAACCCGCTGTCGTTCTGGAAGAGCCACAGCGCCAGCGCCAGCGTCATCGCCTGCGTCAGGATCGACAGATAGACCCCGTTCACGCGCGAACGGAAGGCCAGCCAGCCGAAGACCAGCGCCAAAAGCCCCGGCACGGCCAGAACAAGGATCAGTTGCAAGGTCAGCGAATGGGCGAAGGACCAGACCAGCGGCAGGTCCGACGATCCGACCACGCCGAAGATCTGGTTCGTCACCGCGTCCTGCAATTCCTGCGCGGTGGCGGGAATGGGCTGCTGGGCCAGTTGGGCCGCCACGATGGTCTCGGTCCGGGCATACATCAGCCATTGGCCGATCATGTAGCCGCCCAGCCCGAAGAACGCCATCTGGCCAAGCGACAGGATGCCCAGATAGCCCCAGACCAGATCCATCGCCACGGCGGCCAGCGCAAGGCACAGCGTCTTGCCCAGAAGCTTGATCATCGAGACCGGGATCGCGCCCGATCCATAGGCCGCGCTGCCCGCCGTGACGGCGGCGGTGAAGACCGCCAGAACCGCCAGGACGACCAGGATCGAGGGGTGCCGCAGCACGAAGGGGGTGCGTGTCATGGGCTCAGACCTCTGCCGCGCGGCCCTTTTGCGGGATGATCCCGCGCGGCCGGAACTGGATGAAGATGATGATGAACAGGATCATGAAGGTCTGCGCCGCCAGCGTGTTGCTGGGGTTCAGCGATTCGATGACCTTGGACAGCCCGCCGATCAGCGTGGCGCCCGCCAGCGTGCCCCAGATGTTGCCGACGCCGCCCACGACCACCGTCATGAAGCTCTGCACGATGTATTGCTGGCCCAGCTCCGACGTGACCTGCGCGAAGAGGCCGATCGCCACGCCCGCGATCCCCGCGATGCCCGAGCCAAGGCCGAAGGTCATCATCGCGATGCGGTCTGGGTTGATGCCCATGCTGGCCGCCATGCCGGGATTCTGGGTCACGGCGCGGACCTCCAGCCCCAGCCGGGTGCGCTTCATGATGAACAGGAACAGTCCCAGGAACAGCAGCGCCAGCACGAATATCGCCACACGGATCGAGCTGATCCCGATCACGTCGTTGATGACGATGGACCCTTCCAGCCAGGCGGGCGCGGTCAGCGGCCGGGCCTGCGTGCCAAAGATGTTCTTGGCCAATTGTTGCAGCGCGATGGACACCCCGAAGGTCGCCAGCAGCGTTTCCAGCGGGCGATGCGCCAGATGGCGGATCACCAGCCGGTAAAGCGCCACCCCGGCCCCGAAGGTCACGACAAAGGCCAAAGGCAGCGCCACGATCAGCGACAGCGTGCGGTCCGCGATCAGCGTCTGGACGGTAAAGCCCGTATAGGCGCCCATCATGATGAATTCGCCATGCGCCATGTTGATCACGCGCATCACGCCGAAGGTGATCGCCAGCCCGATCGCGGCAAGGAAGTAGATCGAGGCCAAGGACAGCGCGTCCAGCCCCAGATCGATGCCCTGCATCGCGGCCAGACGCACCTGCGCGCGGATCTGCGCGGCCTTGGCGGCATCGGTCACGGCGGGGTCGGCTTCGGCATAGAGGTCAAAGAAGCGGTGCGCGTCCAGCGCCGCGTCGATCTCGGCGGCGGTGGCGGCGGGGGGGACGGCGCCTGCGGACTCCAGCGCCTCGTAGGCGCGGTCGCGGGCGGTGGGGTCCGACAGCTGCGCGACGGGGATGCCGCCGACGCTGCCATTCGTGATGTTGGCGGCCAGCCGGGCGCGCTGTTCGGCGGGCGTCAGGGCCGGGTCCAGCGCGCCCTCCTGGATCAGCAGCGCAATCGCCGCCTCGCGCGGCAGGTCGCGGCTGCCGGGGCTCAGTTCGTCGGCGATATTGCCCTGCGGCTCGGTGGTCGAGACGACGCGGCGGGTCGCCAGCAGCGGGTTCAGCGCGGCGCGGAAATCAAGCCCGACATCGCCGGCCATTTCCTCGATGGCAGCCACGCGGGCGGCGCTGTCGGGGTCGTGCTGGATGGTCAGCAGCCGTTCCAGCCGCGCCTTGCGTGCGGCCAGCGCGGGATCGGGATCGTCCAACGCGGCACGCAGCGCGGCCAGCCCCTCGGCATCGGCGCTGCGCGACAGGCTGTCCAGCGCGGCGGCGCGGCGGGCGGGATCGGGATCGGTCAGCGCCCCCGCGGCCAGGGCGGCCTCGATCACGCCGCGCACGCCGGAATTGGGGCGCAGCATCTTCGGATCGCCCGTGACCGGGGCGCCCGTCGCGGCGTCGGTCAGCGCATCGCCATCGGCGATCACCGCGCGTCCGTCCAGCAGGCCCAGCCTGCGGTCGGCCCAGGCCTGCAGCAGCGCCAGACCTTCGGGGCCGGTGGCAGCGATGCTGGCCACCAGAGGTTCGACCGTCCGGCGTGAGGGCTGGTCGATCTGGTCGATATTCTCGGAGATCAGCGTCTCGAGCGCGGGGTTTGCGGCAGAGGGGGCGGCAAGGCCCGCCAGCATCAGCACCGCCATCAGCGGGGCGATCAGGAAAAACCGGGGCACGCGCGTATCCTTTGGGTCATTCGGCAATCGGGGCGGCGTGATGCCGCCCCGCGCAAGCGATCAGTAATTCGACTGGATCTGCACGCAGCTTTCGGTCTCGATGTTCCACATGCCGCAGCCCTTGCCCGGCCAGTCGGCTTCCAGAACCGCCGATTCCGGCAGAAAGTCGGTCCAGGCATCGCCCGGCACCGGCTCGGTCTGGCTGACGATGTCGAACTGGCCATCGGCGCGGATCTCGCCGATCAGGACGGGCTTGGTCAGGTGGTGGTTCGGCAGGACGGTCGCGGTGCCGCCGGTCAGGTTCGGAACCTCGATGCCCACGATGGCGTCGCGCACGGCGTCCACATCGGTCGTGCCGGCGGCTTCGACGGCGGCGACCCAGGCGTTGAAGCCGATCATCGTCGCCTCCATCGGGTCATTGGTCACGCGGCTCGTATCGCCGGTAAAGGCGTGCCAGCCCTCGATGAAGGCTGCGTTCTCGGGCGTGTCCGCCGACTGGAAGTAGTTCCAGGCCGCCAGGTGGCCGACAAGGTTGGTCGTGTCCAGACCCGACAATTCCTCTTCGCCGACCGAGAAGGCCATGACCGGGATGTCGTCCGAGGAAATCCCCGCCGCCGCCAGTTCCTTGTAGAAGCCCACATTCGCATCGCCGTTGATGGTCGAGACGACGCCGACCTTCTTGCCGCCCGCGCCGAGCGCCACGACATCGGCCACGATCCGCGACCAGTCGGAATGACCGAACGGCGTGTAGTTCACGAAGATGTCCTCGGCGGCGACGCCGTTCGACTTGAGATAGGCATCAAGGATGTTGTTCGTGGTGCGCGGATAGACGTAGTCGGTGCCCAGAAGCGCCCAGCTTTCGACGCCCAGCTCCTCCATCATGTAGTCCACGGCCGGGATCGCCTGCTGGTTCGGGGCGGCGCCGGTATAGATCACGTTGCGCGAGGATTCTTCGCCCTCGTATTGCACCGGATAGAACAGCAGGCCGTTCAGCTCTTCGATCACAGGCAGCACGGCCTTGCGGCTGACGCTGGTCCAGCAGCCGAACATCACGTCAACCTCACTGACGGTCAGCAACTCGCGCGCCTTTTCGGCAAAGAGCGGCCAGTCCGAGGCCGGATCGACGACGACCGCCTCAAGCGGGCGGCCCAGCACGCCGCCCTTGGCGTTCTGCTGTTCCACCATCATCAGGACGGTGTCCTTCAGCGTGGTTTCCGAAATCGCCATCGTGCCGGACAGCGAATGCAGCACGCCGATCTTGATCGGCTCGCCTTCCTGCGCATGGGCCATGCCCGCCAGCGCAAGGGCGCTGGTCGTCATCAGCAGTCGCGTTGTTTTGATCATCGTTAAAACTCCCCCGGTCTGGCCGGATGTCCCTGTTGTCCCTGTGGAAGGCGGCGCCTTCGCAGATGCAGAAAAATCGCAAATCGGGCATCTGGACAGGATTCGGGCAGTCCGGGGGCGGGTCGCGCAGGCTTTGGCGCGGCGGCAGGCATAGCCAGAGGCAGATGCCTGCCGCAAGGGCAGTTTCAGGCCGCGCGCGGCGCCAGACCGCCCTGTTCGATCAGGAAATCGACGATCTGCTGCACGCCCTGGCCGTGGCGAAGCTGCGCCATCACGACCGGGCGCGGGCCGCGTGCATCATGTGCATCTTTTTCAAGCTGCACGGGATCGACGCCCACATGCGGCGCCAGATCGGTCTTGTTCACCACCAGAAGGTCGGATCGCGCCAGGCCCGGGCCGCGCTTGCGGGGGATGTCCTGCCCCGCCGCCGTGTCGATCACGTAGATCGTCAGGTCGGCCAGTTCCGGGCTGAAGGTCGCTGCCAGATTGTCACCCCCCGATTCGATCAGGACGAGGTCGAGATCGGGAAAGGCCTCGGTCAGTTCGGCGATGGCGGCCAGGTTGATGCTGGCATCCTCGCGGATCGCGGTATGGGGGCAGCCGCCGGTCTCGACGCCTCGGATGCGCTCGACGGGCAAGACCTGCGCGCGCATCAGCGCCTCGGCATCCTCGCGGGTATAGATGTCGTTGGTGACGACGGCCATGGACAGGCGCGGCGCCAGCGCGCGGGCCAGCTGTTCGGTCAGCGTCGTCTTGCCGGCGCCGACGGGGCCGCCGATGCCGACGCGCAGGGGTCCATTCTGGCTCATGAGCGGAAGATCCTCGTGGTCATGGTTTCGTGGCGCATGGCGGCGATATCGGCACCCCATGTGGCGCTGGCAAGCGCGTCCTGATCGGCCGCGCAGGCCCAGGCGGCGCGGGCCATGATCGCGGGATGGGCGGCGGCCAGCAGGCGCTGCCCCTCCAAGGGTCCAAGCGGCATGAAGCGCACCGCCGTGCTGATCAGCGAGGCCGCCTGCGCCAGCAGCCAGGCCGACACGATCTCGGGGCCGGGCAGGGGCAGCGCTGCGCAGGCCCGGCCAAAGGCCACGGGCAGGGTCAGCGGCGGCAGGTCCGCCCCGGTCAGTGCGGCCAGGCTGGCGGTCAGGGCGGCGCCCTGTTCCTGCGTCTCGGTCAGGCGCTGGCTGGTCAGACAGGCGGCGCGGGCCAGATCGTCCAGAGCCGCGTGGTCAGCCCCCGGCCGCAGCGCCAGCGCGACCAGCAGCGCGTCGGCGCGGCCCGTGCCGTGATCCAGCCAGTCGGCCAGCCAGACGGGCAGCGTTGCGCGCGTCACCGCACCTTGGTCCATCGCCCATTCCAGCCCCTGCGACCATGCGAAGCCGCCCACCGGAAAGGCGGGCGACAGGATCTGCTGCAGGAACAGGCGTGCCGCGTCAGGCGTGGCTGTGGCTGTGGCCGTTATGGTCATGGTGGTGGCTGCCGTGATCATGGGAATGGGCGTGGTGATGGCCGTCGCCATGCCCCCGGTCCGGCCCGTGATCATGGCCGAAGGTGCGGCCATGGCCATAGGCGCCGCCTTCGGGGCGGAAGGGCAGTTCCTTGCGGCAGATGTCGGCGCCCAGCTTCTTCAGCATGGCTTCCAGAACGTGATCCTGTCGGATGATCAGGCGGTCGGCCTCGATCCGGCAGGGGGTGTGGCGGTTGCCGATATGCCAGGCCAGCCGCGCCAGATGGCCCCGGATGACCAGAACCGGCTCGGGTGCTGCGCGCACCGCGATCATCCGCCCGTCCGACAATTCGAACGCGTCGCCATCTTCAAGGCTGGTCACTTCGGCCAGATCCACCAGGAAATCGCCGCCCGAACAGGCCAGCCGCTTGCGCCGCAGCAGGCGGCCCTCGTAATCCAGCGACACCTCGGCATCAAAGGGGCCGGGCGCGTTGCGGATGATGGTATGTGCGGTTGCAATCATGATCTTCTCCTCCCTCAGAAGAGGAAATAGCGCTGCGCCAGCGGCAGTTCCGTCGCCGGCTCGCAGGTTAGCAAATGACCATCGGCGCGGACTTCGTAGGTTTCCGAGTCCACCTCGATCGCGGGCATGGCGTTGTTCAGGATCATGTCGGCCTTGCCGATGCTGCGCGTGCCCTCGACCGCGATCAGGGTCTTGGAGAGGCCGCTCGCGGCGCCCGCCTCGAGCCCCGCTTTCGACAGGAACAGCGCCGACGCACGCCCGGTATGCCCCCACATGGGCCGCGAAAAGATCGGCTGGACCGGGATCGAGCCGTTCGGATCGCCCATCTGCGCCACGCTGATCTGGCCGCCGACCAGCACCATCTCGGGCTTGGCGGCGAAGAAGGCCGGCGACCACAGGACCAGATCGGCCCGCTTGCCCGGACTGATCGAGCCGATATGCTGGCTGACCCCATGCGCTAAGGCCGGGTTGATCGTGTATTTCGCGATGAAGCGGCGGGCGCGGATATTGTCGTTCTGGCCCTGCTCCTCGGGCAGGCGGCCGCGCTGCTGACGCATCTTGGACGCGGTCTGCCAGGTGCGCGTGATGACCTCGCCCACGCGGCCCATCGCCTGGCTGTCCGACGAGATCACCGCGAATGCGCCCAGATCGTGCAGGATGTCCTCGGCCGCGATGGTCTCCTTGCGGATGCGGGATTCGGCGAAGGCCACGTCCTCGGGCACCCGGCGGTCGAGGTGGTGGCAGACCATCAGCATGTCGAGATGCTCCTCGACCGTGTTTGCCGTGTAGGGCCGCGTCGGGTTGGTGGACGAGGGCAGGACGTTCGCCATGCCGACCATGCGGATGATGTCGGGTGCGTGGCCGCCGCCTGCGCCTTCGGTGTGATAGGCGTGAATGGTGCGCCCGCCGATGGCGGCCATCGTGTCCTCGACGAAGCCCGATTCGTTCAGCGTGTCGGTGTGGATCATCACCTGGATGTCCATGGCGTCGGCGACCGACAGACAGGTGTCGATGGCCTTGGGCGTGGTGCCCCAATCCTCGTGCAGCTTCAGCGCGCAGGCGCCGGCGCGGATCTGCTCCTCCAGCGGCGCGGCCAGGGACGCGTTGCCCTTGCCCGCGATGCCGATGTTGACGGGCAGCTCGGCGCAGGCCTCCAGCATCCGGGCGATGTGCCAAGGGCCGGGGGTGCAGGTCGTGGCGAGCGTGCCATGCGCGGGGCCGGTGCCGCCGCCCAGAAGCGTCGTGACGCCGGAATGCAGCGCGTGGTCCACCTGCTGCGGGCAGATGTAGTGGATGTGGCAGTCGAAGCCGCCAGGGGTCAGGATGCGGCCCTCGCCCGCGATGATCTCGGTGCCGGGGCCGATGATGAGGGTGACGCCGGGCTGCGTGTCGGGGTTGCCCGCCTTGCCGATCCCGGCGATCACGCCGTCGCGGATGCCCACATCGGCCTTGACGATGCCCTGATGGTCAAAGACCACGACGCCGGTGATGACCGTGTCCATCGCGCCGCCTTCGCGGGTGATCTGGCTTTGGCCCATGCCGTCGCGGACGACCTTGCCGCCGCCGAACTTGACCTCTTCGCCGGGGATGGTCAGGTCACGTTCGACCTCGATGATGATCTCGGTATCGGCCAGGCGGATGCGGTCGCCCGTCGTCGGGCCGTAAAGCGCCGCATAATCGGCGCGGGACAAAGTCGTCACAGCGCACCCCCGATCTGGCCGCGAAAGCCGTGGACGGCCCGCGCGCCTGCGAAATCGACCAGCGTCACCTCGCGCGACTGGCCCGGCTCGAACCGGACGGCGGTGCCTGCGGGGATCGCCAGCCGCATGCCGCGCGCCGCCGTGCGGTCGAAATCCAGCGCGGCGTTGGTTTCCGCGAAATGGTAATGGCTGCCCACCTGGATCGGGCGGTCGCCGGTATTGGCGACCAGCAGCGAGACGGTGCGCCGCCCCTCGTTCAGGGCGATGGTGCCGTCGGCGGGAAGGATCTCACCGGGGATCATGTCAGGCCACCGTCAGGGCAAGACCCGCCAGCGCCGTGCCGCCGCCCAGAACGCGCAGTTCCGGCCCGCGCGCCAGCAGGCGGCCGAAGCCGATGCCTGCAAGATGCAGCGCCATCGTCGCCAGCGCAAAGCCCGCGGCGTAAAGCGCAAGCCCGCTGCCCGGCCCCTCGGCCCCGTGCGCCCAGCCATGCGCCGCGCCGAACAGCGCGACCATCGGCAGCAGCGCCGAAAGCGGCAGGCGCGCGGCCATCGCGACCAGCACGCCGAGGATGACGACCGAGGCCAGGATCATCGGCTCGACCGCCGGCAGCGCGACGCCCATGGCCCCCAGAAGCCCGCCACCCAGCATCGCCGCGACGAAGGTCAGCGGCAGCGCCCAGACCGCCCGGCCCCCCAGCTGCGCGGCCAGAAGCCCAAGCGCGACCATCGCCAGCAGGTGATCGGCCCCGCCGACCGGGTGCATCAGGCCGTGCAGGAACTGGCCCTCATCGTGCCCATGGCCCGGATGGGCCAGCGCGGCCGAGGGCAGAACAAGGGCGGCAAGCAACAGGCGTTTCATTCTTGGACCTCGCGGATGGGATGGTGGACGGTGACCAGCTTGGTGCCGTCGGGAAAGGTCGCCTCGACCTGCACGGATTCGATCATCGCGGGAATGCCGGGCATGCATTGATCGGCGGTGATCACATGGGCGCCGGCCTGCATGAGGTCGGCGACGCTGCGCCCGTCGCGGGCGCCCTCGACCACGAAATCGGTGATCAGCGCGATGGCCTCCGGGTGGTTCAGCTTGACGCCGCGCTCAAGGCGCCCGCGCGCCACCATCGCGGCTACCGAGACCAGCAGTTTCTCGCGTTCGCGGGGGGTAAGGTTCATGTCAGACCTGCCAGATGCGGGGAAGGGGATCGGGGCGCAGGGCGCGCAGAAGCCGGTTGATCTGCCGGCGCAGGGGCCAGCCATCGGCGGCCAGAAGGCGGATCACCAGCCGTCCGGGCGGGGCGCTAGCTGCGGCGGTGACGCCGGGCTCGGCCAGCGTCTCGCGGGCGCGCGTCAAAAGGTCGGGCGCGTGGGGCGCGATGATCGCCAGCGTCGCCATGGCGGGCGCGCCGCCGGTCATCGCGGCGCCGTCGATGCGGGTCAGCGCGTCGTCGTCCAGCGCCAGAGCGTCGTGATGGACCAGCCGTCCCGCCCGGCGGATCGTGCGGCGGTCGCGCAGATGCAGTCGGGCGGGGCGTTCGCCCATCGCCAGACGACCCAGAACGACCATTTCCAGCAGCAGGCAGCCCGCATCGGCGGCAAGCTCGACCACCGTGTCGCGTTCCAGCCTTGCGCCCTCATAGAGGATCGTCTCTTGCGGCAGCCAGTCCAGCCATGCGCCCGGTCCGACATTCAGCGCGACCTCGGCGCGGGCGGGGGCGGCTTCGGCACGATAGGCGCGTTCGGCCGTCTGGGTGGTGGCCAGCGCGCGGGTCCCCGCCCGCAGGTCCACCGCGAAACGCAGCCGGTCGCCCGAGGCCAGCCCCCCGGATGTGTTCAGAAAGACGATCTCGGGCAGGCCCGCATTCATGCGCGGCAGCATTGCCTTGGCCGAGCCACGCTGCGCCAGATCCACAAGGCCCCGAGCGCCCATGACGACATGCGCGGCTCCTTGGCTGCGCTGCATCGGGGCTAAGGGGGCAGAAGTGTCGAACATATGGGCAGAGGGCGGCGCGGCGCGGGCAAGGTCAATCGGCGCTGCGGCTACGGTTGCCTTGATCGCGGGCAGGGGCGGGGCTGCTGCCCATCTGAAGGGCGATCTGCCTGCGGGACGGGCGATCGGCGAAGGCGCGGCTGCCTAGCCCGCCATCGCCTGCAGCAGGCGCCTGCGCGCGGGCGGGATCGCGCGAATCTCGAGCCCGGTAAAGACGTGCATCGTCCGCAGCGCCGGATCGACGACCGCGTGATCGCTGACCCAGCCGCCCATCGCCAGATAGCTGCGCAGAAGCGGCGGCATCGCGGCCATGGCCTGCCGCGCATCGGGCTGGCGCAGGCGGAAGGCGCGGGCAAAGCGGAAGACGCGCGGCGCCTTGACGCGCGGCCACCAGCGGCGCGGCGCCAGATGGCGTTCCTTGAGCATCACGAAGGCCTCGGCATGGGTCTCGGGCTCGCAGCCGATGAAACTGGAACAGCCGAACAGCATCTCGATCCCGCTTTCCTCGACGAAGCGGGTCATGGCCGCCCATGCGATGCGCACGATGTCGGGGTCGTGGTGGTCGGGATGGATGCAGAAGCGCCCCATCTCGACCATGGGACCGTCGAATCCTTCCAGCGCGCGCAGGTCGTAGAATTGCGCGGAGTAGCTGCGCGCGATCTGCGAGCCGTCGGCCAGCGGCAGGAAGCGGAAGCAGCAGACCAGCGCGCCGGTGGCCACATCCTCGACCAGCATGTGGCGGCATTCCGCGTCCAGCCCGTCGCTGTCCAGCGCCTGCCCGTCATCCGGAATTCCGTTGCGCCCGTGAAAGCACAGCCAGCGCAGGCGTTGGGCGCCCCGCAGGTCGTCGTCATCCTGCGCCAGTCGCGCCCGGTAATGGCCTCTGAGGATCGGCTGCATCCCTGTCACCCTTGGTGAGTCCGACGCCGTGTTAGCCTATCCATGTGTCACAATCACGAAGCCGTCAACGCCCTGCGCGCCGCCTTGCCCGTTTCGGCATCAGTCCAGATCGTCGCCCAGCACATCCTCGACATAGGCTCGCTGGATCAGCACGATCAGCACGACCAGCAGGGGCGTGGCCAGCAGCACCCCCGCCAGACCGAACAGGCTGCCGAAGGCCATGATGCCGATGACCGTCAGCGCGGGCGGCAGGCGCACGGCGAATCGCTGGATCACCGGCAGGATGATCTCGCCGTCGATCAGCTGGATCACGACGAACAGGATCGCCACCTGCAGCGCGACGTCGAAGCCTTGGGTAAAGGCGAACAGCACCGCGATCGCGCCCGAGATGAACGGCCCGATGATCGGGATGATGTTTGTCAGCGCCGCGATCAGCGCCAGGATGAAGGCCAGCGGCACATCCAGGATCCACAGCCCGATCCCCGCCATGATGCCCACGGCCAGCATGTCCAGCGCCTGCCCGCCCAGCCACAAGCCCAGCTTGTGGCCCATCTCGTCCAGGATCGACGAGGCGCGGGCGCGGTGGCGGATCGGCAGCAGGCGGATGGCGCCCGCGCGGTAACGATCGGCCTCCAGCGCCAGGTAAAGTGCCACGATCAGCATCAGGAAGACCGACATGATCCCGCCCACCGTCGCGTTCACCGCCCCCGAGACGGTGCCGATCAGGTCGGGCAGGCGCTGCGCCATCTCGGCGGCGCTGTCGCCCAGATCGGCGCCGTTCTCCATCTGGTCCTGCACGGCCTCGCCCATCGTCGTGCCCGAAAGCCAGTTGCTCAGCGCCTCCCACGAATCGGGCAGCGATCCGATCAGCTCGTCGAATTGCTCGCGGATGGCGGGGCCGGCCAGCGCCACCACGCCGGCGATCGCGCCCAGCACGCCCAGGATGACGGCCAGGACGCCGATCTTGATGTTCAGCCCCACCAGCCGGTGCAGGCTGCGCGCCCCCGCCCGCACGGCGACGGCCAGAAGGATCGCGCCGAAGGTCAGCAGCAGCACGTCCGACCAGAACCAGATCGCCGCCGCCAGCAGCGCCAGCAGCAGCGCCGCGATAATCGAGGCCGGCGCGATCGCGCGTTCGGGCGCGGGCTGCGCAGGCGGCGCGGGGGCGGGCAGCGCGGGGGCAGGGGTTTCGGTCATGGGGCACCGGTGCTTTCGGGGGATGTCGCAGGGACAAGCCCGCAGGGGCCGCAGGGTTCCCGACAGGCCACGCCTTGCCGGGCGGCGGCAAGCCTGTTAACCGGGCGCGGATCGGCGCGGGCGGGACGACCCGTCCCCCGCGTCATTGCAGATTCCGCGACCCATACAGGACAAGGTGAACATCATGGCCATCGAACGCACGCTTTCCATCATCAAGCCCGACGCGACCCGCCGCAACCTGACCGGCAAGATCAACGCCAAGTTCGAGGAAGCCGGCCTGCGCATCGTCGCGCAGAAGCGCATCAAGCTGTCGGCCGAGCAGGCGGGCAAGTTCTACGAGGTCCACAAGGACCGTCCCTTCTATGGCGAACTGGTCGAGTTCATGGCCTCGGAGCCCGTCGTCGTGCAGGTCCTGGAAGGCGAGAACGCCATCGCCAAGAACCGTGAAGTGATGGGTGCCACCAACCCGGCCCAGGCCGACGAAGGCACGATCCGCAAGGAATTCGCCCTGTCGGTCGGCGAGAACTCGGTCCACGGCTCGGACGCGCCGGAAACCGCCGCGCAAGAGATCGCCTTCTTCTTCTCGGGGCTGGAACTGGTCGGCTGACCTTTCGCCCGACATGATCGTCGGACAGGGGGCCTTGCGGCCCCCTTTTCCTTGCGCGCGCGGCGAAGGGGGTCGGTTGCGGCACGGCCCGTCAGCGGCTATGCCCGTCGGGACGGTTTGATTTCAGGGGGGTGCCATGCGGGCATTCGTGTTTCCGGGCCAGGGCGCCCAGACCATCGGCATGGGCCGCGAACTGGCCCAGGCCTATCCCGCCGCGCAGGCGGTCTTTGACGAGGTGGACGAGGCGCTTGGCGAAAAGCTGTCCGCGCTGATCTGGGAAGGCGACGCCGAGACGCTGACCCTGACCCAGAACGCCCAGCCCGCGCTGATGGCGACCTCGATCGCGGCGATGCGCGCGCTGGAGGCCGAGGGCTTCGGGATCAAGGATGCGGATTTCGTTGCGGGTCACTCGCTTGGCGAATATTCGGCCCTCTGCGCGGCCGGCGCGCTGAGCCTGCCCGACACGGCACGCCTGCTGCGCCTGCGCGGTCAGGCCATGCAGGAGGCCGTGCCGGTCGGCATGGGCGCCATGGCCGCGATCCTGGGTCTGGATTTCGAGACGGTGGACCGCATCGCCCGCGAGGTGGGCGGAGACGAGGTCGTGCAGGCCGCCAATGACAACGATCCGGCGCAGGTCGTGATCTCGGGCCACAAGGGCGCGGTCGAGGCCGCCGCCGAGGCCATGAAGGCCGCCGGCGCCAAGCGCGCTCTGATGCTGCCCGTCTCGGCGCCGTTCCATTCGGTGCTGATGCAGCCCGCTGCCGCCGTGATGGCCGATGCGCTGGCGGGGGTCGAGATCCATAGCCCCGCCGTGCCGGTCTTCGCCAATGTCCGCGCCGAGCCCGTCACCGAGCCGGGCGCCATCCGCCGCCTGCTGGTCGAGCAGGTGACCGGCACCGTGCGCTGGCGCGAGAGCGTCGCCAACATGGCCGAGATCGGCGTCACCGAGTTCTGGGAGATCGGGGCCGGAAAGGCGCTGTCGGGGATGATCAAGCGCATCGCCAAGGACGCGGTCGTGCGCAATGTCGGCGCCCCGGCGGATATTGCGGCGCTGAAGGGTTGAGGGCGGACCGGGGCTCTGCCCCGGACCCCGGGGTATTTGGACAACGAAGAAGGGCATCAGGATGTTCGATCTGACAGGAAAGACCGCGCTGGTGACCGGCGCTTCGGGCGGGATCGGCGGCGCGATCGCCGAGGCGCTGCATCAGGCGGGCGCCACCGTGACGCTGTCGGGGACGCGCGAGGCGCCCTTGCGCGACCTGGCCGACAGGCTGGGCGAGCGGGCGCATGTGGTGACGGCGAATCTGGGCGATCCGGAATCCGTGCTGGCGCTGCCCAAGGCGGCCGCCGAGGCGATGGGGTCGGTCGACATCCTGGTGAACAATGCCGGGATCACGCGGGACAACCTGTTCATGCGCATGTCCGACGAGGAATGGGCGCAGGTTCTGGACGTCAACCTGACCAGCGTCTTCAAGCTGTCGCGCGCCGTGCTGCGGGGGATGATGAAGGCCCGGTGGGGGCGGATTGTCAACATCACCTCGGTCGTCGGGGCGACGGGCAATCCGGGGCAGGGCAACTATGCCGCCGCGAAGGCGGGTCTGGTCGGCATGTCGAAATCGCTGGCCTACGAGGTCGCGAGCCGCGGCATCACCGTGAACTGCGTCGCGCCGGGCTTCATCGCCACCGCCATGACGGACAAGCTGAACGACGAGCAGAAGGGCAAGATCCTGACCCAGATCCCCGCCGGGCAGATGGGCAGCCCCGAGGATATCGCCGCCGCCGTCCTGTATCTGTCCAGCCGCGAGGCGGGCTATGTGACCGGCGCCACCCTGCATGTGAATGGCGGCATGGCGATGATCTGAGCCGGGCCGGGCGCAGCCCCGCCGCCATGCCCTGTTGCAAAAGCGGTTGCATGAACGTCGCCCGGTGCTATATCCCGGCCCTTAGCAGCAGGGGAGCCGCCCTGTGCTGAAGCGTTCCCTCGGGGGCGTGCAAAACTTGGGCGGATGCCCGCGACAATGAGGATATGACATGAGCGATATCGCTGATCGCGTGAAGAAGATCGTGGTCGAGCATCTGGGTGTCGATGAGGACAAGGTGGTCGAATCCGCTTCGTTCATCGACGATCTGGGCGCCGACAGCCTCGACACCGTCGAGCTGGTCATGGCTTTCGAGGAAGAGTTCGGGATCGAGATTCCCGATGACGCCGCCGAGACCATCCAGACCGTCGGCGATGCGGTGAACTTCATCAAGGGCGCGGTCTGATCCCGCCTCTGTCGCTGCCTCGGCGGCGATGACCTGAACGGCGCCCGCATCGCGAGGCGCCGTTTTTTCATGGCCGGGGTCCCTGCCGGAACCGGCCTTGCCGCGCCGGTGTTGATGAAGCGATTCCATCAGCATCAGGAGGCAAATCATGCCGGTCAATCTGGAAGGACTTTCCGACAATGCCCGCAAGACGGCGATCGACGAGCTGAATGCGCGTCTGGCCGACGGGCTGGCGCTGGCCCTGGCGATCAAGCAGGCGCACTGGAACGTGAAGGGCCGCAACTTCATCGCCGTCCACGAATTGTTCGACACGGTGCGGGCCAATCTGGACGTGCATCTGGACGAATTCGCCGAGCGCGTGCAGCAGCTGGACGGCACCGCGCGCGGCACGGCCGAGATCGTGGCCGGGGCATCGGGGCTGGAGCCCTATCCGACCGACCTGACCGCCGCCGAGGACCATCTGCGCGAGATCTGCTCGCGGATGCGGGCGCATGGCGCCAATCTGCGCAAGGGCATCGACGCCGTGGGCGATGCGGGCGACGAGGACAGCGCCGACATCCTGACCGCGGCCTCGCGCACCGCCGACAAGGATCTGTGGTTCATGGAGAGCCATCTCGAGGCCGCCTGACGCGGCCGAGCGGGATCAGCGGCCCAGTTTCGCGTGGACCTCGTCCAGATCGACCTCGCCCAACGGCATCTTGTTGTCGGGATTGTCGAAATCGTAGCGGAACAGCTGGAAATCGTCCTTGTAGATTTCCCAGATCAGGTGCCGCGACAGGTCGTCGAAATAGTCGCTGACCCGGTGGGCGCGCTTGGGGCCATGACCCTCTGATTCGTTGAAGCGGGGGACTTCGGCCAGATCGATCCTGACGGGCGTCTCGGCGGCGGCAAGCACCTTTGCCATCCCGTCGTTGAAGGCCTCGGTGAAGAAGATCTGGTCGTAGCGCCCGCCATTCACGATGAAGGTCGAGATATGGCCCGACATGGCCGACCAATGGATGTCCGGCTCCATCGGCTTGCGAAAGCGGATGGTGTCGCGCGCGAACAGAAGGAACCGGCGGAAGCTGGCGATCTGGTCGAATTCGAACCCGTTCTCGGGGCTGCCGACATCGATGCCGTAGCGCTGGATGAGCTGCGGCACGAGATTGCCGCGATAGCGGCGGCCATTGCGCTGGATGCCGGCGATCTTGTCGAAGAACGACGACAGGATGCGCGCATAGGGGTTGCGCACGCAGGTGAAGGTCACCGCATCGCGCGCATGCACGGCCCGTTCGATCGGGCCGTGGCTGTAATCCTGCGCCCATTTGTGCAGGCCTTCGGTGCTGTCATGGATGTCACCGTCGAAGAACCGGCCGTGATCCGAGTAGAACATGATCTGTCCGATGGTCGAGCAGGCGCATTTCGGCACCACCCGATAGATCATGCTTTCGCTTTCCGTCATCCAGACGCCGGGAAAACCCATCCTGCTCTCACTCCGAACCTAGGCGATCTGCCGGCGGCGCATGCCTCGCTTGCCCCGTTGGCAAAAACGTTTACACAGACAAAGCAAAACCGGACGAGTTTTTCAACGCCTTACGTCGATCTGTAACGAAACCACCAGAGCCCGGTCTGCCCCATGGCGCGCATAGCCTTCATTCTTCTGACCCACAAGGACCCGCAGGGCGTGATCGAGCAGGCAAAGCGCCTGACCGCGACCGGGGATTTCGTGGCGATCCATTTCGACAAGCGCGCGCCACAGGCGATGTATCAGCAATTGCAGGACGCGCTTGGCAACCATCCCAGTGTTGTCTTTGCGCCACGGCGGCTGAAATGCGGCTGGGGCGAATGGTCACTGGTCGCCGCCAGTCTCGAGGCGCTGAGGGCGGCCGAGGCCGCCTTTCCCCAGGCCACGCATTTCTACATGCTGTCGGGCGATTGCATGCCCATAAAATCGGCAGAATTCGCGCGCAGTTTCCTCGACGGCGAGGATTGTGACTATATCGAAAGCTTCGACTTCTTCGAAAGCGACTGGATCAAGACCGGCTTCAAGGAAGAGCGGCTGATCTATCGGCACTGGTTCAACGAACGTACCCAGAAATGGCTGTTCTATACCAGCTTCAACATCCAGCAGCGTCTTGGCCTGACCCGCAGCATCCCCGAGGACGTGCAGGTCATGATCGGGTCGCAATGGTGGTGCCTGCGCCGCCAGACGGTCGAGGCGATCCTGGAACTGGTGCGTCAGCGCCCCGAGATCACGCGGTTCTTCGCGACGACCTGGATCCCCGACGAGACGTTCTTCCAGACGCTGGTTGCCCATGTCGTGCCGCGCACGCAGATCAGGACGCGCACGCTGACCTTCCTGATCTTCACCGATTACGGGATGCCGGTGACGTTCTACAACGACCATTACGACCTGCTTCTGCGTCAGAACTACCTGTTCGCCCGCAAGATCAGCCCCGAGGCGGCCGACCTGCGCGCGAGGCTGGGCGCGCTGTGGCAGGCCGAGGGACAGGATTTCGCCATCACCGCAGAGGGCCGCAAGCTGTTCAACTTTCTGGTCGGCCGGGGGCGGATCGGGCGCCGCTTCGCGCCCCGCTTCTGGGAGACGGACGGCTCGCTCGGGGCGGGCCGCAAGCTGACCATTGTCGTGGCCAAGAAATGGCATGTGGCCAAGCGCCTGACCGAGAGACTGCGGGCGCTGACCGACATCCCCGCCGTCGATTACGTCTTCAACGAGCACGAGGCCAACCTGCCCGATACGGGCGGTATCGCCAACACGCTGGCCAAGCGCGAACGCCACCGCAAGGCGCTGATCAAGCTGCTCTTCGACCAGTTCGAAAGCGACAGGCTGGTCCTGTGCGCGGACCCTTCGGCGCTGAGCCTGATCACCGATCTGGTCAATGACCGCGCCGAGGTGCGGGTCCTGTTCATGGATTGCGCCTTCGACGAGGCCTATGTGCGCGGCCATATGGGCCGGGTCGGGCTGGTCAGCGAGACCGCGCCCGACGAGGTCATCGCCCGCCTGCTGCCCATCGTGAAAAGCGATCTGGAACACGAGGCCGAGCGGCTGCGCGAAAGCGACTTTCCGCATTTCGCGTCGGTCTCGGCGGGGGCGTCGGCGGATCAGAACGCCGTCGCCATCGCGCGCATCCTGGACCTGCCCGAGGCCTTGGCCCGTGAACTGGCCGAGACGCCCCATCTCTTCGCCGATTGAGGAAGGAACGACACCATGCCCGCCTATGACGACAGCAACATCTTTGCCCGCATCCTGCGCGGAGAGATCCCCGCGACCCGCGTGGCCGAGAACGATCATGCGCTGGCCTTCCGCGACATCGCGCCCCGCGCGCCGACCCATGTGCTGGTGATCCCCAAGGGCGCCTATGTCGATTTCGCCGACTTCGCTGCGAATGCGGCCGCGGACGAGATCACGGGCTTCATGCGGCTTTGCGCCGAGGTCTGCGCGGTCGAGGGGGTCGATCCGGCCTCGGGAGGGAACGGCTTTCGGGCGATCACCAATGCGGGGCCGGACGGCGTGCAGGAAGTGCCGCATTTCCACCTGCACATCATCGGCGGCCGTATGACCGGCCCGATGCTGAGCCTGCGCGACTGATCCGGGTGGCGGCGCCCTAGCTGCTGGTCAGTTCGACGAAGACCTGTTCAAGGTCGGGCTGTTCGGTCGCCACGTCGATGATCGGAATGCCCGCGCCGCGCAACAGGTCGATGATCCGGTCCGCCCGAAGCCGCGAGGGCGGATAGAAGACCGCTAGCCGCCCGTCGGCGCGCCGCTCGGCCCGGACGCCTTCGGGCAGGGGGGGCAGATCGACGGGGCCGCCCGTGTCCAGCACCAGCGTCTTGCCGTCGGTCCGCGCCAGAAGGTCGCGCGTGGGCTGGCGGATGACCAGTTCGCCATGGTTGATGATGGCGATCTCGTCGCACATCTGCTCGGCTTCCTCGAGGTAATGCGTGGTCAGGATGATCGTCATCCCCTGCCGGTTCAGCTCTCGCACATTCGCCCAGAGCATCTGGCGCAGGGTGATGTCCACGCCCGCCGTCGGCTCGTCCAGGACCAGGATCTGGGGGCGGTGGACCAGCGCCTTGGCCAGAAGCAGCCGCCGCTTCATGCCGCCAGACAGGTTGCGCGCATAGGCGCCCGCCTGATCGGTCAGCCCCACCAGCGCCAGAAGCTCATCTGTCCAGCGCTCCGATTTCGGAACGCCGTAAAGGCCCGCCTGCACCTCGAGGCTGGCGCGGGGTGTGAAGAACGGGTCCATGTTCAGTTCCTGCGGCATCACCCCGATGGCGGCGCGGGACTGGCGGGGATTCACGTCCTGGTCGAAGCCCCAGATGCTGACGCGGCCGGCGGTCTTGTTCACGAGGCCAGCCAGAATGTTGATCAGCGTGGACTTGCCCGCGCCGTTGGGGCCCAGGAGGCCGAAGATGCTGCCGGCGGGGATGGTCAGGTCGATGCCCTTCAGCGCCTCCTTGGCGGAAGCGTTGCCTTGGGCGGCATAGGTCTTGCGCAGACCTTCGATCTGGATGGCGTGGCTCATGGTGTCGGTCTCGCAATGCTTGCGGTGGCAGGCCGGGCTGCGGTAATGGGGGTTAGACCAGATGATGCAAGCCGCCACAAGAAGGCCAGCCATGACCCAGCACGTGACGCCCGAGAACTCGCTTTCGACCGAGACGGGCCCCGAGGCCCTGAAGATGCCCGCCCCCGTCACCGAGGTCGTGACGCGCTGGCGGGTGTGCTGCGATGGCGACGATGCGGCCGGTCTGGGCCATCCCCGCGTCTGGCTGGCGATCAGCCCCGAGACAGGCTTCGTCGATTGCGGCTATTGCGACAAGCGCTTCGTGATCGACCGCGACCACGCCCACGACGACCACTGACTGTCGGGGCCGCGACATTCCGTCCCGGCCCGGCACGGATCTCGGGCCCCGTCGAGGGGCCCTCAATCCGGGGCGGCCTTGCCGCCCGGCGCCCCCTTGCCATCCTTGCGCTTTGATCCGGACCGGCACCTGTCCGAGCAGTAGCGCACCTGATCCCAGTCGCGTTCCCATTTCTTGCGCCAGCTGAACGGCAGCCCGCAGGTCGCGCAAGTCTTCTGCGGAAGGTCTGACTTGCGGCGCATCCTTGCCATGATCTGTCCTCGGCGGCTGGCGAAATCCGGCGGCCCGTGGCACAAGGCGGGCCGGACCAGCATGATGAGGTGAGCATGGGCGACGCATTCGGCAAGGGCTGCCATCTGCATCTGATCGACGGATCGGCCTTCATCTTCCGCGCCTATCACGCGCTGCCGCCGCTGACCCGCAAATCCGACGGCCTGCCGGTGGGCGCGGTCGCGGGCTTCTGCAACATGCTGTGGAAATACGTCCAGGACGGCAATGGCAGCGAGGCGCCGACCCATGCGGCGGTGATCTTCGACCATTCCTCCAAGACCTTCCGCAACGAGATCTATCCCGCCTACAAGGCGAACCGCCCCGAGCCGCCCGAGGATCTGCGCCCGCAATTCCCGCTGACCCGCGACGCGACCCGCGCCTTCAACATCGCCTGCATCGAGACCGAGGGCTACGAGGCCGACGACATCATCGCCGCCTATGCCCGGCATGCCCGCGAGGCCGGGGGCCGCGTTACCATCGTCAGCAGCGACAAGGACCTGATGCAGCTGGTCGGCGACGGGGTCGAGATGCTGGACCCGATCAAGGGCAAGGTCATCGGCCCCGACGAGGTGTTCGAGAAATTCGGCGTCGGCCCCGACCGCGTGGTCGATGTGCAGGCTTTGGCCGGCGATTCGGTGGACAACGTCCCCGGCGCGCCCGGCATCGGGATCAAGACCGCCGCACTGCTGATCCAGGAATTCGGCGATCTGGACGCGCTGCTGGACCGCGCGGCCGAGATCAAGCAGCCCAAGCGCCGCCAGACCCTGATCGACCATGCCGAACAGATCCGCATCTCGCGACAGCTGGTGCAGCTGGACGGCGATACGCCGCTGGACCGCCCGCTGGAGGATCTGGGCGTCCGCGCCCCCGAGGCCGAGCGCCTGCTGGCCTTCCTGTCCGAGATGGAGTTCCGCACCCTGACCGCCCGCGTGGCCGAAAGGCTGGGCGCCGAGGCCCCGGCGATCCAGGCAGCGCCCCCCAGTCAGGCGCCTGCCGCGCCGGACCTGCCCGCCATCGACGCTGCGGCCTACGAGACCGTGACCGACATGGCCGCGCTGGAGGCGTGGATCGCCGCCATCCGCGAGGCCGGGGCCGTCGCCATCGACACCGAGACGACCAGCCTCGATGAGATGCAGGCCGATCTGGTCGGCATCTCGCTGGCGGTGGCGCCGGGCCGGGCCTGCTATGTGCCGCTGAACCATATGGCGGGGGGCGACGATCTGTTCGGCCAGTTGGCCCGCGTGCCGGGCCAGCTGGACCCGCAGCCGGTGCTGGCCGCGCTGAAGCCGGTGCTTGAGGATCCGGCCACGCTGAAGATCGGCCAGAACCTCAAATACGACTGGAAGATCCTTGCCCGCCACGGCATCCGCATGGCGCCAGTGGCCGACACGATGCTGATGTCCTATGCGCTGAATGCGGGCACCCACAATCACGGCATGGACGAACTGGCCGAGCGTTATCTCGGCCACAAATGCATCCCGATCAAGGACCTGATCGGGTCGGGCAAAAGCCAGATCAACTTTGCCCAGGTCGCCATCGACAAGGCCGCGCCCTATGCGGCCGAGGATGCGGACGTGACGCTGCGGCTTTATCGCACTTTCGCGCCGATGCTGCCGATCGAGCGCGTGACGACCGTCTATCAGACGCTGGAAGCGCCGATGATCCCCGTCCTGGCCGAGATGGAGATGGCGGGCATCCGCATCGACACCGACGTCCTGGGGCGCATGTCGAACGCCTTTGCCCAGAAGATGGCGGGGCTGGAAGCCGAGATCCATGAACTGGCCGGAACCCCGTTCAACATCGGCAGCCCCAAGCAACTGGGCGAGATCCTGTTCGACCGCATGGGTCTGGCGGGCGGCAAGCAGGGCAAGACCGGCGCCTTTTCCACCAGCGCTGACGTGCTGGAGGATCTGGCCGCCGAGGGCCACGATCTGCCGGCCCGCGTGCTGGACTGGCGCCAGATCAGCAAGCTGAAATCCACCTATACCGACGCGCTGCCGACCTATGTGAACCCGGAAACCGGGCGGGTCCATACCAGCTATTCCATCGCGGGGGCGCAGACCGGGCGGCTGGCCTCGACCGATCCGAACCTGCAGAACATCCCGATCCGCAGCGACGAGGGGCGGCGCATCCGGCAGGCCTTTGTCGCGCCGTCAGGCCACCGGCTGGTCGCGCTGGATTACAGCCAGATCGAATTGCGCATCCTGGCCCATGTGGCGGACATCCCGGCGCTGAAACAGGCCTTCCGCGAGGGGATCGACATCCACGCCATGACCGCCAGCCAGATGTTCGGCGTCCCGGTCGAGGGGATGGACCCGATGATCCGCCGCCAGGCCAAGGCGATCAATTTCGGCGTGATCTACGGAATCTCGGGCTTCGGCCTGTCGCGCAACCTGCGCATCCCGCGGGCCGAGGCGCAAAGCTTCATCGACACCTATTTCGAACGCTTCCCGGAAATCCGCGCCTATATGGACCGCACGGTGGCGGATGCGAAAGCGGACGGCTCGGTGCGGACCCTCTTCGGGCGGCGCATCAACACGCCGGGCATCAACCAGTCGGGCCCGGCGGCAGGCGGTGCCCGCCGCGCGGCGATCAACGCCCCGATCCAGGGCGCGGCCGCCGACATCATCCGCCGCGCGATGATCCGCATGCCCGCCGCCATCGCGGATCTGCCCGCGCGGATGCTGCTGCAGGTCCATGACGAACTGGTCTTCGAGGTGGCCGAGGATGCGGTCGACAGCCTCATCGCCCGCGCGCGCGAGGTGATGGAGGCCGCCGCCGAACCGACGGTCAAGCTGTCCGTGCCGCTGGTCGTGGATGCCGGTCACGGCCTGAACTGGGCCGAGGCGCACTGAAGACCATCAGACCGCCGAGGAATGGCTGCCCTCGGCCACCGCATAGGCGTCCAGCCCCTGCGCCAGCATCCGCGTGAGGGGCCGCCCCTCGGGCGTGATGGTCAGCGCGCCCGGTTCCAGCCGCAGGACGGAGCCGAACCGCGCCAGCAGCGGCGCGAACAGCGCGCGCTGGCGGTCCTCGGTCACGCCGAACCGGTCGGCGATCTCGGCCATGTCGATGCGGAACTCGCACATCAGCATCTCGATCATGCGGCCGCGCCACAGATCCTCGGCGCTGAACGCGTGGCCGCGCGTCACCGGCAGCAGGCCCGCACGGATCGCGGCGGTATAGACCCCGGTCGCCGGGGCGTTCTGGGCATAGCCTTGCGGAAAGCGCGAAATCGAGGACGCCCCCAGCCCCAGCAGGATCTCGGCCGGATCGTCGGTGTAGCCCTGGAAATTGCGCCGCAGCCGCCCCTCGGCCAGGGCGCGGGCCAGACCGTCGGCGGGGCTGGCGAAATGGTCGATCCCGATCTCGGCCAGCCCGTCGGCCACGAACAGCGCGCGGGCGGTGTCAAACAGGTCCAGCCGCGCCTCGCCATCGGGCAGGGCGTGGTCGGGGATCATCACCTGCCGCTTGGACATCCACGGCACATGGGCATAGCCGTACAGCGCCACCCGGTCGGGCTGCAGCGCCAGCACCTTCTGCACGGTCTCGGCCATGCGGGCGCGGTTCTGGTGGGGCAGGCCGTAAAGCAGGTCGACATTCAGGCTGCCGATGCCATGGCCACGGATCAGGTCGACGGCGGCGGCGGTCAGCTCGAATCCCTGCGGCCTGCCGATCGTCTCCTGGATCAGCGGGTCGAAATCCTGCACCCCGATCGAGGCGCGGTTCATCCCCGCCGCCGCCAGCGCGGCCATCCGTGGCGCATCGATCTCGGACGGGTCGATCTCGACCGAGAATTCGCCGCCCGCGATCATGGGAAAAGCCGCGCGGATCGCACCGGCCAGCTCGGCGATCATGCCCGGCTCCAGAAGCGTGGGCGTCCCGCCGCCCCAATGCAGCCGCGACAGCCGCACGCCCGGCGCCATCCGCGCCCGCAGGGCCGCGATCTCGGCCAGAAGCGTGTCCAGATAGGCGCGCACCGGGTCCATGCTCTGCGTGCCTTGCGTGCGGCAGGCGCAGAACCAGCACAGCCGGCGGCAGAACGGGATATGCACATAAAGCGATATCGCCGCCCCGGCGGGGATCGCGCCGATCCAGCCCGCCACCAGGGGCGCGTCGACCGCCGGCCCGAATTGCGTCGCGGGCGGATAGCTCGTGTAGCGCGGGGCACGGGCCTCGAACAGACCGAGTCGTCTGAGTTGCGAAATCGTGTTCATGGCGCTATCTCTAGGGGAGGATGCGCCAACAGACCTTGACCCAGATCAACAGCTGCACGACCTCTGCCCCCCATGGCGATGTCAGCTGTTCCGAGTGCCCGATCCGCTACCGGGCCGTCTGCGCTCATTGCGAAGGCGACGAATTGCAGCGCCTCGAGGAAATCAAGTTCTACCGCAGCTACGAGGCCGGCCAGCCCATCGTCTGGGAAGGCGACCGGATGGATTTCGTGGGCTCGGTCGTCTCGGGGGTGGCCACGCTGACCCAGACGCTCGAGGACGGGCGCACCCAGATGGTGGGGCTGCTGCTGCCAAGCGACTTTCTCGGCCGCCCGGGCCGCGACCGCGCGGCCTATAACGCGACCGCCACGACGCGGGTCGTGCTCTGCTGCTTCCGCCGCCGCCCCTTCGACGATCTGATGCGCAAGACGCCCCATATCGCGCATCGGCTGCTGGAAATGACGCTCGACGAACTCGACGCGGCGCGCGAATGGATGCTGCTTCTGGGCCGCAAGACCGCGCGCGAGAAGATCGCATCCTTCATCGCCATCATCGCCCGGCGCGAGGCGTCCCTGCACAAGCGCCAGCCCGGCGGCCGGATGGAACTGGAACTGCCCCTGACGCGCGAGGCGATGGCCGATTATCTCGGCCTGACGCTGGAAACGGTCAGCCGTCAGGTCAGCGCGCTGAAACGCGACGGAGTGATCCAGCTTCAGGGCAAGCGCGGCGTCATTCTGCCCGATTTCGCGCGTCTCGTGGACGAATCCGGCGACGATTCCGACGGCGGCTGCCTCAGCTGAACCCCCCCTGCCGCTTTGCCTTGGGTCAAATATCCCGGGGGGAATCGCGCCTTGCGCGATGGGGGGCAGCGCCCCCCTGCGACCCATCGGCCGCCGCGCCGCCCCGCTCTTTTCGCGGACGCCCGTTCCTGCTAAGGGGCGCTTTCCCGGTCGCAGCCTACCCGGGTCACAAAAACAAGGGTCACCTATGAACACCACTCTCGTCTGCTCGGGCGGGCTGGACTCCGTCTCGCTTGCCCATGTCCTTGCCGCCCGGGGGCGGCTCTCGCGCATCGTCAGCTTCGATTACGGCCAGCGCCACCGCAAGGAACTGGACCATGCCCGCGCCTGCGCTGAAAGGCTGGGCGTGCCGTTTCACCTCGTCGATCTGTCCGGTCTGGGCGCGGCGCTGACCGGGTCGGCGTTGACTGACGATGTCGCGGTTCCTGACGGCCATTATGCCGAGAAAACCATGCGCATCACGGTGGTGCCGAATCGCAACGCGATCATGCTGACCATCGCCTTCGGCATCGCGGCGGCCAATGGCGATCAGGCGGTCGCGGCGGCGGTCCATGGCGGCGATCACTTCATCTATCCGGATTGCCGGCCGGATTTCACCGACGCCTTCGCCGCCATGCAGAAGGCCGCGCTGGACGGCTACGCCGATATCGCGCTGGACGTGCCCTTTGTCCGCGCCACCAAGGCCGACATAGTCGCAGCGGGCGCGCAAGCCGGCACGCCCTTCGCGCAGACCTGGTCCTGCTACAAGGGCGGGACGCGCCATTGCGGGCGCTGCGGCACCTGCGTCGAGCGGCGCGAGGCCTTCGATCTGGCGGGCATCCCCGATCCGACCGAATACGACGATCCCGATTTCTGGCGCGCGGCGGTCACGTCGCGGCAGGGGGCGGCGTGATGTTCCGGATCAGCAAGGAGTTCCACTTCAGCGCCTCGCACCGGCTGGACCACCTGGCGCCCGACCACCAATGCGCCCGCCTGCATGGCCACAACTACACCGTTGTCGTCGAACTGGCCGCGCCTGATCTGAACCCCGACGGATTCGTGCGCGATTATCACGAGCTGAAGCCGCTGAAGGACTATATCGACGGCCAGTTCGACCACCGGCACCTGAACGACCTGCTGGAGGTCCCCTCGACCGCCGAAAACTTGGCCCGTCACTTCTTCGACTGGTGCCGCGCCCGCTGGCCCGAGACCAGCGCCGTCAAGGTCAGCGAGACGCCGAAGACCTGGGCCGAGTATCGGCCATGAGTGCCCTTCGCATCGCCGAGATCTTCGGCCCGACCATCCAGGGCGAGGGTGTGCTGATCGGAGAGCCCACGGTCTTTGTCCGCGCGGGGGGATGCGATTACCGCTGTTCCTGGTGCGATTCGATGCATGCGGTGGACAGCGCCTTCCGCGACCAATGGGCGGCGATGTCGCCCGAGGCCGTCTGGGCCGAGGTCACGCGGCTGTCGGGCGGGCGGCCTCTGACGGTCTCGATCTCGGGGGGCAACCCGGCGATCCAGGATTTCGGCCCGCTGATCGCGCTTGGCCGGGCCCGGGGCTACCGTTTTGCGCTGGAAACGCAGGGTTCCATCGCGCGGGACTGGTTCGGGGCGCTGGATGTCCTGGTCCTCAGCCCCAAACCCCCCTCCAGCGGCGAGACGCCCGACCGTGCGGCCCTTGCGGCCTGCATCGCGGCGGGGCAGGGCGCGGGGCAGGCGGTGCTGAAGATCGTGGTGTTCGACCGGCGCGATTACGATTGGGCACGGGCGCTGGCCGAGGATTGGCCGGACCTGCCGCTTTACCTTCAGCCGGGCAATCCAGATGTGGACCCCGACAGCCCGGTTGCGGCGCAGGACGTGGCCGACCGGCTGCGCTGGCTGGTCGAGATGGTGACCGAGGACCGATGGTTCCGGCCCCGCGTGCTGCCGCAGCTTCACGTGCTGCTCTGGGGCAACCTGCGCGGCGTCTGAGGCGGGCGCTTTTTGCAGCGGGCGGCGTATGGCGTCCCGCGAGGGTCCGGGGGGACTGGCCGTCCCCCCGGACCCCCCTGCGCCCGACCCCGCGGGCCGCGCGCGGTTCAGCGGGCCATCAGAACCGGCACGGCGGACTTTTCAAGCATGTTGCGCGTCGCCCCGCCCAGGATTGCCTGCCGGAACCGCGAATGGCCATAGGCGCCCATCACGATCAGGTCTGCGCCGATCTCGACCGCGCGGCGGTTCAGCTCGTCGCTGATCGTGGGCGCGGTGCGCGCCAGCACCGCGATTTCCGCCCGCACCCCGTGGCGGACCAGCATCTGCGTCAGCGATCCGCCCGGATCCGAACGCTCGGGGCTGCTGCGGCGGGGATCGATGCAGGTCACCTCGACCCGGTCGGCGGCACGCAGCAGGGGCAGCGCCCGGCGGATCGCGGCCAGCGCCTCGGCCGACTGGTTCCAGGCGACCAGAACCCGGCGCAGATTGGCCGGGATCTCGGCATGGGGCAGGACGAGGACGGGGCAGCCGCCCTCGAACAGGGCGGCCTCGGCGATGATCTCGGCCTCGGCGGGCTGGCCCTTGGCATAGGGGCTGACCAACACGGTCAGATCGGCGAATCGCGCCCGTAGGCCGACCAGCGCCGGAATGCCGCCGCTTTGCGCGACCGCGCTGTCCACCGACCAGCGCAGGTCGCTGGCAGGTGCCAGACGCGCCCGCACCGCGGCCTCCAGCCGTTCGGCATCGGCCAAGGCGGTGTCGATGGCGTCCTGCAGCATGTAGGCGGTGCCGCCGGGGAAGAAATATCCCGGCTGGCTGAGGTCGATGCCGAGGCACAGCACTTCGAGATGGGCATCCTCGCGCACGGCAAGCTGGGCTGCCGCGTCAAGCTGGGGCGTCTGCGCCGGATCGGTCAGGATCGTGAGGATCGTCTTGTAGGCCATGGCGGGCTCCTTTCGGTCACGATGGCATCCTGCGCCCTGATGCGACCTTTTGCCTTGATCCGCGTCAACCCCCGGATTTGACCCAGATCAAGGATTCGAGAGCCGCCTGCCCCTATCCCCTGACCATCGACAGCCCTGCCGCCGAAGCGATTCGGCGCGGGCGCAGAAGGGGACGCGACGCCGATGCCAACGGGGACAGCGAGATGAACTATGTGAAACTGATCCTGCTTGGCGGGATAGCCTTGTTTGCGGCGATCGCGGCCAACATGGCCCACGATCTGGCCTATCAGGTCAACGCGCTGACCGTCATGCTGGCTGCGGGCGGTCTGTTCCTGTGGACCCTGCGCCGCATCGACGAGCCTCTGCCCGTCCACAATCCGCGCGAATACATGGACGGCGTCGTGCGCGCCGGCGTGGTCGCCACGATGTTCTGGGGCGTGGTGGGCTTTCTGGTCGGCGTCGTCATCGCCTTTCAGCTGGCCTTTCCGGCGCTGAACTTCAGCGACCTGACGCAGGGCTACCTGAATTTCGGCAAGCTGCGCCCGCTGCACACCAGCGCGGTGATCTTCGCCTTTGGCGGCAACGCGCTGATCGCGACCTCGTTCTATGTGGTCCAGCGGACCTCGGCGGCGCGGCTCTGGGGCGGGAACGCGGCCTGGTTCGTGTTCTGGGGCTACAACTTCTTCATCGTGCTGGCGGCGACGGGCTACATCCTGGGCGCGACCCAGTCCAAGGAATATGCCGAGCCGGAATGGTATGTGGACTGGTGGCTGACCATCGTCTGGGTGACCTATCTGGCGGTCTTCCTGGGCACGATCATCAAGCGCAAGGAACCCCATATCTACGTCGCCAACTGGTTCTACCTGGCCTTCATCGTGACCATCGCGATGCTGCATGTGGTGAACAACCTGTCGCTGCCGGTCAGCATCTGGGGCAGCAAGTCGGTGCAGGTCTTCGCGGGCGTGCAGGATGCGATGGTCCAGTGGTGGTATGGCCACAACGCGGTGGGCTTCTTCCTGACGGCGGGCTTCCTGGGGATGATGTATTACTTCATCCCGAAACAGGCCGAGCGGCCGGTCTACAGCTACAAGCTGTCCATCATCCACTTCTGGGCGCTGATCTTCCTCTATATCTGGGCCGGTCCGCACCACCTGCACTATACCGCGCTGCCGGAATGGGCCGCGACGCTGGGGATGGTGTTCTCGATCATGCTGTGGATGCCCTCGTGGGGCGGCATGATCAACGGCCTGATGACGCTGTCGGGCGCCTGGGACAAGCTGCGGACCGATCCGATCATCCGCATGATGGTCGTCGCGGTGGGCTTCTACGGGATGGCGACCTTCGAGGGCCCGATGATGTCGATCAAGTCGGTGAACTCGCTGTCGCACTACACCGACTGGACCATCGGTCACGTCCATTCCGGCGCGCTTGGCTGGAACGGCATGATCACCTTCGGCGCGCTTTACTATCTGGTGCCGCGCCTGTGGGGACGCGAGCGGCTCTACAGCCTGTCGCTGGTCAGCTGGCACTTCTGGCTCGCCACGATCGGGATCGTCCTCTACGCGGCCTCGATGTGGGTCACGGGCATCATGGAGGGCCTGATGTGGCGCGAGGTCGACCAGCACGGCTATCTGGTCAACGCCTTCGCCGACACGGTCAGCGCCAAGTTCCCGATGTATGTCGTGCGCGGTCTGGGCGGGGTCCTTTACCTGGCAGGCGCGATCATCATGGCCTGGAACCTGTGGGCGACGGTCGCTCGGCAGCCCAAGGCCCAATCCACCGCCATCGCGGTTCCGGCAGAGTAAGGGGGGCTTTCGATGCGCATTCTCGAAAAGCACAAGATCCTTGAAAAGAACGCCACGCTTCTGCTGGTCTTCTCGTTCCTGGTCGTCACCATCGGCGGCATCGTCCAGATCACGCCCCTGTTCTACCTTGAGAACACGATCGAGAAGGTCGAGGGCGTCCGCCCCTACACGCCGCTGGAACTGGCGGGCCGCGACATCTACATCCGCGAAGGCTGCTATGTCTGCCACAGCCAGATGATCCGCCCCATGCGCGACGAGGTCGAGCGTTACGGCCATTACAGCCTGGCGGCGGAATCGATGTATGACCACCCGTTCCAGTGGGGCTCCAAGCGCACCGGGCCGGACCTAGCGCGTGTCGGCGGACGCTATTCGGACGAATGGCACATCGACCACTTGCGCGACCCGCAATCGGTGGTGCCGGAATCGATCATGCCGAAATACGGCTTCTTGCTGGACCGGGTGATCCACACCGACCACATCCAGCAGCGTCTGGTGGCCGACCGCCGCGTGGGCGTGCCCTATACCGACGAGATGATCCAGAACGCCGTGGCCGATTTCCGCACCCAAGCCGACGAGTTCGGTGACCTCTCGGCGCTGCAATCGCGCTATCCCGGCGCGCAGGTCCGCAATTTCGACCGCCAGCCGCAGCTGACCGAGATGGATGCCCTGATCGCCTATCTCCAGGTGCTTGGCACGATGGTCGATTTCTCGACCTTCGAGCCCGACCCGAACCGCTGAGGCCGCCATGGAAACCTACACCTTCCTGCGTGCCATGGCCGATAGCTGGGCGCTTCTGGTCCTGGTCCTGATCTTCGTGGGCGTGATCGTCTTCGTGTTCCGCCCCGGATCGCGCCGCGTCCAGAAGGATGCCGCCGAGAGCATCTTTCGCAACGAATCCCGTCCCGCCGCCGACGACGACGACGAGAAGAAGGAGGACCGCTGATGTCCGACGACACCAAGAAGCCGGCGGATGACGTGGCATCGCCCGCCAATCCCGACAACCAGATCAACTTGCGTCGCCAGGCCGCCGATGCCGAACATGCCGCCAAGATCGGGGGCGCCATCCCGCCCCGGTCCGCCCCGGACAAGCCCGTCTCGCCCAGCCATCGCCGCAAGGGGCGTCACGGCGTCGGGCTGAAGGAAACGCCCTCGACCGGGCATGAATGGGACGGGATCACCGAATACGACAACCCGATGCCCCGCTGGTGGCTGTGGACCTTCTACGCCACCATCGTCTGGGCCATCGGATACATGATCGCCTATCCCGCCATCCCGCTGGTGACGCAGGCGACCCAGGGCCTGCTGCGCACCAATGCCCGCGCCGAGGTCGCCGCCGAGATCGACCGCTTCGCTGCCGCCAACGCCCCGATCCAGGCTGCGCTGGTCCAGACCGATCTGGCCGCCATCCCCCAGGACGCCGACCTGATGAGCTATGCTTCGAATGCCGGGGCGGCGCTTTACCGGACCTGGTGCGCGCAATGTCACGGCGCGGGTGCGGGCGGGGCGCGGGGCTATCCGAACCTGCTGGACGATGACTGGCTCTGGGGCGGCAGCATGGAGGATATCCACCTGACGCTGATGCACGGCATCCGCGACCCGCAGGACCCCGACACGCGCTATTCGCAGATGCCGCGCTATGGTGCCGACGGCCTGTTGAACCAGCGAGAGATCGACCGGGTGGTCCATTACGTCCTGTCGCTGTCGGACCAGCCGCATGACGCTGACCGGGCCGCACGCGGCGCCCAGATCTATGCCGACAACTGCTCGGCCTGCCACGGCGATGCGGGCGAGGGTGATCGCGGCCAAGGCGCGCCTGCGCTGAATGATCAGGTCTGGCTCTATGGCAGCGAGCCCGAGACCCTGCGCCGGATCGTCTCGGAAGGCCCCTATGGCGTCATGCCCGCCTGGTCGAACCGCCTGACCGAGGCGGAGATCCGGGCGCTGACCGTCTATGTCCACGGGCTTGGCGGCGGCGAATAGCCGCCCCGCCCCACCGGTTCCGCGCCCTCAACCCGCGCGGCAATCCCGGCCCCCCGTCCTGTTCGCGCGTTCCTCGGGGGGCCGGTGATCCATCTGCAAGGCTCTTGGCCCTGCACCACCGCTTCCGCGCAGGCCTGTCCGCGTGGAAGGCCGGCCCCCGGCTCTGTTCGCGCGTTCCACCGGGGGCCGGCTATTTCTTCCGCAAGGGACGGACCTAGCCGACCAGTTCGCCCCGCAGCGAATTCGGCGCGCTTTCCACGATGCGGACCTGCACCAGATCGCCGATCTGGGCCTCGGGCGCCTCGACAAAGACCGAATGCAGGTAATCCGACTTGCCGACCATCTGCCCCGGCTCGCGGCCCGGTTTCTCGAACAGGACGCCAAGTGTCCGGCCCAGCATGGATTGCTGCGCGGCCTTCTGCTGGCGGTTCAGCAGCGCCTGCAATTCCTGCAGCCGCGCATCGGCGACAGCGCCGTCCACCTCGGGGCGGTCATAGGCGGGGGTGCCCGGACGGGGCGAATACTTGAAGCTGAAGGCCGTGCCGAAGCCGACCTGTTCGATCAGGCGCAGCGTGTCGGCGTGATCCTGATCCGTCTCGCCCGGAAAGCCCACGATGAAGTCGCTGGTCAGCAGGATGTCGGGCCGCGCGGTCTTGATCCGGTCGATCAGGCGCAGATACTGGTCCGCCGTGTGCTTGCGGTTCATCGCCTTGAGGATGCGGTCGCTGCCCGACTGCACCGGCAGATGCAGATAGGGCATCAGCTGAGGGATGTCGCGATGCGCCTCGATCAGGTCGTCGGCCATGTCGTTGGGATGGCTGGTCGTGTAGCGGATGCGGTCCAGACCGTCGATTTCGGCCAAGGCGCGGATCAGGCGGCCAAAGCCCCATTCGCCGCCCTCGCCCTCGCCATGCCAGCCATTCACGTTCTGGCCCAAGAGCGTGATCTCGCGCACGCCTCGGGCGACCAGATCGCGCGCCTCGCGCAGGATGCGGTCCACGGGGCGGCTGACCTCGGCCCCGCGCGTATAGGGGACGACGCAGAAGGCGCAGAACTTGTCGCAGCCCTCCTGCACGGTCAGGAACGCCGCAGGCGCGCGGCGGGTGGCGCGGCGTTCGGGCAGGTGGTCGAACTTGTCCTCGGGGGGGAACTCGGTCAGGATCGCGGGCGCCTCGCCGCGCAGCATGGCGGGCAGGCGGTGATAGGTCTGCGGGCCGACGACCAGATCGACCAGCGGCATGCGGCGCACGATCTCCTCGCCCTCGGCCTGGGCGACGCAGCCCGCCACGCCGATCTTCAGGTCGGGACGCTCGGCCTTCAGCGGCTTCAGACGGCCTAGGTCGGAATAGAGCTTCTCGGCCGCCTTTTCGCGGATATGGCAGGTGTTCAGCAGGACCATGTCGGCCTGCGACTGGTCCTCGGTCAGCTCGTAGCCCTCGCTGGCCATCGCCTCGGCCATGCGCTGGCTGTCATAGACGTTCATCTGGCAGCCATAGGTCTTGATGAAAAGCTTCTTCGCGGCCGTGGCGCTGGCGTCCTGGGTCATGTCATGCTGTCCTTGAGATCGCGCAGGCGATACAGCAAAGACAGGCTTTTGGAAAGGCACGGGATGGAGAGCGAGCTGACCGCGATCCCCAATATCGGCCCCGCCACCGCGCGCGCCCTGATCGAGGCGGGTATCCCCGACGCGGCGCGGCTGCGCACCCTTGGCGCGCACGAGGCCTATCGCGCCCTGCTGGTCTCGGGCGAGCGGCCGCATTTCATTGGCTATTACGTCCTGCACATGGCGCTGCAGGGGCGGCCCTGGAACGATTGCAAGGGCGCCGAAAAGGACGCCCTGCGCGCCCGGTTCGATGCGCTGGTCGCCGAGACCCGCGCCGCCCCCCTGTCGGGGATTGAGGCCGAGCTGGACGCGCTCGGCCTCAGGCGGCCCTGATCAGCGGCCCGCCTCGCGGGTCTCGAAGCTCAGGCCGATGGCGCTGCGTTGGGGAAAGCCCGTCCAGTAGCTGTGCGCCGCGTCGGGATTGCCCTCGGCATCGACCGACCACAGCCCTGCATCCGCGTCGCGGATCAGGTCCAGATATTCACCCCGCGCGGCATCCTCCTTCAGGTGCAGGTCCAGGAAGGCGGTCGCGAAATGCTGGAGGATGTTGTTCATCCGCACGCTGTCCCAGACTGGATCGGCATAATGGTCAAACGGCGCGCGGCCCAGGGCCTGCGACATGGCCCATGCCTCGGCCGGGGCGGGGATGGGGGCTGCGGCATTGTGGTTGGCGTTCTCGAAGGTCAGCAGATGGCGCGTCGTGCCGGTCGTCTCGTCCAGGATCTGGCGGATCGAATCATAGGGCGAGACATCGTCCACGCTGCCCGCGACCAGCATCAGGGGCGTGGTCACGCCGGCCAGCCCGTCCGCATCCCAGAAATCGAATTGCCGGCCCCAAGGCGCGATGGCGATGATGGCGCGGATGCGCGGATCGACCAGCGCGGCGTGGTCCTCGGACCCCGCACCAAGACGGTCCAGCGTATCCGAGGGCGGCACGAAGGCGGCGGGCTCGGTCCGTTCCAGCGCGGTGCGCGACAGGCCCGCGCCGCCGAAGATCAGCGCGCCGTAGCCGCCCATCGAATAGCCGACGATCGCGGTGCGGTCGGCATCGGTGATCGCGCCGATCTCGTCCGTCAGCCCGGCCATGCTGTCCAGCAGGAAGCGCTGGTCGACCGCGCGGTTCACCAGCGTCGAGGCAAAGGCCTGCTGGTCGTCATAGGTGCTTTCGGGATGGTCGGCCGCCACCACGACATAGCCCTTGGAGGCCAGGTTCTCGGCCAGATGGCTCATCAGGTAGCGATTGCCCGGATAGCCATGCGACAGGATCACCAGCGGAAACGATCCCGGCGCCGCGTCGGCGTCGCGGGCCGCGCTGCCGGTCAGGGTCGTGGGCGTCACCCCGTCGCGCAGGACCGTGTCATAGGTCACGCCGGGATCGGTCTCCTCGGCGGCGGGATACCAGATCTCGGCCAGCAGCGACCGGTCACGGACAGGGGTCCCGCCGGACTGCGCGGCGATCACGTCGATCCGCTCTGGATCCGTGAAGCGCGCCTCGCGCACGCCGACCGGATAAGGGCCGGGATGGGCCAGTTCGGGCGCGTCCGGGCGGATCAGGTCGATGCGGTTCTCGGCCATTGCTGGCATCGCGGTCAGGGCCATGGCGGCGATCAGCAGAAGTCTCACGGGCGCTCCTTTGGCAATTTCGCGGTGATCTTGCGAATTTTGCACAACCTGCACAAGAACCCCGGCAATCCGCCCCATTGAATGCGCCATTTCGCCCGGCTAGCCTTGCCGCAAAGGTATTGAGGAGCCGACAGCATGAACAAGCCGCAAAGCTGGGAAGCACGGGCCGACGAATTTTCGCTTTATGGCTTCACCGATCTGCCAAGCGTGCATCAGCGCGGCGCGGTGGTGCTGACCCATGGCGAGGGGCCTTACGTCGTTGACGTTAACGGCAACCGCTATCTGGACGCGAATTCGGGCCTGTGGAACATGGTCGCGGGCTTCGATCACAAGGGCCTGGCCGAGGCCGCCAAGGCGCAATACGACCGCTTTCCGGGCTATCACGCCTTTTTCGGGCGGATGTCCGACCAGACTGTGATGTTGTCGGAAAAGCTGGTCGAGGTCTCGCCCTTCCCGCGCGGCAAGGTGTTCTACACCAATTCGGGTTCCGAGGCGAACGACACCATGGTCAAGATGCTGTGGTTCATGCACGCCTCGGAAGGCAACCCGCAGAAGCGCAAGATCCTGACCCGCTGGAACGCCTATCACGGCGTGACGGCGGTGTCGGCCAGCATGACCGGCAAGCCCTACAATTCGGTCTTCGGCCTGCCGCTGCCGGGCTTCATCCACCTGACCTGCCCGCATTACTGGCGCTATGGCGAGGACGGCGAGACCGAGGAACAATTCACCGCCCGCCTTGCGCGCGAGCTGGACGAGGTGATCCAGCGCGAGGGCGCCGACACCATCGCGGGCTTCTTCGCCGAAGCCGTGCAGGGCGCGGGGGGCGTGATCCCGCCGTCCAAAGGGTATTTCCAGGCGATCATGCCGGTGCTGAGGAAGCACGGCATCCCGATGATCGCTGACGAGGTGATCTGCGGCTTCGGGCGGACGGGCAACACCTGGGGCTCGATCACCTATGATTTCGTGCCGGATGCGATCATCAGCTCCAAGAACCTGACGGCGGGGCTGTTTCCGATGGGCGCCGTGATCCTGGGGCCGGAACTGACCGACCGCCTGCAGGCCGCCATCGACAAGATCGAGGAGTTTCCGCACGGCTTCACCGCCTCGGGGCATCCGGTCGGCTGCGCCATCGCGCTGAAGGCCATCGACGTGGTCATGAACGAGGGGCTGGCCCAGAACGTCATCGACCTCGCCCCGCGCTTCGAGGACGGGCTGCGCGAGCTGGCCAAGAACCCCAATATCGGCGAGTATCGCGGCGTGGGCTTCATGTGGGCGCTGGAGGCGGTGCGCGACAAGGCGACCAAGACCCCGTTCGAGGGGCATCTGTCGGTCAGCGAACGCATCGCCAACACTTGCACCGACATGGGTCTGATCTGCCGGCCGCTCGGCCAGTCGATCGTGCTGTGCCCGCCCTTCATCCTGACGACCGACCAGATGGACGAGATGTTCGACAAGCTGGACAAGGCGCTGAACAAGGTCTTTGCCGAACTGGCCTGACGGGGCTTGCAAAGGATCGGGCGGCGGGCCATCTGTCATTCGTATTCTGGAAAAGGAATGTGATATGATCCCAGCCCGCTTTGCCCCGATCCTGTTCGGCTTCTTCCTGTCGGGCCTGATGTCCGCGCTGGTCTCGGGCGTCTCGACCCTGCGGGCGGTCGGGCTGACCGATGGCGTCGGCGGGCTGTGGCTGGGCAACTGGCTGTCCAGCTGGGCCGTCGCCTTTCCGGCCGTGCTGATCGTGGCGCCTCTGGCCCGGCGGCTGGTCGCGCGGCTGACGACGCCCCCCGCTCAGCGCGGGCGCAGCGCGGGCTGAGCCTCGGCCACACTGCGCCAGACGGGGCCGGCGGTCGTCATCTCGACCGCCAGCGCGCCGGTGCGGCGCAGACGTGGCGGGTCCCAGATCACGCAATTGCCCCCAGCCTCGACCCGCTCGGTCGCGACGATGATCCTGCGCGCCCGGCAGAAGGGGGCCGCACGGGCCCCCGCGCCCTTGCCCGTGAAATGCAGGATGCGCCAACCATGGGGCAGCTCGGCCTGCCGGTCCCGGCGATCGCCCGTCCAGCCGGGCCGCGCCGCCGAGGCCGCCTGATCCGCAATGTCCCCATCCTCGATCAGCCAGGTCGAGACGACAAACGCCCCGCCCGCCGGTTTCGACACTGCCCGCCCGGCCGGAGTCATCAGGCCCACGGCCTCGCCCTCGGGGGCGATCAGGATCAGCGGGCGTTTCGCGGTCAGCCACAATCCGAACCCGCCGATGACCAGGGCTGCGGACAGCGCCGAGCCAAGCATCAGCACCCGTCCGGGCCGCGAACGGCGCCAGCAGAGGATCAGCCCGACCGCGCCGAAGCCCAGCATCGGCAGGACCGGCCCCGGCGCCATCGGGATCGCGGTGACGGCGCCATCCAGCCCGGCGACCAAGTCCGCCACCGCCAGCATCCAGGTCGTGCCGAGGCCCATGACCCACAGCGCCGCGCCCTCCAGCCCCAGAGGCGCCAGAAGCAGCGCGATCACGCCTGAGGGCATCACCAGCGTTCCCATCACCGGCACGGCCAGCATGTTCGCCAGCAGCCCGTATTGCGACATGCGATTGAAATGCGCGGCCCCGATCGGCGCGGTCGCCAGGCCCGCGACCAGTGACGAGACCAGCAGCATCGCCACGGGCCGCAGCCAGCGGGGCAGGCGGTTGGCATGCCGGTTCCAGGGATCGAAGGTCAGGATCAGCGCGATGGTCGCGGCAAAGCTCATCTGGAAGCCGGGCGAGGTCAGTGCCTCGGGGCTGATGATCAGGATCGCCGTCGCTGCCAAGGCCACCGTCCTGAGCGAGATCGCCCGCCGATCCGCAAGGATCGCCAGCAGCATCACCGCGATCGTCACAAAGGCCCGCTGCGTGGCCACGCTGGCGCCCGACAGCCACAGATACCCCGCCGCCGCGACCAGCGCCCCAAGCGCGGCCATCTTGTGCGCGGGCAAGGGCAGCCGGCCGCCCAGGCCCTGCGCCAGCACCAGCGACAGCCGCAACAGCCCGTAGACGAAGCCCGTCAGCAGCCCCATATGCAGGCCCGAAATCGCGATCACATGTGCAAGGTTCGAGGCACGCATCAGCTCGGTCGTGGCCTCGTCTATGCCGGAGCGGTCGCCCGTCATCAGCGCCGCCGCTACCGCGCCGGGCTGGTCGGGAATGCGGTCGCGGATCGCCTGCGCCAGCGCCATGCGGGTCCGGTGCAGATGCCACGCTCCCCCCTCGGGGGCGGCGACGGCCAGGACCGGGCTGCGCGTATAACCCACCGCGCCGATCCCCTGAAACCACGCGTTCAGCCGGAAATCGAAGCTGCCGGGCGAGGCCGGTCCGGGCGGCGGCCCAAGATGGCCGGTCAGCATCACGCGCTGGCCGATCGGCGGCACATCCTGCCCCACCGACAGCGAGAGGCGGACGCGGCGCGGCACCCCGTCGGGCGGGATGTCGCGCAGCCGCACCTCGTCCAGCGTCAGGCGCAGCAGGTCGCGGCTTGAGCGGTCCAGATGCACGACACGCCCCTCGACCGGTCCGTGATAGCGCCAGTCCAGGACCGGCCCCGCGACCCATGCCGCCCGTGCGCCCGCCAGCGCCACCCCGCAGGCCATCAGCGCCAGCGCCAGCCCCGCCAGCCGCAGACCGTCGGCCAGCGGCCAGCCGATCCGCCCCCGAAGCGCCAGACGCGGCCCGGCCAGCGCCACGCCCGCCGCAAGACAGACCAGCGCCGCCAGCGCGGCCCAGTGCTGGCCCGTCAGAAGGGCCGGGCGCAAGAACCACAGCCCGATCCCCGCCGCCAGACAGACCGGCACCCAGACGAACAACCCCGCCCGAGGCGCGGCGGCGGGCCGCTGCGCTGCATGGCTGCGCCTGAGGGGCGGCGCCGTCAGGGCGACCGGCTGGGGCAACATCCTTGTCCTTTCGCGGTTCGGGCTCTATCACTTGCCGCAGAATGGCAGGCCCTGCTTACCAAAGCGTTAACGCCGCCCCTCAAGACCCATCTTCCGAAGGCCCAGATGACCCAGACCGCCCCCGTCGTGACCCGTTTTGCCCCCTCGCCGACCGGCTATCTGCATATCGGCGGCGCCCGGACGGCGCTGTTCAACTGGCTTTACGCGCGCGGGCGCGGCGGCAGGTTCCTGCTGCGGATCGAGGATACGGACCGCGCGCGTTCGACCCCCGAGGCGACCGAGGCGATCCTCAAGGGGCTGGAATGGCTGGGCCTCGACTGGGACGGAGAGCCCGTCAGCCAGTTCGCCCGCAAGGACCGCCATGCCGAGGTCGCGCGCCAGATGCTGGCGGATGGCACGGCCTACAAGTGCTTTTCCACCACCGACGAGATCGCGGCCTGGCGCGAGGCCAATCCCCGCCAGCCCTTCGCCAGCCCGTGGCGCGACGCGACCGACCTGCCCGATGCGCCCTATGCCATCCGCCTGAAGGCTCCGCGCGAGGGCGAGACGGTGATCCACGATCAGGTGCAGGGCGATGTGCGCGTGGCGAACGATCAGCTTGACGACATGATCCTGCTGCGCAGCGACGGCACGCCGACCTACATGCTGGCCGTGGTCGTGGACGATCACGACATGGGCGTGACGCATGTGATCCGGGGCGACGACCACCTGACCAACACCGCGCGCCAGATCCAGATCTATGACGCGATGGGCTGGGACCGCCCGGTCTTTGCCCATATCCCGCTGATCCATGGCGAGGACGGCAAGAAGCTGTCCAAGCGCCACGGCGCGGTGGGGCTGCACGAATTCGCGGCGCTCGGCTATCCGGCGGCCGCGATGCGGAACTATCTGGCGCGCCTGGGCTGGAGCCATGGCGACGACGAATTGTTCGACGATGCGCAGGCGCGAGAGTGGTTCGACCTGCAGGGGATCGGGCGCGCGCCCGCCCGGCTGGACTTCAAGAAGCTTGAACATGTCAGCGGCCACCACCTGCGTCACATGCCGCCCGAGGCGCTGTTCGCGGCGCTCGACGGCTATCTGGCCGAGACCGGCGCCCAGCCCCTGACGCCGCATCAGCGCGAACGGATGGCAGCCGCCCTGCCGGCCCTGACCGAAAAGGCAAGAACGCTGCCGCAACTGCTTGATCAGGCACGATTTGCGCTGATCGAGAGGCCCGTCCAGCCCGACGAGAAGGCGACCAGGCAACTGGATTCGGTATCCCGTGGTATGCTGAAATCGTTGACTGCCGCATTGCAGCATGCTAGCTGGGCGCGAGACGATCTGGAGGAGGCGGCCAAGCGGATCGCCGAGGAACAAGGCGTCGGTTTGGGCAAGATCGCGGGGCCCTTGCGCGCCGCGTTGTCCGGGACCAGCGTCACCCCCTCTGTGTTCGACATGATGACGGCGCTTGGCCGCGAGGAATCGCTGGCCCGGCTGCGCGACCAGACAGATCTGGCAGGCTGACCGCCTGCACCCACATGCCAGGGCCACCCCCAAGCACCATGCGGGACCGGGGCCCGGCCAAGCCGGAAAGGACGCATAGATGGCCGACAAGATTGCCAAGCTGCGCATTGACGATTCGGAATATGACCTGCCGGTCATGAGCCCGACCCAGGGGCCGGACGTGCTGGATATCCGCAAGCTCTATGGCCAGGCGGATGTCTTCACCTTCGATCCGGGTTTCACCTCGACCGCAAGCTGCGAATCGAAGATCACCTATATCGACGGTGACAAGGGCGAGCTGTGGTATCGCGGCTATCCGATCGAGCAGCTGGCCGCCAAGTCGCATTACCTCGAAGTCTGCTACCTGCTGCTTTACGGCGAGCTGCCCACCCAGCAGCAGATGGAGGATTTCGAGACCCGCGTGACCCGTCACACGATGGTTCACGAGCAGATGCACAACTTCTTCCGCGGGTTCCGCCGCGACGCGCATCCGATGGCCACGCTGGTGGGCGTGATCGGCGCGATGTCGGCCTTCTACCACGATTCGACCGATGTGAACGATCCGTGGCAGCGCGAGGTCGCGGCGATCCGCCTGATCGCCAAGGTGCCCACGATCGCGGCCATGGCCTACAAGTATTCGATCGGCCAGCCCTTCGTCTATCCGCGCAACGACCTGGATTACGCCAGCAATTTCCTGCATATGTGCTTCTCGGTCCCGGCCGAGAAATACGAGGTGGACCCGGCCTTGGCCCGCGCCATGGACCGCATCTTCACGCTGCATGCCGATCACGAGCAGAACGCCTCGACCTCGACCGTGCGTCTGGCGGGATCGTCGGGGGCGAACCCCTTCGCCTGCATCGCGGCGGGGATCGCCTGTCTGTGGGGTCCGGCCCATGGCGGGGCGAACCAGGCCTGCCTGGAGATGCTGCGCGAGATCGGGACCGTGGACCGCATCCCGGAATACATCGCCAAGGCCAAGGACAAGAGCGATCCGTTCAAGCTGATGGGCTTCGGCCACCGGGTCTACAAGAACTTCGATCCGCGCGCCAAGGTGATGAAGGAATCCGCCGACGAGGTGCTGGACCTTCTGGGGATCAAGGACAACCCGACGCTGCAGGTCGCCAAGGAGCTGGAAAAGATCGCTCTGGAGGACCCGTATTTCATCGAGAAGAAGCTCTATCCCAACGTGGACTTCTATTCGGGCATCATTCTCGAGGCGATGGGCTTCCCAACCTCGATGTTCACGCCGATCTTCGCGCTGTCGCGCACGGTGGGCTGGATCGCGCAGTGGAAAGAGATGATCGGCGATCCGCAGAACAAGATCGGCCGCCCGCGCCAGCTGTATGTCGGCAACGACAAGCGCGACTACAAGGACGTCGCGGCCCGCTGAGCGGGTCCGCAGATTGGATCGAAGGCCCCCGGACGGGGGCCTTTTTTCATGGCCGCCCGCCCCGCGCCAAGAGGGCTTGCGCGGCGGGCTGGCCGGTGGCAATGGAGCGGGCATGAGCAATCCGAACGATCAGGTGGCGCCCCGTCTGGCGCTGGTGACAGGGGCCTCGCGCGGTCTGGGCGCGGCCCTTGCCGAGGAACTGGCCCTGCGCGGCTATCACGTTCTGGCGGTGGCGCGCACCGTCGGCGGGCTGGAGGAGCTGGACGACCGCATCCGCAAGGCGGGCGGCCAGGCGACGCTGGCGCCGATGGATGTGGCCGAACCGGCGGCAATGCAGCAGCTGGTCGAGGCCGTGGCCGGCCGTTGGGGCGGCGTCGACCTGTGGGCGCATTGCGCCATCCATGCCGCGCCCCTGGCGCCCGCGCCTCATGTCAGCGGCAAGGATTGGTCGAAGTCCCTCTTGATCAACGCCGATGTCACGCGCGGCCTGATCGCGCTGATCGAGCCCTTGCTGCGCCAGAAGAACGGCACGGCCCTGTTCTTCGACGACCCGCAGGCGGGGCGCAAGTTCATGGGCGCCTATGGCGCGACCAAGGCGGCGCAGATCGCGCTGGCGCGCAGCTGGCAGGCCGAGACGGCCCAGATCGGCCCGCGCATCGTGATCGAGACCCCCGCGCCCATGCCGACCGCTGTGCGCGCGCGCTTCTATCCGGGCGAGGATCGGGCCGCGCTGACCCCCTGCCGCGACGAGGCGCGCCGCATTCTGGACGCGCTGCCCGCCTGATCCGCGCGCCGTTTGCGTCCCGCGAAGCAGCGGGGGGCCGGCTGCCCCCCGCACCCCCCGCCATCGCGCGACCCGCGGTCGCCGGCGGCTATTCGGGCCGCTCGCCCCAGGCGGCATCCTGCATCTCGCGCAGGCGGCTGGCGGTGCGTTCGAATTCGAAACTGCCCTCGCCTTCGTTGTAGAGCTGCTCGGGCTGGTCGGCGGCGCTGGCGATCAGGCGCACGCGGGCCTCGTAGAGGGCGTCGATAAGGGTGACGAAACGCTTGGCCTCGTTGTAGTTCGACACCGACAGGCGCGGGATGCCGTCGACGAACAGCGTGTCCACCGCCCGAGAGATGGCCAGATAGTCGGCAGGGCCGAGCGGCTTGCCGCAGAGATCCCAGAAGCCCGCCCGCGCCACCCGGCCAGAGGCGGCGGGCAGGTCCACGACCCGGCCCTTGACCTCGATCTTGAGGGGCGCGGCCGCCTCGTCCCCGGTCAGGTCCGACCACAGCGCATCCATCGCGGCCCTGGCCTCGGCATCGGCGGGTGCGAACCAGACCTGCCCGCCGGTCTGGCGGTTCTGGCGGTAATCGGTGCGGCTGTCGAGGCAGGTGACCTGCATCCGCTCGCGGATCAGCGCGATGAAGGGCAGGAAAAGCTGCCGGTTCAGGCCGTGCTTGTAGAGATCCTCGGGCTCCCGGTTCGAGGTGGTGACCACCGTCACGCCGTGATCGAACAGGATCTGGAACAGCCGCCCCACGATCATCGCGTCCGCGATGTCGGTGATCTGCATCTCGTCGAAGCACAGAAGCCGGACCTGACGGGCCACCTCCTGCGCGACGGGGCGGACGGTGTCCTGTTCGGCGCGCTTGCGCGCGGCCTCCAGCCCGGCCTGGATCTCCTGCATGAATTCATGGAAATGGACCCGCCGACAGGGGATGCCCGCCTCTTGCGCGGTCTCGGCCATCAGGTCCATCAGCATCGACTTGCCGCGCCCGACGCCGCCCCAGAGATAGAGGCCCCGCGCAGGCGCAGCCGCCGTATCGCCGCCGCCCACGCCCAGAAGCGCCCGCCACCCCGACCGGGGCCGGGGCGCGGGCGCGGCCAGCATTTCGGTCAGGACACGGTCGAGATCGGGCAGCACGGCCTCTTGCGCGGGGTCGGGGCGCAGCGCGCCCGAGGCCACCCGGTCGCGGTATCGCGTGCTGATCCTGCCCATTGCTGCAATCCCTGCCTGCCCGTTCCGCACGAACCCCTGCCACAGCGGCCCGCGCCGCTGCAAGGGGCATTGACCGGCCTGCATTGCGCATGCCACCCCTCGGGCAAACCCGCCGAAAATCCGGACAGGAGCCATGATGACCCAAGCCCGCCCCGACCTGATCGCCGGCCTGCCGGTCCTGTTCGTGATGGCGGCGCGCGCCGAATACGGGCCCGCTCTGGCCGCCCGGATCAACCCGCTGATCACCGGGATCGGCCCGATCGAGGCCGCCGTGCAGCTGACCGCCGCGCTGGCCGGGATGGCCGAACGCCCGCGCCTGATCGTCTCGCTTGGCTCGGCGGGGTCGTCGCGGCTGGTGCAGGGGCAGGTCTATCAGGTCAGCCGCGTGGCCTGGCGCGACATCGACGCCTCGGCCCTCGGCTTTCCGCGCGGCACCGTGCCGTTCCTCGACCTGCCCGAAGAGGTCGCGCTGCCCCTGCGGATCGAGGGCATCCCCGAGGCCAGCCTGTCTACCGGGGGTAACATCGTCAGCGGGGCGGCCTATGACACCATCGCACAGGACATGGTCGACATGGAGACATTCGCCCATCTGCGCGCCGCCCAATGGGCCGGGCTGCCGCTGATCGGGCTGCGCGGCATCTCGGACGGGGTCGAGGAATTGCGCGAACTGGCGGACTGGACCCAATATCTGGACGTGATCGACGACAGACTGGCGCGGGCCGTGGACGCGTTGGCCGAGGGGATCGGCTCGGGCACGATCCGGCCCTGACCGCGCGGCACGGCGCCGCGCTTGTTTCCGCGCCCTCTGCCGCCTAAACGGGGGGCATCAGCAGGGAAGACCATCATGGCACGCGGCACAAGCAACCTCGAGGATCGGCCCGTCAGCCGCAAGCTGGGGGCGCTGGCCGCCCTGTGGCCCTTTGTGCGGCCCTATCGCGGGCAGGTTGGTCTGGCGGTCTGCGCGCTGGTCCTGACCTCGTTCATCAGCCTGATCCTGCCCTTGGCCGCGCGCCGGGTGGTGGACAATTTCGACGATGGCGCGGGGCTGCTGGATCAGTATTTCGGCGCTGCGCTGCTGGTCGTGGCGGGCCTGGCCTTGGGCACGGCCGCACGCTATTTCTTCGTCACGCGGCTGGGCGAGCGGGTCGTGGCCGATATCCGCAAGGCCGTCTTTTCCCGCGTCATCACCCTGTCGCCCGCCTTTTTCGAGCGCGTGATGACGGGCGAGATTCTGTCGCGCATCACCACCGACACGACGCTGATCCAGTCGGTCGTCGGCTCCAGCCTGTCCATCGCGTTGCGCAACGTGCTGCTGCTGACCGGCGGGCTGGCGATGCTGGCCGTGACCTCGACCAAGCTGACGGGGCTGGTCCTGCTGATCGTGCCGGCCATCCTGATCCCGATCATCGTGCTGGGGCGCCGCCTGCGGCGGCTGTCGCGCGCCAATCAGGACTGGATCGCGGCCTCGTCCGGCGCGGCCTCCGAGGCGCTTCTGTCGGCGCAGACGGTGCAGGCCTATACCCATGAGCGGCGCAGCATCGACGGCTTCGACCGGGTGACCGAAAGCTCTTACGTATCTGCCATGCAGCGGGTGGGAACGCGGGCGGTGATGACCGCCATCGTGATCTTCCTGATCTTTGCGGGGATCATCGGCGTTCTCTGGATCGGCGCGCGCGACGTCCGCGAGGGCGTGATGAGCGCGGGCGAGCTGGTGCAGTTCGTGATCTATGCCATTCTGGTCGCCGGTGCCGCAGGCGCCCTGTCCGAGGTCTGGGGCGAATTGCAGCGTGCCGCCGGCGCGACCGAGCGTCTGTCGGAATTGCTGGCGGCCGAGGATACGCTGGCCGATCCCGCCACGCCCCTGCCGCTGCCGCACCCCCTGCGCGGTGAGATCGCGCTGGAGGGGGTGGCCTTCCGCTTCCCCTCGCGCCCGGACGCGCCGGCCCTGACGGGGCTGGACCTGCGGATCAGGCCGGGCGAGACGGTGGCCCTGGTGGGGCCGTCAGGGGCGGGCAAGACGACCGTGATCCAGCTGATCCAGCGCTTCTGGGATCCGCAGGAGGGGCGCGTGACCCTGGACGGGATCGACCTGCGCGACATGGCGCGGGCCGATTTCCGGGGGCGGATCGCGCTGGTCCCGCAGGACCCGGTGATCTTCGCCGCCACCGCGCGCGAGAATATCCGGCTGGGCCGCCCCGAGGCCAGCGATGGCGAGGTCGAGGCGGCCGCGCGCGCGGCCCATGCCCATGACTTCATCGCCGCCCTGCCGCAGGGTTACGACACCGCCCTTGGCGAACGCGGCGTGATGCTGTCGGGCGGGCAGCGCCAGCGCGTGGCGATCGCGCGCGCGATCCTGCGCGACGCGCCTATCCTGCTGCTGGACGAGGCGACCAGCGCGCTGGATGCGGAATCGGAATCGCTGGTGCAGGCCGCCGTGGCGCGGCTGGCCCAGGGGCGGACAACCGTCGTTGTGGCGCATCGTCTGGCGACGGTGAAGCAGGCCGACCGGATCATCGTGATGGATCAGGGCCGCATCGTGGCCGAAGGCACGCATGACGGGCTGGTGGCCGAGGGCGGGCTTTACGCGCGTCTTGCGCGGATGCAGTTCACCGACGGGCCGCGCGGCACGGGCGAGGCCGCCTGAGCGGGTCGCCGCGTCGCCGGCCATCGAGGCCGGCGCCCCGGCGGCGGGCGCCCCGGCAGGCCGGGTCGACCGCGAAGCCTGCGCCGGCCTAGCGCGGCGCTGCGAGGATCAGCGCCCAATAGACCTGACCGTTCGCATCCGTGGCCTGGGCCAGTCCCGCATCGCGCAGGCGCCGGTTGACCAGATTGGCGCGGTGGGGCGGCGATTGCATCCAGGTCGCGATCATGCCGTTCTCGTCCCTGGGGCCGACGCCGACATTCTCGGCCGCGATGCTCGCCCGGTAGCCTGTCGTCGTCAGGCGCTGGCTGGGCGATGCACCGTGACCCAGACGCCCCTGCCGGGCCATCTGGCAAGCCTGCTGCGTCGCCGCCTGGATCAGCGCGGGGTGAAGCTCGACGGGGCCGGCGCCCTGGGCGCTGCGGTTGCGGTTGATGGTCTGCAGCGCGGCCGACAGCCGCTCTTGCGGCAGGGCGGCGCATTGTGCGGCGGCAGCGGCGGGTTCAGGCGCCAGTCCCACCGTCAGGCCGAGGCCGGCGGCGATCATCAGCGTCACGAGGCGGGGTGTCGGCATGGGGCGCTCCCTTCGGTGGCCGGGCTGGGGCAACCCTATCCCGGCGGCTGACCGCGTCAATCCGGCTAACGCGGGTTCTGGCTGGGCGCCGAATAGACCGCCGCCCAATACCGTGTCCGGCCGTCGGCCGCGACGGCCTGCCCGATCCCCACATCGCGGATCTGGGGCAGCAGCATGTTCGCCCGGTGCCCGGACGAGACGGCCCATTCGTTCAGCACCCGATCCAGCGAGAAGGGGCCGGCGGCGATGTTCTCGGCCGAGATGGCGGGGCGGTAGCCTTGGGCCCGCAGCCGGTCGCCCGGCCCCGACGTGGTGCTGCCGATATGCGTCATCCGCCCGCGTTCCGCCATGTCGCAGGCATGGCGCGCCGCGACCTCGGCCAAGAGGCTGTTCGATTGCACCGGCGGCAGTCCGGCCTGCCGGCGCGCCGCATTCGTGCTGGCCGCAAGGCGCTGGTTCTGCATGGTGCTGGTGGCGACGCAATCCGCCTGTCCGGGCTGGCCGACCTGCACCGCATAGGGGTCCTGCGCCTGCGGTCCCGTGGCGGGCCCGCCGCCACAGGCGGCCAGCAGAAGGAAAAGGGGCAGCAGCGGGGCCTGTGTGATCCCGGTCGTCATGAAAAGCTCGTCTCTTGCGTCCGTCACTAAACCTATGGGAGAGTCATGAACAGGCGGTTGACCTGATTGTTCCCGTTTCGTGATGCAAGTCGCGCGCCGCCACGTCGCCCGGCTTTGACGCGGCGTTCCGTCGCAATCGGGGGCCGCGAGGGGTTGCCCCGTTTTCCCGCTTGCGCGCATTGTCGGGCAACGAGACGCCAAGGCTAAGCCGCGAGGGGGCGGCCAGGGGAGGATAGAATGGCAAAGTTCAGCACCTATGCGGATCGCGACCGGATCGAACAGGAATGCGCCTACGAGGCGCGCGACCTGCCGGTGACGATCCATGAATTCCTCTCGGCCACGGCGGCGCGGTTTCCCGACCGCCCGGCCATCTCGTTCCAGCTTCTGTCGGGGGCTAACGATCCGGCCACCACGCTGACCTGGTCCGAGCTGCTGGCCCGCGTGACCGAGACGGCGAACCTGTTCCGCAGCCTGGGCGTCGGGCCGACGGATACCGTCGCCTATCTGCTGCCCAACAGCATCGAGACGCCCGTCGTCCTGCTGGCGGGCGCAACGGCGGGGATCGTGAACCCGATCAATCCGCTTTTGGACGCGACCCAGATCGCGGGCATCCTGCGCGAGACACGCGCCAAGGTGCTGGTCACGCTGAAGGCCTTTCCCAAGACCGACGTTGCCCAGAAGGCCGCCGAGGCCGTCGCGCAGGCGCCCGGCGTGACCCATGTGGTCGAGATCGACCTGAACCGCCACCTGCGCGGCCTCAAGCGGCTGATCGTGCCGCTGATCCGGCCCAAGGTGAAGGTGACGCACAAGGCCAAGGTGCTGGATTTCGAGGCCGCCGCCAGCGCGCGCAACCACAACCGGCTGGAATTCGACGATCCCCGGCAGGACCGCGTCGCGGCCTATTTCCACACCGGCGGCACGACCGGCACGCCCAAGGTCGCGCAGCACAAATACAGCGGCATGATCTATAACGGCTGGCTGGGCGGCACGCTTCTGTTCGACGAGACCGACGTGCTGATGTGCCCCTTGCCGATGTTCCACGTCTTCGCGGCCTATCCGGTGCTGATGTCCTGCATCGCGTCCGGGGCGCATGTGGTGATGCCGACGCCCGCCGGATATCGGGGCGACGGGGTCTTCGACAATTTCTGGAAGCTGATCGAACGCTGGCAGGCGACCTTCCTGATCACCGTGCCGACCGCCATCGCCGCGCTGATGCAGCGTCCGGTCGATGCCGATGTCAGCACGCTGAAGACCGCGATTTCAGGCTCGGCCCCGCTGCCGATCGAGCTTTACAACCGCTTCAAGGCCGCCACCGGCGTCGAGATCGCCGAAGGCTACGGCCTGACCGAGGCGACCTGTCTGGTCAGCTGCAACCCGGTTGACGGGCTGAAGAAGGTCGGCTCGGTCGGGGTGCCGCTGCCCTATACGCATGTCCGCATCCTGAACCATGACGATGCGGGCCGGGTGCATGAATGCGCGACCGACGAGGTGGGCGAGATCTGCATCGCCAATCCGGGGGTCTTCCCCGGCTCGACCTATACCGAGGCCGACAAGAACCATAAGCTGTTCGCCGAGGACATCTATCTGCGCACGGGCGATCTGGGTCGGATCGATGCGGACGGCTATCTGTGGATCACGGGCCGGGCGAAGGACCTGATCATCCGTGGCGGCCACAACATCGATCCCGCCGAGATCGAGGAGGGGCTGCTCTCGCATCCCGCCGTCGCCTTCGTGGGCGCCATCGGTCAACCCGACAGCTTCGCAGGCGAATTGCCCTGCGCCTATGTGGAACTGGTGGCCGGCGCTTCGGTCACGGTCGAGGAACTGGCCGCCCATGCGCGCGACCACATCCACGAACGCGCGGCCATCCCCAAACATATCGAGATCCTGCCCGAACTGCCCAAGACGGCGGTGGGCAAGATCTTCAAGCCCGATCTGCGAAAGCTGGCGATCACCCGCGTCTATGACGAGGCGCTGGCCGGAACCGGCGCGCGTGTCGAGATCGTGCGCGAGGACAAGAAGCGCGGTCTGGTCGCCCATCTGGCCCGCGACGGCGGCGTGGACGAGGCCGAGATCCGCACGCGGCTGGGGCAGTTCACCACGCCCTGGGACTGGGCGTGATCCCGTAACGGGGGGCCGGGCGGATCGCCCGGCCCTGTGCGTTCAGGCGCCGCGATCCTGTTCGTCCTTGGCCCACAGATAGCCGATGAAGGCGCCCTTGATCAGGCGCAGCATCGCCAGCGTGGCCACGGTCATGATGACGCTGACCACGATCAGCAGCGTGACCGGGTCCAGCCGCCAGATGGCCCAGATGAAGCCGATCACCGGGATCAGCAGCAAGAGCGCCGCCGTCATGGCGAAGAAGGCCGGGCCGTCCGCCGCCGGATAGCGGCCAAGCGGGGCGCGGCAATGCGGGCATTCGGCATTCACGGTCAGAAAGCCACGCAGCAACTGCCCCTCGCCGCAATTGGGGCAGCGATTGGCAAGGCCGCGCATCACGGCCTGACGGCTGTCACGGATTTCGGTCATCGGGCACCTCCTCGGGACGCAACAAACGGCAGGCCGAAGGGTTGCGCGGTTTCAGCCATTCTCGCGCAGGACGCGACCGGCCAGATAGAGCGAGCCGCAGATCAGGATGCGCGCCTGCGGCTCGGCTGCGGCCAGCGCGCGGATCGCCGTGGCGGCATCGGGCGCGGTCGTCGCGGCAATGCCGCTGTCGGTCGCGTGGCGCGCGGTCTCGGAGGCGGGCAGGGTGTTCGGCTCGCCGGGAATGTCGATGGCGGTCAGGCTGGCGGCATGGGCGGCCAAGGGGCGCAGATAGCCCGAGACATCCTTTGTGTTCAGCATGCCGCAGACCAGATGCGTGGGGCGCGGCGGCATGGCGGCCAGGGTCGCTGCCAGCGCCTCGCCGCCCGCAGGGTTGTGGCCGCCATCGAGCCACAATTCGGCCTGGCCCGCCAGATCGACCAGCGGGCCGCGCGTCAGGCGCTGCATCCGGGCGGGCCATTCCGCGCGCGTCACGGCGGCGCGGGCCTGCGCCTCGGTCGCACCAAGCGCGCGCAGGGCGGCCAGTGCGGTGCCGGCATTCTGGATCTGGTGCGGCCCGATCAGGTTCGGCAGGGGCAGGTCCCACAGGCCGTGATCGTCCTGAAACACCATCCCGTCGCGGTCGGGCTGGATCATCCAGTGCTGGCCATGCGCGATGATCGGCGCGGTCAGGCCCATGGCGCGGGCCTCGATCACGCGCAGCCCCTCTTCGGATTGCGGGGCGACGATGACGGGCACGCGGGGCTTGATGATGCCCGCCTTTTCCCCCGCGATCAGGGCGACGGTCTCGCCCAGATATTGCTGGTGATCCAGCGAGACAGGCGTGATCACGGTCAGGCGCGGGTCTGTGATCACGTTCGTCGCGTCAAGACGCCCGCCCAGCCCGACCTCGAGCAGGGTGTAATCGGCGGGGACGCGCGAAAAGGCCAGGAAGGCGGCGGCGGTCGTGATCTCGAAGAAGGTGATCGGCTGGCCGTCATTGGCGGCCTCGCATTCCTCCAGCGTGGCCGCCAGCAGATCCTCTGAGATCAGCTCGCCCGCAAGACGGATGCGTTCGTGGAAGAAGGCCAGATGCGGCGAGGTATAGGCATGGACGCGCGCGCCCCCGGCTTCCAGCCCCGCGCGGATCATCGCCAGCGTGCTGCCCTTGCCGTTGGTGCCCGCGATGTGGATCGCGGGCGGGATCCGGCGCTCGGGGTTGCCAAGCGCGGCCAGGATGCGGTGCATCCGGTCCAGCGACAGGTCGATGATCTTGGGGTGCAGCGCCATCAGGCGCGACAGGATCTGGTCGGATCGGCTCATGGCACGCGGCCCTGTAAGGAGAAGAGCGCCGGGGGCCAGCCCCCGGACCCCGGATGGTGAAGGATCAGGCCTCGGCCGGGGCCGGTTCCGGGGCGGGCAGGTCGGCGCGGGTGGGCGCGGGCTGGCCGGTCAGCATCCGCAGGATCGAGATCAGCTCGTCGCGCAGCGCCTTGCGGTGGGTCACGCGGTCAAGCATCCCGTGCTCCAGCAGGTATTCGGCGCGCTGGAAGCCCTCGGGCAGCTTCTCGCGGATGGTCTGCTCGATCACGCGGGGGCCCGCGAAGCAGATCAGCGCGTTGGGCTCGGCGATCTGGATGTCGCCCAGCATGGCGTAGCTGGCCGTCACGCCGCCCGTGGTCGGGTGGGTCAGCACGACGATATAGGGAATGCCCGCTTCCTTCAGCATCTCGACCGCGACGGTGGTGCGCGGCATCTGCATCAGAGACAGGATCCCCTCCTGCATCCGGGCGCCGCCCGCCGCCGAAAAGAGGACCAGCGGCTTGCCGGTCTGCACGGCGCGTTCGGCGGCCGCGATGATCGCGTTGCCGACATACATGCCCATCGATCCGCCCATGAAGCTGAAATCCTGGCCCACGGCGATCAGGGGGGTGCGGCCGATCTCGCCCTCGGCGACCAGCATGGCCTCTTTCTCGCCGGTGGTCTTCTGCGCGGCCTTCATCCGGTCGGGATATTTCTTCTGGTCGCGGAAATGCAGCGGATCGGTGATCGGCTCGGGGACCTTGACCTCGACGAAGGCGCCGCCGTCGAACAGCGCGGCAAAGCGCGCCCTCGGCGTGATCGCCATGTGGTGGTCGCAATTCGTGCAGACGTTCAGGTTGTCGCTGAGTTCGCGGTGGAACAGCATGGTCCCGCATTCGGGGCATTTCGTCCACAGGTTCTCGGGCACTTCGCGCCGCGAGAACAGCGAGTTGATGCGCGGGCGGACGTAGTTCGTGATCCAGTTCATCGCGGGCGACCTTGGCTGTTTCAGCGCCCCAGATAGGGCGGAAGGCGGGGAATTGCAATTGCCGGGGTCCGCGCGGATGATGCGCGCATGTGGGCCAGCCTGTTCTTCGTGATGCATACCACCCTGTCGCTGGCCATCGTGGCCCGCGTGCTGCTGCGCCCCAGAGTCGAGCCGTCGATCCGGCTGGCCTGGATCATGGTGATCGAGGCCGTGCCGCTGATCGGCATCGTCGCCTATCTGCTGTTCGGCGAGGTCAGGATGCGGCAGGCCGATGTGCAGCGCATGGCCGATGCCCGCGACCGCCTGACCGGCCTGCGCGGGCAAAGCCCCTGGATCGCCGTCGAGCCGCCCGATGCCGTGCGCCCGGTCATGGCCGCCAATGCCGCCGTGGGGGGGATGCCCGCCCTGTCGGGCAACCGGCTGCGGCTGCTGGAGGAGTCGGATGCCGCCATCGACCGGCTGGTCGAGGCGATCGACGCGGCGCGCGATCACGTCCATGTGCTGTTCTACATCTGGCTGCCCGATGCCAGCGGCACCAAGATCGCCGAGGCCGTGATCCGCGCCGAGGCGCGCGGCGTCGAGTGCCGTGTGATCGTGGATGCGCTCGGCTCGCGCGCGCTGGTGCGGTCGGATCTGTGGGAGCGGATGAGCCAGGCCGGTGCGGAATGCGTCACGGCCTTTCCGATCGGACTGCCCTTCATCAGCATGCTGTTCCAGCGGCTGGACCTGCGCAACCACCGCAAGATCCTGGTGATCGACAACAGCGTGGCCTTCACCGGCAGCCGCAACTGCGCCGACATGGCCTTTGCGATCAAGCCCCGCCACGCGCCCTGGGTCGATATCCTCGTCTCGGTCGAGGGGCCGGTCGTGCGGCAGTTGCAGGCCGTCTTTCTGGGCGACTGGATGAGCTATACGGGCCGCGATCTGGGCCACATGCTGCAACCGGTGGAACCCGTCGCCGCGCCGGGCAAGCTGGCGCAGGTGGTGGCCACGGGGCCGGACCTGCGCGCGGGCAGCGTATCGGATTGCCTGTCCGGGATGCTGCACCAGGCGCGCGAGCGGGTCGTGATCACCACGCCCTATTACGTGCCCGACGCGGCGCTGGATGCCGCGATCCGGGCCGCGGCGCGGCGGGGTGTGCAGGTCACGATGATCCTGCCCGCGCGCAATGACAGTCTGATCGTCGGCGCGACCAGTCAGGGCTTCTATGATGGGCTGCTGGCGGCGGGGGTGCAGCTGATGCTGTTCGAACGCGGCCTGCTGCATTCCAAGATCATGACCGTGGACGGGCGGATGGCGATGATCGGCAGCGCCAATCTGGACCGCCGCAGCTTCGAGCTGAACTACGAGGTGAATATGGGCGTCTTCGACCCCGACTTCATCGCGGCGCTGGACCAGCGGCAGGCAAGCTATGCGGCGCGATCGCGGGCGCTGACGCTGGAAGAGGTCCGCGGCTGGAGCGCGGCGCGGCGGCTGCGCAACAACCTGCTGGCCATCGCATCGCCGCTGCTGTGACCCGACGCGGGCAGGGCTTGCGCCGCAGAGGGCCAGAGGGCCAGATGGGGCCAGCCGAACAGGAGGATGCGATGCCGACAGGCGAGGATGCAGAGAACCGCCCCCTTGCGGATGACGAGATCGACCGGAAGCTGGCCGCGCTGGAGGGCTGGGTCCGGTCTTCCGACGGGCGCCGGATCAGCCGCCGTTTCGCCTTCAAGGGCTTTGCCCCTGCCGTCGAGATGGCCAATCTGGCCGCCTGGCTGGGCAACCGGCACAACCACCATCCCGACATCGCCTTTGGCTGGGGCTATTGCGAAGTCAGCTTCACCACGCATGACGCTGGCGGTCTGACGGGCAGGGATCTGGCCTCGGCGGCGGCTTTGAACGCGCTGGTCGCCTGAGCGGCGGCCTGAGCCTTGCCGAGTGGCGCCCCGCGCACTATCCCCATGGAGGTGACGAGGCGGCATGGCCAGAGGCGGGGCGAATCGGCCCGCGCTGCCGGTGGTGGCGTCCGGGCGTGTGTCTGTCTGCGATTCGAGGGTTTTTCGGTTCATGAGACGTCTGGAACACAACTGGCTGTCGCGGCGGATCAGACGCCGCGCCGCGCTGCACTGGAACGCGATCCTCGCATCGCTGCAGCATGACGACCGGCCCCTGCGGGACAGCACCCGCGACGAGGCGCTTGGCCTGCATGCCGTTCTGGGGCGGCTTCTGCACCGGTCCGAGGCCGCGATCACCGCCGCGCGCGGATCGCTGGCGCGCATGGTCCTGCCGGCGGGAACCGACTGGCGCTGGCGGCCGCAGGTGCTGCAGGCGCGGATCGACCACCGCTCGCTGGTGGCCCCGCAAAGCGGCGCCTGGCTTTCGCCGGAAGTGTCGCTGTATCACGATTGCCCCGACCGCGCCCTGATCCTGCGCCAGCGTCGCAACCGCCGGACCACCGACCTGACCGATTACGCGCTGGTGCTGGAGGTGCTGGGCTTCCGGGGCAGCTACCTGTCCTATTCGCTCGGCCTGCCCCCCGAGGCGGTCAGCGATCTGGCGGGCTATCATATCATCCGGCTGGACGCGCTGATCGAGGCCGAGCGGCCGATCACGCTTTATGCGCGGCTGAACATCCAGCAGGGCCCGAACACCGAGACGATGCTGCGCAAGATGGGCGACGACGTTCAGGGCAAGGGCGGGCGCCGCGTGATCGAATTCGATCTGGGCTATGCCGAGCTTTCGGCGCGCAAGGTCGACAAGGCCTGGATCGACCTGATCCTGGAAGCGCCCGCAATGAACGCCGTGACGCTGCGCGACATCGTCCTGTCGCGCCATCCCCGCGCCCAGATGTGAGGAACAGATGATGCTGCAATTCGAAAGCCACGGTGTCAGGGGCGGAACATGGCGCGGCCGGCTGTCGGGCGGCGCGGCGCCCGAGCGGGTGATCCTGTCCCATCACGGCGAGACCCTGGCCGAGGCCACGCTGACCCCCGACGGCGAGGGCTGGCAGGTCGAGGTCGATCTGCCGGGCACGGTCGTCTCGGACGGGGTGCAGACGCTGATGCTGCTGGCCGAGACGGGCAGCGAGCCGGCCCTGACGCTGGCGCGGCTGGCGCTCTTGGCGGGGCGCCCGCTCGAGGACGATCTGCTGGCCGAGATCGCGGCCCTGCGCGCCGAACTGGAACTGGTCAAGCGCGAGCTGCGAAAGATGGCGCAACCGCAGGGTTGAAGGCCGCTTTCTCGACGCAGGGACGGGGCCGCGCCGCGTCACCGGTCTGTCATGGTTTCTTGCGAAAAGCGGGGCCGGTCTTTATATCGCGGTTTCCGCCGCTTCGTGATGACCGCCCGGCCGCCCGACAAGAAGGTTCGCCCATGACCCTGCCGCAGACGCCCCATTACCTGATCGACCTTGCCCGGCTGCGCGCGAATATGGACAAGATCGCCCATCTGCGCGAGGCGTCGGGCGCCAAGGCGCTGCTGGCGCTGAAATGCTTCGCCACCTGGTCGGTCTTTGACCACATGCGCGATTTCATGGACGGCACGACCTCGTCGTCGCTCTACGAATTGCGGCTGGGGCGCGAGACCTTCGGCAAGGAGACCCACGCCTATTCCGTCGCCTGGGCCGATCACGAGATCGACGAGGCGATCGGCTATGCCGACAAGATCATCTTCAACAGCCTGGGCCAGCTTGACCGCTTTTCGGACCGCGCAGAGGCGGCGGGGATCGCGGCCGGGCTGCGGCTGAACCCGCGCTTTTCCACCTCGGGCTTCGATCTGGCGGACCCGGCGCGGCCCTTCTCGCGGCTTGGGGAATGGGACATGGCGCGGCTGGAACAGGCGCTGGACCGCATCAGCGGCGTGATGATCCACTACAATTGCGAGAACGCGGATTTCGACCTGTTCGACCGCCAGCTGACCCGGATCGAGGATGAGTTCGGCGCCCTTCTGCACCGGCTGGACTGGGTCTCGCTTGGGGGCGGCATCCACTTCACCGGCGAGGGCTACCCGCTGGACCGTCTGGCCGCGCGGCTGCGTGCCTTCCAGGACCGGTTCGGCGTGCAGGCCTATCTGGAACCGGGCGAGGCCAGCATCACCGAGACGACCACGCTCGAGGTCAGCGTGCTGGACATCATCGACAACGGCAAGCAGGTCGCCATCGTGGACAGCTCGACCGAGGCGCATATGCTGGACCTGCTGATCTATCGCCAGGATGCCAAGCTGCCCGACGAGGGGCCGCACGAATACCAGATCGCCGGCAAGACCTGCCTTGCGGGCGATATCTTCGGCACCGCGCGCATGGCCCGGCCCCTCGAGGTGGGCGATCGCGTCAGCATCCGCGACGCGGCGGGCTACACGATGGTCAAGAAGAACTGGTTCAACGGCGTGGCCATGCCCGCCATCGCCCACCGGCATGAGGACGGAACGATCCGCACCGTCCGCAGCTTCGACTATGACGATTACAAGGCCAGCCTTTCCTGACGGCCTCCCATCCTCTGCCACCTGAAGGAGACAGAATTGGCGAAGAAGAACGTGCTCATCATCGGTGCGGGCGGCGTGGCGCAGGTCACGGCCCACAAGGTTGCGCAATGGTCGGCCGAGTTCGGCGACCTGCATATCGCCAACCGCACGCAGGCCAAGGCCGATGCGATCATCGACAGCCTGCGCGACAAGGGCCATCAGATGCCCTTTGCCAGCCACGCGCTGGACGCGATGGATGCAGGCGCGGTCGAGGCGCTGATCCGTCAGGTTGACGCGAAGATCGTCATCAATGTGGGCACGGCCTTCATCAACATGACCGTGCTGGAAGGCTGCATCCGCGCGGGCGCGGCGTATATCGACACCGCGATCCACGAGGATCCCTCGAAGATCTGCGAGACGCCGCCCTGGTATGCCAATTACGAATGGAAGCGGCGCGAGGATGTGGCGGCGGCCGGCATCACCGCCGTCCTCGGCGCGGGTTTCGATCCGGGCGTGGTGAACGCCTATGCCCGTCTGGCCGAGGACGAGTATTTCGACAAGATCGACAGCATCGACATCGTGGACATCAACGCCGGCAGCCATGGCCGCTGGTTCGCCACGAATTTCGACCCCGAGATCAACTTCCGCGAGTTCACCGGCACCGTCTATTCGTGGCAGGGCGGCGAATGGAAGACCAACAAGATGTTCGAGGTCGGCCGCGAATGGGACCTGCCCGTCGTCGGCAAGCGCACCGCCTATCTGTCGGGCCATGACGAGGTTCACAGCCTTGCCGCGCGCTATCCCGATGCGGATGTCCGCTTCTGGATGGGCTTTGGCGAGCATTACATCAACGTGTTCACGGTTCTTCAGAACCTCGGCCTGCTGTCCGAGCAGCCCGTCACCACCGCCGAGGGGCTGGAGGTCGTGCCGCTCAAGGTCGTCAAGGCGGTCCTGCCCGACCCGGCCAGCCTTGCCCCCGATTACGAGGGCAAGACCTGCATCGGCGATCTGGTGAAAGGCACACGCGACGGCCAGCCCGCCGAGGTGTTCATCTACAACGTCGCCGACCACAAGGAGGCCTTCCTCGAGGTCGGCAGCCAGGGGATCAGCTACACGGCGGGCGTGCCGCCGGTCGCCGCCGCCATCCTGATCGCGCGCGGGCCCTGGGACGTGAAGAAGATGGCCAATGTCGAGGAACTGCCCGCGCGGCCCTTCCTTGAACTTCTGGGCGAGATGGGCCTGCCCACCCGCGTGATCGACGCCCGGGGCGATCGCCCGATCTGATCCCGGGCGCAAGCGCCGACCACCGCATCCGCAGGCGGGCCGGAACAACCGGCCCGCCTGTTGCGTTCGGGGCGCGTATCTCGGGTGCAATCCAGCCGCCCGTGTCGGGGGGACAGCATGGCCGGTCCGGGGGGACACCATTTTCCGCGCATGGCGCAGGGCTCGGCTCGCCGGGCGAACTGGGCGATCATCGGCATCTTTCTGGTGCTGGCCTTCGCGGCCGTCGCGGCGGCGCGCGAATTCCTGATGCCCGTCACGATGGCGGTCCTGCTGTTCTTCGTCTTCACGCCCCTGCGGCGCCTGGCGCAGAGACGTGGCATCCCCGACGGGGTCACGGCGCTTGGCGTCACGCTGTCGATCCTGCTTGTGGTCAGCGTCATCGCCTATGCGGCCAGCGGCCCGATCTCGCGCGCGATGAACAACATGCCGCTGATCAGCGCCCAGCTTGAACAGAAGTTCGAAAGCCTCCGCGACAGCGTCAGCGACCTGCGCGACGCCGCCCAACGCATCGAGAATGTCGGCACCGAAACCGAACTGCCCGCCACGATCCGCATCGAGCAGGGCGGTGAGACCACGCTTGGCATGGTGGTGAAATCGGCGCCGCTGCTGCTGGGCCAGATCATGTTCACGCTGGTCCTGCTGTTCTTCATGATGGCATCGGGCGACCTGCTCTATCTCAAGATCGTGCAGAGCTTCGACCGCCTGCGCGACAAGCGCGCCGCCTATCTGGCCCTGCGCGAGATCGAGGGATCGCTTGGCAATTACCTCGGAGCGATCACGCTGATCAATGCCGGGCTGGGTATGGCGGTGGGTCTGGCCATGTGGGCTTGGGGGATGCCCGCGCCGCTTCTGTTCGGCATCGGCGCCTTCGTGCTGAACTTCATCCCCTATCTCGGCTCGATCGCGGGGGTGATCATCTCGACGCTGGTCGCCTTGATCGTGATGCCCGACCTCTTCTGGCCTTTGATGGTCGGGCTGACCTATCTGGGCCTGACCACCCTCGAGGGGCAGATCATCACGCCCTATTTCGTCTCGCGCCGGCTGCAGATGAACACGGTGGTCGTGTTCCTGGCGGTGGCGCTCTGGGCCTGGCTCTGGTCGGTTATCGGCATGGTGATCGCGGTGCCGGTCCTCGTGGTCATGCGGGTGCTGGCCGAACATATCCCCGGATGGGAGAAGTTCGGCAATTTCCTCGCCGGCGAGGCGCCCCCCGCCCTGGAGGACGAGACCGAGGAAGAGGCCCGCGATCTGATCGAGGCCGGCGCCACGGCCGAGGATCACGACGCCGCCCGCGCCGCGACCGCCCCCCTTGTCCGCGACAATCCCGAAGCCTGAACGACACGATCCTGAAACGACAGACGGGCCGGTTCCTGCGAACCGGCCCGTCCCCTGTGATGCCCCGAGAGGCGCGCCTCGTCAGCCCGCAGGCAGCGAGGCGCCGACCTCGTTCACGGCGGTCTCGATCTCCTGGCAGGTGCCTTCGACCGTGCCGCCCTGTCCCGCGACCGCCTCGGCCAGCGTGATCTGCGTGTCGCCGATGGCAATGACGCCCTCGGTCCCGCGCGCTTCGGCGGCGTCGCCCGCGGCGGCGTCCCCGGCGGGGATCATGCCGACCAGCCGGGTCTGCACGGCCACGGCCTCGTCGCCGGTAAAGCCCTGCGCCTGGCAGTATTTCAGGATGCCCAGCTGGTTGCGCGCGGCCTCATAGGTGGCTGCGGCATCGACCGCCGCGCCCTCGGGGGCCGCGGCTTCCTGCGCCAGGGCAGCAGGCGCCGTCAGGCTGACACCCAGAACCAGTGCGATATGGCGGATCATGCGAATTTCTCCTTTTCCGTCATCCATGCGCCGATAAGCGCAGAGCCAAGCTAAGCCTGACGAATGGCGATTACCCGACCTCGTGCCGCTTTCGCGCCGAAACGGCGAAAGCTTGCCTGATCGCGCCCTGACAGGCCCCTCCGATCGGCGGGTTCCCACCAAGGCACCCCCGGACGGCCCGTCGGCCCCTCACGTCCGGGCAACAAGCCGTGACCGTGCAGCTGAGGCCACCTATGCGGCGGCCGGCGCGAATGAACCCGGCGCGTTCCTGCGTGTTGTAGGGGCCAATGCCAACGCAACAGGAGACATCCAATGCTGAATGCCAAGATGAAATCCGCCCTCGTCGCCGGCAAGGCCGCCGTGATCGCCACGCTGCTGGGCGGCGCCGCCTATGCCCAGGTGAATGTCGAGACGCCCGCCGGCAACAGCGTCGCCGTCCCCGAAACCGCGCTGGAAGGCCAGGCCCCCGTCGCCACGACCGCCGGCACCGGCTACGAGACGCTGGCCCAGGACGCCAATGACGAGGCGATCCGCAACGCGCTCGAATCGCAGGGCTTCGCCAATGTCCTGATCACCCGTGACGGCACGACCCTCACCGTGACCGCCGACCGCGAGGGCGAGATGGTCGAACTGGTCTACAGCACCGCGACCGGCCGCCTGATCACGGTGGACGGCGTCCCGGTCGGCCCCGACGAAGCCGATTTCGTCGTGGTTGACGAGCCCGGCACCCTGCCCGCCGAACCGGGCCAGCCCGTCGACACGGTCGGCAACGGCGAACCGGCCGTCCAGCCCGGCGTTGGCGGCACCCAGCCCGGCCTGCCCGGCGAGACGGATGGCGGCGAACCCGAAGCGACGCCCGACACCGGCGGCAACCTGACCGCGCCGGACGCGACCCAGCCCGGCCTGCCCGGCGAAACCGAGGGCGGCGAGCCTGATGCCGACATCGGCACCGATCTCGGCGATCCCGGCGCCGCCGACGGCGAGGACGCGGCCGATGTCGAAGGCATCGCGGATACCGACGGTCAGGACTGACCGCGCATCCCCTGATGCAGAAGGCCGGGCGCAAGCCCGGCCTTTTTCATGCGCACATCCCATCTTTGCCTTGGTCCAAATATCCCGGGGTCCGGGGCAGAGCCCCGGCGGTCGCGGGACGCACAAGGCCGGTCGCTACTCTGCGGCCTCGCGGCGGGGCAGAACCCAGTCCGGGCGCGGGAAATGGCAGGTATAACCGTTCGGAAACCGCTCCAGGTAATCCTGATGCTCGGGCTCGGCCTCCCAGAAATCGCCGACCGGCTCGACCTCGGTGACGACCTTTCCGGGCCACAGCCCCGAAGCATCCACATCCGCGATCACATCCGCCGCCACCTGCCGCTGCGCCTCGTTCACGAAATAGATCGCCGAGCGGTAGCTGGGCCCGATATCGTTGCCCTGCCGGTTCGGCGTCGTCGGGTCGTGGATCTGGAAGAAGAATTCCAGCAACCGGCGATAGGTCAGCAGGTCCGGGTCGAACATGATCTCGATCCCCTCGGCATGGGTGCCGTGATTGCGATAGGTCGCGTTCGCCACATCGCCCCCGGTATAGCCCACCCGGGTCGAGATGACGCCGGGCAGCCGCCGGATCAGATCCTGCATCCCCCAGAAACAGCCCCCGGCCAGTACCGCGCGCTCAGCCATGATGGGCCTCCTCGACCTGCGACAGGTAGGCGCCGTAACCCTCGGCCTCCATCCGGTCCTTCGGCACGAACCGCAGCGAGGCCGAATTGATGCAATAGCGCAGCCCGCCCGCCTCGCGCGGACCGTCGGGGAAGACATGGCCCAGATGGCTGTCGCCATGCTTCGACCGCACCTCGATGCGCACCATGCCATGGCTCGTGTCGCGATGCTCGGTCACGTTGTCCGTGACGGGCTTGGTGAAGGCCGGCCAGCCGCAGCCCGAATTGTATTTCGCGCTGCTGGCGAAGAGCGGCTCGCCCGAGACGATGTCCACATAAAGGCCGGGTTCGAAATGATGATCGTATTCGCCGGTAAAGGCGCGTTCGGTGCCGTTCTCTTGGGTGACGCGATACTGTTCCGGCGTCAGCCGGTCGATCGCCTCCTGCGTCCTGCGATAGCTCAACGGATCCTCCACGGGTGATCTGGCTTGCGGTCCCCTATATGGGAACCGCGCCGCGCCCGCGAAAGGATGACGCCGCATTCATCAATCGCAAGGCGCTAAAGCGCCGCAACTCCGGCCCGGGCGGCGCGGTATTCGGCCTCCAGCCGGTCGACCAGCGCCGCGGCGGGCTCGACCGCCTTGACCGCGCCGATGCCCTGACCCGCGCCCCAGATCGTGGACCAGGCCTTGGGCTTGCCCGCGCCCGCGCCGAAATTCATCGCGCTGGCATCGGCCGCGCCCAGATTGTCGGGGTCCAGCCCCGCATTGCGGATCGAGGGCGCGAGGTAATTCCCCGAAACCCCGGTGAACAGCGACGAGGTGACGATGTCCATCGCTCCCGAATCCACGATCATCTGCTTGTATTCGGGCTGGGCATTCGCCTCGGCCGTGGCGATGAAGGGGCTGCCGATATAGGCCAGATCCGCGCCCATGATCTGGGCCGCCAGCACCGCGCGGCCGGTGGCGATGGAGCCTGACAGCAGCAGCGGCCCGTCGAACCATTCGCGGATCTCCTGGATCAGGGCAAAGGGCGATTGCGGCCCGGCATGACCGCCCGCGCCGGCGGCGACCGCGATCAGCCCGTCGGCGCCCTTCTCGATGGCTTTCTTGGCAAAGACGTTGTTGATCACGTCATGCAGGGCGATGCCGCCGCAATCATGGGCGGCCTGGTTCACCTCGACCCGCGCGCCGAGCGAGGTGATCCAGATCGGCACCTTGTGGCGGTGGCAGATCTCGATGTCGCGCTCCAGCCGGGCATTGCTGCGATGGACGATCTGGTTCACCGCAAAGGGCGCGGCAGGCCGGTCGGGATTCGCCTGATTGTGGCGGTCCAGTTCCTCGGTGATGCGGGTCAGCCAGGCCTCCAGCAGGGGCGGCTCGCCCTCCTTTTCGCGGGCGTTCAGGGCCGGAAAGCTGCCGACGACGCCCGCCTTGCACTGGGCGATGACCAGTTCCGGCCCCGAGACGATGAACATGGGCGAGGCGACGACGGGAATGCGAAGCCGTTTCAGGATATCGGGCAGCATCTGGTTCCTCCCTAGCTTTCGCCGGACGATGCCAATCGCGCCCCCGCGCGACAAGGTGTAACGCAGCGACACGCCCGCCCCGCAAGATTGTGGCGCGACGGTCGGCGCGGCGCTAGACAGGGAAGGTATTTCAACGAGGTCCTGCCATGATCCGGCGCTTTACCGTTCCAGCCGCCCTGTCCCTTGCCCTGTCCCTCTCGCTGTCCCTGTGGTTCCCGGCGCCTGCCGCTCGGGCCACCACGCTGGATGTCGGTCTGGGCTACAGCCGCATCCTGGCCGACGAGCTGGTCTATGACGGGCCGGACCGGATCAGCCGCCTGACCTGGGACAGCCGCGTCCCGGTGGTGCAGATCGGGCTTGGCCACGACCTGCCGCAGGGATGGCGGCTGGGCGGGCGCGCGGTGGTGGCCCTGGGCGGGGGCGGGTTCATGGCCGATTACGACTGGCTTGAACCCTTCGCGACGGGCAGCGCGCTGGACGACTGGTCGCACCGGTCCCTGCACCCCGAAACGCGGCTGCGCAACCATGTCGATATCGACCTGACGATCGGGCGCGATGTGGGGCAGGTGGCGGGGGCGACGATCAGCCTGCATGGCGGGCTGAAATACAGCCAGGCCTCGTGGCGGTCCTGGGGCGGGTCGTTCACCTATTCCTTCGATGGCTTCCGCGACGCCGAGTTCGACCTGCCCGAGGATGTCCGCGCCATCGACTACCTGCAGCGCCACAAGGCGGTCTTTGCCGGGATCGAGGCGCACCGCGACATGGCGGGCTGGCAGATGTCGGGCCTGCTGCGCGCCGGTGTCAGCGTCCAGCCGCGCGAGGTCGACATCCACTGGCTGCGCGACCTGCGCTTTGACCATTCCATCGACGCGCAGCCCTATCTGGGTCTGGGCCTCGGCGCGCATAGGGCGATAGAAGAGGACACTGTCCTGTCCTTCGAGGCCGGCTGGCAGCGCTTCTTCGAACGACGCGGCGATGCGCGGATCAGCGACACGCTCGATGGCAGCCTGATCCAGCTGGACCCTGACAGCATCGCCGGAGAGATGACGATCACCCGTCTCGCCGTCAGCCTTCAGCGCCGGTTCTGAGGCGTCCCGCCGCCGCCGACAGGACCAGAGCCGCCGTTCCCGCGCGGGTCTGGCGGTAAAGGCCCGCCGCCAGCAATGCGCGCGCCGCGCGCGGGCCGGGCAGGGTCTGCATCCGGCGGCACCGGGCCAGCGTCTCGCGCGTCTCGGGGCTCATCCCGGCCTCCAGCGGGGCGAGGGCGCGCAGGTTGGCCTTCATCCAATGCCCGAATTCACCCCGCATCAGCTGCGCCAGACGGCTCTGCAGCGCGGGCAGGGTGTCGTTGCGCCCGACCGTGCTGCGCGGATGCTGGCGATAGAGCAGCGCGGGCCGGGGATCGTGGATCAGCCTTGCGCCATGGGCCGCCATGACCTGATAGGCCCACCAATCATGCGAGATGACGCCCGCCGCCAGCGCATGCGGCGCCGCCTCGCGCAAAAGCCGCGCGGCATCCGCGCTGAAGACCGAGGCATTGCCCGCCATCACCGCCTGAACCAGCGCGTTGCGCAGGCCAAGCGGGCGCGGAAAGCGGCGCGAGCCGCAGATCGGCCGAAGCGTCTCATCCGCGATGATCGTGCGCGCGGCGTAATGGACCGGCCCGGCATCGCCCGCCATTACCTCGGCCGCGCGGGCCAGCTTGTCGGGGAACCACAGATCGTCCTGGTCGCAAAAGGCGATGGCCGCGCCATCGTGGGCATGGGCCAGCGCGGTCAGGAAATTCGCCGTCGGTCCCTGCCGCGGCCCCTCGATCACGCGGACCCGGCCCGGCGGCTGGCCGGCGGCGAAATCCGCCACCACGGCCAGCGTGTCGTCGCGCGATCCGTCATCCGAGACGATCAGCGACCAGTCGCGCCAGCTCTGCGCGGCGATCGAATGCAGCTGCTGCCCGATATGGGCGCCGCCCTGATAGCTGGCCAGAAGGATGGCGATATGCGGGCTGGTCATGAATGGCTCCGTTCTGCGGCTCTTTTCGCCGCTCGGGGCAGGGGGGGCAAGGCCCCGGCGCCTGTCCGGCCGAACAGCGCGGGCGGGAAACCGCTTCATCTTGCTGCGCCGCCGCGTTAGGTTGCGCCCGTTCGCGCCAATCCAATGAGGTCCCATGAGCCAGCGTCTGCACCTTGTCTTCGGCGGGGAATTGACCGACCCGCAAAGCACCCAGTTCCGCGATACCGACAACATCCACATCGTCGGCATCTTCCCCAATTACGAAACCGCCTTTGCCGCCTGGAAGGCCGAGGCGCAGCGCACCGTCGACAGCGCCCATACCCGCTATTTCATCGCGCATCTGCACCGCCTGCGCGACGAGAAGCGCGAGGTCAGCCCGACCGAGGAACTGGGCGGCTGATGTCCGCCTCGGGGCTGGAAAGCGGCCTCGGACAGCTTGGCCTCTGGCTGCATCTGCGCGGCCGGGGGGCGGGCGGGTCCGGGCTGCCTCCGGTCCCTCCGGGTGCGGGGCCTGCCATCGTCGTCCATGTCGCCCCCGAGGCCGAGCATGCCGAACGGCAGGTTCTGCGCCGCATGGTGACGCTGCGCCCCGATCTCAGGATCATCCGCCTGCCGACCCCGGCGGCGGGGCTGGCCGATCCGGGCGACGACCCGGCCCTGATGCGGCAATTGCTGGACACGGCCCGCCCGCAGGCGTTGCTGCTGCTTGGCGCGGGCCTGCCCGTCGCGCTGATCGCCGCCGCCGCCGAACGCGAGATCCCCGTGATCCTGGCCGAGGCACGGCTGGACCCGCAGCGCAGCGCCTCGGGCTGGAACCTGCGGCAGGCGCTGCGCCGCCAGATGCTGCGCGGCATGGCGCGCGTGCTTGTCACCGACCCCGCCAGCGAGGCCGCCGCTCTCAGGATCGGCGTCTCGCGCGAGCGGCTGGACATGACCGGCCCTGTCACCGACATCCGCGAGCCCCTGCATTGCAGCGAGGCCGAGCGCGAGGCCCTGGCCGATCTGATGGATGGCCGCCACGCCTGGTTCGCCGCCGGCCTGCCCCCGTCCGAGGAACAGGCCGTGCTGGCCGCGCACGAGGCCGTTCTGCACCATTCCCACCGCGCGCTGCTGATCATCGCCCCCGGCGATCCGGGCCGTGCCCTCGCCTTCGCCGAACGGGCCGAGGCGATGGGCATGGCCGTCGCCCGCCGCGCGCTGGACGAGGAACCCGAACCCGAGATCCAGGTCCTCGTGACCGAGGGCATGACCGAGATGGGCCTGTGGTATCGGCTGGCGCCGGTCAGCTTCATGGGCGGCACCCTGTCGGGCGACCTGGCCGCCACGCGCCACCCGTTCGAGGCGGCGGCCCTGGGCTCGGCCGTCGTCCACGGGCCGCGGATCGACCGGCACCCGACCGAATGGCAGCAGCTGGACCGCGCCGGCGCCGCCCGCGCCGTCTCGGGCGCCGAGGGGCTGGCGCAGGCCATGGTCGATCTGACCTCGGCGGAACTGGCCGCCACTCTGGCGCATAATGCCTGGGCGGTCAGCACCGGCGGCGCCGATGTCGCCATCCGCATCGCCGACCGCCTGTTCGAGGCCCTGTCGCAGGAAAGCACCCTTCCGTGAAGCCATCCGCATGAGACGCGCCCCCGCCTTCTGGTTCATCCGCCCGCCCGTCCTGCGCGCGCGCCTGCTGGCGCCGCTTGGCGCGCTCTATGCCCGTGCGACGGCGCGGCGGCTGGCGGGGGGCGCGCGGGCGCGCGTCGGCGTGCCGGTGATCTGCGTGGGCAACCTGAATGCGGGCGGCACCGGCAAGACGCCGACGGTGATCCATCTGCACATGGCGCTGGCGGCGCGCGGGGTGGCGGCGCATGTCGTCTCGCGCGGGTATGGCGGCACGGCGACCGGGCCGATGCAGGTCGATGAACGCCGCCACGACGCCGCCCTGACCGGGGACGAGCCGCTGCTGATGGCCGCCTTCGGCCCGGTCTGGGTCTCGCGCGACCGGCTGGCGGGGGCGCGGGCGGCAGTGCAGGCCGGGGCGCAGGCGATCCTTCTGGATGACGGCTTTCAGGATCCGGCGCTGGCGCATGACCTGTCGCTGGTCGTGGTCGATGCGGCCAAGGGCTTCGGCAACGGCCTCTGCCTGCCGGCCGGCCCCTTGCGCGAACCCGTCGCCACGGGGCTGGCGCGCGCCGATCTGCTGGTCTCGATCGGGCCGGATGCCGCGCAGGCGGGCTTTGCCACGCCCGAGGCCGCGCCCCCCCATATCCGGGCCGAGCTGCGCCCCCTTCAGATGGGGTTCGACTGGCGCGGCCACCGGGTGCTGGCCTTTGCCGGGATCGGCCACCCCGAGAAGTTCTTCGCCACCCTGCGCGCGCTTGGCGCCGATCTGGTCCGGGCCGAGGCGCTGGAGGATCACCAGCCCTTCACCCCGGCCCTCTTGACCCGGCTGGAGACCGAGGCCCGCCTGACCCGCGCCCAGCTTGTCACCACCGACAAGGATGCCGCCCGCCTGCCGCGCGCCTTCCGCCCCAAGGTCATGGCGCTGCCCGTGCGGCTGCATCTGCACGATTCCGCCCCGCTGGATCAGGCGCTGGCGCGGCTCTTTCCGCCCGCCGGACCGGGCGGCGTTTGAAATCCGGGCCGCGATGCCCGATATAGGGCGGACGCCCCCGGGCCCGCCATGAAGGAGCAGAGAATGTCCCGCACCGCCCGCCAGAGGCTCAGTTTCTATCTGCTGGTGCTGCTGACGCTTTACGCCGGCTTCGCGGGCTGAGGGCGGATCATGGCGCAACGCTTCTCTGGCCGCTTCTCGCCCAATGCCTCGCCGCGCGGCGCGCCCGGCGCGCTGCCCCCCACGCCGCGCCACCCGCATGAGGGGCGCCCGAAATGGGTGACGATCGCGGCCTTTCCGATGGTGCTGGGCGCGTTCTTCCAGAACGCCACCGGCATGGTCACCGACCTCGCGGCCTTTGGTCTGGTCGCCACCGGCATGTGGATGACGCGCGAAGGGCTGGTGGCGCAGGCCGCCTATGAGGCCCGCCGCGTCGCCCGCGCGCCAGCCCTGCCGCGCAAGCTGATCGGCGGGCTGATGGCGGGGTCCGGTCTGGGTCTGGCCGTGCTGACCCCCGGCCTGACGCTGGACGCGGCGCTTGTCGGCGCGGCCGGGGTCGCGGTGCATCTGCTGGCCTTCGGTCCAGACCCGATGCGCGACAAGCGGGCCGAGGGGGCGGACAGCTTCCAGCAGGACCGCGCCGCCCGCATGATCGCCGAGGCCGAGGGATACCTGTCGGAGATGCGCGCCGCTATCGAGCGGCTGGGCGATCGCCGCCTGACCGCCCGGATCGGCATGTTCGAGGCCGCCGTCCATCACCTGTTCGACCGGCTGCGGGAAAACCCCGGCGGGCTGTCCTCGGCCCGGCGCTATCTGGGCGTCTATCTGATGGGGGCGCGCGATGCCTCGGTCCGCTTCGCCGATCTTCAGGCGGTGCGGCAGGACCCGGCCGTCCGCGCCAGCTACGAGGCGTTTCTGGACGAATTGCAGCGCGACTTCCTGGCCCGCGCCGACAAGCTGATGGATGGCGACCGCGAGGCGCTGGACATCGAGATGTCGGTCCTGCGCGAACGCCTGGCCCGCGAGGGGCTGACCGGCGCCGCAACGGCGCTGGCCCCCGAGGACCGCCCCGCCCTGCAAAGCCAGGAGGCGCAGACGCTGGACCAGCTTCTGTCGCGCCGCGAAAGGACGCCGCGCGCCTGATGCCCCGCTACGCGTTCAAGGTGGAATATGACGGCACGCCCTTCGCCGGGTGGCAGGCGCAGGCCGACCGCCCCTCGGTCCAGGGCGCCATCGAGGCCGCGCTGGCGCGGCTCGATCCCGGTTTCGCGGCCGGGGCGCGGATCGCGGCGGCGGGACGCACCGATGCGGGCGTCCATGCCACGGGGCAGGTCGCCCATGCCGATCTGGTCCGCGACTGGGACCCGTTCCGTCTGGCCGAGGCGCTGAACTGGCATCTCAAGCCCCAGCCCGTGGCGATCCTGACGGCAGCGCGGGTCGATGACGATTTCCACGCCCGCTTTTCCGCGACCGAGCGGCGCTACCTGTTCCGCCTGCTGGCGCGTCGGGCGCCCGCGACCCATGACCGGGGGCTGGTCTGGCAGGTGCAGAACCCGCTGGATCTGGGCGCGATGCGGCAGGGCGCGGCGCATCTGGTGGGCGCGCATGATTTCACGACCTTCCGGTCCTCGATCTGTCAGGCGAAAAGCCCGCTGAAGACGCTGGACGAGATCACGATTGACGAGATCCCCGTCCCGCAGGGGCGCGAATACCGCTTTTCGCTGCGCGCGCGGTCCTTCCTGCACAATCAGGTGCGATCCATCGTCGGCACGCTGGAACGGGTCGGCGCGGGGTCATGGCCGCCCGAGCGCGTGGCCGAGGCGCTGGCGGCGCGCGACCGTGCGGCCTGCGGGCCGGTCTGCCCGCCGCAGGGCCTCTATCTGACGGGTGTCAGCTATCCGGCTGATCCCTTCGCCGGCCCGTGACTTCGCCACTCCGTGATTTCGCCGGCCCTTGGCGGGGGGATTCGCGCGTCGTGCGGGTCGCCTAGCGGCGGCCTCGGCGGCGCGGGCGCTCGTCGCGGCGCGAGACGACGATCTTGAGCGTGGTCCACAGAATCCACAGATCCAGCCCCATGCTGCGATGGCGCTGATAGATCAGGTCGATCTTCAGCTTGGCGGGCAGGCAGCGCCGGTAATAGGCTGCCTCGGTCGCGGCCGCGGACTTGCAGCCCGCCAGGATCCGGTCCTCGTGGCGGTGATAGATCAGCGTGGCCAGACCCGTCACGCCGGGACGCGAATGCAGCACCTGACCATAGACGGCGGGGAAACGCTCGACATATTCGCGCAAGGGGGGGCGGGGGCCGACAAAGCTCATGTCGCCGCGCAGGATGTTGAAAAGCTGCGGCAATTCGTCGATGCGCGACCGGCGCAGGACGCGGCCGATCCGGGTGATCCGCCAATGCTTGTGCGCGCCGGTGGCCCCGCCATCCTCGTCCGAGGCGATCATGGTGCGGAACTTCAGCTGCGTGAAGGGCTGGTTCGGCCCGCGCATCCGGTGCGCCCGGTAAAGGATCGGACGCCCCTGCGCGACCAGCAGCAGACCGGCCACGACCAGCATCACCAGGGACAGCGGAACCAGCAGGATCAGGGCAAAGGCGATGTCGAAGGCGCGCTTGGATCGCGGCATGGGATCGACGCCCGGCGCCGTGGCCTCGCCGATGAACCACGCCATCCGGGGAGAGGTCAGGGCCGCCAGCTGCGCGGAATCGGTCTTGTCCCAGTCATGGTGGATCGTCACGAAACCGCCCGCTGTCTGCCATGCTCTTGTCGGCGCTAGCATATCCGCAAGGGAATGGAAACCGCCGGACGCCAGGTTGCGCAATCACTTGCACGTGCATGGCACATCCGCCACTCTTGCGGGCAATCGAGCATCACAAAAGACGGGACAAGTCGCCATGCGGAAATTTCTGGTGCTGCTGGACGACAGCCGCGAATGCCTGAACGCGATGCGTTTCGCGGCCATGCGCGCGGCCAATAGCGGCGGCGGGGTCGTCATCCTGTCGGTCATCCCCCCCGAAGAGATCCAGCACGGCTTCGGCGTGGCCGAGGTGATGCGCGCCGAGGCCCGCGAGCGGATCGAGGCGCATTTCGAGGTCTTTGCCAAATGGATGCGCTCGCGCCCCAAGGTCGAGCCGCAGCTCGTCATCCGCGAAGGCGACGTGGCCGAACAGCTTCTGTCGCTGATCGACGAGGATGGCGAGATCGGCATCGTCGTCCTGGGCCTCAGCACCGAGGGCAGCGCCCAGAACCCGGTGCTGAACCGGCTGATGCGCGACCCTGCGGCGCTGCCCTGCCCGATCACCGTCGTGCCTTCGGGATTGTCCAAGGAACGGCTGGAAGCCATCACCTGACGGCCCCGTCGCAGCGCGCCGCGGCCCCGCGCGCGGCTTGACCCGAGGGCGCCGGATCGCCATATCGGCGTCAAAGGAGCGCCGCCATGTTCATCCAGACCGAGACCACGCCGAACCCCGCCACCCTGAAATTCCTGCCCGGCGAAACCGTGCTGGGCAGCGGCACCGCCGATTTCCCCTCGGCCGATGCGGCCTCGGCATCGCCGCTGGCCCGCCGCATCTTTGCGGTCGACGGCGTGTCCGGGGTGTTTCTGGGCCGCGATTTCGTCACCGTGACCAAGGTCGACGGGGTCCAGTGGGATCATCTGAAGCCCTCGGTCCTGGGCGCCATCATGGAGCATTTCCAGTCGGGCGCCCCGGCGCTGGACGAGGGCGGGGCCGAGGCGGGCGGCCATGCCAGCCATGACGGCCCCGATTCCGAGATCGTGGTCCAGATCAAGGAATTGCTGGATACGCGCGTCCGCCCGGCGGTGGCGCAGGATGGCGGCGACATCACGTTCCACGGCTTTGACCGGGGGATCGTCTATCTGCACATGCAGGGCGCCTGCGCGGGCTGCCCGTCCTCGACGCTGACGCTGAAGATGGGGATCGAGAACCTGTTGCGTCACTACATTCCCGAAGTGCTGGAGGTGCGCCCGGTTGCCTGACCGCGTCACCTTGGGCTTCGACACATCGGCCGCGCATTGCGCGGCCGCTTTGCTGCGCGGCGACGTCGTTCTGGCGGCGCGGCACGAGGCGATGGCCAAGGGCCAGGCCGAACGGCTGATGCCCATGCTCGAGGAGGTTCTGGCCGAGGCCGGGCTGGGCTGGGGCGATCTGGACGTGATCGGCGTCGGCGTCGGGCCGGGGAATTTCACCGGAATCCGGGTGGCGGTGGCGGCGGCGCGCGGACTGGCCCTGTCGCTTGGCGTCCCGGCGGTGGGCGTGACGGCGACCGAGGCGGCTGCCTTCGGGCTGCCGCGCCCCTGCCGCGTCGTGCTGGAGTGGCGCGGCGGCGCATTGATCTGGCAGGATTTCGACGCCGAGGCGAAAACCGCATCGCCCGGACCGGACGGGGGCAGCCGGCCGCGGCAAGCCGCGGCCGGCGCGCTGCCGCCCGGCCCCGCGCCGGCTGCGCCGGCGTTACCGCGGGCCGAGGCGGGGGCGCATCTGGCCGCCCGCGCGGCCGACCGCCCGGCCCTGCCGCGCCCGGCCCCCTGCGATCTGCGCCCGGCCGCCGCCGCGCCCGCCCGCGCTCCGGC
>NZ_JAUVVF010000047.1 GCF_030604785.1 Paracoccus sp. (in: a-proteobacteria) | reverse complement strand
TGATGCCGGGCGACAACCTGAAGTTCGAGGTCGAGCTGATCGCCCCGATCGCGATGGAAGAGAAACTGCGCTTCGCCATCCGCGAAGGCGGCCGCACCGTCGGCGCCGGCGTCGTCTCGAAGATCATTGAGTGATCTGACAGCATAGGTCGGATGATCCCCAACGGATATCACGATCCGGAAGGCCGCCCCTCGGGCGGCCTTTTGCATTGCCTCTGCGACCATTGATCCCGGCGCGCCGCGATTGACCGAAGGCCGCTTGTGGCGCAAGATTGTTTCACGACGACCCAAGCCAGAGATCAAGCTGATGTGCCAGATCTTCGCCGGACAGCATCCGGAGCGTTACGAGACCGTCACCCGTCGCCTGCGCCTGAACGGGCAATCGACCTCGATCCGGTTGGAGCGCGCATTCTGGGGCATTCTGGACGACATCGCTGCACGCGAAGGGGTTAGCACGCCGGCCTTCATCTCGAAGCTTCACGCCGAGGTGCTGGAACTGCATGGCGAGGCCCGGAACTTCACCTCGCTGCTGCGCTGCGCCTGCACGATCCATCTGGGCGAAGAGCAGCACGTGCAGCCGACGGCGATCGCGGCCGAGTGACCCGGAAAAAACGGCCTGTAGTAGCCTGATACTACCCGCCGCCGCGCCCCCCGGCCTAGCCTGTGGGAATGAAGGAACGGAGGGCGCTGATGGCGAAATACATCCACTCGATGATTCGGGTTCTGGACGAGGCGAAATCGCTCGATTTCTACGGCCGCTGCTTCGGGCTGAAGGTCGCCGAGCGGCTGGATTTTGAAAGCTTCACGCTGATCTATCTGGCCAATGACGAAAGCGGGACCGAGCTTGAGCTGACGGTCAACAAGGGCCGGACCGAGCCCTACAATCTGGGCGATGGCTACGGGCATGTCGCCTTTTCGGTCGATGATGTCGATGCGACCCATGCCCGCCTGATCGCCGAGGGGTTCGAGCCGCGCAAGCTGGTCGATTTCGCGCCCGGCGGCGAGGTGATCGCGCGCTTCTTCTTCATCAAGGACCCCGACGGATACGAGATCGAGGTCCTGCAGCGGCAGGGCCGCTACAAATGACGCCCCGCGCGGCGCTTGGGAGGGCGTCGCGCGGTTACAACACAGGGAGGAGGAACCATGTCTCAGTTGAGAAAACAGGGGCTGACCCGGCGTGCGCTGCTGTCGCGCGCTGCGGCGGCCGGGGCGCTGGCTGTGGCGGGGGCGGGCTTCATCGCGGCCCCTGACGCGGCCTGGGCCGTCGAGGTGACGACGATCACCGAACACCAGATGGCGACGCTGTTGCAGATGGCGCGCGACATCTATCCCCATGACCGCGTGGGCGACCGCTTCTATGCCGTCGCGATCAAGGGCTATGACAGCGCCGATCATCAGGCGATGGTCGCCGAAGGCATCGAGATGCTGGACGCCGCGGCCCGCGAGGCGGGTTTCGACAATTACCTAGCCGCGGGATGGGAGGCCGAGCGCGTCGCCATCCTGCGCAGCATCGAGGACAGCGCCTTCTTCCAGACGGTGCGCGGCGGGCTGGTGACGGGTCTCTACAACCAGAAAGAGGTCTGGCCGATCTTCGGCTACGAGGGCGAGAGCTTCTCGCAGGGCGGTTACATCGACCGCGGCTTCGACGACATCGACTGGCTGTAAGGGGGCGATCATGGCAAATGCTGCGAAATTCGAACTGACCGACGACAGCGTGGTCGTCATCATTGGCACCGGCGCGGGCGGCGGGGTTCTGGCCTATGAACTGGCCAAGCAGGGCGTCAAGGTCGTCGCGCTGGAGGCCGGGGGCCGCTATCTCCCCGAGGATTACATCAACGACGAATGGGACAGCTTCGGCCAGCTGGCCTGGACCGACCCGCGCACGACCAGCGGCGACTGGCGCGTCGCCAAGGATTTCAGCGGGCTTCCCGCCTGGATCGTCAAGGCCGTGGGCGGCACCACGACGCACTGGGCGGGTGCTTCGATCCGCTTTCAGGACCACGAGTGGAAGGCGCTGAGCACCTATGGCGCGGTCGAGGGCGCCAGCCTGCTGGACTGGCCCATCGACGCCGCCGAGATGGCGCCCTGGTATGAAAAGGCCGAGGCCAAGCTGGGCGTGACGCGCACCGGCAGCTTCCCCGGCCTGCCCGGCAACAACAATTACAAGGTCTTCGAGGCGGGCGCCAAGGCACTTGGCTATAAGGAGGTCTCAACCGGCCACATGGCCATCAACAGCGTGGACAACGACGAACGTCCCGCCTGCCAGCAGACGGGCTTCTGCTTTCAGGGCTGCAAGTGGGGCGCGAAATGGTCGGCCGCCTATACCGACATCCCACGCGGCGAGGCGACCGGCAATCTGGAGGTGCGCGAGCATTCCCATGTCGCGCGCATCCTGCATAACGACCAGGGCCGCGTGACGGGGGTCGAGTATTTCGACCGCGACGGCAATCTGCATTTCCAGGCCGCGCGGATCGTGGCGCTGGCGGGCAACAGCTTCGAAAGCCCGCGCCTGTTGCTGAACAGCGCCAGCAGCATGTTCCCGGATGGCTTGGCCAACAGCAGCGGTCAGGTGGGTCGCAACTACATGCGCCACACGACCGGCTCGGTCTATGCAATCTTCGAGAAGCCGGTGCGGATGTGGCGCGGCACGACGATGGCGGGGATTATCCAGGACGAGGCGCGGCACGATCCGTCGCGCGGCTTCGTCGGCGGCTACGAGCTTGAGACGCTGGCTCTGGGCCTGCCCTTCATGGCGGCCTTCCTGGATCCCGGCGCATGGGGGCGCGAATTCACCACCGCTCTGGACCAGTACGAGAACATGGCCGGAATGTGGATCGTCGGCGAGGACATGCCGCAATCGACGAACCGCGTCACGCTGTCGGATGTCGAGGACCGTTTCGGCCTCAAGGTCGCGAACGTGCATTTCAGCGACCATCCGAACGACATCGCCATGCGCAACCATGCCTATCAGCAGGGGCAGGCGATCTATCGGGCGATGGGGGCCACACGGACGCTGCCGACGCCGCCCTATCCCTCGACCCACAACCTGGGCACCAACCGCATGTCCGAGCGACCCGAGGATGGCGTGGTGAACCGGTGGGGGCAGTCGCATGACATCCCGAACCTGTTCGTCAGCGATGGCAGCCAGTTCACCACCGGCGCGGCGGAGAACCCGACCCTGACCATCGTGGCGCTGGCGATCCGTCAGGCCGACCACATCGCGCGCGAGATGTCGGCCGGCAATCTCTGACAGGCGCAGGCAAGCGACGGCCCGGCAGAGCGATCTGCCGGGCCGTCTCGTCGTCAGGCCTGTGCGGCCGCCTTGTTCACGCCTCCCTCGGCGATGCGCGACATGTGGACGTCGCCGCCACGGGTGTTCTCAAGACAATCGGCCAGGGCCGCCGCGTCTCCCTGAAGCCCCAGGCGGTTGGCAAAGGCCGCAACGCAGCCATAGCCCGCGATCGCGTAATGGGTCAGGCGCTGATATTGCGTGATGATCGCCGCGTCGCGGGTGTCGTCATCGGCGATGTCGGCCTCCAGCGCGTGCTTGCGGGCCTCGGTCACAAGACCCTCCATGCCCTTGCAATGCTCGCCATCGGGGGCGACGTTGTGGCGCTGGCACAATTCGGCCAGGATGTCCTTGCCGCGCTCGATCCCCTCGGCGCCGGCTTCCAGCGCGGCCTTCAGCTCGGGGTCGCTGGCGATGCGAGCCAGTTCCGCCGTGACCGGGCGCGACTGGTCGCAGGCCGAGTAAAGGTCCTGAAGCTGGTCCAGATAAAGATCCTGCAGGTTGTTCATGCTCATGTCGGCCTCCTTGGCATTGTCGGTTCAGTCGAGGGACCAACACGCCGCCGGCCGCCATGTTCCCCGCGAAGATGCGCGCCGGCCGGATTGCACAGGGACGGCTTGACTCTGTCCGCCGGGCGGGCCAGCACTGGCGCCCCGGCCCAAGACGAAACCGCAGATCATGCCAACGGAAAGGCAGGACCATGTTCGCCTGGTTCGAAAGACGCATTGACCCTTATCCCGCCGAGCTGCCCGCGATGCCGCCGCGCAGCCTGTGGCGCTTTGTGCTGCATTACAGCCGGGGCGCGCTGCCCTGGCTGGTGCTGCTGGCGCTTGGCTCGGCGGCCATCGCCCTGATCGAGGTGATGCTGTTCGCCTGGCTGGGCGAACTGATCGACCGGCTGTCGGACACGCCGCGCGATCAGTTCTGGGCGCAGGAGGGCGCGCGCGTCGCGTTGATGGCGGTGGTGCTGCTGCTGGTCATGCCGGTCCTCAACCTGTTCAGCTCTCTGATCCTGCACCAGTCCCTGATGGGCAATTTCCCGCAGCGGATCCGCTGGCAGGCCCATCGCTACCTGCTGCGCCAGTCCATCGGCTATTTCCAGGACGAGTTCGCGGGCCGCATCGCGCAGCGGCTGATGCAGACCGCACTGGCCGTGCGCGAGGTCGCGATGAAGATCATGGATGTGGGCAGCTATGTGCTGATCTACTTCCTGGGCGCGCTGGCCCTGGCGGCCAGCCAGGATTGGCGGCTGGCGCTGCCCTTCGTGCTGTGGGTGATCGGCTACGGCATCCTTCTGTGGCAGATCGTGCCGCGCCTCGGCCGTGTGGCCGAACAGCAGGCCGATGCCCGCAGCGCCATGACCGGACGCATCGTGGACAGCTACACCAACATCGCGACCGTCAAGCTGTTCTCGCATTCCGACCGCGAGGAACGCTGGATGCACGAGGGGATGGACCGGTTCCTGGGCACCGTCCATCGTCAGATGCGCCTGTCGGCCATTCAGGACATCACGCTGAACGTGCTGAACGTGACGCTGCTGGCCTCGGTGGCGGGGCTGGGGCTGTGGCTCTGGTCGCAGGACATGATCGCGGTGGGGGCCGTCGCCATCGCCGTTCCGCTGGCGATGCGGCTGAACAACATGTCGCACTGGATCATCTGGGAATTCGCCGCGCTTTTCGAGAATATCGGCACGGTCCGCGACGGCATCTCCAGCCTGGCCCTGCCGCGCGAGGTGCGCGATGCGCCCGATGCGCGGCCTCTGGTGCCGGGGCCGGGGGCGGTGCGCTTCGATGACGTGACCTTCCGCTATCACGGCCCGCAGGGCGGGCGGCCGATGCCGGTGCTGGACAACCTGACGCTGGATATTCGCCCGGGCGAGCGTGTCGGCCTTGTCGGCCGGTCGGGCGCGGGCAAGTCCACGCTGATCAACCTGCTCTTGCGCTTTCACGACATCGAATCCGGGCGCATCACCATAGACGGTCAGGACGTGTCGCGCGTGACGCAGGACAGCCTGCGCGCGGCCATCGGGGTGGTGACGCAGGACAGCTCGCTTCTGCACCGCTCGGTCCGCGAGAACATCGCCTATGGCCGCCCGGATGCGACCGACGACCAGATCGCGCAGGCCCTTCGCATGGCCGAGGCGGACGGCTTCGTGCCCTCGCTGTCGGACAGCCATGGCCGGCGCGGGCTGGACGCGCATGTCGGCGAACGCGGGGTCAAGCTGTCGGGCGGCCAGCGCCAGCGGATCGCCATCGCGCGGGTCGCGCTGAAGGACGCCCCGATCCTGATCCTGGACGAGGCGACCAGCGCGCTGGACAGCGAGGTCGAGGCGGCGATCCAGTCCCGGCTGGAAACGCTGATGCACGGGAAGACGGTCATCGCCATCGCGCACCGGCTGTCGACCATCGCGGCAATGGACCGGCTGATCGTGATGGATCAGGGCCGCATCATCGAGCAGGGCAGCCATGCCGAATTGCTGGCCCAGGGCGGGCTTTACGCGCGGCTCTGGCAGCGTCAGTCGGGCGGGTTCCTGACGATGGACGACGCGATCAGCGCCTGAACGAAAAAGGCCCCGCCGAGGCGTGACACATTCCGTCCTTTAGGACATGACGCAGGGGGCCTGCCGGAGATGATCCGGCAGGCCCTTGTTGTTTAACGGCATTATGGAGGCCGCTCCGGCACAACTTGCGCGAGAGGTGGCGCGCAGCTGCGCCTGGAAACACTTTTTTCGGGATTTCGGATTATTCCGCTTCGTAGCTGGCGATGACGGCCAACCTATGGAGCTACGCAATGATCAAGACGCTAGGCAACTTGCAGGTCCAGACTCTGCCGAAGCTCACTGTCTCTCAACTTTATCCCGAAGAACGAAAGGAAATCAACCTCAACACCTGCGGCGATCCAGACTGCGGCAACTTCGGCGTTTCGCCTGATCCAATGTATGACCAGTTTGTAGGTAGGGGTGCAGTTGCCCGGCGCAAAGCGGCGGGACAAAAAGACCCTAGAATTGCAGCAGGACTGGGCTTCTACACGATGTCATCCGTGAAGGACGAAGAGCGCATCTCGACTGCGCTGAACTTTCACAACGCACCTGCGGTCTGGAGCGATGGCCGTCGGCTGGTATGTCGCCACGATCAGGGCGGTGCCCAGTGCAAGGTCGGTTTTACCCTCTATTCCAACCAGCATTTTCTGGATGAAGTCGAGCGACTCAGGGACAACGATGGTGCGCTCGATGGTCCCAGATGCGGGGCATGTGGAAGACGATATTTCGACGCAGCAGAGGAGTTTGCTCTGAACGGAGCCAACGGGAAGGACCCGAAGACCGCGCGTCCGCTCGGGATTCGCGTGATACACAAGCCGTGCAAGGGCCGAAAAGGCGCTCGCTTCACCGTCTCGAAGGATCACCAGGAACAGCGCGATCGAGAGGACAACATCAAGATCCTGAAGATGCCGGTGAACGGAGCGTCGATCAACAGCATCCAGCGGGTCCTGACCTGCCCCAGAACCGGCGAGCGCGCCGGCATGTCCAGGATCTACGACCGGATCTTCTGGTTGGAGCGGACACTTCTTGCGTTCGAGCGGGCCCAACTCGGGAACTGGCGGAAGAACCTGGAGCGCAGAGGCGTGTTCCGTCGCACGCGCGTGGCGCACGATGACATCGTGCTCGGCATCAACTGGGAAACTTCCGCTGATCGGCGCATCACCGCCCTGAACTGCACGGCCTCGACGGACATCGAGAGTGGGTATGTCTTCCGCCTCGATGTAGATTTCGACCCTCGCGTCGATCCGGTCGCAGTATTCAAGGACGCCTACCTCGATGCAAACCGGAACCCGATGAACCTGCACGGGCAGTATCAGAACGCGACACAGCGCTTCGTCGCTCCGCTCCTGCATTACCAGCGCCCAACGGGGCGCTTCGACGAGGCCGCGTTCTTCGGTGCCTGCCAGTCGAGCCTGCGCCTGTTCGCGGTGCAGGCGGAGGACGCCTTCGGCAGGGCCGCCCTGCCGCCGGATGTCCAGCAGGCTGTAACGGAAGCACGGTGGGTCGCCGACGCGGGTGAACTCGTCGGGGAGGGCTGGTTCGGGCTGTCCGAGCAGCGGCGCGATAGCCGAAACACCTTCACCGGCATCATGGCGCGCGACGCCTATACAAAGGCGGCGCATCTCGCGCTGCTGAAGGAGATGCTTCCTGCGGGGAAGATGACCCTGGTGTCGGAACAGGAAGCTCTCATCGCCCGAACCGTGCCGCACATCTTCCGCGACGAGATTCTTGCGGACCGCTTCGAGTGGCTGGCCATCGCCTTTGACAAGGAGGCGACGAAGCCAAAGGTTCAGCACCGGGTGGGCGTGTTCCGCAGCAACTTCGAGCAGTTCCGGCATTCCTACACGGGCCAGGTTGTGTCCGACTGGGAAATGCTCGAACTCTTCATCGAGCACAGCATGACGCCTGCGATATCCAGCACGCGCGGCGGGAATGCGGGCCAGCGCACGGTGCTACCTTCGAGTCGCGTGCGTTCCCTCAGCTATGGATCAAATCGCCGGCCGAGATCGCTGGCGAGACACAGAAGATCGTGGAGTTCCCGATCCTTTCGCCCCGATATCGTTCGCGCCTGCGTCCGCTTCCGTTCGATGCTGATCCGACCGAGCCAGATCTTCGCGCAGCCCTGGCGCGCCGCGTCCTTCGAGCGACGCTTCAACCCACCAGCACGTTCTTCAATGCGCTTCGCACGCGCCTTGCCTTCGCCGGGCGCGCTGGCGGCAGATCAACGCGAAGCGGACCCAGCTTCGTCAGCGGCGCTGCCTACAACCCGCGGGTCTTGATCGCCGTGCTCAACATCTACCGCATCTACTACAACTGGTTCGACCCGCGCTCCTACGTCTCGGAGCTGAACGAAAACGACGCCACCCAAGCAGTGCCGCCAGGAACAGTGGCCAAGCGCGTCCCAGGCTCGTCCGACCGGATCACGATCCCGAAGCAGAGAAAGCGCGTGTCAATCAAGCAGACCCCGGCGATGCGGCTTGGACTTCAGGGCCGAGCCGGAAGTGCGACACCCTGCAAGGCACCGGACCTTCACAGGGTCCTCTACAAACCGTGGCTGCTCTACGGCACGCCGATCTGGAGCCGGCTTGCAGGGTAAAGGAAAATGTAGAAAGCCCGCCCCGTTTCACGGGGCGGGCGGTGTCCTAAGGGCCGGAATGTGTCAGCCGAGGCGGGGCCTTGTCGTCCATGGCGCCGCTTACTGCGCCAGCAGGTCCGTGATGCGCCGGACCGAGGCGCGGCGGTTCTCGCGGATATCGCCCTCGGCGCGGATCAACAGGAAGCGTTCGCCGTAACCCTGCGTGACCATGTTTTCCGGCGGCACGTCAAAGTATTCCGCCAGCGCCAGCGCCACGGATTCCGCGCGTCGGTCGGACAGGGCCAGGTTATAGGCCTCGGAGCCGACCGTGTCGGTGTGACCCTCGATCAGGAAGATCTCGCGCGGATTGGCGCGGACCTGTTCCTGGATGATCCGGCCAAGCGTGGCAAGCTGCTGCGCCTGATCGGGCCGGATCGCGGCCGAGCCCGTGTCGAACGTGATCGCGTCGATATTGACCGGGGCGACCAGCGCCCGCACCTCGGGGATGTTGCGGATCTGCGACAGGGTGAAGCGCCGGTCCACATTCGCCTCGCGCTGCAGGGCGGCGCGCAGCTCTTCCTCGTTCAGGCCGGTCTGCGACGGCACCGGCGCAGGGGCGGGCAGGGTGGCCAGATCGACCGGCTGCACATCGGATTCGTCGATCAGCCGCGTCGTCGTGCCATCGGCCGAGATCAGCGTGCGGCGCAGCACCTGCAGGTTCGCGTCGCGGATCGTGACGACCCGGCTGCCATCGGCGCGGGTGACGATGGTGCGCGACGAGCCGTCATCGAAATTCTCGGTCGTCACGGTCGAGCCGGGCTGACGCAGCAGCGCTACGTCGTCGCGGATGACCTCCTGGCTGCCATCGGGGCGCGTCACGACGACCCGGTCGGGCGCGCTCAGCGCGACCTGACGGTTGTTGGCCAGAACCGAGCCGACGGCAACCGCGCCCAGACCCAACAGCAGCGCGCGCGCCAGATCGTTGTCACGACTCGAACCGCCCGATTGCGTGGCCTGACCCGACAGGGCGTCGCGCAGGTTGGTCTGGAAATCCTCGGACGAGGACCGTGCGGTCTCCTCGGTCACCTGCTGTTCGGTCACCTCGCCGCTGCCCTCGGCGGCTTCCAGCGCCGAGGCGGTGCTGGGCGCGGCAGCCTCGGCAGCCTCACGCGCGGCCTCGGTCACTTCGCTGCCTTCCTCGGCGGCGCGCAGGACCATCTCGCCGTCCTGCACGCGATACATCTGTGCGTTGGCCGGGGCGAGGCGGTATTCGCCCTGGTCATTCGTCTCGACCACCACGCCACGGGGCGTCTGCGCGCGGCCGTCGCAAGGCGCGGCACCGCCGCCGATGCAGGTCAGCGACGAGACGGTCAGCCCCGCCTCGACCTCTTCGTTCAGCACGCGGGCAAGGCCGGGCAGAACCTCGGCCCGGTCGCGCTGGATCTGACCGGTGGCAAGGCGGACGCTGTCATCGCCCTGCTGCTGGACGCCAAGCGACTGAGCCAGCGATTGCGCCAGATCGGTCACGTTTTCCTCTTGCTCGCGCGCCGTCTCGGTCAGGGCATCGGCCAGCTCGTCGCGGCTGGGCAGCTCGCCTGCCTCGGTGCCGGTGATGCGGCTCAGCGCCTCGCCCAGGGTGCCGGCGGCTTCGGCGCTGTCGACCGGCTCGTCCGCTTCCGCGGGCGCAGGCTCCGCCTCGGGCTCGGGCTGAGGCTCGGGCTCCGCCACGGGTTCAGGTTCGGCCACAGCTTCGGCCTCCGGCTCAGGCTCAGGCGCAGGTTCCGCTTCGGCCTCGGTCACCGGCTCTTCGGTCTCGGCTTCAACCTCGGCGTTCAGATCGGCCCCGTCCTGAGGCGAGCCGTAGAAATCGTCGCCCTCGGCCAGCACGATCTGGCCGCTTTCCGAAAGCGCGACCTCAAGACCTCCCGGCGTCACCAGCGCGACCCCTTCGGCACAGGGCCGCTCGGTGCCGTCGGCGCAGGTCAGGTCGTCCGCCTCGAGGCCCGCCTCGCGTTCTGCGGCCAGGGCTGCGGCGTCTTCGGGGCGCGTATCGGCGTGCAGCTCGGCGCGGGTCGCCGCCTCGGCATCGGGCAGCCGCCATTCGGCCATGGCAAGCTGCGGCACCAGCAGCGAAAGGCAGGCCGCAACGGCCGTTGTGTTGTGGATGATCCGTCGCATGGGAACTCTCCTACCTTGCGGGACATATTCTTGGCGGTTTAACAGCCCTTTAGGAAATCGGTTCCCCAATTCAGCGTGACCGGCCCGTGAAGGCGGGACCTCGCGCGCCATTGCGCCGCCGCCGCAAGCGCCCTAATCCTTTTCCAGACCATCGAGGAGGACCGGACATGCTGCAACAACTCAAGTCCAAGGACCGCCCGGATCTGGCGCGCTTCGACTGGGAAGACCCGTTCCGCCTGTCCGACCAGCTGACCGAGGAAGAGCGGATGCTGCGCGACGCAGCCCGCGCCTATGCCCAGGACAAGCTGCAACCCCGCATCATCGCCGCCTATCGCGACGAGACGACCGATCCCGCCATCTTCCGCGAGATGGGCGAGATGGGATTGCTGGGCGTTACCATCCCCGAGGAATATGGCGGCATCGGCGCCTCTTACGTGGCCTATGGCCTGATCGCACGCGAGGTCGAGCGCGTGGACAGCGGCTATCGCAGCATGATGTCGGTGCAATCCTCGCTGGTGATGTATCCGATCTACGCCTATGGCAGCGAGGAACAGCGCCTGAAATACCTGCCGAAACTCGCCTCGGGCGAATGGATCGGCTGCTTCGGGCTGACCGAACCCGATGCCGGATCGGACCCGGCGGGAATGAAGACGGTGGCCAAGAAGACCGCCGACGGCTACCGGATCTCGGGATCGAAAATGTGGATCTCGAACGCGCCCATCGCGGATGTCTTCGTCGTCTGGGCCAAATCCGAGGCGCATGGCGGCAAGATCCGCGGCTTCATCCTCGACAAGGGCATGCCTGGCCTGTCAGCGCCCAAGATCGGCGGCAAGCTGTCGCTGCGCGCCTCGATCACCGGCGAGATCGTGATGGACGGCGTCGAGGTCCCCGATGACGCCCTGCTGCCCAATGTCGAGGGGCTCAAAGGCCCCTTCGGCTGCCTCAACCGCGCGCGCTACGGCATCAGCTGGGGCGTGATGGGCGCGGCCGAATTCTGCATGCACGCCGCCCGTCAATACGGGCTCGACCGCCATCAATTCGGCAAGCCGCTGGCCCAGACCCAGCTGCACCAGCTTAAACTGGCCAACATGCTGACCGACATCGCGCTTGGCCTGCAGGCCTCGCTGCGCGTCGGCCGCCTCCTGGACGAAGGCGATGCGGCCCCCGAGATGATCTCGATCATCAAGCGCAACAATTGCGGCAAGGCCCTAGACATCGCGCGGCTGGCCCGTGACATGCATGGCGGCAACGGCATCTCCGAGGAATACCAGGTCATGCGCCACATGGCAAACCTGGAAACCGTGAACACCTACGAAGGCACGCATGACGTCCACGCCCTGATCCTCGGCCGCGCGATCACCGGGCTTCAGGCCTTCTTCTGAGCCAAGCAGAAGGGGCAGAGCCTCGGCCCTGCCTCTTCTTCGTTGCCAAAATATCCCGGGGTGAGGCCCCGCAGGGGCCGAGGGGCAGCGCCCCTTGAACCCGGTCCGATCAGACGCCTTCGCCCACGAAGGCTTTCTCGACCACGAATTCGCGCGGATCGGAATTCGCCCCCTCGTTCATGCCGAAACCCTCCAGCACCGCCTTCACATCGACGTTGAAGGCCAGGCTGCCGCAGATCATCGCGCGGTCCTCGGCCGGGTCGATCGGCGGCAGGCCCAGATCGGCCAGCACCTTGCCCGAGGACAGGTTGTCCGTGATACGCCCCATCAGCGGCGATTCCTCGCGCGTCGTGGTCGGGTAATACAGCAGCCGTTCCGCGAAGCCGTCGCCATAGATCTCGGTCAGCAGGGGGTCGTGGCGCAGGTTCTCGACCAGCTCGCGACCGTAATTCAGCTCGTCCGCGGTGCGGCAGGTATGCATCATGATGACCTGCTCGAACCGCTCATAGGTCTCGGGGTCACGCATCAGGCTGGCAAAGGGCGCGATGCCGGTGCCGGTGGCCAGGAACCACAGCCGCTTGCCAGGCAAGAGCGCGTCGAGCACCAGCGTGCCGACGGGTTTGGGGCGCAGGATGATCTGGTCGCCCGGCTGGATGTGCTGCAGGCGCGAGGTCAGCGGCCCGTCCGGAACCTTGATGGAATAGAATTCCAGTTCGTCATCCCAATTGGGCGAGGCGATGGAATAGGCGCGCAGGATAGGCTTGCCGTTATCGTCGGGCAGGCCGATCATCACGAATTCGCCCGACCGGAAGCGCAGGCTCGCCGGCCGCGTCACGCGGAACGAGAACAGGCTGTCGGTCCAGTGCCTCACCGCAGTGACGGTCTGTGCATCGGGAAGCGTCTTCTTCGAGGCGGCCTCGGGTGCGGCTTGGGTCACGGGCAGGTCCAGCGTCATGGTGAATTCCTTCGTGTCTTCTAGTCGATGGGGCGGCGGGGCGAAAGTCTCAGCCCGCAAGCTGCGCCCGATGGTCCCAGGCCTTCCAGTCGGCGCGCGCCAGCCACTGGGCCTCGGGCTGGCGGGCGGCGATGTCGGGGGCGACCTCGACCTCGTCAAAGCCCACGCGGCGGGCCATGGCATATTGATCGGCGATCAGCCGGCCCGTCGCGCGCAGGCGGCCCTTGTAGCCCAGTTCGCGCAGGCGCCGCGCCAGCGAAAAGCCGCGCCCGTCATTGAAGGCGGGAAAGGCGATGCCGATCAGCGGCTGGTCCAGATGATCGGCCAGCGAGGCCGGGGCCGTGTCGGGCGCCAGGATCAGCGCGGGCTGATCCTCGATCGGATGGAAACCGTCATCGCGGGCCAGGACGGGCTGGCTGTTCAACTGCTCGCTCATGCCGAGACCTTTCCGCGGACCATGCGCCCGCCAATGAAGTGGATGCCGCATTCGGATTTCTCCTGACCGCGCCAGCGGCCCGAACGCGGGTCTTCGCCCGGAGCCACGGGCGATGTGCAGGGCGCGCAGCCGATCGAAGGGTAGCCCTGCGCGACCAGCGGATGCCGGGGCAGACGGTTCTCGATCATGTAATCCTGCACGTCCTCGGGGCGCCAATGCGCCAGGGGGTTGACGCGCAGCCGCGCCGGACGCTCGGGCTCGAAGAACTCCAGCGCCGCGCGCTGACCGTTCTGGAACCGCTTGCGGCCCGTGATCCAGGCGTCATAGCCCGACAGCACCCGCTCCAGCGGCACCGTCTTGCGGAAGTCGCAGCAGGCGTCCGGGTTCACCTTGTGCAGCGTGCCGTTCGGGTCGTGCGCCGCGATCTCGGCCTCGCTGGCCGTGATGACCTGGACGTTGGTCAGGCCCAGCTTGGCCGCCACCTCGCGCTGGTACTCCAGCGTCTCGGGGAACAGCATCTGCGTGTCGATGAAGAGGACCGGCAGCCCCGGCGCCACGACGCTGACCATGTGCAGCAGCACCACCGATTCCGCCCCGAAGGACGAGACCAGCGCGACACGCCCCAGATCGGAGTCGGTCACCGCGCGGCGCAGGACCTCGATCGCCGCATGGTGGCGATAGCGGTCGTTCAGCCGCGCGGCGCGCGTGTCGAGATTGCCGTCAAGCATCGGCCTGCGCCGGGTAAAGCGCCGCCTTGAACGGCGCGGGGCCGAGCCTGCGATAGGCGTCGATGAAGCGTTCCGAGGCGTCCTCGCGGACCTCCAGATAGGCGCGCAGCAGGCGGTCGATGGCCGGCACCACCTCTTCGGCCGGAAAGCCCGCGCCCGCACGCTCGCCGATGGCGGGGATGTCATAGGCGTCGCCGCCGAGCGTGATCTGGTAGTTCTCGACCCCCGCCCGGTCGAGGCCGAGGATGCCGATATGGCCCAGATGGTGATGCCCGCAGGCGTTGATGCAGCCCGAGATGCGGATGTTCAGGTTGCCGATCTCTTCTTCGAGGCCGGCGGCGCGGAAATGGCCCGCGATCTCCTCGGCGATGGGGATCGAGCGGGCGGTAGCCAGCGCGCAATAGTCCATGCCGGGGCAGGCGATGATGTCGCTGGTCAGGCCCGCATTGGCCGTGGCCAGCCCGGCCTCTTTCAGCGCGGCATAGAGCGCCGGCAGGTCGGACTTGTGGACATGCGGCAGCGCCACGTTCTGGTCGTGCATCACGCGCAGGTCGTGGTGGCCGTATTTCTCGGCGAGATCGGCCAGCAGGCGCATCTGCGCGGCCGAGGCGTCGCCGGGCGTTTGGCCGGGCGCCTTGAAGGTCACGACGACGCTGGCATAGCCGTCCACGCGGTGCGGGTGCAGGTTGGTGTCGGTCCAGCTGCGGAAGGCGGGGTTCGCCTGACGCTCGGCCTCGTAGCCGTCCACGGGGGCGTTGCGGAAGGTCGGGGCGCGGAAGCGGTCCTTGAAGATCGCCAGCGCCTCGCGGTCGGCGCCGTGGAAGTCGCGGCGGCGGGCCTTGAACTCCTCCTCGATCTCGGCGCGCATGGTGTCGAGGCCGCGCTCCATCACAGTGATCTTGATGCGGGCCTTGTACTTGTTGTCGCGGCGGCCCGACAGGTTGTAGGTCGCGATGATCGCCTCGACGTAAGGCAGCAGGTCCTCCTCGGGCAGGAAGTCGCGGACGACCTGACCCAGCAGGGGGGTGCGGCCCAGACCGCCGCCGATCCAGACCTCGAAGCCGGTCTTGCCGTCACGCTCGATCAGGCGCAGGCCGATGTCATGGGCGGCGATCACGGCGCGGTCCTTGGCGCCGCTGGAAATGGCGATCTTGAACTTGCGTGGCAGGAACTGGAACTCGGCGTGATCGGTGGACCAGCTGCGCAGCAGTTCCGCATAGGGGCGGGGGTCGGCGAACTCGTCAAAGGCGGCGCCTGCGAAGGCGTCGGTGGTGACGTTGCGGATCGTGTTGCCGCTGGTCTGGATGGCGTGCATCCCGACCTCGGCCAGCGCGTCCAGCATGTCGGGGATGTCCACCAGCTTGGGCCAGTTGAACTGGATGTTCTGGCGGGTGGTCCAGTGGCCATAGCCCTTGTCATAGGTTTCGGCCAGATGGGCGAGGGTGCGCATCTGGTCGGGGCTGATCGTGCCATAGGGGATCGCGACCCGCAGCATGTAGGCGTGCAGCTGCAGATAGACGCCGTTCATCAGGCGCAGGGGGCGGAATTCCTCTTCCGTCAGGCTGCCGTCCAGCCGTCGTTCGACCTGGGCGCGGAACTCGGCCGCTCGGTGGCGCACATATTCGGTTTCGACGGGGCGGACGTCAAACATGAGCGGTATCCTTCGCCTGAATGCCGTGGAAATAGTTCGAGGGGCCGCGCTGGCGGAAGGCCTCGCGGAAATGCACCGGCTCGGGACCGTTCGGGCCGCGACGGGCCTCGACCAGATAGGGGCCGACGACGCGATCGGCCTGACCGATCGCCTTGAGCAGCGCCAGCTCCGCGATCGCCTCGTCCTCGTAGATCGTGGCGCGAGCGGGGTCCGGGGTCCATCCGTCCTCGCACATCCAGACGTTATGCCCTTCGCGCAGGTCATTGGCGGTGATGACACCGGGTCGGGCGGCCGTCGGGGTGAAGGCTTTGCTCATGATGCGGACCTCGTGATTGCTGCCCTCTATATAGAATTTTGTTCTGGATTCTTGCGAGTGGTCGCGCGAAATAAGGACGAACACAGCGCGAGCGTCATCATGCCGGAACCGGTTTCCCCAGAAGCGGCCTCAGGCCAAACGCCCGTCCGGCTGGATGACGTGGACCGCAAAATCCTGTCCCTGCTGCAACAGGATGCCAGCCTGTCGCTGGACCAGATCGCGGACCGTGTGGGGGCGTCCAAGACCCCGGTCTGGAACCGAATCCGCAAGCTGCGCGAGGCGGGCGTGATCCGGCGGCAGGTCGCCATCCTCGACCCCGAGGCGTTGGGGTTGGAGGCCTGCTTCTTCGTCCTGATCCGCACCAGCGAGCATGACAAGAACTGGGCTGCCCGTTTTCTGCGCGCGCTGCGCGAGCGGCCCGAGGTCGTCGAGGCGCACCGGCTGGCGGGCGACATCGACTATATCCTCAAGGTGCAGGTCAGGAATGCCCGCGCCTATGACCGCTTCTACCAGTCGCTGATCGGCGAGGTGAAGATCCACAACGTCACCGCGCTGCTGTCGATGGAGGAGATCAAGGCCTCGAGCGCGCTTCCCATTCCCGACGCGACGGGATAGGTCGCCCGCATGGGCAATCCGGTGATCTGGCACAAGCAGACCTGTTCGACCTCGCGTTGGGTGCTGGGGGTGCTGCGCGATGCGGGGCTTGCGCCGGTGGTGCGCGACTACATCGCCGATCCCCCGTTCGAGTCGGAATTGCGCGATGTGCTGGCGCGGCTGGGTCTGGACGCACGGGGCCTGATCCGCCGCAAGGGCACCCCCTTTGCCGAACTGGGTCTGGCCGATCCGGCACTCTCCGAAGATGATCTGATCGCCGCGATGGCCGCGCATCCGATCCTGATCGAGCGTCCCGTGGTTCTGGCCGCCCATGGGGCGGTGCTGTGCCGCCCCAAACAGCGCGTCTTCGAGCTGTTTCCCCAAGCGGAACCGGTCTAGGCGCGGGTCCTTAGTCGCTGCGTCAAGCCTGTCATGATGCGGTCCTCGGCGTGATCGGCGGAAAAGTTCCCTTGATATTTGGGTATTGGCGGAAAGCCGCGCATCACTTCAGGCCGGGCTTGGCGAATGGCACCCCCTCGGGCCAAGGTCGCGGCGACAGTGATCCCGACAAAGAACAAGCGCCACAAATGACGCCCATCAAGACCCGGATTTCCGCCCTGCGCGCCGCCCTGGCCGTGATGCTTCTGCTTGGTGTGGCCGCCTGCGCCAGCCCTCAGACCGGCAGTTCCGCCCCGGGCGCCTATGCGGGCCAGAGCATGAGCCTGCTGCCCCACCGTCAGGAAATGGCCATCAGCCAGGCCGCCGCCAAGCGGGCACAGGGCCAGCGCGTCTGGTGCGTTCCCTTTGCGCGGGATCTGAGCGGGATCGACCTGCGCGGCAATGCCGGGACATGGTGGAACGCCGCGCACGGCGTCTATGCGCGCGGCAAGGAACCGCAGGTCGGCGCGGTGATGGTGTTCTCGGCCGGGCGCGGCCTGCGCGTCGGCCATCTGGCCGTCGTGTCCGAAGTGGTGACCGGGCGCGAGATCCGCATCGACCATGCGAACTGGGAACGCAACCGCGTGACGCTGCGCCAGCGCGTCGTGGATGTCTCGCCGCGCAATGACTGGTCGATGGTCCGCGTCGAAAGCGTGCCGGGCACCTTGGGCCGCACCTATGCGATCAGCGGCTTCGTGTACAACCAGCGCGTGAGCCGCGCGCAGGGCGTCTGACGCCCCGCCCACGGGCGAAGGCCCTTATTCGTCCACGACCTTCAGGATCTGCGGCAAGGCGGGGCAGGGCAGAAGCTGGTTCTTCGCCACATCGGCCAGAGTGTGGTTGTGCAGGAACACATAGACATGCGCCGAGAGGCTTTCCCACAGCCGGTTCGACAGCGTCTGCGCGCGCGAGCCCGACACGCCCCCCGACGCGCCCGCGCCGACATGCATGGCGCTGACCGTCTCGTCCACGGCTTCGAGGATCTCGGCCACGCGGATCGTCTCGGGCGCGCGGGCCAGCCGGTAGCCGCCGCCCGGACCCCGCACCGATGCCACAAGCCCCGCCCGGCGCAGGCGCACGAAAAGCTGTTCGAGATAGGGCAGCGAGATGTCCTGGCGTCGCGAGATCTCGGACAGCGAGGTCAGTTCGTCGCTTTTCGCGATGGCCAGATCGACCAGCGCGATGATCGCGTAACGGCCCTTTGTCGAAAGTTTCATCCCGTCCTCCCGGTTTGGCTGGCGCTGTCGCCTCGGGACGGCATTCCTGCCCGCCCGTGTTGACGCGCTTGGCTAAGGCGCGCTATGCCCGGCCTCAAAGGTTTCTCGTGCTGGCCGCAGGCTTGCCCAAGGCACCCGTCTAGAAGCCCCGCGCCGATGCGTCAAGAAACCCGGACCGCCCTGTAAAGGAAGACCATGCCAGAGCTGATTTTCCCCGGCCCCGAAGGCCGCCTCGAAGGCCGTTACCACCCCCAGCCCGGCAAGCCCGACGCCCCCATCGCCATCGTCCTGCACCCGCATCCCCAATATGGCGGCACGATGAACAACCGGGTCGTCTACAACCTGCATTACGCCTTCCACCGGCTGGGCTTCACGGTCATGCGCTTCAACTTCCGGGGCGTGGGCCGCAGCCAGGGCGAATTCGACCAGGGCATCGGCGAGCTGTCGGATGCAGCCTCGGCGCTGGATTACCTGCAGGCCATGAACCCCAATTCCAAGCATTGCTGGGTGGCGGGTTTCAGCTTCGGTGCCTGGATCGGGATGCAGCTTCTGATGCGCCGCCCCGAGATCACCGGCTTCATCAGCGTGGCGCCCCCGGCGAACATGTATGATTTCAGCTTCCTCGCGCCGTGCCCCTCGTCGGGGCTGATCGTGAACGGCACGGCCGACCGGGTTGCGCCGCCCAAGGACACGCAGAACCTAGTCTCGAAGCTGCGCGAGCAGAAGGGGATCACGATCACTCATGAGGAGATCGAGGGCGCGGATCACTTCTTCCGCGACGACGAGACCCACATGAAGCCGATGATCGATCTGGTGCAATCCTATGTGCGGCGCCGCCTGACCGAATCGACGCGCTGAGACGAGGGCGCCGGGGCTCTGCCCCGGACCCCGGGATATTTGGACCAAGGCAAAGGACAGGGCCGTGCTGGACGGAGCGATGGCGTTTCTGCGCGAGGCGGACCGGCTGAAATCGGTCGATCGCGCGAATGTGCTGATGGATCTGTCGCGGCCCGAGAACAGCGCCGAGCACAGCTGGCACGTCGCGCTTTACGGGCTGGTCTTCGGGGCCAGCGACCGCGCGCTGGCGATGATCCTGCTGCATGACCTTGTCGAGATCGATACGGGCGATCATCCGATCCATCTGGCCCATGATGCCGCGCGCGTGGCGGAGGCGGAGGCGCGGGCGGCGGAGCGGCTCTTCGGTCTGCTGGATGGCGGCGCGGTTCTGCACGGGCTATGGTCGGAATTCGAGGCCGCCGGCAGTGCCGATGCGCGGATGGCCAAGCGCATGGACCATGTGCAGCCGATGTTCCAGGTACTGCAGGCAGCGCGCCCCTTGGCCGATCATGTCGGGATCGTGCGCGATAATCTGGACCATGGGCGCGCGGCGCGGCTGGCCGTGGAATGGCCCGAGGCCGTGGAGGCCGCCCGTCACATGCTGGCGGGGCGCGAGATCGGGCAGGGCGATCTGGCGCGGCGGCTGGCCTTTCTGGCAGAGGCGGACCGGCTGAAATCGGTCCGGCGCGCGAACCGTCTGGTCGATGGCAGCCGGCGCGAGAACACGGCCGAGCATAGCTGGCATCTGGCGCTTTATGCGCTGGCGCTGGCGCCCCTCGCCCCATCGCTGGAGATCGGGCGCGTGATCCGGATGGCGCTGATCCATGATCTGGTCGAGATCGATGTCGGCGATGTGCCGCTGCATTCGGAGGGCGGCGCGGCGCATGGCGCGCCCGAACGGCGAGCGGCCGAGGAACGCGCCGCGCGCCGGCTGTTTGGCTTGCTGCCCGCCGCCCAGGGAGAGGCGCTGATGGCGTTGTGGCAGGAATTCGAGGCCGCCCAGACGGCCGAGGCCGTCTTTGCCAAGGGTTTGGACCGGTTTCAGCCTGCTTTTCAGAACCTGGCCTCTGGCGGTGTCGGTTGGCGCGAATACAGCGTCACGCTGGATCAGGTGCGCGGACGGGTCGGGCCGGCCGTCCGGCTGGCCTCGGCGCCGCTTTGGGATTGGCTGGACCGGCGGCTGGTCATGCATTTCGGCTGACGCCCGCGCGCTCTAGCATACCACGGCATACCGGCTTTCCAAACCCGGACTTTCTGGCTATAGCCCCCGTAATCGAATCCAACGCCTAGGGGGCTGCCATGTCGAAGATCAAGGTCGAAAACCCCGTCGTCGAGCTCGACGGCGATGAAATGACCCGGATCATCTGGGACTTCATCAAGCAGAAGCTGATCCTCCCCTATCTGGACATCGACCTGAAATATTACGACCTGGGCATCGAGGAGCGTGACCGCACCGATGACCAGATCACCGTGGACGCCGCCGAGGCGATCAAGCGCTACGGCGTCGGCGTGAAATGCGCCACCATCACCCCGGACGAGCAGCGCGTCGAGGAATTCGGCCTCAAGAAGATGTGGCGCTCGCCCAACGGGACGATCCGCAACATCCTGGGCGGCGTGATCTTCCGCGAGCCGATCATCTGCAAGAACGTGCCGCGTCTGGTGCCGGGCTGGACCCAGCCCATCGTCGTCGGCCGCCACGCCTTTGGCGACCAGTATCGCGCCACCGATTTCCGCTTCCCGGGCAAGGGCAAGCTGACGATCAAATTCGTCGGCGAGGATGGCGAGACGATCGAGCATGAGGTGTTCCAATCGCCCTCGGCCGGTGTCGCCATGGCGATGTACAACCTGGACGATTCGATCCGCGATTTCGCCCGCGCCTCGCTGAATTACGGCCTGATGCGGAAATACCCGGTCTATCTGTCCACGAAGAACACGA
>NZ_JAUVVF010000005.1 GCF_030604785.1 Paracoccus sp. (in: a-proteobacteria) | reverse complement strand
GGCAGGCTGAAGGACTGGCGCCGCGTCGCGACCCGCTACGACAGATGTGCGAAAACCTTCCTCTCCGCCGTCGCCCTCGCCGCAACCGTCATCTTCTGGCTTTGACGATCAATGAGTCTGGAGCCTACCATCCGCCGCCTATTTCCGCAGGCTTCGCTCGCCCGGCCTCTGGCCTTGCGGCCGGCCACCAGCGCGTATTCGCGCAGCCACGGTGCCCAGACGGATGCCCGCCGATTCGGAGGTCCGGACCGGCGGGGCAGGGGCTTTTCGTCAGCCCTCGATCCGGGTGAAATCGGCGATCTGGCGGCCGGCCTCGCGGATGCGCGACAGAAGGTTCAGGCGGTTGCGCCGGACGATCTGGTTGTCGGTGTTCACCTGGACGGTCTCGAAGAAGGCGTCGATGGGCGCGCGCAGCCCGGCGATGGCGGTCATGGCGGCGGGGTAATCCTCGGCCTCCATCGCGGCGCGGATCGCGGGGTCGGCGTGGTCGAGTGCGGCGAAAAGCGCGCGTTCGGCCTCGGTCTCGGCAAATTTCGGGTCGGCGCCGAAGCTGTATTCGACGCCGTCCTTCCCTTCGGCCTGGGTCAGGATGTTGCCCGCCCGCTTGAGGCCCTGCGTCAGGTTCCGTCCGTCCTCGGTCGCCAGCATGTCGTTCAGCGCCGTGGCGCGCGCCACCACGCGCACGAGGTCGTCATTCCCGTCCTGCGCCAGCACCGCGTCAATGATGTCGTGACGGATGCCCTGGTCCCGCAGATAGACCTTGAGGCGGTCGTGGAGGAAGGAGAGGAGGTCAAAGGCCCTGTCTGCGGCCTTTTGGGTAAAGGCAATCATATCCTCGCCAAGAACTCCGTTGTGAAGGTCTTTGAACTCTTCAAGCACGTGATTTCTGTACTGGCTGTCTATATCCGTCAGAACAGCATCGACCGCCGCACGTTGAGCAGCCACGGGTGAAGTGAGCAACATACCAAGATGTCGCCCCACGCGCGTGATTAGGATGAAAATCATCCTAGATTTAATGCTGTTCTCCAGGACCAGCCGGATCACCCCCAAGGCCGCCCGCCGCAGTGCGAAGGGGTCCTTCGACCCAGTGGGCTTTTCGTCGATGGCCCAGAAGCCGGTCAGCGTGTCGATCTTGTCGGCCAGGGCCACGGCGACCGAGACAGGCGCGGTCGGCACCGCGTCGGAGGGGCCGAGGGGCGAGTAGTGGTCGCGGGCGGCGTCGGCCACGGCCTCGGGCTCTCCGGCCTCCAGCGCGTAGTAGCGGCCCATCGTGCCTTGCAGTTCGGGGAACTCGCCCACCATGGCCGAGCGCAGGTCCAGCTTGGCCAGACGCGCGGCGCGTTCGGCGTGGTCCGGGTCTGCGCCGACCAGCGGCGCGATCTCGCGCGCAAGCGCCGCGACGCGGGCCACGCGGTCGGCTTGCGAGCCGAGCTTGTTGTGGAATGTGACCGCAGCCAGACCCTCGGCCCAGGCGGTCATGCCCGATTTCGCCTCGCGCAGGTCGTTTTCCCAGAAGAAGGCAGCGTCCGACAGGCGGGCGGCCAGAACGCGCTGGTTGCCCGCAAGGATCGTCGCGCCGTCATCGGGCGTCTCGATATTGGCGATGGTGACAAAACCCTCGATCCGGCCGGTGGCGGGGTTCAGGGCGGAAAAGAACTTCTGGTGTTCCTTCATCGAGGTTTGCAGCACCTCGGGCGGCAGGGCCAGGAAGCGGTCCTCGATCACGCCCATCAGCGGGACGGGCCATTCGACGAGGCCCGCAACCTCGGCCAGCAGGCCCTCATCCGGCACGATCTGCCAGCCGCGCGCAAAGGCGAGGTTTTCGGCCTGAGACCGGATTTCGCTGGCGCGTTCGTCGGCATCCAGCATCACCTTGGCGCGGCGCAGCTTGCCGGCATAATCGTCAAAGCCCGTCACCGCGAAGCTATCGGGCGCCATGAAGCGATGTCCGCGCGTCGTGTTGCCCGAGACGATGCCGTCCACATCCAGCGGCACGACCGAGGCGCCCGCCTCGTCGGTCAGGATGCACAGGATAGAATGCAGCGGCCGCACCCAACGCAGGCTGCCCGAGCCCCACCGCATGGATTTGGGCCAGGGGAAGTTGCGGATCGCGCCGTCCAGAACCTCGGCCACGATCTCGGCGGCGGGGCGGCCGGGTTTCGTGATCGTGGCGAACCAGACCTGACCCTTCTTGTCGTCGCGCGCTTCGAGCTGGTCGCGCGTCAGGCCGGTCGAGCGCAGGAAGCCTTCCAGCGCGGCCTCGGGGGCGTCGGTGCGCGGACCCTTGCGCTCCTCGCGCGTGGTGGGGCTGGCGGGGCTGAGCCCCTCGACGGTCAGCGCAAGGCGGCGCGGCGTGCTGAAGGCGCCGGCGCTGGCATAGGTCAGACCGGCCTCGACCAGCCCGTCGGTGATCAGGCGCTTGAGGTCCTCGCGTGCGCGGGCCTGCATCCGGGCGGGGATCTCTTCCGAGAAAAGCTCGATCAGAAGGTCGGGCATCAGTCCATCACTCCGCGTTCCGGGTTCTTTTCGTTGTATTCGTGCCAGCCGAAGACGCGGCCGTCAGGATAGGTCACGAGGATGCGGTCCACATCCGTGCGCACCTCGGATTGGGCCAGCCATGCGGTGGCGGTGCCCGATTGCAGGTCGGCGCCGATCTGCGGGGCGTTGTAGCAGGAAAACCAGCGCGGCCCGTTCAGGGGCAGCGAGTTCGGGGCCGGGATCATCCCCTCGGGCAGCGTCTCGGCGCGGCCGCAGATGCGCCAGCGGATGGGCGAGCTGTCGGCATTGATGCCCTCGAACGCGGTCAGCGCCAGGGGGACGGGGCCGGTCTCGGTCTCGACCGTGATCTCGGCCTCGGGCGAGGCCGGGTCGATGCGGTCGAAGAAGGCGTATTCCTGGGTATACCAGACACCCGCGCCCGCAGCGATGCCGCCGCCCAGCAGGGTGACGATGGCGATCTTGCCCCAGTTCATGCGGGCGCCCCTGCCGCGTCGGTTGTCAGGAACAGATCGGCGCAGCCCTTGGCCAGCGCACGGACCCGCCCGATATAGGCCTGCCGTTCGGTCACGCTGATGACGCCGCGCGCGTCCAGCAGGTTGAACAGATGGCTGGCCTTGATCGCCTGGTCATAGGCCGGATGCGCCATCGGGATGCGGCGTCCGGCGCTGTCCTCGGCGGCAGCGGACAGGATGCGGGCGCATTCGGCCTCGGCATCCTTGAAGTGCTGGAACAGCATCTCGGTATCGGCCTGATCGAAGTTCCAGCGGCTGTATTCCTGTTCGGTCTGGCGGAAGATGTCGCCATAGGTCAGCGGGATCGGCGCGTCGGGATCGTTGAAGGGCATGTCCATGACATGTTCCACACCCAGCACATACATCGCCAGACGCTCCAGCCCATAGGTCAGCTCTCCGCTGACGGGGCGGCAATCATGCCCGCCGACCTGCTGGAAGTAGGTGAACTGGCTGACCTCCATCCCGTCGCACCAGACCTCCCAGCCCAGACCCCATGCGCCGAGGGTGGGGGATTCCCAGTCATCCTCGACGAAGCGGACGTCGTGGACCATCGGGTCGAGGCCGATGGCGCGCAGGCTGCCCAGATAGAGGTCCTGCAGGTCGGGGGGCGAGGGTTTGATGATGACCTGATACTGGTAGTAATGCTGCAACCGGTTCGGGTTCTCGCCGTAGCGGCCGTCCGTGGGGCGGCGCGAGGGTTGGACATAGGCCGCAGCCCAAGCCCGCTGGCCAAGGGCGCGCAGGGTGGTTGCCGGGTGGAAGGTGCCTGCGCCGACCTCCATGTCATAGGGTTGCAGGACGGCGCAACCCTGCTGCGCCCAGTAGCCTTGCAGGCGCAGGATGATCTCCTGAAAGCTGCGGGGACGGTTGGGGCTGGTCATGGGGGCGTCCTTTTGGGTAGATCGGGCCTGCCCGGGCCTTCTAGGCGTCGGGCGGGGCAGGGTCAATAAAGGCTGGCGGGCCAACGCGCCGCAGCCATGAAACAGATGGGGACAGCGGCATGCGGCGCTTGGGTGTGATCGTTCTGGCGGGAATGCTGCCGATGCAGGCCATGGCCGAAGGCGCGGTGATCCGGCTGGAGGCCAAGCGCAGCGAGGCCGCCGCCGCCGAGGCCGCGGCAGGCTGGGCGCAGCGCTTCGACAATGTGGTGACGCTGCCCCTGCCGGGGGGCTGGACCGGGATCGCGCTTGGTCCGCTGGACCGGGCCGAGGCCGAGGCTCTGCTGGCCGATCTGCGGGCCGAGCGTTCGGTGCCGGGGGACGCCTTCGTCAGCCAGCCGCCTGCCAGCACCACCCTGTCGCCGGTGGGCGCGGCGCCTGTCGCCGCCGCTGCGGAACCCGTCGCAGAGCCGGCCGCCGAGCCTGAACCTGTCGCCGAGCCCGAACCCGCGCCTGAACCCGAAGCCGTTGCCGAAGCCGAACCGGAACCCGAAGCCGCGCCCGAGCCGGCCCTGCCCGAGGGGCGTTTCCTGCGCCTCGAGGCGTTCGAGACCGAAACCGAGGCCCGCGAGGCCCTGGCCCGCTGGCAGGCCGAGTTCGGCGACGCCTGGCTCTGGGCCTTGCCCGACGGCTGGTTCGCGCTTGCGCTTGGCCCTCTGTCTCCCGAGGCAGCCGAAGCCTGGGCGCCGGTCCTGAAGACGGCCGAGATCATCCCCTCGGATGCCGTCGTGACCGGGGCGGACAGCCTTGGCGCGCCGCTGGTCGAGGGGGGCGCCCCGGACCTGCCCGCGCCCGGCGCGTCCGAACCGCTGCCGCCGCTGGAGGATGTCCAGCGCGCGCTGCGTTGGGCGGGTCATTACGAGGGCGCCATCGACGGCAAGGACGGCCCGATGACGCAGGCCGCGATCCGCGCCGAGATCGCGACCGCGCGCCGCGCGACCGATCCCGGCACCGCGATGCGGCTGCTGACCGAGGCGCGGGCCGAATGGCGCGACCGCATGGGGCTGACCGAATTGCGCGACGAGGCGACGGGCCTGTCGGTCACCGCGCCCCTGTCGGCGCTGGTCTTCGACCGGGCGGAACGCGCGCTGTCGATCTATGGCCCGGCCAACGATTCCGGCGCGGCGCTGATCCTGTTCAGCCAGAAGGGCGGGCAGCAGGAATTGCTGGACCTTGCGGGGCTTGTGACCGCGCTTGGCTGGGTGCCCAGCCCCGAACGCACGATCCGGCAGGGCCATGTCCATCTGCGCGGCGAGAACGAGGCCCATCGCGGCGAGGCCGAGGGCCGCGTGCGCGACGGCCGGGCCGAGGGCTGGGTGCTGATCTGGCCGGCCTCGGACCCCCAGACGCAGACCCGGATCGCGGCGGAACTGTCCGACAGCCTCGACCGCTTCGCCCCCGCCGCGGGCGAGGACGCGCCGGCGGCGCCCGTCACGCCCTGACGCTCAGCCGCGCCAGAAGCGCGGCATCAGCAGGACCAGGACCGAGACCAGTTCCAGTCGGCCCAGATACATGCCGATGATCATCAGGATCTTGGCAGGCTCGGGAAAGTTCGCGACGGACCCGTTGCGGGTGATCTCGGGGCCCCAGACGGGGCCGACATTGGCAATGGCCGTCCAGGCGGCGGTCAGCGCGGTGCGCGGATGCAGCCCGGTCAGCGACAGTCCGACGATCAGCAGGCCGAAGGTCAGCATGAACAGCGTGAAGAAGGCCATGACGGAATTGACGACGTCGCGGTCCAGCGGGCGGCCCTCGTAGCGCAGCGGATAGACGCGGTGGGGCGAATGCATCCGCCGGATCTGGGCGCGCACGGTCTGAAGCAGGATCAGGTAGCGGAACACCTTGACCGAACAACCCGTCGAACCCGTGCAGCCCCCGATCAGGCCCACGATGATCAGCAGCGCCAGCGGCAGATGCCCCCAGCCCAGCACATCGGTCGAGGCATAGCCGGTTCCGGAAAAGATTGTGATCGTGTTGAAGACGGTCTCGCGCAGCACCTCCTCGACCGGCACGCCCCGGTGGATGTAGGCGAGCCGATAGATGATGATGATCCCGCAGGCATAGGCGATCCAGCGCAGATAGGCGCGGATCTGGCTGTCGCGCCAGATCGGGTCCAGATCGCCGCGCATCGCCTGCACCATGCGCACGAAGGGGATCGAGGCCAGGATCATGAAAACCGAGGCCGCCCATTCCGGCCCGCCCAGATAGGCCCCGAAACTGGCATCGTAATTCGAGAAACCCCCGGTCGAGGTCGTGGTCAGCGCATGGACCACCGCATCGAACCCCGTCATGCCTAGCGCCAGATAGGTCAGCGCGCAGGCCCCCGTCAGGGCCAGATAAACGACGGTCATCTCTCCGGCGATGGTGCGGGCGCGGGGCAGCACCTTGCCGAGCGTGTCGAAGCCTTCGGAGCGGAAGAACTGCATGCCGCCCACGCGCATGACCGGCAGGAAGACCATCGCCACGACGACGATCCCCAGTCCCCCCATCCATTGCAGCAGCGCCCGCCACAGATGTGTGCCGCGCGGCAGCCCGTCCAGCGCCGGAAAGGCGGTGGTGCCGGTGGTGGTGACGCCCGACATCGCCTCGAAGAAGGCATCGGTGAAGGTGGCGCGCGGGGCGCCCAGCATGAAGGGCAGGGCGCCGAAGACCGGGATGACCAGCCACAGCCCCGATGTCAGCAGAAAGGCCTGCTGAAGTTTCAGCGAGGTATAGTGGCCGCGCGTGGCGACGGTGATCAGCCCGCCCATGACCATCGTGATCACGGCACATTCCAGAAAGACCTGCCAATGCGGATCGCCCTGCCACAGATCGACCAGCATGGGCGCCAGCATCGCCGCGCCCAGCACGACGACGATCTTTCCAATCGGGTGGGCTACAGGGCGCAGGTCGATCATGACGAACTGCTTGCCCCCGCCCGTCACGCGCGTCAAGCAGCGCCGTTATTGCATTCAGGTTTTGGAATTCGTATATCGAGCAGACAGGATGATGCCAGCCGCAGGAGAGCCCCATGACCATGACCGAAAGCCCCAAGGCATTGCCCGCCGTCGATCTTGGAGTGCGCCCGGATGTTTCGGCGCATTTCGACGCGCAGACGAACACGATCAGCTACATCGTCAAGGACCCGTCCTCGAATGCCTGCGCCATCATCGATTCGGTGATGGATATCGATTACGCCGCCGGGCGGATCACCTATGACCATGCCGATGCCCTGATCGCCGAGATCGAGGCGCGGGGCCTGTCGCTGGAATGGATCATCGAGACCCATGTCCATGCCGACCACCTCTCCGCGGCGCCCTACATCCAGCAGAAGCTGGGCGGCAAGATCGGGATCGGCGCGAATATCCTGATCGTTCAGGACGTGTTCGGAAAGATCTTCAACGAGGGCACCGAATTCCAGCGCGACGGCAGCCAGTTCGACCGCCTGTTCGAGGATGGAGACGAATACCATGTCGGCGCGATGCGCTGTTTCGCCTTTCACACGCCCGGCCACACGCCGGCCTGCATGACGCATGTGATGGGCGATGCGGCCTTTGTGGGCGACACGCTGTTCATGCCCGACGGCGGCTCGGCCCGCGCCGATTTTCCCGGCGGCGATGCGGGCGTGCTGTATGACAGCATCCAGCGCGTCCTGTCGCTGCCCGACGAGACGCGGCTGTTCATGTGCCACGATTACGGCCCGAACGGGCGCGACATCCAGTGGGAGACGACCGTGGCCGAGGAAAAGGCGCACAACATCCATGTCGGCGAGGGCAAGACGCGCGAGGATTTCATCGCCTTTCGCACCGAACGCGACGCGCAGCTTGACATGCCGCGCCTGATCATCCCGTCCTTGCAGGTGAACATGCGCGCGGGCGAGATCCCCAAGGATGCGGACGGGCGCCCGATGCTGAAAGTGCCGGTGAACGGCCTCTGACGCGAAAGTCTGCCCATGCGCCTCCGGCTGTCCCGCTACCTGCCGATCCTCGACTGGGGGCGGCGCTATGATCGTGCGGCCTTGCAGGGCGACCTGCTGGCGGCGGTGATCGTCACGATCATGCTGATCCCGCAATCGCTGGCCTATGCGATGCTGGCGGGGCTGCCGCCCGAGGCGGGGATCTATGCCTCGATCCTGCCGATCATGCTTTATGCGATCTTTGGCTCGTCGCGGGCGCTGGCGGTGGGGCCGGTCGCGGTGGTCTCGCTGATGACGGCGGCGGCGGTCGGGCAGGTCGCGGCGCAGGGCACGGCGGGCTATGCGGCGGCGGCGCTGACGCTGGCCGTGCTGTCGGGCGGCATCCTGATCCTGATGGGCCTCTTCCGGCTGGGCTTTCTGGCCAATTTCCTGTCGCATCCGGTGATTGCGGGCTTCATCACCGCGTCGGGCCTGCTGATCGCGCTGAGCCAGTTCCGCCATATTCTGGGCGTGCAGGCGGGCGGGGATACGCTGCCGCAGATGCTGGCCTCGCTGGCAGGGGCGGTGGGCGGGACGAACCCTATCACGCTGGCGCTTGGGGTGGCGACGACGGCGTTTCTGTTCTGGCAGCGCAAGGCGCTGGCGCCCTTGCTGCGCCGACTGGGGCTGTCGCAGAGGGCCGCGACGATGGTCGCGCGGGCGGGTCCGGTGCTGGCGGTGCTGGTCACGACGCTGCTGGTCTGGGGCCTTGGCCTTGACGAAAGCGGGGTCGCGATTGTGGGCACGGTGCCGCAGGGCCTGCCGCCGCTGACGCTGCCCGCCTTTTCCAGCGACCTGATCGGGGCGCTGCTGGTGCCGGCGCTGCTGATCTCGGTCATCGGTTTCGTCGAATCCGTCAGCGTGGGCCAGACCCTGGCCGCAAAACGCCGCGAACGCATCGACCCGGATCAGGAGCTGATCGGCCTCGGCGCGGCCAATATCGGGGCGGGCTTCACCGGCGGGATGCCGGTCACGGGCGGCTTTGCGCGGTCGGTCGTGAATGCCGATGCCGGCGCCGAGACGCCCGCGGCAGGCGCCTTCACCGCCATCGGGCTGGCCGTCGCGGCCTTTGCGCTGACGCCGCTGATCCACTACCTGCCCACGGCCACGCTGGCCGCGACGATCATCGTCGCGGTCCTGTCGCTGGTCGATCTGAAGATCCTTCGCCACGCCTGGGATTACAGCCGCGCCGATTTCGCAGCCGTCGCCGTGACCATCGCGCTGACCCTGCTGATGGGCGTGGAAACCGGCGTCAGCGCGGGGGTGATCCTGTCGGTGCTGCTGCATCTGTGGAACACCTCGCGTCCCCATATCGCCGAGGTGGGCCTGGTCCCCGGCACCCAGCATTTCCGCAACATCCTGCGCCACGACGTGCTGACCGATCCCTGCCTGCTGACCATCCGCATCGACGAGAGCCTCTATTTCGCCAATGCCCGCATGCTGGAGGATCGCGTGCTGGACCGCGTCGCAGCCGAGCCGCGCATCCGCCATGTCGTGCTGATGTTCTCGGCGGTGAACAGCGTGGACCTGTCGGCGGTCGAAAGCCTTCAGGCGCTGAACCAGCGGCTGTCGGGCATGGGCGTCACGCTGCACCTGTCCGAGGTCAAGGGCCCGGTCATGGACCGTCTGTGCCGCTGCCATCTGCTGCACGAACTGACGGGCCGGGTCTTCCTGTCGCAATGGGATGCCATCGCCGCTCTGACGCCCGCGCTGTGCGGCCAGGACGCGGCGCGGCCGGCCGCGCTTGGCGCCGCAGGCGATCATCGCGGGTCCGCCACCCCTTGAACGCGTCCCCCGCGCGGGTTACGTTTTCAGCAACTTGTCATCGGAGGGCGTGATCATGACGCCCAGGCGTCCTGCGGGTGCGGACGCGTTCCCGAGAAATACGGTCGAGCCGTCAGGCACCCGACACCCCGAGGATGGGGGGCTATACGCGGCCCTCGACCTTGGGACCAATTCGTGCCGGATGCTGATTGCCCGACCGTCGGGCAGTCAGTTTCAGGTCGTGGACAGCTTTTCCAAGCCTGTCCAGCTGGGGCAGGGGCTTGAAGCCTCGGGCCGGCTCTCGCGCAGTTCCATGGCGCGGACCGTGCATGCGTTGCAGGTCTGCAAGCGAAAGCTGGAACAGCACAAGGTCCGCAAGATGCGGATGGTCGCGACCGAGGCCTGCCGCCGCGCCCGCAACAGCCGCGACTTCATGCGCACCATCCGCCGCGAGACCGGCCTGCCCGTCGAGATCATCGGCGCCGAGGAAGAGGCACGGCTGGCCGTCATCTCCTGCGCGCCGCTGGTCAGCCACAAGACCGAGACGCTGATGGTCGTCGATATCGGCGGCGGCTCGACCGAGCTTGTCTGGATCGACCTCGAGGATGTCGAGCCCAAGGAACGGCCCCGCGCCATCATGCGCCTGTCGGACGGCTTCGGAAATCCGCAGCCCGGCGGCGCGCGGGTGGTGGACTGGATCAGCGTGCCCTTGGGCGTGGCGACGCTGCGTGACCAGTTCGCCGATGTCGAGGATGATCAGGGCCGTTTCGCGCTGATGTCGTGGTTCTTCGAAGAGGCGCTGGCCAATTTCACCCCTTATGCCGACGGCTCGCCCGACGAGGGGTTCCAGATCATCGGCACCTCCGGGACGGTGACGACCGTGGCGGCCAGCTTTCTGGGCCTGCGCCGCTATGACCGGACCAAGGTTGACGGGCTAGAGATGACCAGCGAACAGATCGACCGGGTGATCCATTCCTATCTTCAGCTTGGCCCCGACGGGCGCCGCGCCGATCCGCGCATCGGGCGCGAGCGTCACGCCCTGATCATGTCGGGCGCCGCGATCCTGCAGACCCTGATGCGCGTCTGGCCCACGACACGGCTGTCGGTGGCCGACCGGGGCCTGCGCGAGGGGTTGCTTTATGCCCAGATGGTGCGCGATGGGGTGCTGAAGCCCGAAGGACTGAACGGAGTGGCATGATGACAAAGCAACCAGGCAGCCGCGCGGGCAAGTCCAGCGGCCGCGGCGCGCGCGATCTGAAGGTGCGGGTCAAGACCGCCAAGGGGCGCAAGCTGTCCTCGAAGCTCTGGCTGGAACGGCAGCTGAACGACCCCTATGTGGCCCGCGCCCGGCGCGAGGGCTTTCGGGGCCGTGCCGCCTACAAGATCATCGAGCTTGACGACAAGTATCGCTTTCTGGTGCCGGGGGCGCGGGTCGTCGATCTGGGCTGCGCGCCGGGCGGCTGGTGTCAGGTGGCCGTCGCCCGCGTCAACGCGCTTGGCGAGCGGGCCGACAAGAAGCAGGGCCGCGTTCTGGGGCTGGACCTGCAAGAGGTGGACCCGATCGCCGGGGCCGAGATCCATCAGCTGGACTTCCTGTCGGACGGAGCCGACGATCAGGTCAAGGCATGGCTGGGCGGGCCCGCGGATGTGGTGATGTCGGACATGGCCGCCGCCTCGTCCGGCCACAAGGGCACCGACCACCTGCGCATCGTCGCGCTGGTCGAGGCGGCCGCGCAACTGGCTTTTGACGTGCTGGAGCCGGGCGGCACCTTCGTCGCCAAGGTGCTGGCAGGCGGCGCCGAGGCCGAGATGCAGGCCATGCTCAAGCGCAATTTCGAGAAGGTCGTTAACGTGAAGCCGCCCGCAAGCCGCAGCGACAGTTCCGAGAAGTTCGTCGTCGCCACAGGCTTTCGCGGTCGGGCTGGCGTGCCGTCCGAGGCTTGAAGCGTCCACGGATCGCGGCTTGACCCGGCGGCTGCCGCGCTGCCATGCCGCGAGGATGGTGTTGGAGGCTCGCTGCTCAGGCGCGCCTGTCGCCATGGCGCATCGCCTCAGGCGTCCCCGCGCCATTCGCTGCCGCGCCTGATCTGCATGCGGAAGGCGTCGGGCGGTCTGCCCGTCGCCGCCACGAAGGCGCGGGTGAAATGGGCCAGGCTGGAATAGCCCAGCATCTGCGAGATGCGATGCACGGGCAATTCGCTGTGGCGCAGCATCTCGGCCGCGCGGTCCAGGCGAAGCCCGTGCAGCAGATCGATCGCGCGCCTGCCTCTTGCGGCCAGACAGGCCCGGTCGAGGGCGGTGAGGCTGGTCCCCATCTGCGCCGCCAGTTCTGCCAGCGTCACCTGCCGCCCCGGATCGGGCGCGATCTCGGCCAGAAAGCGCTCGACCAAGGCGTGATCGGCGCTGGCAGGACCGGGGTCGAGGCCGGTTTCGGCGGGCGGGTCCAGCCGTTGCAGGCGCAGGGCCAGCAGCGACAGGTGCTGGCGCAGCGCCTTGCTGCGCGCCGGCTCCGTCACGTCGCGCGCGGCCTCGGCCATCAGGTCCTGCAGCGCGAAGGACAGCGGCTCGGCCTGCTGCCCGACGCGCCCGGCCAGCCCCTGAGCGGGCAGCCCCGGGTCGAGCCCCCGCACCAGATCGTGCGGCAGTAGCAGCACATGGCCCTGCGTCTCGACCCCGGGCAGGGCTGCGAATGCGGTGCCCGAAGGGATGTAGCGCAAATCCCCGGGCCGCAGCAGCGCGCGCGATCCGGGCCAGCGCAGCGCCAGCCCGCCTTGCGTCACCCAGATCAGCACATGTTCGGGCCGCGTCCGGGGTTGCGGCGGGCTGTCATTCGTTCCCCACAGGAACGCCCCGAGCGGCAGCAGGCGCAGGCTGGCGCGGCGGGGCACGAACCGTCGCATCCCCGCATGCCGCGACGGCCCGAGCGGGTCCGGACCGGTCAGCGCCAGCGCCAGAGCCTCGGGCGGGGCCTTGCCGGTCGCAGCGCGCAGCGGCGTCGGCCTGTCAGTGCTGTCTGCAGGACGATTGACGGGGCGTCCATCATCGGGAATGACGGGGGCGGTGACGCCGGTCCGTGCGCCCGCGCGACCCGACCGCAGAAGGCTTGCGGTGAAGGGAAACCCCTTGCGCCAGTCACTGCCGCCCAGAACCGCCATCTGTCCGCGTTTCCTCCTGCCTCATGCAGGGATCATCGCCCAAACCGGTTAAAACACCATGAAGTAAATGCGACCCGAATACAATTCATCCTGCAGGTGTGTGATCTAGAACAGCGTTTCGGCCCGGCGCAGCGTCCAGTCGCGCATGCGCCCCCGGAACCAGATCCGCTGCGTCTTGGCATATTGGCGCGTGGCGATGACGGCCAGTTCGACCGCCTCGGCCAGACTGGTACGGCCCTGCAGATGCGCGACCAGCTCGGGCGCACCGATGGCACGCGCCCATTGCCGGTCGGGATGCCAGTCGAGCAGCATCGCGGCAACCTCGTCCAGCGCGCCGTCGCGGATCATCGCGTGGAACCGCGTCTCGATCCGGCGGGCCAGCCAGTCGCGGTCGGCCTCGATCAGGATGCGCTGGCAGTCGGCGGGGGCGATCAGGGGCGGCGGCGTCTCGTCCTGCCACGAGGACAGGCCGCGCCCCGTGGCGCGCAGCACCTCCCATGCGCGCTGGACGCGGGCGGGGTTGCGGCGGTCGATCCGGGCGGCGGTGGGCGCGTCGAGATCCGCCAGCAGCCGCGCCAGACCGTCGGGGCCGCGCAGGATCGCGTCGGCCTCGGCCCGCAGGGCGGGGGGCGTCGCGGGTATCTGCGCCAGACCCCGCGTCAGCGCCGTGAGGTAGAGGCCCGTTCCGCCCGTCACGATCAGCCGCTGCCCTATGAGCCCCGCCAGATCGCGCAGCCAATCGCCCACCGAATAAGTCCGGTCAGGCGTCACATGACCGTATAGCGCATGGGGCGCGCTCGCCTCGTCGGCGGCGTCGGGGCGCGCGGTCAGGACGCGCCAGCACGACCAGACCTGCAGCGCATCCGCGTTCACGATCACGCCACCCTGCGCCCGGGCCACCGCCAGCGCCAGCGCCGACTTGCCGCTGGCCGTGGGCCCCGCGATCAGCAGATGGCGCGACGGGTCGATTTCTGACAGGGTGGGCGCTTGCATGGGCGATCCGGGCAGTTGAACCTGCGGGCCTTTTGCGACATTTAACGCCCCGATGAAAGCGACCGGCGACAGGAGCCCCAGATGACCACCGAGACACCCAAGCACTATGGCCGCGTGATGCTGAAGATCTCGGGCGAGGCGCTGATGGGCGACCAGGGCTACGGGCTGCATCCGCCCACGGTCTCGCGCATCGCCGACGAGGTCGAATCGGTCCAGAAGATGGGCGTTGAGGTCTGCATGGTCATCGGCGGCGGCAACATCTTCCGCGGCCTGCAGGGCAGCGCCCAGGGGATGGAGCGGACGACGGCTGATTACATGGGGATGCTGGCCACCGTGATGAACGCGCTGGCCATGCAATCCGCGCTGGAGGCCAAGGGCCTGCATTGCCGCGTCATCAGCGCCATCCGCATGGATGAGGTCTGCGAGCCCTATATCCGCCGCCGCGCCATCCGGCACCTGGAAAAAAAGCGCATCGTGATCTTTGCGGCGGGAACGGGGAACCCCTATTTCACCACCGACACGGCCGCGACGCTGCGCGCGTCCGAGATGAATTGCGAGGCGATCTTCAAGGGGACCAAGGTGGATGGCGTCTATGACAAGGATCCGGTCAAGCACGCGGATGCCAAGCGTTACGGCGAGGTCACCTATGACGACGTGCTCCAGCAGCATCTGGGCGTGATGGACGCCTCGGCCATCGCGCTGGCGCGCGACAACCGCCTGCCGATCATCGTCTTCTCGCTGGACGCGCCCGGCGGGTTCCGCAGCATTCTTGAAGGTCGGGGGACCTACACCCATGTCCATAACTGAGCAGGGACCGTTTTCCCCGCGCGCGCGTCTTGACGCGCTGATCCACGGGCGCGCGGCCCAGACCTTCATCACCGCGGTGATCCTGTTCAACGCCATGATCCTTGGGCTGGAAACCTCGCCCCGGATCATGGCCTTCGCGGGGCCTCTGATCCTGTTTCTGGACCGCCTGTGCCTGACGATCTTCGTGATCGAGCTGGCGCTGAAGCTGTATGTCCGCAGGCTGCGTTTCTTCCGCGACGGCTGGAACGTGTTCGATTTCGCCATCGTTGCCATCGCGCTGATGCCCGCGACGCAGGGGCTGTCGGTGCTGCGCGCGCTGCGGATCCTGCGGCTCTTGCGGATCGTCTCGGTCACGCCGCGCCTGCGCCGCGTTGTCGAGGGGTTCCTGTCGGCGCTGCCCGGCATGGCAAGCGTCTTCCTGTTGATGGGGATCATCTTCTACATCTTCGCGGTCATGGCGACCAAGCTCTTTGCGGGCAGCTTCCCCGACTGGTTCGGCGATCTGGGCAATTCGGCCTATTCGCTGTTCCAGATCATGACGCTGGAAAGCTGGTCGATGGGCATCGTGCGCCCGGTGATGGAGGTCTATCCTCAGGCCTGGCTGTTTTTCGTGCCCTTCATCCTGGTCACGACCTTCGCGGTGATGAACCTTGTCGTCGGTCTGATCGTGAACTCGATGCAGGAGGCGCATTCCGAGGAATCCAACGTCGCCACCGAGGCCTATCGCGATGAGGTGCTGTCACGCCTGAGCGCGATCGAAGAGCGGCTGGCGCAGGCCGAGCGGGACAAGCGCGACGCCTCGTGAGGCGGCGCGCTGCCCATCCGGGGGGCAAAGGCTTTGCCAATCCCGGGCAATCTGGTTACAAGCGGAAAAAATCCAATTCAGAGGCGGTCCGACATGGCTGAGGACATCGAAATCGACATCGACGATCTGGAACGGCGCATGAAAGGCGCGATGGAGGCCCTGCGCGGCGAATTCGCCAGCCTTCGCACGGGCCGCGCCTCGGCCTCGATGATCGACCCCGTGCAGGTCGAGGCCTATGGCCAGATGACCCCGATCAACCAGCTGGGCACGGTGAACGTCCCCGAGCCGCGCATGGTCACGATCAACATCTGGGACAAGGCCATGGTCGGCAAGGTCGAGAAGGCGCTGCGCGAAAGCGGGCTGGGGATCAATCCGCAGCTGAACGGCACCATCATCATGCTGCCCATCCCGGAACTGAACGAGGAGCGCCGCCGCGAGCTGACCAAGGTCGCCGCGCAATATGCCGAACATGCCCGCGTCGCCATCCGCAACGTGCGCCGCGACGGGATGGACCAGGTCAAGAAGGGCAAGGCCAATGGCATGCCCGAGGATGACCAGAAGCTCTACGAGAACGAGATCCAGTCGCTGACCGACCGCATGATCGCGTCGGTGGACGAGGCTCTGACGGCCAAGCAGGCCGAAATCATGCAGGTCTGACAAGGCGATGGCTTTTGCCTGGGGCGCAGCGACCGCGGTGACGGCAGGGGGGACGACGCGTCCCCGCCATGTCGCCATCATCATGGACGGCAATGGCCGTTGGGCGACCGAACGCGGCTGGCCGCGTCTGGTCGGGCACCGTCGCGGCGCCGAGCGCGTCAAGCAGATCGTGCGCGCCTGCCCCGATCTGGGGGTGGACTGGCTGACGGTATACGCCTTCTCGACCGAGAACTGGAAACGCTCGACCGAGGAAGTCCTGGGCCTGATGAAGATCTTCCGCCGCTATATCGAGCGCGAGGCCGAAAGCATGTCGGCCGAGGGCGTGCGGATGCGCTTCATCGGCGGGCGCGAGCGGCTGGACCAGAAGTTGCAGGACCTCATGGCCTCGATCGAGGCGCGGACGGCGGGCAATACCCGGCTGAACCTGACCGTGGCGATCAATTATGGCGGCAGGGACGAATTGCTGCGCGCCTCGCGACGTCTGGCGGACAAGGTCGCGCGCGGCGAAGTTGACCAGCCCTGCGAGGCCGATCTGGAAGCCTGCCTCGACACGGCGGGCCATCCCGACCCCGATCTGGTGATCCGCACCTCGGGCGAGACGCGGATCTCGAACTTCCTGCCCTGGCAGGCAGCCTATTCCGAATACGAATTCACCCCGACCCTGTGGCCCGATTTCACGCCCCAGCATCTGTCGGACATCCTCGACCGGTTCGGCCTGCGCGAGCGGCGCTTTGGCGGCGCATGAGGGCGGGGTCGCGGATAGGCAGCGTCTCCGCCTCGGCGGGCAAATGGTCTGACCTGTCGCGGCGGATCGCCTCGACGCTGGTGCTGCTGGCGATCGGCGTGCTGCTCGCCACCGCGCAGGGCGTCTGGCTGCGGCTGGGCATGGCGGTGATCTCGGCCATCACCTTCTGGGAACTGGCGGCGATGACCGGCTGGCGCAAGCCCGCCCGGCACGTCACCCGGTTCGGCCGCTCGCGCCCCGTCGCGCTGGCGGCTCTGGCGGGGCTGGCGCAGGCCGTCGCCCTGACCGAGGCGCATGCGCTGATCTGGCTGGCGCTTGCCGTGCCGCTGATCGCCGGCGTTCCGGGCGCGGCGCGGCGCGACCGGCTGACCTATGTGCTGTTCGGTGCGGCGATCCTGCTGGTCGCCTACGGCCTTGTCGGCTTCCGTGAGGCTTACGGACTGCCTTTCGTGCTGTGGCTGATGGGCATCGTGATCGTGTCTGACACGGCGGGCTATTTTGTCGGCCGGATGATCGGCGGGCCGAAATTTTGGCCCTCGCTCAGCCCGAAGAAGACCTGGTCCGGCACGGTTGCGGGTTGGGTGGGCGCGACGCTGCTGGGCCTGATCCTGTGGCTTGCCGGCCATGGCGATGCGGCGCTGATCTGGGTCTCGCCCATCGTCTGCTTTGCGGGGCAGATGGGCGACATCGCGGAAAGCTGGCTCAAGCGGCGGGCGGGCGTCAAGGACAGCTCGAACCTGATCCCCGGCCATGGCGGCTTCATGGATCGTTTTGACGCAGTGACGGGGGCGGTTCTGGCCACGATGCTGATCGGGCTTCTGACCAGCCTGCCGGTGGTGAACTGACGTGACCAGACGCATCTCGATCTTCGGCGCGACCGGCTCGGTCGGGATCAGCGGTGTCGATCTGATCCGCCGCGACCCCGACCGCTTTCACGTCGTGGCCCTGACCGGCGGCCGCAACATCGAGCGTCTGGCACGGCAGGCGCGCGATCTGCGTGCCGAGATCGCCGTGACCGCCCATGACGACCTGCTGGACGATCTGCGCGCCGCGCTGCAGGGCAGCGGCACCATCGCCGCCGCAGGCCGCGAGGCGCTGATCGAGGCCGCCGCACGGCCCGCCGACTGGGTGCTGTCGGCCATCGTCGGTGCGGCCGGGTTGGCGCCCGGACTGGCCGCGCTTGCACAGGGCGGCGTTCTGGCGCTGGCCAACAAGGAATCGCTGGTCTGCGCGGGTGCGCTGCTGCGGCAGGCGGGCCGGACGGGCGGCGCCACGATCCTGCCGGTGGACAGCGAACATTCGGCGCTATTTCAGGCACTTCAGGGCGAGAAGCTAGACAGCGTCAAGGATGTGACCATCACCGCCTCGGGCGGCGCCTTCCGCGACTGGCCGCTGGAGCGGCTGGCGGCGGCGACCGTGGCCGAGGCCTCGACCCATCCGAATTGGGCGATGGGCCAGCGCATCACCATCGACAGCGCCTCGATGTTCAACAAGGCGATGGAGGTGATCGAGGCCAAGGAATTCTTTGGCCTCGGCGCCGACCGCATCAAGGTGCTGGTCCATCCGGAATCGATCATCCATGCCATGGTCAGCCATCATGACGGCGGTTCCATCGCGCATCTGGGCGCGCCCGACATGCGCCACGCCATCGGCTATGCGCTGAACTGGCCCGAACGCCGGCCGCTGCCCGTCGCGGCCCTCGATCTGGCCGCCTTGGGCAGCCTGACCTTCCGCCAGCCGGACGAACGGCGCTGGCCCGCCCTGCGCCTTGCGCGCGAGGTGATGGCGGCAGGGGGCGCGGCCGGGGCGGTCTTCAACGCGGCCAAGGAACAGGCGCTGGACGATTTCATCGCGGGGCGCATCCGCTTCACCGACATGGCTCCGCGGGTCGAGGCCACGCTGACCGATCTGGCCGGGCAGGGGGGCTTTGGCTCGGACCCCGCCAGCCTTGACGAGGTGCATCACTGGGACGCGCTGTCCCGCGAAAGGACAGCCGCATGACCGAGATCCTGACCGGAACGCTTGGCACGCTGTGGACGCTGGCCGCCTTCGTGGTCGCGCTGGCTGTGATCGTGACGGTGCACGAATATGGCCATTACATCGTGGGCCGCTGGTCCGGCATCCGGGCCGAGGTGTTCAGCGTGGGCTTCGGCCCGCGTCTGGCCGCAAGACGCGACCGGCGCGGCACGGTCTGGCAGGTCGCCGCGATCCCGCTTGGCGGCTATGTGCGCTTTCTGGGCGACGACAATATCGCCAGTGCCGGGCCGGGGCGTCCGGTCGATCCGGCGCTGCGGCGCCAGACGCTGGACGGCGCGCCGCTCTGGGCGCGGTTCGCCACGCTGCTGGCCGGGCCGGTCTTCAACTTCATCCTGTCGATCCTGATCTTCGGCGGCTTTGCGGTGGTGCAGGGCGTCGCCCAGCCCGAGGTGCGGGTGGGCACGATCTCGGCCGCGCCGCCCGAGGTGCAGAACCAGCTGCAGCCGGGCGATCTGGTGCTGGCGGTGGGCGACCAGCCCGTCGAGACCTGGGCGGATCTTGGCCGTGCCTCCGAGGCGCTGCCCCATCAGCCCGTCCAGACCTGGACCATCGAACGCGAGGGCCGCCGCCTGACGGTGCCCGGCCCCGATCCGATGCCCGCCCGCATCTCGGGCGTGGCGCCCCGCAGCGCCGCCGCCGAGGCGGGCCTGCGCGCGGGCGACGTGATCCTGGCCATCGACGGCGAGACGGTCGCGCGCTTCACCGACCTGCGCGCCGCCGTCGAGGCCGCCGAGGGTGCGCCCCTTCTGCTGCGCCTCTGGCGTCCGGGTGCGGGCGAGCGCGAGGTGACGCTGCGCCCGAAACTGTCGGACCTGCCCGCCCAGGGCGGCGGGTTCGAGCAACGCTGGCTGATCGGCGTCACCGGCGGGGAAAGCTTCTTCACCCCCGCCACCCGCCGCGCCGGCCCGGTCGAGGCGCTGGCCCTTGGCGCGGGGCAGACCTGGGCGATCATCGCCTCGTCCCTGACCGGGCTCTGGGCGATGATCACCGGCCAGATCGGCACCTGCAATCTGGGCGGGGCGATCAGCATCGCCGAAAGCACGGGGCAGGCGGCCAGCGCGGGGGGCGGCAACTTCCTGTGGTGGATCGCGGTCCTGTCGGCGGCGATCGGCTTTCTGAACCTGCTGCCGATCCCTGTTCTGGATGGCGGCCACCTGATGTTCTACAGCTACGAGGCGATCACCGGGCGGAAGCCTTCGGAACGGGTCCTGAACATGCTGACCTCGATCGGGCTGTTCGCGGTGCTGTCGCTGATGATTTTCGGGCTGACAAACGATCTTTTCTGCCCCTGACGCGGCAGGGCTTTTGACAGGCCCTCCCCGTTGGCGCTAGAGAACGAGAAAAAGATCGCCATCGCGGTCGCCGAGACAAGAGGGGCAGGCATGACACGGAAACTGGGCAAGGGCGCGGTGGCGCTGATGACGGCTCTGGCGGTTGCCGCACCGGCGGGCGTGGCGCCCTGGCAGGCCAGCGCGCAGACGGTTTCGGCCATTCGGGTTGAGGGCAACCAGCGTGTCGAGGAAGGCACGATCCGGTCCTTCATGAACCTGCCCGCCGGCAATGCCTCGCCTGGCGAGATCAACGACGCGCTGCAGCGCCTGCAGAATTCGGGCCTGTTCGAGACGGTCGAGATCGTCCAGCAGGGCGGCACGCTGGTCGTGCGCGTGCGCGAATATCCCACGATCAACCGCATCAATTTCGAGGGCAACCGCCGCCTGAACAACGAACGCCTGTCCGAGATCATCCGCAGCCAGGAACGCCGCATCTACCAGCCCAGCCAGGCGATCCAGGACGCGCAGGCCATCGCCGAGGTCTATGCCGCCGAGGGCCGTCTGGCCGCGCGCGTCGATCCGCGCATCATCCGCCGCAGCGACAACCGCGTCGATCTGGTCTTCGAGGTCCGCGAGGGCAACGTGACCGAGATCGAGCGTCTCAGCTTTACCGGCAACCGCGCCTTTTCCGACCGCCGCCTGCGCAACGTCCTGCAGACCAAGCAGGCGGGCCTGCTGCGGACCTTCATCCGCCGCGACACGTTCTCGCCCGAGCGGATCCCGCTGGACGAGCAGCTTCTGACCGATTTCTACCGCTCGCGCGGCTATGCCGATTTCCGCGTCCAGGCAGTGACCCCGGAAATCGCCCGCGAACGCGACGCGTTCTTCATCACGTTCAACATCCAGGAAGGCCCGCGCTACCGGTTCGGCCGCATCGACACCGTGTCCGAGATTCCGGGCGTCGATGCCGCGGCCTTTGCCGCCCAGAACCGCGTCCGCCGGGGCGAGGTCTACAACCCCGCCGTCATCGACAACACGATCCGCCGGATGGAGACCATCGCCATCCAGCAGGGCCTGAACTTCGTCAATATCGAGCCTCGCGTCACCCGGAACCCGCAGAACCAGACGCTGGACCTGACCTTCGCGCTGGTGCGCGGGCAGCGCATTTTCGTGGAACGCATCGACATCGAGGGCAACACGACCACGCTGGACGAGGTGATCCGCCGCCAGTTCTCGACCGTCGAGGGCGACCCCTTCAACCCCCGCGAGATCCGCAACTCGGCCGAACGCATCCGGGCGCTTGGCTATTTCGCGGATGCGCAGGTCGAGACCCGTCAGGGCAGCGGCCCCGATCAGGTCATCGTCGGCGTCAATGTCGAGGAACAGCCGACCGGCAGCCTGTCCTTCGGCGCCTCCTACGGCGTCAATGCCGGGATCGGCCTGAATGCCGGCCTGAGCGAGCAGAACTTCCTGGGGCGCGGCCAGTCGGTCGGGTTGCAGATCTCGACCGCCAGCGGCGACCGCACGGCCTCGGTCAACTTCTCCGAGCCGTTCTTCCTGGGGCGCAACCTGCGCTTCAGCATCGCGGCCAATTACAACGAGACCGAAAGCCTCAATTCCGATTACGACACCCGGACCATCGGTCTGCGACCGTCGATCGAGTTTCCGGTCTCGCAGAATGCACGGCTGGAACTGCGCTACCGCGTGTCCAAGGACACGCTGCGCAACGTCGATGACGACAGCTCGCGGCTGCTGCGCGACGAGACGGGCAGCCGCGTGACCTCGGCTCTGGGCTACACCTATAACTGGGACAGCCGCCGCACCGGGCTGGACCCGCTGACCTCGTATCGCTTCAGCTTCGGTCAGGACATTTCGGGCCTTGGCGGCGACGCGAAGGCGGTGACCACGACCGTCTCGGCCGGTGTCGAAAGCAATGCCTGGCGCGAGGAGATCACCCTGCGCGGCCAGATCGAGGCCGGCGCGATCGAGGGTTACGACGGCTATCAGCCCTGGATCCTCGACCGCTTCCGCAGCGGCAGCCGCATCCGCGGCTTCGAGCCGAACGGCCTCGGCCCGCGGGATCTGGGGGCGAACAATCAGGACGCGCTCGGCGGCAAGTATTTCTGGGCCGCCCGCGCCGAGGCGCAATTCCCCATAGGCCTGCCCGAGGAATACGGCATTTCCGGCGGTCTCTTCGCCGATATCGGCAGCCTCTGGGGTCTGGACGACGTGGCCGGCAATACCGGCACGATCGACGACAGCATGAAGGTGCGCTCGGCCGTGGGCGCCTCGATCTTCTGGACGACGCCGATCGGGCCCCTGCGGTTCAACTTCTCGAAGGCGCTGCGCAAGGAAGATTTCGACCGCACGCAGAATTTCGACCTGACGATCCAGACGCAGTTCTGAGATGCGCGGCGCGGGTCCCCTCGCAGCGCTTCTGGCGGCGCTGATCCTGCCCGGCGCCGCGCTGGCCCAGACCGAGGCCCCTGCGCCAGAGATCGGCGAACTGGCCGCCGATGCCGATCTGCCCGCGCCCGAGATCGCCGCGCCCGACCTGCCCGCGCGGGTGATCGCGCCGCCCGATCCGTCGGGCGTGCCGGTCTCGGCCATCCTGACCATCGACCAGAACCGCCTCTATGCCGCCTCGGCCTGGGGGCGGCGCGCCCAGGCCCAGCTCGAGGCCGAGGGCGGCCAGATCGCGGCCGAGAACGAGCGTCTGACCCAGCTTCTCTCCTCGGAAGAGGCGGCGCTGACCGACCGCCGCGCAGCCCTTCCGCCCGACGAGTTCCGCCGTCTCGCCGAGGCTTTCGATCTGCGTGCGACCCGGATCCGGCGCGAACGCGCCCAGGCCGTGCAAGAGCTGAACGACTGGGCCGATGCCGACCGTGCGGCCTTCTTCCGCGCGGCGCTGCCCCATATGGGTGATCTGATGGCGGAACGCGGCGCGGTGGCGGTCCTGGATTACCGCACGGTTTTCGTCTCGCTGGAAACCATCGACATCACCGAGGCCCTGACCGACCGGCTCGACCGCGAGATCGGCGACGGGGCAGGGGCCGTCCCCCTGCCCGAGGCGCCGCGCTAGGGCAGACGCGCCAGCCGTTCCGTCAGCAATGCGAACATGCCGTCGCGGTCCAGATCGCGGATGAACAGGGCGTTCGGCGCCCGCCCGCTGACACGCCACCAATCCGCGACGGTCATGCCGGTGGTGAACCTCCCCTCGGTCTCGATCTCGACATTGATCTCGCGGCCCTGGAACAGCTCGGGCCGGATCAGCCAGGCGATGGTGCAGGGGTCGTGCAGGGGGGCGCCGCTGCTGCCGTATTTCTCGCGGTCATAGCGCTCGAAGAAATCGGTCCAGCTGGCCACGGCAGGCCCGCAGCGCCCCGGCAGGGCGCGCATCGCCTCGACCCAGTCACGCGAGGTCAGCGCCCGGTGCGTCACATCCAGAGGCATCATCACGATCGGCACGCCCGAGGCAAAGACCTCTGAGGCGGCTTCCGGATCGACATAGATGTTGAACTCGGCAGCCGGGGTGATGTTGCCCACCTCGAAATAGGCGCCCCCCATCAGCACGATGCGCTTCACCCGGCCGATGATGTCGGGCGCGCGGCGGAACGCCTCGGCAATGTTGGTCAGCGGCCCGATGGGCACCAGCGTCACACTGCCCGCCGCCTCGCGACGCAGGGCCTCGATGATGAACTCGACACCGTGCTGCGCCTGCAAGGGCAGGCCGGGCGCGGGCAGGTCGATCCCGTCCAGCCCGGTCTTGCCATGCACATGCTCGGCCGTGACCAGAGGCCGCGCCAGCGGGCGGTCGCAGCCCGCAAAGACCGGCACATCCGTCCGCCCCGCCAGTTCCACGATCTTGCGCGCATTCACCTCGGTCAGGGCCAGCGGCACGTTCCCCGCCACCGCGACCACGCCCAGAACCTCGATCTCGGGCGAGGCCAGCGCCAGCAGGATGGCCACGGCATCGTCCTGGCCCGGATCGGTATCGATGATGATCTTCTGCGCCATGCCTCTCGCTCCTTGTCAGGCCGAAACCTGCGCCAGACATGCGGAAGGCGCAAGCCCTGCCTGCGCCTTTGCCTTGGTCCAAATATCCCGGGGGTGTGGGGGCTGGCCCCCACGGCCCGCCCCCGGCCGGGATCAGCCGTCGAAGTTGACCTGCTCGATCAGGTCAAGCGCGCGCGGGCGCAGGTCCGAGATCTCCGAGAGGGCCAGATCGTCGGCCTCGAACTCGCCCCAGCTGGCGACCAGCTCGGACAGGGCTACGCCTTCCTTCACCGGGAATTCGTGGTTCGTCTCGGCATAGATGCGCTGCGCCTCGTCACCGACCAGGAATTCGACCAGCTTCAGCGCGTTTTCGCGGTTCGGCGCGGCGGCGGTCATGGCGACGCCCGAGACGTTCAGATGCGTGCCGCCATCCTCGAAGGTCGGGAATTCGATGCGGACCGATTCGGCCCAGGCCTTCTGCTCGTCATCGGCCAGCATGCCGCCCATGTAATAGGTGTTGCCGATGGCGATGTCGCATTCGCCCGCCCAGATAGCCTTGACCTGGTCGCGGTCGCCACCTTCGGGCTTGCGCGCCAGGTTCGCCTTGATGCCTTCCAGCCAGGCCAGAGTGGCCTCCTCGCCATGATGGGCCAGATGGGCGGCGGTCAGCGCGACGTTGTAATCATGCGTGAAGACGCGGGTGCAGATGCGGCCCTGCCATTTCGGGTCGGCCAGATCCTCGTAGGTGGTGACTTCGTCCTCGGCCACGCGGTCCTTGTGGGCATAGATGATGCGGGCGCGGGTGGTCAGGGCAAACCACATGTTCTCGTCGTCGCGCAGGTTCGCGGGAATGACCGACAGCGCCTCGGCATCCATGGGCTGCAGGACGCCGGCATCCTTGACCTCGCCCAGGCGCGCGACATCGACGGTCAGGACCAGGTCGGCGGGCGAACGCGAGCCCTCGGCCTGAAGGCGCTCGACCATGCCCTTGTCGACAAAGGACGAATTGACCGTGATGCCGGTCTCGGCGGTGAAGGCGTCGAACAGCGGCTGGATCAGTTCCGGCTGCCGGTGCGAATAGACGTTCACCTCTTCGGCAAAGGCCGGGATCGCGGTGGCGCCGATCACGGCGACGGTGGTCAGAAGACGCATGTTGACCTCTTTTATCAGGTTTCCGGGGGCTCTTGCCATAGCCCGACGAAAGCTGTCAAGAAAATCCGTGCGCTGTGGCGGGGGTCCCGGTGCGTGACGCGCGGTGGCCGCTGCGCGTGACGCATTGACCAGATCGGGGCCGCGCGATAGGCCGCGCCCATGGCACGCGCACCCCTTCTGCAACTGACCGAGATTTCGCTGACCTTCGGCGGCGATCCGGTATTCGACGGCCTTTCGCTGACCATCCAGCCCGGCGACCGCGTCGCGCTGGTGGGGCGCAACGGCTCGGGCAAGTCCACGCTGATGAAGGTCATGGCCGGCCTTGTCGAGCCCGACCGGGGCGAGGTCGTCCTGTCCGCCGGCGTCTCGGTCGGCTATATGGAGCAGGACCCCGATCTGACGGGTTTCGACACGCTTGGCGCCTTTGCCCGCGCCGGCCTGCCCGAGGATGAGGGCTACCGCGTGGACATGGCCGCCGAGGGATTGAAATTCGACCCCGAGCGTCCCGTCGCCACGGCCTCGGGCGGGGAACGCCGTCGCGCGGCGCTGGCGCGGCTTCTGGCTCAGGCGCCCGAATTGATGCTGCTGGACGAGCCGACCAACCATCTGGACATCGAGGCGATCGGCTGGCTGGAAGAGCATCTGTCCCAGACCCGTGCGGGCTTTGTGCTGATCAGCCATGACCGCGCCTTTCTGCGTCGCCTGACGCGCGCGACGCTGTGGGTGGACCGGGGCGAGGTGCGACGCCAGGAAAAGGGCTTCGAGGCCTTCGAGGATTGGCGCGAGGCCGTCTGGTCCGCCGAGGATGATGCCCGCCACAAGCTGGACCGCAAGATCAAGGCCGAGGCCCGTTGGGCGGTCGAGGGGATCAGCGCCCGGCGCAAGCGCAATCAGGGCCGCCTGCGCGCGCTGGCGGCGATGCGCGCCGAACGGGGCGCCCAGATCCGCCGTCAGGGCACGGCGGCGATGGCGCTGGATTCGGGTCCGGTCTCGGGCAAGAAGGTGATCGAGGCGCGGGGCATCGCCAAGACCTTCGGCGAGCGGGTGATCCTGCGGCCGTTCGATCTGCGCGTGAACCGGGGCGACCGGATCGCCTTTGTCGGCCCGAACGGGGCGGGCAAGACCACGCTGATCAAGATGCTGACCGGCGAGATCGCGCCCGATCAGGGGCAGGTCACGCTTGGCACCAATCTGGAAATCGCGGTCTTCGATCAGGCCCGCGCCGCGCTGAACCCCGACCAGACGCTGTGGGAATCGCTGACCGGCGATCCCGAGATGCGCGTCTCGGGCCAGGCCGATCAGGTCATGGTGCGCGGCCAGCCGCGCCATGTGGTCGCCTATCTCAAGGATTTCCTGTTCGACGACGCGCAGGCTCGCGCACCCGTCCGCAGCCTGTCGGGCGGCGAAAAGGCGCGGCTGCTGCTGGCGCGGCTGATGGCGCGCCCCTCGAACCTGCTGGTTCTGGACGAGCCCACCAACGATCTGGATGTCGAGACGCTGGATCTGCTGCAGGACCTGCTGGGCGAATATGACGGCACCGTCCTGCTGGTCAGCCATGACCGCGACTTCATCGACCGCGTGGCCGACACGACCATCGCGATGGAGGGCGACGGCCGCGCCACGGTCTATGCCGGCGGCTACAGCGATTACCGTGCCCAACGCGCCGAGGATCAGCCAGCAGCCCCCGCCCCCATGCGCGAGACGGCAAAGGACGACCGACCCGCCGAGGTCGCGAAACCGGCCGCGCGCACGGGGCTCAGCTTCAGCGAAAGGCACCGCCTGGACGCGCTGCCCGGCATCATCGCGCGGCTCGAGGCCGAGATCGCCAAGCTGACCGAATTCCTGTCAGACCCGGACCTGTTCCAGAGCGCCCCCGCCAAGTTTCAGAAAGCCTCGGACGCGCTGGTCGAACGGCAGGCCGCCCTGGCCCAGGCCGAGGAGGAATGGCTGACCCTCGAGGAACGCGCCGGGGGCTGAGAGGCTCAGGCGCCCCGGCTGCGGTGCCGGCTGAGCCAGTGATGGGCGAAGCGCAGCTTGTGGCGCACCTGCGGGGTCAGCACGAAGGGATAGAGGTCGTCATTGTCCAGCGCCCGGTTGATGTCGTTCACCGCGATCGCGACCTCGGTGCCGACGCTCAGCAGCAGGCCGGTATCGGTTTCTTCGTAGGGGCGGAAATCCGGTGGCATTCCCGGCATGGTCAGTCCGGCGCTCGCGAAACTGTCGGTGAAATCGACGAGGTGCAGCAGATGGGCCGCCGTCTCGGCCCAGTCCTCATGGGGATGGGCGGTCGCGTAGGGGGTGATGAAATCCTCGCCCGGATCGCGCGGCGCAGCGTAGTGGCGCGCCAGGGCCGCGGCGTAATCCTGACGCTCGTCGCCGAAATGCTCGCGGAAGGCGGGCAGGAAATCCGGGGCGACGGCAAGCCGGTCGAACAGGAAATGCGCCAGCTCGTGCCGGAAATGCCCGACCATCGAACGGTATTGCTCGCCCAGATCGCGCTGGCGCTGCAGGCGGATCAGGGCGTCGGCCTCGGTGATGTTGATGGTGATCTCGCCCGCCGCATGGCCCATCGTGATCTGCTCGGTCCGGCCCTCGACATGTTCGGACAGCATCAGGAAATGCGGCCGGCGGCCCGGATCGGCATCGGTGAACCAGCCCCAGTTCGACAGATTCGCCAGAACCCATCTTTTCGCGCGCTCGGCCCGGTCGAACAGCACGCGGTTGTCGCCGATGCCCGGATCGGGAATGACCCGCGACATGGCGCAGGACCGGCAGAGCCCGACCGCCGATCCCGCATCGGCCACCCAATTGCAGCCGATCAGGTCGCGGTTCGCGCAGGCGAGCGCGTCCGCGACCATCGCCCGGGTCTCGGGATCGTAGCACAGCCTCGTGCCGCACAGGCAGGCAAGGTTGTGGAAATAGGCGCGGGCCCCGCAGCGGGGGCAGGCAAAGCGTTGCATTCCGTTCCCTGATCCGCCGACAGGGGGAAAGCCCCGGCGGCGGTCCGCGGTTCCCTCGGACCGGTCGCGCAAAGTTTCGGCGGGGTTTTCTTGACACGGGGCGCGCGCTCGTCCATATGCGCGTGATCCGGTCGGGCCGCAGGCTCTTGGCCGGCGCGTTATATTGATGACACCCGCATGACGGGTGCGCTGTCCGAAGGCGGGGCCTTGCCCCCGAACTCTGACGGTGAGGGGCGCCAGGCGCCACGAAACCGGCAGGGCCGCAGGACGCGGCAGGAAAGGGAAGTGAAGCGATGTTCGCGGTTCTGAAGACAGGCGGCAAGCAATACAAGGTTCAGGCGGGCGATGTCCTGCGTGTCGAGAAGCTGGCCGCCGCCGCTGGCGAGAAAGTCCAGTTCAACGAAGTGCTGATGGTCGGCTCGACCCTTGGCGCGCCTCTGGTCGACGGTGCCTGCGTGCAGGCCGAAGTGATCGACCAGATCAAGGCCGACAAGGTGATCACCTATGTCAAGCGCCGCCGCAAGCACAGCTCGCAGCGCACCCGCGGCCATCGCCAGCAGCTGACCCTGCTGCGCGTGACCGACGTGCTGGAAACCGGCGCCGACAAGACCGGCGTGAAGGCCGCAATCGGTGCTTCCACCAAAGCCACCGTCGAAGCGTAAGGAGACTGACCCATGGCACATAAGAAAGCAGGCGGTTCGTCCCGCAACGGTCGCGATTCGGCTGGCCGCCGTCTTGGCGTGAAACTCTATGGCGGGCAGGAAGCTGTCGCCGGCAACATCATCGTTCGTCAGCGCGGCACCAAGATGTGGCCGGGCGTCAATGTCGGCATGGGCAAGGATCACACCCTGTTCGCGCTGACCGATGGCCAGGTGACCTTCCGCAAGGGCCTGAAGGGTCGCACCTTCATTTCGGTGATGCCCGCAGCCCTCGACGCCGCCGAGTAACCCGAGCGTAACAATTCGCTGCTAGAGGGGGGATCGGCGGAAGCCGGTCCCCCCGGCCATTTAAACGTTCTGTTTCATGACCGTTTCCGGAGGAGGAAACATGGTGATGTCTGCACCCTTGAGGGAGGGGACAGCTTTGGACGACCTCAACGCGCTGGCGCTTGGCGCCACCGACCAGATCACGATCGAGACCGAGCGGCTGCTGCTGCGGCCGCTGCGCGTGTCCGATGCCGGGCTGATCGCCCATTACACCGCCGATCGCCGCGTGGCCGAGGGCACGCGCGCCATCCCCCATCCGCTGCCCCCCGGCGCAGCCGAGGGTTTCGTGGCCCGCGCCTTGGCCGCCGACCGGCGCGAGGATGTCTGGGCCATCGACGGCTCGCACAGCCAGCTGGCCGAGCTGTTGGGCGTCGTGTCGCTGACCCGGATGGAGGGCGACCAGTCCGAGCTGGGCTTCTGGGTCGGTGCCGGCTTCTGGAATACGGGCTTCGCGACCGAGGCCGTCGCGGGGCTGGTCGCGGCCAACCCGCATGGCTCGCGCACGCTTTTCGCCGAGGCGTTTCAGGACAATCCCGGCTCGGCCCGGGTGCTGACCAATTGCGGCTTCGTCTATCTGGGCGATGCCGAAAGCTGGTCGGTCGCGCGCAATGCCCGCGTGCCGACCTGGACCTATCTGCGCAAGATGGGCTGACGGGCCTGCGGGCCGATGGCAGGGGGCTCTCGCGCCCCCTCTTGCCCGTGCCGGGCAATTCACCCCCGAGGATATTTGCACCAAGGCAAATGCGCGGGTGGGGATTGAATCCGGGCGCGGGCGGCTTAGCTTTCGGGGATGAGTGAGCACATTCCCTATTCGCTTCTGGATCTGTCGCCGGTGCCCGAGGGGCAGGATGCGCGGCAGGCGATCCTGAACAGCGTCGATCTGGCGCGCCATGCCGAGAGCTGGGGCTATCGCCGCTTCTGGCTGGCCGAGCATCACAACATGCCGGGCATCGCCTCGGCCGCGACCGCCGTGCTGATCGGGCAGGTCGCGCAGGCGACCGAGCGCATGCGGGTGGGTGCGGGCGGGATCATGCTGCCCAATCATGCGCCGCTGACCGTGGCAGAGGCCTTCGGCACGCTGGCGACGATCTTTCCGGGGCGCATCGATCTGGGTCTGGGTCGTGCGCCGGGCGGGGACGGGGCGGTGATCCGCGCCTTGCGCCGCGATCCGATGGCCGACAGCTTTCCGCAGGATGTGGTCGAGCTGATCTCGTATCTGGGGGATGAGCGGCCCGGGGCGGCGGTGCGCGCCCTGCCGGGCGAGGGAACGCATGTGCCCGTCTGGATCCTGGGCAGCAGCCTCTTCGGGGCGCAGCTGGCCGCGCATCTGGGCCTGCCCTATGCCTTTGCCAGCCATTTCGCGCCCGACGATCTGGAGCGCGCGCTGGCGGTCTATCGCGCGCAATTCCGGCCTTCGCGCCATGCCGAGCGCCCCCAAGCCATCATGGCGATCAACGTCTTCGCCGCCCCGACGCAGGCCGAGGCCGAGCGGTTGCGGACCACGATGCAGCTGGCCTTTGCCCGGCTTCGCAGCGGGCAGCCCGGCAAGCTGCCCCGGCCGGTCGACGATATCGATGCTGCCATAGGCGCCGGGATGCGTCAGGCCGTGGATCGCGCACTGCGGATCAGCGCGGTGGGGGATCCGGGCTCGGTCAGGCAGCAGCTGGCCGATCTGATCGCGCGGCACAGTCCCGACGAGATCATCCTGACCGGGCAGATCCACGACCACGCGGCACGGCTGCGCAGTTTCGAGATCGCGGCCGGGATCCTGTCGGAGATGCCCGCTGCGCAGGCCGCCTAGCCCGCGCAGATCTGCTGCAGCGCGATCCATTGCGGATCGGTCAGCAGGTCCGCCGGGGCAATGTCGCCGCGGCGCAGCGGGTCGCCCTCGATCAGGGGCAGGACCGAGGCGCCGGTGGGATCGATGCTGAGCGCATAGGGTTCCGAAGGCAGGCCCCGATCGGCCAGCGCCGACAGGAGCGGCGCGGTTTCCGGGCGGGGCAGGGGCTGGGACAGAAGCGTCTCGCCATAGCCCTCCATCGCCTCGCGCGGCAGCGCGCCGAGCGTCCAGAGCCGCAGCACCGCACCAAGTCCCGCATGGCGCAGGGCGGCCAGACGGATCTGGGTCTCGGTCTCGGCCAGCGAGGCGGCGACCAGATGAGCGGCCGGCCCTTCGGGTGCGGGCGCGGCCAGCAGCAGGTCGCCCCCTAAAGCATAGACCCCGCCCGGCAGCCGCCTTGCGCCGTTCAGGGGGCCCGGGATCACCTTGATCACGGCCTCGGAGCCGACAAGGCGCGGCGCCAGCCAGTCCAGCACGGCCTGACCCGAGGCGCGGGTGCAGACCGCGCCGCCGCTGCGCTCCATATCGGCCAGCACGGCCAGTCCGATCTGGCGGGCCTGCGCGGGCGGCGCGATGTTGGCGGCGTGGCGGATCAGCGCATCGGGCAGCCAGAAGACCGCCCCCGCGACCATCACTGTCGCCGCCAGCAGCGTCAGCGCACCGCGAAGTCGCCCCGGATGGGCGCGATGGGCGGCGATCGCCTCCTGCACCCGCTCGATCGCGTCGATCATCAGCGGGTCGTCGATCTCGACGATCTCGTCGGGTGTGTCATGGGTGGGGGTGTAGATCGCGGGTGTCTGGCCGGGGTTGAGCCGGGCCACCGCCGGCAGCGACCAATGGGTCAGCGGGCGGTCGGATTTGGGATCGGACAGGGTCAGCGTCGCCTCGCCGACCGAGACGATCACCTCGCGCAATCGGGCATCGGGCGTCTCGCGCCAGGCGCCTTGCGCCTCAAGCCGTTGAAACTGTTTCAGCGCTGTCATCGGTCCGGATCTGCCCTGCCTTCTCCAGACCATAGCGCAGGGTCCGGGGGCGTCAATCGCACCCCCGTGCCCGACCTGGTGCCTTGTCGGTCAGACCGTGTCGGCCTCGGCGATCCGCATGCCCTTTTCGCGGGCGAGGCCGCGCATCCGGTCCTGAAGTTTCTCGAAGGCGCGCACCTCGATCTGGCGGATCCGCTCGCGCGACACGCCGTAGCGGGTGGACAGGTCCTCCAGCGTCATCGGCTCGTCGCGCAGGCGGCGTTCCATCAGGATGTCGCGCTCGCGTTCGTTCAACGCATCCATCGCTGCGATGAGCATCTGGCGGCGGGCATCCAGTTCCTCGGATTCGGCATAGGCGCTGGCCTGATCGGCATCCTCGTCCTCCAGCCAGTCCTGCCATTGCGCAGCCGATTCGCCGTCGCCCGACCCCACCGTCGCGTTCAGCGAGGCATCGCCGCCCGACAGGCGGCGGTTCATCTCGATCACTTCCTGTTCGGTGACGTTCAGGTCATGGGCGATCTGGGCGACGTTTTCGGGGCGCAGGTCGCCATCCTCCAGCGCGCCGATGCGCGACTTGGCCTTGCGCAGGTTGAAGAACAGCTTCTTCTGCGCGCTTGTCGTGCCCATCTTCACCAGCGACCAAGATCGCAGGATGTATTCCTGGATCGAGGCGCGGATCCACCACATCGCATAGGTGGCCAGACGGAAGCCCTTTTCCGGGTCGAAGCGCTTGACCGCCTGCATCAGGCCGACATTCGCCTCGGAGATGACTTCGGCCTGGGGCAGGCCGTAGCCGCGATAGCCCATCGCGATTTTGGCGGCCAGACGCAGGTGGCTGGTCACCAGACGATGCGCGGCCTCGCTGTCCTGATGATCGGCCCAGGCTTTCGCCAGCATATACTCCTCCTCGGGTTGCAGGAGGGGGAATTTGCGGATCTCTTGCAGATAGCGGTTCAGCCCCTGTTCTGGGCTGGGCGCCGGAAGGTTGCTGTAACTTGCCATCGTTCGGGCCTTTCAAGGATCGAGAAAAACGCCGCCGGACACGCATCGGTTCCCCGATCGGCCGGGACGGGTCAGGGATAGATTGAGTGATTTCGACAGGTTTGTAATCCGAAATCGGCTCACGTTCACGTCAAGGCGGCACGTCAAGCCGTCACTCAGAGGGCTGCCCGCGCAGCGCGGCCAGAAGATCGGCCATGTCCTGCGGCAGCGGGCTGTCGAAGGCCATGTCCTGCCCCGTGACCGGATGCACAAAGCCCAGATGCGCGGCGTGAAGCGCCTGGCGCGGGAAGGCCGAGACCGCATCCGCCGCAGGACCAAGCGCCCTGACCGAGGCCTTGCGCGCCCCGCCATAGACCGGATCGCCGATCAGCCCCAGTCCGGCATGGGCCATATGCACCCGGATCTGGTGCGTCCGCCCGGTTTCCAGCCGGCATTCGACCAGCATGGCCGAGGGCGGATGGCCAAAAGCCTCGATCAGCCGGGCGCGGGTGATGGCGTGGCGGCCCTTGTCGAAATGGACCGCCTGTTTCTGGCGATCGGTCGGGTGGCGGTCCAAATGGGTGGCGATGCGCAGGACATGGCCGGGTTCGAAACTGACACCGCGCGTGCCGCGCAGGCGCGGATCGGTAGGGTCGATCACGCCATGGGCCAGCGCCAGATACAGGCGGCGCGCGCTGTGCGCCTCGAACTGCGCGGCAAGGCCGTGATGGGCGCGGTCGGATTTGGCCACGACCAGCAGGCCGGACGTGTCCTTGTCGATCCGGTGGACGATGCCCGGCCGTCTTTCGCCGCCGATCCCCGACAGCGATTCGCCGCAATGGGCCAGCAGCGCGTTGACCAGCGTGCCCGAGGGGCTGCCCGGCGCGGGATGGACCACCATCCCCGCAGGCTTGTCGATCACGATCAGGTCATCGTCCTCATGCGCGATGCTCAGCGGGATCGCCTCGGGGCGGGTCTCGACCTCGGCAGGGGCGGTCAGGGCGATGCGGTATTCCTCGCCGCCCGCCACGCGCGCCTTGACGTCGCGGGCCGGTCCCGACGGGCCGGTGACGGCGCCCTCGATGATCAGGCGGGCCAGACGCGACCGCGACAGGGCGGCTTCCTCTGGCACAGCCAGCGCAAGCGCCTTATCAAGCCGTTCGGGCGGGTTCTCGGGGATCGTGACGACAAGGATGGACATGGGACGGGACGATAGCGACTGGAAGGCCGAGGCGAAAGCGGTTCCCGAACTGCGCTTTCTCAAGACGCTGGTGACCGGGCTGGCGCTGGTGATGGGGCTGGGGATGGTCGCGGTCGTGGCGCTGTTGTGGCTGCGTCTGGGCCAGCCGGCCCAGCCCGGCCTGCCGGAACTGCCCGACAGCGTGCAATTGCCCGAGGGCGCAAGCCCGGCCGCCGTCACCTTTGCCCGCGACTGGCTGGTGGTCGTGACCGAGACGGGCGAGGTCCTGCTTTACGACCGCGCAGGCGAACTGCACGGCCGCACCCCGATCGATCAGGCGCCCTGAGCGGGCGTCGCAGGCTTTTCCAGCGCGTCCAGCCGGGCCTTCAGCTCGGCATTCTCGGTGCGGGCCTTGATCGCCATTTCGCGCACGGCCTCGAATTCCTCGCGGGTGACGAAATCGCGCTCGGCCAGCCAGCGGTCGATCCAGCCCTTCATGGCGGTCTCGGCTTCGGACCGGGCGCCCTGCGCCACGCCCATGGCATTGGTCATCAGCTTCGAGATGTCGTCGAAAAAGCGGTTCTGCGTCGTCATGGCTGGCCTCGTATCCTGAACTTGCCCTCTATATGGTCCGGGCAGGGGCGCGGTTCAATGCGGCTTTCGCGGACGCCTTGCGGTTGACACCGCTTGTCCGGCCGATAGCGTGCGCGCCAGAATCCAGCCCGAGGCCCCATGATCCCCTTTCCGCAGATATCCCCCGAGATCTTCACGCTGAACCTTGGCGGGCTGTCGCTGTCGCTGCGCTGGTATGCGCTGGCCTATATCGTCGGCCTGATCCTGGGCTGGCGGCTGATCGTGTCGATGATGCGCCGCCCGGCGATCTGGGGCGGGCGGGCGCCCTGCGCGCCCGAGAGGGTGGACGACCTGCTGACCTGGGTGATCCTTGGGGTCATCGTCGGCGGCAGGCTGGGCTTCGTGCTGTTCTACGACCCCGCCTATTACCTGGCCAATCCCGCGCAGATCCCGATGGTCTGGCAGGGCGGGATGAGCTTTCACGGCGGCTTTGCCGGGGTGATCGTCGCATCCTGGCTGTGGGCGCGGCGGAACGGGGTGCCGATCCTGCCCCTGGCGGATGCGATGGCGGTCGTGGCGCCGATCGGCATCTTCTTCGGCCGGGTGGCGAATTTCATCAATGCCGAACTGTGGGGCCGCCCGACCGACCTGCCCTGGGGCGTGATCTTCCCCGGCCCCGCCGCGCAGGACTGCCCCGGCATCATCGGACCCTGCGCGCGCCATCCCAGCCAGCTTTACGAGGCGGGCCTCGAGGGGCTGCTGCTGGGTCTGATCCTGCTGCTGCTGGTCCGCGCGGGCGGGCTGCGCCGTCCGGGGCTGGCCTTCGGGGTGTTCCTGGCGGGCTACGGCCTGGCGCGCATGTTCGTCGAGATCTTCCGCGTGGCCGACGCGCAGTTCATCACGCCCGACAACCCGCTTGGCCATGTGATCGGCGGGCCGGTGATCGGACTGACGATGGGGCAGGTCCTGTCGCTGCCGATGGTCCTGATCGGGCTGGCGCTGATCTGGCAGGCGCGGCGCCGCGCGCCGGTGGGCAGCCCGGGCGCATGACGCCTCTGGCCGGGATCATCGCCGCGCGCATCCGCGCCACCGGGCCGATCACGCTGGCCGATTATATGCAGATCTGCCTGCTGGACAGCCGCCACGGCTATTACGCCACGCGCGATCCCTTTGGCGCTGCGGGCGATTTCACCACCGCGCCCGAAATCCACCAGCTTTACGGAGAGCTTTGCGGCCTTGCCTTGGCGCAGGCCTGGATGGATCAGGGCAGCCCCGCGCCCTGTCTGCTGGCCGAGCCGGGGCCGGGGCGGGGCACGCTGATGGCCGATATGCGCCGCGCGATCCGCGTGGCTCCGGGCATGACCGAGGCCGCGCAGATCGCGCTTGTCGAGGCCTCGCCCCATCTGCGGCAGGTCCAGCGCGACCGTCTGGGGCCGGTCCTGCATCTTGACCGGATCGAGGATCTGCCGTCCAAGCCCTTGTTCCTGATGGCGAACGAATTTCTGGACGCATTGCCGATCCGGCAGTTCCAGATGACCGGCGAAGGCTGGCGCGAACGCATGGTCGGGCTGGACGCCGACGGCCGTCTGGCGATGGGGCTGGGGCCGGTGGTCGACCTGCCGCGCAGGGGCCACGCCGGCGAGATCGTCGAGGATTGCCCCGCCGCCGTCGCCGCGATCGAGGCCATCGCCCGCCATATCGCGCGCCATGGGGGGGCGGCGATCCTGGTCGATTACGGCGGCTGGGACGGGCGCGGCGACACGTTCCAGGCGCTGCGCGGCCATGCGCCGGACGATCCGCTGGCCCATCCGGGCGAGGCGGACCTGACCGCCCATGTCGACTTTGCCCCTCTTGCCGCTGCCGCGATCCGGGCGGGGGCGGTCGTCTCGCGGATGGGGCGGCAGGGCGACTGGCTGCTGGCGCTTGGCGCCGAGGCGCGGGCGCGCCGTCTGGCGCAGGCGGGCGACGCCGGGGCGATGGTCGCGCTTCGGCGCTTGACCCATGAAGGTGAAATGGGTCACCTGTTCAAGACCCTTGCAATCTGGCCGAAAGGGGCGCCTCCGGTCCCCGGCTTCGAGGCGCTGACACGTCATGCAGACGACGCTTGAGATCCTGACCCATCCGCTGCTGTCGCCGGTCCGGCACGGCTTTTTCACGCGCAAGGGGGGCGCCTCGTCGGGGCTGTTCTCGGGGCTGAATTGCGGGCGGAGATCCAGCGATCAGAGCGACATGGTCCAGGTCAACCGCGCCCGCGTGGCCGTGGCGATGGGGGTCGAGCCCGCCTGTCTGGCCACGGTGAAGCAGGTTCATTCCGCCGATGTGGTGACGCTGGCGCCGGACGACGATCTGGAAAGTGTCAAGGAAATCAACGCGGACGGTCTGGTCACGGCGCGGCGCGACGTGGCCATCGCGGTGCTGACCGCCGATTGCCAGCCGATCCTGCTGGCCGATCCGGCGGCGGGCGTGGTGGGGGCCTGCCATGCGGGCTGGCGCGGCGCATTGGCGGGCGTGATCGAGGCGACGGTCGCGGCGATGCGCGATCTGGGCGCGACCGAAATCCGCGCGGTGATCGGCCCCACGATCAGCCAGCGCAATTACGAGGTGGGCGACGCGTTCATGGACGAGTTCCTGGCCGAAGACCCTGAATCGGAACGTTTCTTCAGCGGCGGCCCCAAGGGAAGCCCGCATTTTGACCTGCCGGGCTTCGGCCTGAAGCGCCTGCGCGAGGCCGGGGTCGAGGCGGAATGGTCGCGCCATTGCACCTATGCCGATCCCGACCGCTTCTTCAGCTATCGCCGCGCCACGCATGAGGGGCAGGCCGATTACGGCCGCCTGATCAGCGCCATCGCCCTGTGACGCGCAACGCCTGCGGGCGTTGCATGGCGGCACCGCGCAACGGGCTGGCGCAGGCCGGGGCGGAAAATGCCAGCAATTGCCGGAAAAAGTGCCGCACGGTGCGTGCACGGCAGGGGCACGGGGCGTGCACCGGACGTGCACCGCTTGCGAACGCTGTTGCGGGCTGTCGGCCTCAGCCGGCTTCGCGGGCGCGTTCCTCCACGACCTCGAAGGGGACGGCGGGTTCCGTCTTGGCGGCGCGGATCACCAGCGAGGTCTTGACGCTGGCCACGTTCGGCGCGGCGGTCAGCGCCTCGGTCAGGAAGCGCTGGAAGCTGGACAGGTCGGGCGAGATGCATTTCAGGATGAAGTCGATCTCTCCGTTCAGCATGTGGCATTCGCGGACCATCGGCCAATCCTTCACGAGCGATTCGAAGGCGGCCAGGTCGCGTTCCGATTGCGAGGCCAGGCGCACCATCGCGAAGACCTGCACCTCGAGCCCCAGTTCGCGGGCGTCGATACGGGCGTGATAGCCGCGGATATAGCCCAGTTCCTCCAGCGTGCGGACGCGGCGCAGGCAGGGCGGGGCCGAGATGCCGACCCGCCGCGCCAGTTCCACATTGGTCATGCGGCCATCGGCCTGCAATTCGGCCAGAATCTTGCGGTCGATGTCGTCAAGGCGGGCGCCAGCCATTCCGGGCTCTTTCGTTCTGTTCGTTCTGGGCGTGGCCGAACGCTACAATGAGCCCCCCTTGCGCGCAATATTCTTTCGCCGCCGGGCGGTCCGTTGAAGTCCGGGCCGTAAGGGGCTACCTGATGCACAAACGGGAAACGGGGCGCAAGATGAGTGACGCTATGCATGTCAAACTTCTGATCGTGGGGTCTGGGCCTGCGGGCTACACGGCGGCGGTCTATGCCGCGCGGGCCATGCTGAACCCCATGCTGATCCAGGGCATGCAGCCCGGCGGGCAGCTGACGATCACCACCGAGGTCGAGAACTGGCCCGGCGAGGTCGAGATCCAGGGCCCCGAACTGATGGTCAAGATGGAAGCCCATGCCCGCGCGATGGGTGCCGATATCGTGACCGACATGGTCACGAAGCTGGATCTGGGCCGGCGCCCCTTTGTCGCGGAATGCGACAGCGGGCGCGTGGTCACGGCGGATGCGGTGATCCTGGCCACCGGCGCGCAGGCACGCTGGCTGGGCCTGCCCTCGGAGGAGAAGTTCAAGGGCTTCGGCGTCAGCGCCTGCGCGACCTGCGACGGCTTCTTCTATCGCAACCGCGAAGTGGTGGTGATCGGAGGCGGCAACACCGCCGTCGAGGAGGCGCTTTTCCTGACCAAGTTCGCCAGCAAGGTGACGCTGGTCCATCGCCGCGATAGCCTGCGCGCCGAGAAGATCCTGCAGGCGCGGCTGTTCAAGCATCCGCAGGTCGAGGTCATCTGGAACCACGAACTGACCGAGGTGACGGGGGTCGACAGCCCGATGGGCGTCACCGGGGCGGTGCTGCGCTCGACGGTCGATGGCAGCACGCGGACGCTGGCCGCCGACGGGGTCTTCGTGGCGATCGGCCATGCCCCGGCCAGCGAATTGGTCAAGGACCAGCTGGAACTGCACAATGGCGGCTATGTGAAGGTCGAGCCGGGCAGCACGCGCACCTCGATCCCGGGTGTCTTTGCGGCGGGCGACCTGACCGACCATGTCTATCGTCAGGCCGTGACCAGCGCCGGGATGGGCTGCATGGCCGCGCTGGATGCCGAGCATTACCTGGCGGCCCTGGGCGAGGTCGAGCCCGCGCCGCAGGGCGTGGTGGCGACGGTCTGAGGATCGTTAAACTCGTCCGCGTTTGGGGCTTGGGATCCGGGCGTTCAGGCGCCTAGAATGCGGGGATGACGAATGCCGCAACGCCCCATCGCCTGGGGGTCAGGGCTCCGGTCCTGATCCTGCCCGATCTGTTCGAGCCCGCCCTGTGCGCCGCGCTGATCGCCGCCTATGACGCGGCGGGGGGCGAGATGTCGGGCTTCATGGTGGTCGAGGACGGGCGCACGGTGGGGCGCCACGATCCGGCGCACAAGGTGCGGCGCGACCATGTGGTGAGCGATCCGGCGATGATCGCCACGATCCAGTCGCGCATCGTCGCGCGCGTGGTGCCGGCGATCCGCGCCTGCCATCATTTCCCCGTCACGCGGATGGAGCGTTATCTGGTCGCCTGCTACGACGCGGCCGAGGGCGGGCATTTCCGCGCCCATCGCGACAACACGACGCCGGGCACCGCGCATCGGCGCTTTGCGCTGTCGGTCAATCTGGGCGGCGATTTCGAGGGGGGCGCGCTGAGCTTTCCGGAATTCTCGGACGAGCGGTTCAGGGCGCCGCCCGGCGCGGGGATCGTCTTTTCGTGCAGCCTGCTGCATCAGGTCGATCCGGTCACGCGCGGGCGGCGCTATGCGTTCCTGCCATTTCTCTATGACGACGCCGCCGCCGAGATCCGGCGGCGGCATCAGGCCGCCGAGGCGGCCGGTGCGGGATAGGCCCGGATCAGTAGCGCGTGCGCGAGCGTTCGCGCGAGGGCAGGTTCCCCGCGTGATCCAGCGCGCCCGACGGAGCGGTGTTGCGTTCGGTCGCGGCCATGCCGGCCTTGCCGTCGCTGGCATCGGGGTCCGAGGGGTGCAGCGGCGCGCCGTCCTCTTTCATCGCGCTGTCGCGGCGGCCCTCGTTCGCCATGGCCTGCGCCTTGCGGGTCAGTTCGGCCTGGCTTTCCTCGCCATGGGCGCCCTCGGTGACGGGATCGCCATGCTCTCCGCCGCGGCGCTCGCGTTCGTCCATCGCGCGGTCCAGCGCCTCGGACAGGAAATCGTGCTTGCTGATCGTGCCGTGATTGCTGCTGGCGATGGTCGCACCGGCGGGGGCCTGCTTGCCGCGCGCCTCGCGGCCCTGGCGGTCGCCGATGTCGCGGGCGCGGTTGCGGCGCTCGCGCAGGCGCGAGATCAGGTCGCCAAGCTCGCGGTCGCTCAGCCCGGCCAGCACCGGGTTGCGCGCCATGTCGGCCAGTTCCTGTTCGTCACGCGACAGGGCGCGCAGTTCGGCGGGGCTGGCGGCTTCGTGGGGTTGGGCGTCACGGGTCATGGCGTGCCTCCTTTTTCGGTGGGTTGTCCATCAACGGCCCAGACGGGGCGAAGTTCCTGCAAGGCCATGACGCTTTGCGGCCACAGGTCGGCTCGAGGCGTTTTCCCAAGGTTGAATATCGCTTTCGACCGCGCTAGAGCGATTCCGACGCGTGTCGGCCCGTGGGGTGGCGCGCAATCGCTGTTTTCCGTGGCAATATCCGAGTCGAAGAGATGACCAATCCGAACCACTTGCCGATCCCCGAGCTTTTCGTCTCGGCCGATGCCGCCCTTGCGCTGAAGGACGAGGCGGGCGCGATGCCCAGCTGGGACCTGACCGCGCGCCAGATCTGCGATCTGGAGCTGCTGATGAATGGCGGCTTCAACCCGCTGAAGGGTTTTCTGACCGAGGCCGATTACGACGGCGTGGTCGAGAACATGCGTCTCGAATCGGGCGCGTTGTGGCCGATGCCGATCACGCTGGATGTCAGCGAGAAATTCGCCGAAGGGCTTGAGCCGGGCACCGACATCGCCCTGCGCGACCAGGAGGGCGTGATCCTGGCGATCATGTCCGTCACCGACAAATGGGTGCCGAACAAGGCGCGCGAGGCCGAGAAGGTCTTCGGCGCCGACGATCTGGCCCATCCGGCCGTGAACTACCTGCACAATGTCGCGGGTCCGGTCTATCTGGGCGGCCCGATCAAGGGTCTGCAGGCGCCGACGCATTACGATTTCCGCGCCCGCCGCAACACGCCGAACGAATTGCGCGCGATGTTCAAGAAGCTGAACTGGCAGCGCGTCGTGGTCTTCCAGACCCGCAACCCGCTGCACCGCGCCCATCAGGAGCTGACCTTCCGCGCCGCCCGCGAGGCGCAGGCCAACCTGATGATCCACCCGGTCGTCGGCATGACCAAGCCCGGCGACGTGGACCATTTCACCCGCGTGCGCTGCTACGAGGCGGTGCTGGACAAGTATCCGGCCGCGACCACGACGCTGTCGCTTCTGAACCTGGCGATGCGCATGGCCGGCCCGCGCGAGGCGGTCTGGCATGGCCTGATCCGCAAGAACCACGGCGCCACGCATTTCATCGTCGGCCGCGACCATGCCGGCCCCGGCAAGAACAGCGCGGGCGTCGATTTCTACGGCCCTTATGACGCGCAGGAGCTGTTCAAGCAGCACCAGGACGAGATCGGCGTCGAGATGGTCGATTTCAAGCACATGGTCTATGTGCAGGAAAAGGCGCAATATTATCCCGCCAACGAGGTTCCCGAGGGCTGCACCGTGCTGGATATCAGCGGCACCGAACTGCGCCGCCGCCTGCGCGAGGGGCTGGACATCCCCGAATGGTTCAGCTTCCCCGAGGTCGTGACGCAGCTGCGCCGCACCTCGCCTCCGCGCGCCAAGCAGGGCTTCACGGTGTTCTTCACCGGCCTGTCGGGTTCGGGCAAGTCCACCGTCGCCAACGCGCTGATGGTCAAGCTGATGGAGATGGGCGGCCGGCCCGTGTCGTTGCTGGATGGCGACGTGGTCCGCAAGCATCTGTCGAGCGAGCTGGGCTTCTCGAAAGAGCATCGCGACATCAACATCAAGCGCATCGGCTATGTCGCGTCCGAGATCACCAAGAATGGCGGCATCGCGATCTGCGCGCCCATCGCGCCCTATACCGCGACGCGCCGCGCCGTGCGCGAGATGGTCGAGGCCGGCGGCGCCTTTGTCGAGGTGCATGTGGCCACCCCGATCGAGGAATGCGAGCGCCGTGACCGCAAGGGCCTCTACAAGCTGGCGCGCGAGGGCAAGATCAAGGAATTCACCGGCATCTCGGACCCTTACGAGGAACCGGCGAATCCCGAACTGCGGATCGACACCAGCAATATCGATGTGGACGGCGCCGCGCATCAGGTGCTGCTGAAGCTGGAGAGCATGGGTCTGATCGGTCTGGAGTGACCGGCCGGCTGAAATGAACGACGGCCCCGCCCCGGCGGGGCCGTTCCGCATCAGGGGGGACGGGATGGCGGGTTGGCGTTCATCGCTTGAGGTCTATGATCTGGCCAGCGGCACCTGCCGGGTGATCCTGCGCACGCCGCGCCTGATCGAGGCGCCGAACTGGCACCCCGACGGGTGGTTCCTGGTCAATGGCGAGGGGCGGCTGTGGCGCGCGGATGCGTCGGGGCTGGAGCCGATCCCGATGGATCTGGACGAACGCTGCAACAACGATCACGGCTTTCTGCCCGATGGCCGGATCGTGCTGTCCTCGCATGACGGCAGCGGCGCGGGGATCCATCTGCTGGAGAACGGCCGCACCACGCCGCTGGGCCTGCCGCGCCCCAGCTGGTGGCACGGGGCGCATGGGGCGCGGCTGACCTATGCCTGCGTCAGGGGCAGCGACCGGGTGGTGCGGATCGGAATTCTGGACATGGAAACGGGGCGCGAGACCGTGCTGACGCCGGGCATGGCGCATCATGACGGGCCGGATTTTTCGGCCTGTGGCGGCTTCATCTGGTTCAATTCGGACGAGACGGGCCATGCCCAGATCTGGCGGATGCGCGCCGATGGCAGCGAGGCGGCCCCGGTCTTCCGCGATGATGGTGTGAACTGGTTTCCCCATCCCTCGCCCTGCGGGAGGCATGTGCTTTACCTGGCCTATCCGCCCGGCACCGAGGGCCATCCCCGCGATCTGGACGTGGCGCTGTGGCTAATGGCGCCGGACGGGGGGAACCGGCGCCGTGTCGTCAGCCTGTTCGGCGGTCAGGGCAGCATCAACGTGCCCTGCTGGGCGCCCGACGGGCGGGCCTTTGCCTTCATGCGCTATGCGCCCGAGGCTAGTGGACGCTGACCGGCGTCAATTCGTTCTGGCGCGCCAGCATGAAGGCGAGGCTGCGCTGCTGCACGAGGGCCAGCCTTTCGCCATCCGTGTCATGGACGGCATACATGGCGTCCACGCCGGGAAGTTGGCTACGGATTTCCTGCGGCAGGGTCTCGGTCGCGATCTTGCGGATATAGACCGTGTTGGAAAGACGGTTGGCGGTGAATGCGATCTTGTTGTCCATCGTGATCCCCTTATTTGCGGCTGATCGGAATGGTCTGAACCACTTGTTCCGGTTGGGTGCGTCGAAGCTCGACATGTAGAAGGCCGTTTTCCATCGAGGCGCCGGTGACCTCGACCCCCTCGGCCAGCACGAAGCTGCGCTGAAAGGCGCGGGCGGCGATGCCGCGATGCAGATAGACGCGCTTGTCGTCGGTCTCGGCATTGCGGCCACGGATGACCAGTTGACGATCCTCGGTGGTGACGCTCAGCTCGGCCTCGGAAAAGCCGGCCACGGCCAGGGTGATGCGGAACCCGTCCGGGGCGATATGCTCGATATTGTAGGGCGGATAACCCTCGGCGCCCTTGGCGGCGCGCTCGACCATGCGTTCCAGCTGGTCGAAACCCAGAAGATAAGGGTGCGACCCCAGCGACATCTTCGTCATCTCAGCCCTCTCGTCAAAGCGACTGTGCATCCAGGGGCCCCGAAGCGGCGGCCCCGTCCGCAGGATATGGAAATCCTGTCAGGGATTTGCAAGATGCCCGCCTAGTTCGCGGAAATGTCGGTTTCCATTAACAGCGGCGCAATGTCGCGCTATAGTGGAGCCAGAGGTTTCCCCTTGCAGAGACGTTTTCGATGAACATGCAGCATTCGATGAGCCACGAGGATATCCTGCGCGCCCGTCTCGAGGCGCTGCGCTGCGAGCATCGTGACCTCGATCAGGCGATCGCGGCCTTGCAGGAACAACAGCTGACATCGTCGCTGGCGCTGCAGCGGCTGAAAAAGCAGAAGCTGGCGCTGAAGGACCGGATCGCCCGGCTCGAGGACGAGATCACGCCCGACATCATCGCCTGATTGCGACCGGCCCGCCGTCGCGCTATGCGGGGTCGCAAGGCGGCAGAGGGGCGTGAGCATGGCGGACATCGCAGGACAGGTCGAGGTCGGGATCATCATGGGAAGCCAGTCCGACTGGCCCACCATGCGCGAGGCCGCGCAGGTGCTGGACGAGCTGGGCATCCCCTATGAGGCGCGCATCGTCAGTGCGCATCGCACGCCCGACCGGCTGTGGGATTACGGGCGCGCGGCGGCGTCGCGCGGGCTCAAGGTGATCATCGCCGGGGCAGGGGGCGCGGCCCATCTGCCGGGCATGATGGCCTCGAAGACGCGCATCCCGGTCGTGGGCGTGCCGGTCCAGACCAAGGCCCTGTCCGGGGTCGATTCGCTCTATTCCATCGTGCAGATGCCCAAGGGCTATCCGGTCGCCACCATGGCCATCGGGGCTGCGGGCGCGGCGAATGCCGGGCTGATGGCCGCTGGCATCCTGGCGCTGAGCGATTCCGCTTTGGCCGAGCGTCTGGACGACTGGCGCGCGGCCCTGTCGGCCTCGATCCCCGAGGTGCCCTCCGATGAATGATATCCGCACGATCGGCATTCTGGGCGGCGGCCAGCTGGGCCGGATGCTGTCGGCGGCGGCCAGCCGCCTTGGCCTGCGCTGCCATATCTACGAGCCCGGCGCCGCGCCTGCGGGCGACGTGGCCTGGCGCCTGACCACCGCCCCCTATGAGGACGAGGCCGCGCTGCGCGCCTTCGCCGAAAGCGTGGACGTGATCACCTACGAATTCGAGAACGTGCCGACCTCTGCGCTGGACCTGCTGGAATCGCTGCGCCCGATCCGGCCCGGCAGGCGGGCCCTGGCCGTGTCGCAGGACCGGCTGACCGAGAAGACCTTCCTGAACGAGATCGGGCTGGCGACCGCCCCCTTTGCCGACGTGCCCGATCAGGGCGCGCTGGACGACGCGATCGCCCGGATCGGGCGGCCCTCGATCCTGAAGACGCGGCGGATGGGCTATGACGGCAAGGGGCAGGTCCGCATCGGGGACGGCCCCGACGAATGGACCGGCGCGCCCTCGATCCTCGAGGGTTTCGTCGATTTCTCGGCCGAGATCAGCGTCATCATCGCCCGCGGCGCCGATGGCCAGACCGCCGCCTATGATCCGGGGCTGAACGTCCATGAGGGCGGCATCCTGCGGACGACGACGATCCCCTGCGGCCTGCCCGCGCGGCTGACCACGGATGCGGTCCTGATCGCGGCGCGGATCGCCAATGCGCTGGATTATGTCGGCGTGATGGGGGTGGAGCTCTTCGTGACGCCGGACGGCCTGATCGTGAACGAGATCGCGCCGCGCGTGCACAATTCCGGCCACTGGACGCAGGCGGGCTGCGCGGTCGACCAGTTCGAACAGCATATCCGCGCGGTTGCGGGCCTGCCCTTGGGCGACGGCAAGCGCCATGCCGATGTGGTGATGGAGAACCTGATCGGCGACGACATGGCGCGCGTGCCCGACCTGCTGGCCCGGCCCCGCACGCAGATCCATCTCTACGGCAAGGGCGAGGCGCGGCCGGGCCGCAAGATGGGCCATGTGAACCGGATCACCGGATGATCCGGCTCGCGGTCCGCGCCGCGATCCTCGATGCGGGGCGGGTTCTGGTGGTGAACGCCTATCCCGGCCAGGCCTCGGACCTCTGGTGCCTGCCGGGGGGCGGGGTCGATCCCCATGCCTCGCTGCCCGAGAACCTGGCCCGCGAAGTGGCCGAGGAAACCGGCCTGACCATCGCGGTGGGCCAGCCTTTCTTGATCAACGAATTCCACGATCCCGAACGCGGCTTCCATCAGGTCGAGATCCATTTCCGCGCCACGCTGACCGGTCCGCCAACGCTCACCCTCGTGGATCCCGAGGGCATCGTGAACCGCGCCCGCTGGGTCACGCGCGACGAACTGGCCGCGCTTCGCCATAAGCCCGACAGCCTGTGCCAAGCGATCTGGCGCCACGGCCCGGCCACCTACGACGCGCTGGAACGCATCGTCCCCTGATCTTTGCCTTGGTGCAAATATCCTCGGGGGGTCCGGGGGGCGAAGCGCCCCCGGCCCTCGCGGGACGCATTCACTCGGCCGCCATCTTCCCGGCCGTCTCGGACCCGGCCTTCATGCGGAACCCGCGCTCGAGCTGGTCGAAGGGCGCGACCGGGTAATCGCCCGAGAAGCAGGCATCGCAATATTGCGGGCATTTCGCATTGCGGCCCTCGGCCTCGCCCACGGCGCGGTAAAGCCCGTCCAGCGAGACGAAGGACAGGCTGTCCACGCCGATCCAGTCGCGCATCTCTTCGGTGGACATGTTCGCGGCCAGCAACTTCTCGCGGTCGGGCGTATCGACGCCGTAGAAGCACGGCCAGGCTGTGGGGGGCGAGGCGATGCGGAAATGCACCTCGGCCGCGCCGGCATCCAGGATCATGTCCTTGATCTTGCGGCTGGTCGTGCCGCGCACCACGCTGTCATCGACCAGCACGACGCGCTTGCCCGCGATCAGCGCGCGGTTCACGTTCAGCTTCAGCCGCACGCCCATGTTGCGGATCTGGTCCGTCGGCTCGATGAAGGTCCGGCCCATATACTGGTTGCGGATGATCCCCATCCCGTAGGGGATGCCCGATTCCTGCGCGAAGCCGATGGCGGCCGGGGTGCCGCTGTCGGGGACGGGGCAGACGAGATCCGCCTCGACCGGCGCCTCGCGGGCCAGTTCCACGCCGATCTGGCGGCGCGTTTCATAGACCGACCGCCCGCCGATGATGGAATCGGGGCGCGAGAAATAGACATGCTCGAAGATGCAGAACCGCCCGGTGGACGGGCCGAAGGGGCGCGAGCTTTCGATCTGGCCTTTCGAGATGACGACCATCTCGCCCGGCTCGATCTCGCGCAGGAACTCGGCGCCGATGATGTCCAGCGCGCAGGTTTCCGAGGCGAGGACGAACCCCTCTTCGCCGACCTTGCCCAGGACCAGCGGGCGTACGCCCAGGGGGTCGCGCACGCCGATCAGCTTGGTGCGGGTCATGGCGATGACGCTGAAGGCGCCCTCGATCCGGCGCAGGGCGTCCTTCATCCGCTCGGGGATGTTGCGCTGGATCGAGCGGGCCATCAGGTGGATGATGCATTCGCTGTCCGAGCTGGACTGGAAGATCGAGCCGCGCTCGATCAGCTCGCGGCGCAGGGCGGCGGCATTGGTGATGTTGCCGTTATGGGCGATGGCGCAGCCGCCCATGTGGAATTCGCCGAAGAAGGGCTGCACGTCGCGGATCGCGGTATTGGCCTTGGTTCCGGCCGTCGAATAGCGCACATGGCCGATCGCCAGCGAACCGGGCAGGGTCGCCATCAGGTCGGGCTTGGTGAAGTTGTCGCGCACATAGCCGAAGCGGTGGGCGCTGTTGAACCCGTGTTCGGGGTCGTGGGCGACGATGCCCCCGGCCTCTTGCCCGCGATGCTGAAGCGCATGCAGGCCGAGTGCGACGAAATTCGCCGCATCCGCCACGCCGATGGCGCCGAAGATGCCGCATTCCTCGTGCAGGCGGTCCGAATCGAAGGGATGGGCCAGGAAAGGTTGCATCGGCTTGGGGCCTCGATGGCTGCTAGCTGTCGCCGGACCTTTAGTCCGATTGGCCCCATAAGTCACGCCCCCGCAGGGCTGCGGGGGCGCTTTTTCGTCACAATGCTGTCGCTTTTGCGTGTGCCTCAGTTCGCGGCAGGGGCGGGCGCGGGCGCGGTGGTCGGCAGCGGGGCAGAGCCGGCGGGCGCGGTGCAGTCGCGCACCATCTGTTCGTAGCGGTTCACGATCCAGCCCGGCGCGTCCTCGGGGATGCTGTCATCCATCGACAGGCGCATCCGCTCGAAGACCTGGGCCGAGCGCGATTGTTCGACCATGGCGACCTGCTGGGTGACCATCACGCGGTCATAGACGATGAAGGCGATCGCCACGAGAAGGATGCCGCGCGCCACGCCGAAGAGGAAGCCGATCCCCTGATCCACCCCGCCCAGCGCCGAGCGCTGCACGACCGAGGAGAAGAGCGGCGTGATGATCGAGAAGATCACCAGCGCCAGCGCGAAGACGACCGCGAAGGCCGCGATCGTGGCCAGTTCGCAGCTGTCGGACATGAAGCGGTCAACCACCGGCAGCTGTGCGATCATCGGGCGCACGGTCGGCGCGAAGATGAAGGCCAGCACGGCGGCCGCGATCCAGCCGAGGATCGCCAGCGATTCGCGCACGAAGCCGCGAGACCAGGCGAGGATCGCCGAGAGGATGATGACACCCGCCACCACCGCGTCAATGATCGTGAAACCGTCCATAAGCTTGCCCCTGCGCCGGTTCTGCTTGCATTTCAGGCGGTTCAGCCGGCGCCGAAGACCTCGCCCACAAATCCCGTCAGGTCGGCGATGCGCCTTTGCGCCATGCCGCCCTGGCCCTCGACCTTCTGGGCCTCGGGCAAAATCGCTTGTGTGAAACCAAGTTTCTGCGCCTCTTTCAACCGGTTTTCCGCCTGACCCACGGGCCGCAGCGCGCCCGACAGGCTGATTTCCCCGAAAAGCACGGCCTCGGGCGGAAGGGCGCTGTCCTCGCGCGCCGAGAGCAGCGCGCCCGCGATGGCGAGGTCGGCGGCGGGTTCGACGACCTTCATCCCGCCCGCCACGTTCAGGAAGACGTCGAGCCCGGCAAAGGGGATGCCGCAGCGGGCTTCCAGCACGGCGAGGATCGTCGAGACGCGCCCCGAATCGAGGCCCACCACCGTCCGGCGCGGCGAGGCCAGCGTCGAGGGGGCGACCAGGGCCTGCACCTCGGTCAGGACGGGGCGGGTGCCCTCGATCCCGGCAAAGACCGCGCTGCCCGCGATGGGCTGGCCGCGTTCGGACAGGAACAGCGCCGAGGGGTTGGCGACCTCGGAGAGGCCGCTGCCGGTCATCTCGAAGACGCCGATCTCGCCCGAGGGGCCGAAGCGGTTCTTGACCGAGCGCAGGATGCGGAACTGGTGGCCGCGCTCGCCCTCGAAATAGAGGACGCAATCGACCATGTGCTCGACCACGCGGGGGCCGGCGATCTGGCCCTCCTTGGTGACATGGCCCACGAGGATCACGGCGACGCCGCGCCTCTTGGCGAAGGTCACAAGCTCGTGCGCGCTGGCGCGGACCTGCGCCACGCTGCCCGGCGCGGCCTCGATCGTATCGGACCAGAGGGTCTGGATCGAATCGATCACGGCCAGATCGGGGCGTTCGGCCTCGAGCGTGGTGAGGATGTCGCGCAGGTTCGTCTCGGCACCCAGCCGCATCGGCGCATCGGCAAGGCCCAGCCGCATGGCGCGCATGCGGACCTGTGCGCTGGCCTCCTCGCCCGAGAAGTAGATCGCCTGCCGACCCGTCCGCGACAGGGCGGCGGCGTGCTGGAGCAGCAGCGTGGACTTGCCGATGCCCGGATCGCCGCCCACCAAGAGCGCCGAGCCGGGGACGAGGCCGCCGCCCAGCACCCGGTCGAATTCCTCCATCCCCGAGCGGCTGCGCGGCGGCGGCGGCTCGGTGGTCGAGAGGTTCGACAGGGGCACGGCGCGGCCCTTGTGCGCGCCGAGGCCGCGGCCCGGACCTTGCGACAGGGGGGCCTCTTCGATGATGCTGTTCCATTCCCCGCAGGCATCGCAGCGCCCGGCCCATTTCTTGTGGGCCGCGCCGCAGGCGGTGCAGGTGAAGGCCGATGAGGATTTCGCCATGCCCGCTATGTCGCACCCGGCAGCTGGGGTCGCAAGATGGGTATTTTGGCAACGAAGAAGCCCTCACGCTCTTGTCGGCTTGATCTTCGCGGGCCGCGGGGTCAGGGTCCGCGCGAGTTATCAGAGGCTTGAGCCCATGGCCGCGACCCGACCCTTTTCGCGTTTCGAATTCCTGATCGCCTGGCGCTATCTGCGTGCCCGCCGCGCCGAGGGCGGCGTCAGCGTCATGACCTGGATCAGCCTGATCGGCATCGCGCTGGGCGTGATGGCGCTGATCGCGACGCTGGCCGTCCGGGCCGGGTTCCGGGCCGAATTCGTGGACACGATCCTGGGCGCGAATGCCCATACGACCGTCTACATGGCGCCGCAGCGGGTGACGAACGCCTTTACCGACGATGTTTATATCGTGCCCGGCCGGATCACCGATTACGAGGAGATGGCCGCCCGCCTGGCTGCCGTGCCGGGTGTCACGCGCACCGCCGCCGTGATCAAGGGGCAGGTCATGGCCAGCGCCAATGACGCCTCGAACGTGGCCGAGGTCTTCGGGATCAGCCGCGCCGATCTGGAGGCGATGGAGCGGATCGTGGATCCGGCGACCTCGATGGGCGATCTGGCGCGGTTCGAGGAGGGGATCGCCATCGGGTCGGGCATCGCGCGCGAGCTGGGGCTGGGGGTGGGCGACCGGGTGCGGCTGATCGCGCCCGAGGGCGCGCGCACGGCCTTTGGCACGACGCCGCGGGTGAATGCCTATGAGGTCGTCTTTGTCTTTTCCGCGGGGCGCTACGACATCGACCGGACGCGGATCTACATGCCGCTGGCCGAGGCGCAGAGCTATTTCAACCGCGAGGGTGTGGCCGACGAGATCGAGATCTTCGTCAGCGATCCCGAGCGGGTGGACGACTGGACCTGGCCTTTGCTGGAGGCCGCCGGAGAGGGGGCGCAGGTCTGGAACTGGCGCAACGCCTCGGGGTCGTTTCTGGCGGCTCTGGACATGGAGGATGACGTGATGTTCGTCATCCTGTCGGTTCTGGTGCTGATCGCGTCCATGAACATCACCAGCGGCCTGATCATGCTGGTCAAGAACAAGGGCCGCGATATCGGCATCCTGCGCACGATGGGCCTGACCGAGGGGTCGGTGCTGCGGGTCTTCTTCCTGTGCGGCGCCTTCACCGGCGTGATCGGCACAGCGGCGGGGGTGGTTCTGGGCGTCCTGCTGGCGCTGAACGTCGAGAACATCATGGCGGCGCTGAACGCGCTGACCGGTGGCGGGGCCTGGCAGCCGGAAGTGCGCGGCATCTACCGTCTGCCCGCCGAATTGCGGCTGTGGGATATCGGGCGGGCGGTCGGCCTGTCGCTGGCCCTGTCCTTCATCGTGACGATCTTTCCCGCGCGCCGGGCGGCGCGGATGAACCCGGTGGAGGCCCTGCGGTATGAGTGACGTTCTGGCGCTGGAAGGGATCGGCAAGACCTATGGGCTTGGCGGCCCGGCCCCGGTCGAGGTTCTGCGCGGCCTGAGCCTGAGCGTCGCGCGGGGCGAGGTCGTGGCGCTGGTCGCGCCTTCGGGGGCGGGCAAGTCCACGCTGCTGCACATTGCGGGCCTGCTGGACACGCCCGATGCCGGGCGCATCCTGCTGAACGGGCGCGACATGACGGGCCTGCCCGACCGCGAGCGCACGCTGGCGCGGCGGCGCGCTCTGGGCTTCGTCTATCAGTTCCACCATCTGCTGCCCGAATTCAGCGCCGCCGAGAATATCGTGCTGCCGCAGCTGGCCGAGGGCGTGGCCGCGCGCGAGGCGCGGGCGCGGGCGGATGACCTGTTGGCGCGGGTGGGCCTGAGCCACCGCGCCGATCATCGCCCCGCGCAGCTTTCGGGCGGCGAGCAGCAGCGCGTGGCCTTCTGCCGGGCGCTGGCCAACCGGCCCTCTCTGCTGCTGGCCGACGAGCCGACGGGCAATCTGGACCCCGAGACCTCGGACCGGGTCTTCGACATGCTGATGGGGCTGGTGCGCGAGACGGGGCTGTCGGCGCTGATCGCCACTCATAACCATGCGCTGGCCGCGAGGATGGACCGGGTGATCGGGCTGGGCGTGCCGGTCTGAGGGGGTCGTGCGGGCTTGCCGCAGGCCGGGCTTGCGGGCATCCTGCGGCGGGCAGAAGAACAACGAGACGGGGAACGACATGCGGGCACTTTTTCTGGCTTTGGGGACGGGTCTGGGGCTGACCGCGCTGGTCGCGGCCTGCGCGCCCGAGGCGGGGCCGGGCGGGGCGCGGGCCGATTTCGCGGCCTATTGCGCGGCCTGCCACGGCAATGACGGGCGCGGCGGCGGCCCGCTGGCCGAGGGGATGGAGCCTGCGCCCGCCGATGTCACGCTGGTCATGCGCCGCAATGGCGGGGTGTTCCCCAAGACGCAGGTGATGGGCCATATCGCGGGCTACACGATGGGCCGCAGCGAAAGCCCGATGCCGCAATTCTCGGACCTGCTGGAGGGCCCGCAGGTCATGTTCGACGACGGATCGGGCCAGACCGTGCCCACGCCCGCGCGGCTGGTCGCGCTGGCCGATTACGTCCAGAGCCTGCAGCGCTGAGCCCCATGCGCGGCCTTGCCCTGATGATCGCGCTGGCCCTGCCGGGGGCGGGCTGGGCGGATTCCGTCCATGTCGCGGGCGGGCCGGTCGTGCCGCTGGCGCTGGTGCCCGGCGACGCGCCCGCGCCCGCGCCCGAAAGCGCGGCCGAGCGGTTCGGCACGGTGATGAAATACGCGCTGCCCGCTGCCGCCGCGCTCTGCGCGCATCGCGACGACAGGCTGGAGGAATTCGCGCTGCGCGGGATACTGCAGGCCGGGCTGGTCCTGGGACTGAAATCGCTGACCGACGGGCAGGCGATCGGGCGGCGGCCGAATGGCGGCGGGCGGGGCTTCCCCTCGGGCCATGCGGCGGCGGCGGGGTTCGGCGCGGCGGATCTGGCGGGCAAGTGCTGGCCCGACGATCCGGCGGCCGGCGCTGCGGTCTACGGCGCGGCGGGGGCTACGGCGCTGAGCCGCATCGGCGCGGGCCAGCATGACGGCCGGCAGGTCGCAGCCGGGGCGCTGATCGGGATCGGTTTCGGGGCGGCCTCGTTCGGGATCGGCGGGCAGGGGGTCGATTTCAGCCTGGGCATGCGGTTTTAGGGCCGCGGGCCGGGCCGGCGGGGCGCGCGGCCTCTATCTGCTTGCAGCACGGGCCTTGCACGACTAGAACGACGCAAATTTCCGGGCCGCCGCAGCCGGTGGCCCTTTCAGACATGAGGACGATGATGCAGGTCAAGGAAACCCGGAACGAAGGTCTTAAGCGCGGCTACCAGTTCACGCTGCCCGCTGCCGATCTGGCGGCCACGGTCGATGCCAAGCTGAAAGAGGCGCAGCCCGAGGTCGAGATGAAGGGCTTCCGCAAGGGCAAGGTCCCGATGGCCATGCTGAAGAAGCAGTTCGGCCCCCGCGTTCTGGGCGATGCGATGCAGGAAGCCATCGATGGCGCGCTGCGCAATCATCTGGAGACCTCGGGCGACCGTCCCGCGACCCAGCCCAAGGTCGAGATGGAAGGCGGCGAGACCTGGAAGGAAGGCGATGACGTCGTCGTCAACGTCACCTACGAGGCGCTGCCCGCCATCCCCGAGGTCGATCTGTCGGCCCTGAGCCTGGAGAAGCTGAAGGTCGAGGCCGAAGAGGCCGCCGTGACCGAGGCGCTGGAAAACCTGGCGAAATCGGCCCAAAGCTTCGAAGAGCGCAAGAAGAACCACAAGGCCAAGGACGGCGATCAGGTCGTGATCGACTTCAAGGGCTTCGTCGATGGCGAGGCCTTCGAGGGCGGCGAGGCCGAGGATTACCCGCTGGTTCTGGGCTCGAACAGCTTCATCCCTGGCTTCGAGGCGCAGCTGGTCGGCGCCAAGACCGATGACGAGGTCAAGGTCGAGGTCAAGTTCCCCGAGGAATACGGCGCCGCCCATCTGGCCGGCAAGGACGCGATCTTCGAATGCAAGGTCAAGGCCGTGAAGGCCCCCAAGGCCGCTGAGATCGATGACGAGCTGGCCAAGAAGTTCGGCGCCGAGGATCTCGAGGCGCTGAAGAAGCAGATCTCGGACCGTCTGGAGGCCGAATATGCCGGCGCCGCGCGTCAGGTGATGAAGCGCGCCCTGCTGGACCAGCTGGACGCGACCGTCAGCTTCGATCTGCCCGAATCGCTGGTCGAGGCCGAGGCCCAGCAGATCGCCCACCAGCTGTGGCACGAGGAGAACCCCGAGGTTCACGACCACAATCACGGCGCCATCGAGCCGACCGACGAGCACAAGAAGCTGGCCGAGCGCCGCGTGCGTCTGGGCCTGCTGCTGGCCGAGATCGGCCAGAAGGCCGAAGTGACCGTCACCGACCAGGAGATGACGCAGGCCGTCCTGCGCGCCGCCCGTCAATATCCGGGTCAGGAGCGTGCCTTCTTCGAGTTCATCCAGCAGAATCAGGGCGCCCAGCAGCAGCTTCGCGCGCCGATCTTCGAGGACAAGGTGATCGACCACATCGCCTCGCTGGCCAAGGTCGAGGAAAAGACCGTGACCAAGGAAGAGCTGGAACAGGCCGTCGAGAAGCTGGACGAGCTTTGATCCCCGCCGCCTGCGCGGCTGAATGACGGACGGGGTCGCATCAACTGGTGCGGCCCCGTTTCGTATTCCTGCGGCGCCACGGCGCGGGCTTGCCGCTTGAGTGTCGCAGGCGGGGGCATTACCTGTCGGGCATGAGCGCGAAACTGCATCTGATGAAGCTGTGTGTCGGGGCCGAGGGCCCCGGTGATCTGGCCGCATGGCAGGCCAGCCATTTCGGCCGCGCACCCGCGCGCCACGTCACCCGGATGTGGCCCAAGCGCGATGCCGAGCTGCTTGAGGGCGGCTCTATCTACTGGGTGTTCAAGGGCGTGATGCTGGCCCGCCAGCGCATCTTGGCGCTGGAGCCGGTCGAGGGCGGCGACGGCGTGCGCCGCTGCGGGCTGGTTCTGGACCGCGCGCTGGTGCCGGTCGCTGCCGTGCCGCGCCGGCCGTTCCAGGGCTGGCGCTATCTGGAGGCCAAGGATGCGCCGCCGGACCTTCCCGCCTCGCGCGAGGCCGAGACGCCGCTGCCGCCCGCCGTGGCCGCAGCCCTGGCCGAGATGGGGCTGCGCTGAGGCTTGACGCTGCGCGGGCCTTGGGTTACGCGGATCATGTTCGCGGGTGTAGCTCAATGGTAGAGCAGAAGCTTCCCAAGCTTACGACGAGGGTTCGATTCCCTTCACCCGCTCCAATCCCCCCATTCCGTCACGCGCCGGGCCCGATGTGAGCGCCTTTCCCGATCTGTGGCTGATGCGCCATGGCGAGACCGTCTGGAACGCCGAGGGCCGTCTGCAGGGCGCCCATGATTCGCCCCTGACGCCGCGCGGCCAGCGGCAGGCAGACTGGCAGGCGGCGCTGGTCGCGGGCCTGCCGGGGCTGCATCTGGCCAGTCCGCAGGGGCGGGCCGTGGCGACCGCTCGGATCGTCTTTCCGGACGGCTTCACCTGTGATCCCGCCTTGCGCGAGATCGGGCTGGGAACGGCCGCCGGCCGGCTGATGGCCGATCTGGAACGCGAACGACCCGGCCTGTTCGGGGCGGGCGATCTGGGCTGGTATGACGCGCTGCCCGGCGGCGAGGGGCTGGCCGCGCTGGAGACGCGGATGGCGGGCTTTCTGGCGCGCCTGACGGGGCCTGTCCTGATTGTCAGCCACGGGATCACGCTGCGGATGATCTGGGCACTGGTCACGGGAGCGGGGCGGTCGCGCCTGCACGAGGCGCCGGTCGATCAGGGCCGGGTCCTGGCGCTGCGGGGCGGCGTGCCGCAGGTGCTGCGCCATCCCGAGGATTGCGGCTGATCGCGGGCTTGCCATTCGCCGCACTTTGGGGTTCGATGCGCGCGGCTGCGGATGGCCCGTTAGCTCAGTGGTAGAGCGTCCCGTTTACACCGGGCCGGTCGGGAGTTCGAATCTCTCACGGGCCACCATCGCCGGCAGATCGGGCATGAACAAGCAATCGTGAAGCATGATCCGTCGGCGGAGCCGCGTTTCTGGTTCCGGCGGTTGACCTTGCCCCTGCGGCTGTCCATCTGTTGCTTGCCCGGTCCGGCAGCCATTTCTTGGGGCGGTTGCGCCTGTCCAACGGCCATCGTGCCTCGAGCCTGAGTGTTTGCCAATGTCGCGATTGAAATCGTCGTCCACGCTGGTCTTTCTGGCGATCCTTGCCCTGCTGGTCGTCTGGATCGGCGGGGGCATGCTGAACCGCACGCCGCCCGAACAGCCCGCCCGCGTCGAGCCGCCGCTGCCCAATGTCGCGGCCCATCTCAGCACGGCCGAACGCATCCAGCCGCGCGTGGTTCTGTATGGCAATATCGTGCCGAACCAGACCTCGATCCTGCGCGCGCGGACGGCGGGCATCGTCGAGGAGGTCGTGCGCCAGGGCGATGCGGTCGAGCAGGGCGCCCAGATCGCGCGGCTGTCGGCCGATGACCGGCAGGCGGGCGTGGCGCGGGCCGAGGCGGAACTGCGCTCGGCCGAGCGCGATCACGAGGCCGCGCGGCAATTGCGCGAGCGCGGCGTGACATCCGAGGCCGAGCTGCAATCGCGCTTTGCCGCGTTGGAGGCCGCGCGGGCGGGGCTGCGCGCGGCCGAGCTGGAACTGGACAATACGCGGCTTCGCGCGCCGATCACCGGCACGGTAAGCAATGTGCTGGCCGAGGTGGGCAGCTTCGTGCAATCGGGCGGCGAGGTGCTTGAGATCGTGAACAACGATCCGCTGATTGCCCAGATCGAGGTGCGCCAGAACGAGATCACCTCGGTCTCGCTTGGCCAGCGGGCGGAGGTCGCCTTTCAGGGCGGGCGCGAGGCCGAGGGGCGGGTGAGCTTCATCTCGCCCGTGGCCACGCCCGAAACCCGCACCTTCCGCGTCGAGATCGAGATCCCGAACCCCGACAGCGCCGTTCCGGCGGGCCTGTCGGCCGAGATCGCGCTGTCCCTGGCCGAACAGGTCGCGCATCGCATTTCGCCCGCGCTTGTGCGGCTGGACGATGCCGGGCGGATCGGCGTGATGATCGTCGAGCCCGATGGCGAGACGCTGCGTTTCGCGCCCATCGACATCGTTCAGGCCCGCGCCGAGGCGATCTGGGCCACCGGCCTGCCCGACGAGGTGCAGATCGTGACCATCTCGCAGGGGGCGCTGAATGACGGCCAGCGGGCGCTTGTGTCCGAGACGCCCGAGGAATTCCGCAGCGTGCTGGGCGGCGGCACCGAAGCGCCGGCGCCCGGACCGGCGGCCGCCGACCCGGATTCGGCCGAGGCCGAAGCGGCGGCGGCGCTGATCGGGGCCGCGGATCCCGACGCGCCGGCGCCGTCGGCCGAGAATTGAGGGGGCAGCCATGAACGGGATGATCGCGGCAGCCTTCTCGCGTTCGCGGACCATCGTCCTGGTGATGTTCGCGCTGCTTCTGTCGGGCTTCTACGCCTATGTGTCGATCCCGAAGGAATCGATGCCCGAGGTCGACATCCCGATCTTCATCGTGAACGTCACCTATAGCGGCGTCAGCGCCGAGGATGCCGCCAAGCTGCTGGCCGAGCCGATCGAACGGCAGGTCAACGCGCTGGAGGGGCTGCGGCGCATGACCACCAAGGCCAGCGAGGGCTTCGCCTCGGTCCAGCTGGAATTCCGGCCCGGCTTCGATCAGGACACGGCGCTGCAATCGGTCAAGGATGCGGTGGACGATGCCGGTCCCGACATCCCGCAGGGCGCGGACGGCCCCTTCGTGCGCGAGATCGACATGTCGATGTTCCCGATCCTGACGGTCGCGCTGTCGGGCCATGTCCCCGAGCGGGAGCTGATCCGTCTGGGCCGCCAGCTGGCCGACCGGATCGAGACGGTCAGCGGCGTGCTTCAGGCCGACCTGACCGGTGACCGCGAGGACCAGCTTGAGGTTCTGATCGACCCCCTTGCGATGGAGACCTACGGCATCTCGCCCGGGCAGCTGTCGCAGGCGGTGCAGGCCAACAACCAGCTGATCGCGGTGGGCAGTTTCGATACCGGCGCGGGGCGGCTGGGCGTGTCGATCCCCGGCACGGTCGTGCGGCTGGACGAAATCATGTCGATCCCGGTTCTGGTCAACGGCCCGACCGTCCTGCGGGTGCAGGACGTGGCCGAGGTGCGCCAGACCTTCAAGGACCCTGTCAGCTATGCCCGCATCGACGGCCAGCCCGCCCTGGCCATCGACGTGCGGAAATCCGCGGGCGCCAACGTGATCGACACGGTCGAGGCCGTGCGCGCCGAGGTGAACCGGACGATTTCGGGCTGGCCGGGTCAGGTTCAGGTCGATTTCATGAACGACCAGTCCGTCGAGATGCGCGACCTGCTGTCGGATCTGCAGAACAACGTCATCGCCGCCGTGGTGCTGGTGATGCTTGTCACGGTGCTGTTTCTGGGCACGCGCGCCTCGCTTCTGGTGGCGGTTGCAATCCCGGGCTCTTTCCTCGGCGGCATTCTCGTGATCTGGGCGCTTGGCTTCACGCTGAACGTGATCGTGCTGTTCGCGCTGATCCTTGTCGTGGGGATGCTGGTCGACGGCGCCATCGTGGTGGTCGAACTGGGCGAGCGGCTGATCGCCAAGGGCCACAACAAGTTCGACGCCTTCCTCATGGCCGCGCAGCGCATGGCCTGGCCGATCACGGCCTCGACCGCGACGACGCTGGCGGTGTTCTTCCCGCTGCTGTTCTGGCCGGGCCTGGCGGGGCAGTTCATGTTCTACCTGCCCGCGACGATGATCGCGACGCTGCTGATGTCGCTGGCGATGGCGCTGATCTTCGTGCCGGTGGCGGGGACGGTGCTGGGCGGGGGCGGCGACGGCAATCTGGCCCCGGACGAGGCCGAGGTGCCGTCGGTGATGAACCGCTTCTCGGGCTGGACCATCGCGCGGCCGGGCACCTCGCTCGGGCTGGCGATCCTGGGGCTGCTGGCGGTGTTCTACGCCTATTCGCTGCTGGGCCGGGGGGTGGATTTCTTCCCCGCGACCGATGCCGAACGGGCGCAGGTCCAGATCACCGCGAACGGCAACCTCGCGGTGCAGGAGGCAGACCAGCTTGTGCAGCTGGTCGAGCGCCGCCTGATCGGGCTGGAGGGGATCGACAGCGTCTATTCCCGCACCATCGGATCGGTCGAGGAACGGGTGCGGGGCAACATGTCCTCGGACGTGATCGGGCAGATCCAGGTCGAGTTCACGGATTGGCAGACCCGCCGCCGCTCGGGCGAGATCATCGACGAGATGCGCGCGCTGACCGAAAGCCTGCCGGGGCTGGGCATCCAGGTCGAGGCCGCCTCGGCCGGGCCGGGGGCTTCGCGCCCGGTGCAGATCGAGGTCTCGGCCCGGGACCGCGCGACCTTGCAGGCCGCCGCCGAGGCGATCGAGCAGCTGATGATCGAGGCGGGCACCTTCGTCGACATCGCCAATGACACGCCGCGCCCCAATCCCGAGATCCGACTGGTCGTGGACCGAGAGGAATCGGCGCGCTACGGGGTGGACATGGACACGATCGGTACCGCCGTGCGGCTGCTGACCAACGGCGTGAGCCTGGGCACCTATCTGCCCGATTTCGCCGATGACGAGGTGGACATCACCCTGCGCTACCCGCCCGAGCAGCGCAATTTCGAGAACCTCGCCAATCTGCGGGTGAACGTCGCCTCGGGGCAGGTGCCGATCTCGAACGTGGTGCAGATCATCCCCGCACCCGCGCCCGCCGCCATCACCCGCGTGGGCGCCCGCGAGACCCAGACGCTGAGCGCCGATCTGGCGCCCGGCACGACGCTGGCGGTCGAGTTGCAGCGCATCGGCGCGGCCATCGCGGCGCTTGATCTGCCCGAGACGGTCGAGGTCAATTACGGCGGCGAGATCGAGGACCAGCAGGAGGCGATGACCTTCCTTGTCGGCGCCTTCTTCGTGGCCCTGTTCCTGATGTTCACGATCCTGTTGATCCAGATGAACAGCTTCTATCAGGCTTTCCTGATCCTGACCGCGATCATCTTTTCCATCGCTGGCGTGTTCCTGGGCCTGATGATCCGGCAGGAGCCCTTCTCGATCGTGATGAGCGGCATCGGCATCATGGCTTTGGCCGGGGTGGTGGTGAACAACAACATCGTCCTGATCGACGCCTATAACGAGCATCGCGGCAACGGGCTGGACCCGGACCGCGCCGCCCGTCGCGCCGCCGCCGAGCGTTTCCGCCCGGTGATCCTGACCGCGACGACGACGGTGATCGGCCTGATGCCGATGGTGCTGGGCATGACGATCGACTTCGCGGGGCGCGACCTGTATTTCGGGGCGCCTTCGGGGCAGTTCTGGATCCAGCTTTCGACGGGGATCGCGGGCGGTCTGGTCGTGGCGACGGCGGTGACGCTGCTGCTGACGCCGACGCTGCTGGCCTGGGACGGGCGGCGGCGCCTGCGCCGCGCGGCACGGGCCGAGGCGCGCCGGCAGTCCCGGCGCGGCGCGGTTCAGCCCGCCGAATAGGGCCGCGCGATCCGGGGATCGAAAAAGGGCCGCCCTACGGGGCGGCCCTGTTCTTTCGCGCCGATGCGGCCTTACTGGAAGGCGCGGTCGGTGACGGCGGTGGTGAAGGCGCCTTCGGGCGCGGCCGAGATGACCGGGTCCGAGCCGCCCGCCAGCAGCGTATCGACCGTGCGCTGGTAATCGGCCTGATCCAGCGTGCCGTTCGAGCCTTCCAGCAGCTTGGCGATCTCGCCCATCATGCGGGTCTGATGCTCCAGTGTCTGGGCGCCGGTCTCGTCGTTCTCCAGCACGATCTCGGCGGCCTGTTCGGGATTGGCGGCGGCGAATTCCCAGCCCCTCATGCTGGCCCGGACAAAGCGCGCCAGCTTGTCCACCATCTCTTCGTCGGACAGAGCGGGTTCCAGGACGTAAAGCCCGTCCTCCAGCGTGGCGACGCCCTGATCCTCGTATTTGAAGGTCACCAGATCCTCGGGGGCGATGCCCGCATCGATCACCTGCCAGTATTCGTTATAGGTCATCGTGCTGATGCAGGCGGCCTGCTTCTGCAGCAGCGGATCGACGTTGAAGCCCTGTTTCAGCACCGTCACGCCATCGGCCCCGCCCTCGGTCGAGAGGCCAAGCGTGTTCATCCAGGACAGGAACGGGTATTCGTTGCCCGAGAACCAGACGCCGAGCGTCTTGCCCGCAAAATCGGTCTCGGGATTCTCGATGCCGCTTTCCTTGAGGCAGGTCAGCATCATCCCCGAGGATTTGAACGGCTGCGCGATGTTCACCAGTGGCAGGCCGCGTTCGCGCGCGGCCAGGGCTGCGGGCATCCATTCGACGATGACATCGGCCCCGCCACCGGCCAGAACCTGCGTCGGCGCGATGTCCGGGCCGCCGGGCAGGATGGTGACGTTCAGGCCCTCTTCTTCGTAGAAGCCCTGATCAAGGGCAACGTAATAGCCCGCGAACTGGGCCTGCGTGACCCATTTCAGTTGCAGCGTCAGATCGTCTGCCTGCGCCGCGCCCGCCATGAGTGCCAGCCCTGCGGCCGAAATCATCAGTCGTTTCATCTGCGTCCTCTCCTGTTGGTGGGCCTTGACGGCCCGGTCAGCCGCGCTGCGACGGGTGCCAGAAGGTCACCTTCTTCTCGATCAGCGCGACAATTCCGTAGAACAGCGTCCCCGCCAGGGCCGCCACGACAATCTCGGCCCAGACCAGCGGCAGGTCCAGCCGCCCGACCGCCGTCGAGATGCGAAAACCCATGCCGCGCGTGGGGCTGCCGAAGAATTCGGCAACGATGGCGCCGATCAGGGCCAGCGTCGTCGTGATCTTCAAGCCGTTGAAAAGGAACGGCATCGCGGCGGGCAGGCGCAGCTTCCACAAGGCGGGCCAATAGGGCGCGGCCCAGCTGGACATCAGGTCGCGCTGCATCGGCTCGGTCGCCTTGAGGCCCGCGACCATGTTCACGAGGATCGGGAAGAAGACCATCACCACGACCACGGCGGCCTTGGACTGCCAGTCGAAGCCGAACCACATGACCAGGATCGGCGCGATCCCCACGATGGGCAGGGCCGAGACGAAATTGCCGATCGGCAGCAGGCCGCGCTGCAGGAACGGGCTGCGGTCGATGGCGATGGCGGTCGCCACGGCGGCGGCGGCCCCGATCACCCAGCCCGACAGCGCGCCCTTCAGGATCGTCTGCACGAAATCGGCCCAGAGGATTGAGCGGTTCGCAACGACGCTTTCCGCGATCAGGCTGGGCGCGGGCAGGATGACGGTCGGCACCTGATAGATGCGGACCGTCATCTCCCAGAGCAGGATGATCGTGGCCCCGAAGATCAGCGCGACGGCGGTGCGCGTCGCGCGCGTGTCGAAGCGCGCCAGCCACAGGTTCAGCGCCAGCCCGGCCAGCCAGACGCCCAGGATCGGTATCGCGCTCATCGGGCCAGCCCCATGCGTTTGAGGGTGGCCCGTTCCAGCAGGCCGACGATGGCGACCAACGTGGCGGCCAGGATCGCGGCGGCGAACAAAGCCGACCAGATCTGCACCGTCTGCCCGTAATAGCTGCCCGACAGAAGCCGAGCGCCCAGCCCCGCCGTGGCGCCTGCGGGCAATTCGCCCACGATGGTGCCGACAAGGGCTGCGGCGATGGCCACCTTGAGGCTGGCAAAGAGATAGGGCAGCGACGAGGGCAGGCGCAGATGCCAGAAGGTCCGGCCTCCGCCCGCGCTCCAGCTGCGCATCTGGTCAAGCTGCATCCCGTCGGGCGTGCGCAGCCCCTTGACCATGCCGACCAACACCGGGAAAAAGGACAGCCAGGCCGCGATGATCGCCTTGGGCAGAAGCCCCGTCACCCCGATCGAGGCCAGGACCACGATCACCATCGGCGCGATGGCCAGGATCGGCACGGTCTGGCTGGCCACGGCCCAGGGCATGACCGACTGGTCCATCGCGCGGCTATGCACGATCCCGATAGCCAGCACGATCCCCGCCGCCGTGCCGATGGCAAATCCCGCCAGCGTCGCCGACAGCGTGACCCAGCCATGCCAGACCAGCGACCGGCGCGAGGTGACGGCCTGTCCTGCCACGCCCTGCCACAGCCCCTCGGCCACCTGATGCGGCGCGGGCAGGACCGGTCGGTCCTGTGAAAGGGTGCGCGAGACAAGCTCGGGCAGGCTCAGCTCGATGCCCGCACGGGCGGCCTGATCGCGTTCCCATTGCGCGTTCATGCGGATCGCGCCCAGATACCAGATGCCGATGATGATCAGAAGCACGGTCAGGATCGGCACCAGATTGCCGCGCCCGGCTCGGCGCCACGCCTCAATCATGGGCATGACCCTCGCGCAGGCCCTCGCGCACCTCATGGGCCAGCGCGATGAATTCGGGCGTGTCGCGGATGTCCAGCGGACGCTCGGCGGGCAGGGTGCTTTCGATCACGCGGGTGATCCGGCCCGGACGTGGCGACATGACGACGATGCGGGTGGACAGATAGACGGCCTCGGGGATCGAATGAGTGACGAAACCGATCGTCTTGCCGGTCTTGCGCCACAATTCCAGCAGCGCCTCGTTCAGGCGGTCGCGCACGATCTCGTCCAGCGCGCCGAAGGGTTCGTCCATCAGCAGGATGTCGGCGTCGAAGGCGAGGGCGCGCGCGATGCTGGCGCGCTGCTGCATGCCCCCCGACAGCTGCCAAGGGAACTTGGCGCCAAAGCCCGACAGCTCGACCAGATCCAGAACGCGGGCGATCCGCTCCGCCCGCTCGGCGCGCGAGAAGCCCATGATCTCCAGCGGCAGCGAGATGTTCCCGGCGATGGTCCGCCACGGATAAAGCCCCGGCGCCTGAAAGACATAGCCATAGGCCCGCGCCCGCCGCGCGGCGTCCGGCTCCATCCCGTTCACGCTGAGCGTGCCGCCCGTCGGCGTCTCCAGCGCGGCGATGCTGCGCAGAAACGTCGTCTTGCCGCAGCCCGAAGGCCCGATGAAGCTGACGAATTCGCCGCGCCCGATGGACAGGTCCACATCCTTGAGGGCATGGACCGGCCCATCCGCGGTCTGGAAGGTCAGGCTGACGCCGCGCGCCTCGATGACCGGGGCGGCAGGGGCGATGGCGGCGTTCCGGGGCAGGGGGCTTGCGTCCAACTCAGACCCCCGTCGCCGGAATGCCGGTCCGCTCGACCGGACGGGGCGCGGTCAGCTCCTTCCAGGCCGACAGCGCCCTGTTCACGGCCGGTCGGCGCGCGCGGGCGACGAATTCGCCATGCCCCTCGCGGCTTTCGATCTTGCCCTCGGTCACGGCGACCACGCCGCGCGTCAGCGTGAAACGCGGCAGACCCTTGACCCGCTGCCCCTCGAAGACGTTGTAATCGATGGCCGATTGCTGCGCGCCGGCGGTGATGACCTTTTCGGCTTCGGGGTCCCAGACGACCAGATCGGCATCCGCCCCGACCAGAACGGCGCCCTTCTTCGGATACATGTTCAGGATCTTGGCGATGTTGGTCGAGGTCACGGCGACGAATTCGTTCGGCGTCAGCCGCCCCGTCCCGACGCCATGCGTCCAGAGCATCGGCATCCGGTCCTCAAGCCCCCCGGTCCCGTTCGGGATCTTGGTGAAATCGCCGATCCCGAAACGCTTCTGCTCGCTGGTAAAGGCGCAGTGATCGGTCGCCACGACCGACAGGCTGCCCGATTGCAGACCCGCCCAGAGGCTGTCCTGATGCGCCTTGTTGCGGAAGGGCGGCGACATGACGCGGCGGGCGGCATGATCCCAGTCGGGGTGGAAATACTCGCTCTCGTCCAGGGTCAGGTGCTGGATCAGCGGCTCGCCCCAGACGCGCTTGCCTTGCGCCCGCGCCCGGCGGATCGCCTCATGCGCCTCCTCGCAGCTGACATGCACGATGTAAAGCGGCACGCCGGCCATGTCGGCCACCATGATGGCCCGGTTCGCGGCCTCGCCCTCGACCTGGGGCGGGCGCGAATAAGCATGGGCCTCGGGGCCGCAATTGCCCTCGGCCAGCAGCCGCGCCGACAGTTCGGCTACGACATCGCCGTTTTCGGCATGGACCATGGCCAGCCCGCCCAGATCGCCCACCCGGCGGAAGCTGGCGAACAATTCGTCATCGTTCACCATCAGGGCGCCCTTGTAGGCCATGAAATGCTTGAAGCTGGTGATGCCCCGATCCACGACGGCCTGCATCTCGTCGAAGACCTGCTCGCCCCACCAGGTGACGGCCATGTGATAGCTGTAATCGCAATGCGCGCGGCTGACCTTGTTGTCCCACATCTGCAGCGCGTCCAGCAGCCCCTGACCGGGCGAGGGCAGGGCGAAATCGACGACCATCGTCGTCCCGCCCGCCAGCGCCGCGCGCGTGCCGCTTTCGAAATCGTCGGCCGAATAGGTGCCCATGAAGGGCATCTCCAGATGGGTATGCGGATCGATCCCGCCCGGCATGACATAGCAGCCCGAGGCGTCCAGCACCCGATCCCCCACCAGCCCCTCGCCGATGGCCGCGATCCGGCCCCCCTCGATCAGCACATCCGCCTCATAGGTCAGATCCGCCGTGACGATGGTGCCGCCCCTGATGACCGTGCTCATGGCCTTCCCTCTTCTTCGTTGTCCAAATACCCCGGGGGTCCGGGGGCTGGCCCCCGGCGCCCGCCGCTCAGCGCCAGCCCCTCAACGGTCGATCCCGGCGGCGTCCAGCACCGCATGCAGCAGCACGTCGCAGCCCGCGCGCGCCCAGTCCGGCGTGATCGCCTCTGCCTCGTTATGGCTCAGCCCGTCCACGCAGGGACACATGATCATCACCGTGGGCGCGACGCGGTTGATCCAGCAAGCATCGTGACCCGCGCCCGACACGATATCCATATGGCTCAGCCCCAGGGTCTCTGCCGCGCGCCGGACGCTGGCGACCAGCCCCGCGTCGAAGGTCACCGGGTCGAAATGCCCGACGGGCTCGATCTCGATGCCCAGCCCCAGATCCGAGGCGATTTCAGCGGCTTCCGCCTCAAGCCTCGCACGCATCGAGGTCAGTTTCCCCAGATCAGGCGAGCGGAAATCGATGGTGAAGACCGCCTTTCCGGGGATCACGTTGCGGCTGTTCGGCCAGACATTCGCCTGGCCCACGGCGCCCACCGCATCGGGCTGGTGGTCCATCGCGATCCGGTGCACCGCCTCGATGATCCGCGCCATGCCCAGACCGGCATTCACCCGCATCCCCATCGGCGTCGAGCCCGTATGCGCGTCCTTCCCCGTCAGCGTGACCTCTAGCCACCAGAGGCCTTGGCCATGCGTCACCACGCCGATCTGCTTGCCCTCGGCCTCGAGGATCGGGCCCTGCTCGATATGATACTCGAACATCGCGTGGATCTTGCGATCGCCCGGTTTCTCGTCGCCGCGCCAGCCGATCCGGTCCAGCTCCTCGCCGAACCGCTTGCCCTCGGCATCGGTGCGGCTGTTGGCGTAATCCTCGTCATGCACGCCCGCAAAGACGCCCGAGGCCAGCATGGCCGGCGCGAAACGCGCGCCTTCCTCGTTGGTCCAGTTCACCACCACGATGGGTCGGCGCGTGCGGATGCCCAGATCACGGATCGAGCGGATCACCTCCAGCCCGGCCAGAACGCCCAGCACGCCGTCATACTTGCCGCCGGTGGGCTGGGTATCCAGATGGCTGCCGATATAGACCGGGTCCAGATCGGGCTGGGTCCCCTCGTGGCGCATGAACATGTTGCCCATCCGGTCGAGCCCCATCACCATCCCGGCATCCTCGCACCAGCGCCGGAACAGCGCGCGCCCCTCGGCATCGGCATCGGTCAGCGTCTGGCGGTTGCAGCCCCCCGCGATGCCGGGGCCGATCCGGGCCATCTCTTCAAGACTGTCCCACAGCCTCTGGCCGTCCACCGCCAGATTCGCAGCACTCATCACGGCGCTCGCGTCGCTCATTCGTCTCGTCCTTCCTGTCGTGCCGCCCCGTTCTGTCGCGGGGTCGGCTTGATGGGTTCCGCGCCTTACGCGGCGGCTTTCAGCACATCGCCAAGCGTGCCGATCAGATGGTCGATCTGCGCCTCGCTGATGATCAGGGGCGGCGACATGGCGATGATGTCGCCGGTGACGCGGATCAGGATGCCGGCCTCGAATGCCTTGATGAAGACGTCGAAGGCGCGCTTGCCGGGCTGGCCGTCGATCGAGGCCAGTTCCACCGCGCCGATCAGGCCCATATTGCGGATGTCGATCACATGCGGATGGTCCGCCAGGCTGTGGATCGCCTCTTGCCAATAGGTTTCAAGGCTGGCGGCGCGGGTCAGCAGCCCTTCCTCGGCATAGGTGTCCAGTGTGGCGATGGCCGCGGCGCAGCTGATCGGGTTGCCGGAATAGGTGTAGCCGTGGAACAGTTCGATGATGTGCTCGGGGCCCTGCATGAAGGCGTCGTGGATCGCGCCCGAGGTCAGCACCGCGCCCATCGGGATGACGCCGTTCGTCAGGCCCTTCGCACAGGTGATCATGTCGGGGACGACGCCGAAATGCTGGGCGGCAAAGGGGCTGCCCAGACGGCCGAAGCCGGTGATGACCTCGTCGAAGATCAGAAGGATGCCGTGCTTGCGGGTGATCTCGCGCAGCTTCTGCAGATAGCCCTTGGGCGGCATCAGTACGCCGGTCGAGCCCGCCATCGGCTCGACGATCACGGCGGCGATGGTCTCGGCCCCGTGCAGCGCCACGATCCGTTCCAGCTCGTCGGCCAGATGGGCGCCGTGTTCGGGCTGGCCCTTGGTCATGCGGTTCTCGGGCAGGTGGGTATGGGGCATGTGATCGACGCCGGCCAACAGCGTGCCGAAATGGCGGCGGTTGTTCACGATCCCGCCGACCGAGATGCCGCCGAAGCCCACGCCGTGATAGCCGCGCTCGCGCCCGATCAGGCGCGTCCGGGCGCTGTCGCCGCGGGCGCGGTGATAAGCCAGCGCGATCTTCAGCGCCGTATCGACGGCTTCCGAGCCGGAGTTGCAATAGAAGACATGCTCCATCCCCTCGGGGGCGATGTCCACGATGCGGTTGGCCAGCTCGAAAGCCAGCGGATGGCCCATCTGGAAGGCGGGGGCATAGTCCAGCTCTCCGATCTGCGCCTGCACGGCCTCGGTGATGCGCGGGCGGCAATGGCCGGCATTGCAGCACCACAGGCCCGCCGTCCCGTCGAGGATCTGCCGGCCGTCGGCCGAGGTGTAATGCATGTCCTTCGACGCGACCAGCATCCGCGGCGCCGACTTGAACTGGCGGTTCGCGGTGAAGGGCATCCAGAAGGCGCGCAGGTCATTCGGGGCGGGCTTGCGATCGAGCGGCATGGGTAACGTCCTCACGGAATATTGACCAAACGGTCAGGATCAGGCTAGCACGGGTCCAGTGCCAGTCAAGCGCCGTGATGGGGCGCAGGGCCGATACAGGGACGCTGCCGGTTTTCCGAGCATGCCAGAAGGATCGACGCGATGACAGAGGCTGCGCCGGCCGCGATGACGCGAATTCAGCAGAAGAATCGCGACCTGATCCTTGAAGGTGCCCTGACGGCCTTTTCGGCGAATGGCTTTCGCGGAGCCACGATCGACCAGATCGCGCGGGCGGCGGGCCTCTCCAAGCCGAACGTGCTGTATTACTTCGCCTCGAAGGATGAGATCCACAAGACGCTGCTGACCACGCTTCTGGAGATGTGGCTGGATCCGCTGCGGCGGCTGGACCCCCAGGGCGACCCGCTGTCCGAAGTGCTGGCCTATATACGCGCCAAGCTGATGATGTCGCGTGATTTTCCGCGCGAAAGCCGGCTCTTTGCCTATGAGATCCTGCAAGGCGCGCCCCATCTGACCGAGGTTCTGGGCGGCGGCCTGCGCCAGATCGTCGATGACAGCGCGGCGATCCTGGGGCGCTGGATGGACGAGGGGCGGCTGCGCCGCGTCGATCCGCATCACCTGATCTTCTCGATCTGGGCGCTGACGCAGCATTATGCGGATTTCGATGCCCAGGTGCGCGCGGTCCTTGGCGCCTCGCGCGATCCCATCGCCGAGGCCGAGGGCTTTGCCGAGGACCTGTATCGCCGGCTGCTTGCGCCCTGATCAGCTGCGCTGCGACTTGCCCAGCAATTCGGCAGCGGCCATGATCATGGTCAGGTTCTCATGCGCCGAGGCGATGAAGTCCGGACGCTCGCCCGAGGCCCAGTCCTTGGTCGCGGCGTTGGTTGCGGCGACGATGGCGGCGGCCAGAATCTCGATCAGGCGCGGGTCCGAGCCGGGCAGGCGGCGATGCAGCAGGTTTCGCATCTGCGCGCGCCGGGCCAGCATGGCGCTGTTGCGCAGCGCCTCGAGCTTCGCATCGGTCTCGCTGAGGCGCAGCAGGTGGCCGATCATCTCGCGCTCGTCCAGAAAGCGCGACAGATGCGCCTCGATCAGGCGCGACAGGTCGTCGATCAGACGCCCGCGGCCCGCCACGAAGGCTTCGCCCGCATCGGCCGGATAATCGGGCGGCGGCCCCATCAGGGCGGCCTCCTTGTAGGGGTAATAGTTGAAGAAGGTGCGGGTGCTGATTCCCGCCTCGCGGGCGATCGCCTCGGTGGTGACATTGGCAAGGCCGTCACGCACCGCCAGGGCAACGGCGGCAGACTGGATCTTCTTGGCCGTCTTGAGGCGTCGGGCTTCTTGGGGGCTCATGCCGTTCCGTTCGATCTGTCAGTGCCGCCCCACGTTGCGGCGTAGCGCGCGGCGCTGCAAGGGCGAAATGTGAATATGATCAACGAAGACGCCCGCCTGTTGCGGGGGCGCCTTGGCATTTGCGGGGACGTTCTGCCCTCAGCTGCCCCAGGTGCGGACCGGGCCGCAATCCATGTGAACGAAGTTCGAGCGCGTGTAGCGGCCCACGCCGCCCGCGCGGCAGGCCACGGCGGCCTGGTACATCTGCGCGACCGATCGCGACTTGAGACGCAGGTCGGCAGCCTTGCCGGTCGTGTGCAGCGAGTTCTGAGCCACGCCGCCCGATTGACGCCGCAGCATGGCGTTCGTGCGCGGCGAGCGGTAGCCCGACAGCATCATGTAGGGTTCGTTCGTCTGCAGCAGGCGCGCCGAGGCCGCCGCCACGTCGATGGTGCGCGGGTCGATGCCGATCACCTCGCCCGTGCGCCAGTCGCGCATGAAGATGTTGATCTCGTTCAGCGCCTCGCGGACATATTTGCCGTCGATCCAGTAGACGGTGTCGATGCTTTCCCCGGTCCGGCCGTTATACATGCGCACCCGCCGCATGTCGCCCGCATTGCCGCGCAGAAATCCGAAAGCGTTGGCCATGACCGGAGCGGCCGCAACGCTTGTCGCCGCAAACACACCGAGAATGCCGCGACGAGAGATAAGGTCCAAAGTCATGTCAGATCGCCTGTCCTGCATCGTTCTTGGTTTCCACGCATGGCGCGGCACGTTCGGGTTGTACCCCCGCTGTGCTAACAATATGTCAAATTCCGGTGTGGAACGAAACGGATTCTGGCCTGCGAACGTTGCATCGTGCAAATTGGGCGGGTTCTTGCCGATCCCCGGGCACTGTCACCGATCTGCATCTGTCTGTGACCGACCCGCCACAAGAGCGGTTTTCGCCAGACCGATCAGCCGCTTGACAGTGACAGTGCGCCGGGCGGCGGGTATTGTCCAGACAAGGTCTGAGGGTCGGTGATGGTGCTGCGTCTGTTTCTGAAATCCGTGCCGTTGCTGGCCGCAGCGCTGCTGGCCGGGCCCGCGATGGCGCAGATCGGTCACGGAACCGCGACCTCGGTCAGCGTGGCAAATGCGCCGCGCCTGCATTTCACCCCTGACGAAATGGCGCTGGCCGAGGCGATCGCGGGCGATCCCGATCTGGCGGCCTTCTACGGGCGGCACGGGCTGCGGCCGGTCTTTCTGGGCGAATCTGCGGCGCCCCGTCGCGAGGCGCTGCGCCGCGCTATCGCCGAGGCGCCGCGCCATGCCATCCCCTCGGCCCGCTACGCGCCGCATCTTCTGGGCGCGACCGAGGGGATCGAGGCGGAACTGGCCCATGCCCGCGCCCTGTCGCGGCTGCTGTCGGACCTGTCGGGCGGCGTCCTGCGCCCCTCGCGCGTCGATGGCGAGATCAAGCGCGAGGGCGGCGGGCATGACGTGCCGGGCCTGCTGGCGCGTTTCGTCGAATCGTCCGACCCGGCTGCGGTGATCGCGTCGGCGGCGCCGGACCATCCCGCCTATCGCGCCCTGCAGCAGGCCTTGGCGGGCAGGGCCGATCTGGACATCCCGCACCACCTGCCGCGGGTGCCCGAGGGACTGTGGCGGATCGGCATGCGGGGGGGCGACCTGCCCCTGATGCGCGCGCGGCTGGAGGCGATGGGCCTTTCCGCGCCGGCCGCCGAGCCGACGCTTTATGACGCCGAACTGGCGCTGTCGGTGCAGCGCTTCCAGGAGGCTGCGGGACTGCCTGCCGACGGCATTGCCGGGCCGCAGACGATCCGCGCGCTGAACGGCGAGACGCCTTCGGGGCAGGACGGGCGGCAGCGCGCCATCGCCGTCGCGCTGGAGCGGCTGCGCTGGATGGGCGGGCATGACCTGAACCAGCGCCATGTCTGGGTGAACATCCCCGAATACAGCACCACCATCGTCGAGAACGGGGCCGAGATCTTCCGCACCCGCAGCGTCGTGGGCAAGCATGCCGACGAGATGCGGACGCCGGAATTCTCGGACATGCTGTCCCATATCGTGGTGAACCCGACCTGGACGGTGCCGCCGGGGATGCTGCAGCGCACCTATCTGCCCAAGCTGCGCGAGAACCGGCACGCCTTTCCGCATCTGGATGTGATCGACCGTCGCGGCAATGTCGTCCCGCGCGAGGCGCTGGACCTGTCGGGCGGCTTTCCCTATCGGCTGCGCCAGAAGCCAAGTGACGACAATGCGCTTGGCATCGTCAAGTTCATCTTTCCCAATCCCTGGAACATCTATCTGCACGACACCCCGAACAAGAGCCTGTTCGGCAACCGGATGCGGGCGGCCTCGAATGGCTGCATCCGGATCGGCGACCCGGTCGATCTGGCCCACCAGCTGCTGTCGCGCCAGACGGACGACCCGGCCGCGATGTTCCGCCGCGCGCGCGACAGCGGCCGCGAGCAATGGCTGACGATGCGGCCCGCCATCCCGGTCCATCTGGTCTATTTCACCGCCTGGCCCGATGATCAGGGGCGGGTGCGGCTGTTCGATGATGTCTATGGCCGCGATGCCCGCATCTGGCGCGCGCTGCAGGACGCCACGCAGGGCTGACGCTGCGGCACGGCCAGCAGACTGGCGCGGCGCGGCCAAACAGGCTAAGTCGCGTCGGGAAAGGGGGCGACATGCCGATCACCATCCGCGACCTGGCCCAGACCCTCGGCGCCCGCGCCTGGGGCGAGCTTGACCTGAACGTCACCGGTGCCGCCGAACCCGCCTCCGCAGGCGCCGCCTCGACCGGCATCATCGCGCTGGCCATGGCGCCGCGCTATGCCGAGGCGCTGGCCCCCGGCGCCATGGCGATCCTGGCCGAGGGGATGGACCCCGAGGCGCTTGGCCTTCGGGCCGCGATCTTCGCGCCCCGGCCCCGGCTGGTCATGGCCGGGCTGACGCAGGCCTTCGATCCCGGCCCCGACATCGCCCCCGGCATCCATGCCAGCGCGGTCATCGACCCTTCGGCGCAGATCGGCGAGGGCGCCTCGATCGGACCCTTCGTCGTGATCGGGGCCGGCGTGGTGATCGGCGCGCGCGCCCGAATCGGCGCCCATGCCAGCATCGCGCGCGGCAGCCGGATCGGGGATGATGCGCTGATCCATGCTGGCGTGCGCATCGCCCATGGCGTCACGGCGGGCGACCGGCTGATCGTCCAGCCCGGCGCGGTGATCGGCGGCGACGGCTTCTCTTTCGTCACGCCCGAGGAATCCGGCATCGAGGAGATCCGCCGCACCCTCGGCCAGCGCGACGCGATCAAGGCGCAGCACTGGACGCGCATCCATTCGCTTGGCGGCGTCGAGATCGGCGATGATGTCGAAATCGGCGCCAATGCCACGATCGACCGCGGCACGATCCGCGCCACGCAGGTCGGATCGGGCACCAAGATCGACAACCTCGCGCATCTGGGCCACAATGTCGTGGTGGGCCGCGACTGCCTCATCTGCGGACAGGTGGGCATTGCGGGCTCGTCGCGGATCGGCGACCGCGTGGTGCTGGCCGGGCAGGTCGGCGTCAGCGACAATATCGAAATCGGCGACGACGTGATCGCCGGCGGCGCGACCAAGATCTTCACCCGCGTCCCTTCGGGCAGGGTGATCCTGGGCAATCCCGCCGTGAAGATGGAAACGCAGATGGAGATCCAGAAGGCCATGCGCCGTCTGCCGCGTTTCGCAGAACAGCTTTCAAAACTTCAGCAATCCGTTACACGACTGTTGGAAAAGGGCTGATCAGGAGGCCATATGACCGACGACATCAAGAACCGCATCCGCGCCATCATCGCCGAACAGGCCATGCTGGAACCCGAGCAGATCACCGATGACGCGACCCCGCAGGATCTGGGCATCGACAGCTTGGGCCTGGTCGAATCCATCTTCGCCATCGAAGAGGAGTTCGACATCTCGATCCCCTTCAACGCCAATGAACCCGAGAAATCGGATTTCGACATCTCGTCCATGGGCACGATCATCGCAGCGGTCGAACGGCTGGTGGCGGAAAAGGGCTGATGGCGGGCAAGGACAAGACCCCGCCCGCCGATATCGAGGCGCTGGCCGATGCGGGCATTGCCGCGCCGGCGGTGCAGGGGACGGGCGGTCTGACCGCGCGGTCCGGTCTGCGCCGGGTGGTGATCACCGGCGCCGGCACGATCAACGCGCTTGGCGCGGACGTGGCCTCGACGCTGGACGCCTTCCGCGAGGGGCGTTCGGGCATCACCCAGCTTCAGTTCCGCGATGTCGAGCGGCTGTCCATCCAGATCGGCGCGCAGGTCCATGACTGGCAGCCCGAGCAGTATTTCAACCGCCAGCAGATCCTGCTTTACGACAAGTTCACGCAATTCACCCTGCTGGCTGCCAAGCAGGCGGTCGAGCAATCGGGCCTGCATTTCGAGGGCGCGATCGGCTTTCGCTCGGGCGTGGTTCTGGGCACGGCCGGGGGCGGGCTGAACACCTGGGACGAGAATTACCGCGCCGTCTACGAGGAAGGGAAGAACCGCGTTCACCCCTTTGTCGTCCCCAAGCTGATGAACAATGCCGCCGCCAGCCATGTCAGCATGGAATTCGGCCTGCGCGGCCCGTCCTTCACCGTCGCCACGGCCTGCGCCAGCTCGAACCACGCGATGGGCTTGGCCTTCCAGATGGTGCGCTCGGGCGCGGCCGAGGTGATGCTGTCGGGCGGGTCCGAGGCGATGCTGTGCTTCGGCGGCGTCAAGGCGTGGGAGGGGCTGCGCGTCATGTCCAAGGATGCCTGCCGCCCCTTCAGCGCCAACCGCAACGGCATGGTCCAGGGCGAGGGGGCGGGCGTCTTCGTCTTCGAGGAATACGAGCATGCCCGCGCGCGCGGCGCCGACATCCTGGCCGAGGTGGTGGGCTTTGCCATGTCCTCGGACGCGCAGGACATCGTCATGCCCTCGGCCCAGGGGGCGGAACGCGCGATCACCGGCGCAATGCAGGATGCCGGGCTGAACCGAGACGAGATCGGCTATATCAACGCCCATGGCACCGGAACGGCCGCCAATGACAAGACCGAATGCGCGGCGGTGGCTCATGCCTTCGGCCATCACGCCGACCGGCTGATGATCAGCTCGACCAAGTCGATGCACGGCCACCTGATCGGCGGGACCGGTGCGGTCGAGCTTCTGGCCTGCATCATGGCGCTGCGCGAGGGCGTGATCGCGCCGACTATCGGCTATGAAGAGGCCGATCCGGAATGCGCGCTGGATGTCGTGCCGAATGTCGCGCGCGAGGCGCGGGTCGATGCGGTCCTGTCGAACGCCTTTGCCTTCGGCGGCCTGAACGCGGTCATCGCGCTTCGGAGGGTTTGACGCGTCCAGCATGGAAAAGGCCCCCGCATCGGGCGATGCGGGGGCCTTTATCGTGTGGAGCTGCCCCTTTACTCGGCGGGCGCTTCTTCGGTCGCGTCGGCCGGTTCCTCGGCCTCAGTCTCGGCATCCTCGGCGGCGGGGGCTTCCGGCTCGGCCTCGACATAGGCGGTCAGCGCGTCAAAGGCCGCGGTGAAGCCGGACAGCGAGGCCACCAGGTTCACCGGCTGTGCGGGATCGCCGCCAAAGGGCAGAAGCTGGATCGTCGCGCGGCTGCCGCGCTTCATCGCGGCGACTTCCTCGGCGGTGAAACCCATCTGCGACACGCAGCCGACCTGGGTGCAGACGCCAAACGGATAGCCGCGCGCCTCGCCATTGTCGATCTGCAGGCCCAGACCGTTCAGCAGGTCGGTCTCGAGCGGGGCGATCAGCCGCGCGCCGGCGGCAAGCTCTCCGTTGACCAGCGGAAAGACGGACAGTTCCGCGACGGCATTGTCCTCGTCATCGACCAGCAGCTTGTACATCTCGCACGGGTCCTTGGGCTGATCGGTGCGGATGCAGCGGATCACCCAGTCCTGATGCTCGGACAGCGCGTAATAGGTGCCAAGGCGCGGCTGGCCGCCTTCCTCGGCCGCCTGTTCCGACGGGGTGGCGTCGGCCGGTTCAGCAGCGTCGGCAGCAGGGGCCGCGGTCTCGGCCTCGGGGGCGGTGGTCTCGGCCTCGGCGGGGCTGTCGGTGGCGGGGGCTGCGTCCTGCGCGAAGGCCGGCATCGCGACCAGCGCAAGGGCGGCAAGCAGCGCCGTGGTTGTCTTCTGCATGATCTTTCTTCCTCTGATCAAAGCCTTGAGCATGGCCTATCACGCCGCCGGGCCGATGTCAGGCAGCACGTCACGCCATCGGCATCACCTTGCCTTGAAAGCCGTGTCAGGTGGCGGGCAGGCCCGCATCGGTGAAGATCAGGCCGCGCTGGCGCAGCGTCACGGCAAGCTGCTCGCTGGTGAAGACACCGTTCAGCGTCAGCACGATGCGGCCATCGACCGCGACGCTGGTGATCGCCGTGTCCTCATCGGCGCTGACGGTGATCGCCGGGGGCTTCGTCTCGTCGAATTCCGCATAAAGGGTCAGGCTGTCCTCGGCCGGGTCGAAATCGGTGATCCGCGCCGCGTCGCCGCGCACGTCATAGACCATGCGGAACGAATCGGCCCCGCTGCCGCCCGACACGATGTCGTCGGGCGAGAACAGCAGCTGGTCGTCGCCTGCATCGCCGAACAACTGCTCGGCGCCGCCGCGCGCCCAGTTCGCATCGGCATCCAGACGGTCCGAGCTGATGATGTCATTGCCCGGCCCGCCGTAGATCACATCGGTGCCGCCGCCGCCCGCAAGGCTGTCATCGCCGGTCCCGCCATAGAGCGTGTCGTTGCCGGTATTCCCCTCCAGCCGGTCATTGCCTGCAAAGCCGCTGATCACGTCGGGGCCGCCAAGCCCCAGCAGGATGTCGTCGCCATCCGTGCCGTCCATCCGGTCCGCGCCGTTCGTCCCGGTCAGGTTCAGGCCCGGCGTCGGATCGGTGCCGCCATCGTCATCATCGCTGCTGAAGGGATCCGTGGCCAGAAATACGGTCAGACCTCCGAAAATCAACGCATTGGCGATGAACGCCCACTCATAGACCATTGTACGACAACCTTTCACGCGGTGGGTCCGCTGCCTGTCATCACTTGAGCATATCCGGCCCCTGCGTCAAATGATTCCGCTGTTGCGCGCGACAAGTTTGTCAAATTGCAAATGGCGGCCCCGAAGGGCCGCCATTCCTTGGTCTAGCGGTGATATGCTGATCGGATACGCCGGTCAGTTCGCCGGGGCAGGCGCCGTTCCGGCATCGCCCGGTGCGGGCTGCATCGCCGGGTCGCCGGCCGGGTCATTGGCCGGCACCATCGCCGGATCGCCACCAGCCGGAGCCATCGCCGGGTCGCCGCCCGCCGGGGCCATCTCGGCCGAAGGCGCGGTCTCACGGTCGCGGAACACGTATTCCGGGGCCGCATCGGCCTCTTCGCGGGTCAGATTGGCCGTGATCTCGCGGGCGTCGTAGTTGATGGTCAGCTCTTCCCAGGGCAGGGCGATGTCCTTCTGGCCGATGCCCAGGAAGCCGCCGACGCCGATGATGGCGGCCTTCAGCTCGCCCGTCTCGCCGTCGAGGATCAGGTCCTTGATCGAGCCGATGCCCGTCCCGTCCGGAGCCTCGACATTCGTGCCGGTGATCCAGTCGAGGCGCAGTTCGTTCGTGGCCTGCTGCTGGACGACCTTTTCGCTGGCGGCGGCCGCCGCCATGTCGGCATCCTGGTCGGTGGCCACGTCATCCGTCATCGGGTCGGCCATGGGGTCCGCGGCCGGGTCGGCCATCGGGTCGGTCGCGGGATCGGCCATCGGATCGGCGACGGGGTCCGTGGTCATCGGCGTGGTGGCCGCGGGATCGGTCGCGTCCGGCTGCATGGTCGCGTCGCCGGCGGGCTGCATCGCCGGGTCGTCGGCGGGCAGGGTGGTGTCCTGGGCGAAGGCCGCGACCGAGAAGGGCAGGGCCAGAGCAGTGGTCAGCATGAGCTTGCGCATGATGTATCCTCCTGTAAGAGAAGCGCCCGGTGGGCCGCTATTGTGGATACAATTCCATGCCTCGGCTGCTGGTTCCCTCTGCTCTGCGCGCGATCGGCGAAAGCCTGCCGCCGACCGCCCTGACGTCCTGCGGGGCTTGGTCTCAATCCTCTCCGCGGAAGGGCTGGACGTATTGCAGCGCCATGTCCCAGGGGAAGAAGATCCAGGTGTCCTGGCTGACCTCGGTCACGTAGCTGGCGACCATCGGCTTGCCCTTGGGCTTGGCATAGACGGTGGCCAGATGCGCCTTGGGATACATCTGCCGGATCAGTTCCAGCGTGCGGCCGGAATCAACCAGATCGTCGACGACGAGAATGCCGTCGCCATCGCGCATCAGCTCGGCATCGGGGCTTTTCAGCACTTCGAGCTGACCCTGACCGGCCGCCGCGCCCACGCCCTTGTAGGACCGGATCGAGATCGTGTCGATCGTGCGGATGTCCAGTTCGCGCGCGACGATCATCGCGGGGACCAGCCCGCCGCGCGTCACGGCCACCACCGCCCGCCATTCGGTTCCGTCAAGGCGCCAGGCCAGCGCGCGGGCGTCGCGGTGCAGCTGGTCCCAGCTGACATGAAAGCCTTTCTCGTGGGGCAGGCGGTCGTTCACGGTCTTCTCTCCTTCAGGGGCGCAGGATCAGCGAAAGGCCAAGCGCCAGAATGGCCAGACCCGCCGCCCGGTCGATCCAGAATTTCGATGCAAGATAGCGCCGCCGCAGCAGGGGCAGGGCCATCAGGCTGGCCAAAGCGGTATAGAAGAACAATTCGACCGACAAGGCCACCATGTAGATGGCGCCCTTGTCGGCAAGGTTCAGCGCGGCCGGAAAGATCGATAGCAGCACCGCCGAATAGAACAGCGCCGGCTTGGGATTGGCGAGGTTCAGCATCACGCCGGCCCGGAAGCTCATGCCGCCGCCGGCCGGATCGGGCAGCGGGTCGGCGGCGTGGCGCCACATCTGCGCGCCGATCCAGACCAGATAGGCGCCGCCTGCCAGGGTCAGCGCCGTCAGCGTCCAGGGCGCGACGCGGAACAGGGCCGTCAACCCCAGCAGCGCAAAGAGGCACCAGACCGAGGCGCCGAGCGCCAGCCCCCAGCCATAGGACAGCGCATGCCTGCGGCCCAGGGCAAAGGCGCCCTGGCTGACCGCGATGACGCCGGGGCCGGGCGACAGGATCGCCACCGACAGGGTCGCCACGAACACGGCCATCTCGGCAGAGGTGATCTGAAGCATGGCGCGGCCCCGGCTGGCCCCTGGGGGCCTAGTCCTTCTTGACCACGGCGGCGATGTCGGGCGCGTCCACGGCCTTCATGCCCACCACATGGTAGCCCGCATCGACGTGATGCGTCTCGCCGGTCACGCCGCTGCCCAGATCCGACAGCAGGTAGAGCGCCGACTTGCCCACATCCTCGGTCGTGACGTTGCGGCGCAGGGGCGAGTTCAGCTCGTTCCACTTCATGATGTAGCGGAAATCGCCGATGCCGCTGGCGGCCAGCGTCTTGATCGGACCGGCGCTGATCGCGTTGACGCGGATGCCGTCCTTGCCGAAATCCTCGGCCAGATAGCGCACCGAGGCTTCGAGCGCGGCCTTGGCGACGCCCATCACGTTGTAATGCGGCATGACCCGTTCGGCGCCGTAATAGGTCAGCGTCAGCATCGAGCCGCCATTCGGCATCATGGCGGCGGCCCGGCGGGCGACGGCGGTGAAGGAATAGACCGAGATGTCCATCGTCATCATGAAGTTGTCGCGCGTCGTCTCGGCATAGCGGCCGCGCAGCTGCTCCTTGTCGGAAAACCCGATCGCATGGACGATGAAGTCGAGGCTGCCCCAGCGTGCCGACAGATCGGCGAACAGGGCGTCGATCGTGGCCTCGTCCGAGACGTCGCAGGGCAGGACCACGTCCGAACCCAGCTGCGCCGCCAAGGGCTCGACCCGTTTCTTCAGAGCCTCGCCCTGATAGCTGAAGGCCAGCGTTGCGCCCTGTTCGGCCAGCGCCTTGGCGATGCCCCAGGCAATCGACTTGTCATTCGCCAGCCCCATGATGAGGCCGCGCTTGCCTGACATCAGGCCGCACCCCTGCTCGCTTGACATTGGCTGTCCCTCGCGGTTTCAACACTTTACGACGTCGTGATTAGGCCAATCATGGCATGGCTTCAAGCGCGCAGGATGCAACCCATGGATGATCGGACCGGAATATTCGCGGGCGACGACCCCTTTGCCATCGCCCGCGCCTGGCTGGCCGAGGCCGAGGCGTCAGAGCCGAACGATCCCAATGCCATAGCCCTGGCCACGGTCGATCCCGACGGCATGCCCGATGTGCGGATGGTCCTGCTGAAGGATATCGACGGGGCGGGAGCCGACGGTTCCTTCGTGTTCTACACCAATTACGACAGCGCCAAGGGGCGGCAGATCGAGGCCAGCCGGAAGGCCGCCTTCGTCCTGCACTGGAAATCGTTGCGCCGCCAGATCCGCGTGCGCGGCACCGTCACCCGCGAGGAGGGCCCGCAGGCCGATGCCTATTTCGCCAGCCGCGCCCTGCAGAGCCGGATCGGGGCCTGGGCCTCGCGTCAGTCGCAACCTCTGGCCAGCCGCGGCGCGCTGATGGCCGAGGCCGCAAAAATGGGTCTGAGGCTGGGAACCAATCCCCCGCGCCCCGCGTTTTGGGGAGGGTACAGGATAAGACCGGAACGCATCGAGTTCTGGGCCGATGGTGCTTTCAGGCTGCACGACCGTTTTGCCTGGGAGCGCGGTGACGACACGGAATGGCAGGTCCAGCGCCTGTCTCCGTGAGTTGACCGGATCGCGGTCCCAAGGCTAGGCTGTTTATCCGGACGGCTGTATCAATTGCCTCATTCGGCAGTTGCGGAATGAAGCAAGGGTCTCTAGCTTTGCGTGGAATGCAATCCGGGCAGGAATATGGGAACAGCATGCCAGACGACGTGTCCTTGAAGCGTGTGACCGGTTTGGTCAAGTGGTTCGACCCTACCAAGGGATATGGCTTCATTCTGGATCAGGATGGTGGCCCCGACATCCTGCTGCATGCAAACGTTCTTCGGAATTTCGGACGCGGATCGGTCGCGGATCAGTCGCGCATCGTCGTGTTGGTCCAGGAGACGCAGCGCGGCCTTCAGGCCGCCGAGATCGTCCTGATCGAACCACCCGCGACCGACGGCACGCCGCCCATCGCCGACCTCGATATCGCGGTGATCGAACATCTCGACAGCCTGCCCCTGCGGCCGGCCCGCGTGAAATGGTTCGACAAGGCCAAAGGCTTCGGTTTTGCGAATATCTACGGTCATCCTGATGATGTTTTCGTTCATATCGAGGTTGTGCGCCATTCCGGTTTTGCCGACCTTGTCATCGGCGAGGCCGTCTGTCTGCGCGTGATCGAAGGCCCGCGCGGTCTGATGGCGGCGCAGGTCGCCTCGTGGGACAGCGCGGTCAGCGCGTCCGGCAAGGCGGTGCCCGTCGAACGCGGCGACACCAGCGACGATTACCTGGCGCATGTGGCCGAATAGGGCGCGTATCCTCGCGCTGGTTCTGGTCCTTCTCGTCCCCGTCTGGGCCGGGGCGCAGGATGCGCCCCGCGCGGAATGCCGCGAGGACCGTGCGATCTTTGCCACCGGTGCCGACGCGCCGCTGGTCTTTTCAATCGAGATCGCGGACACACCCGAGACCCGCGCTCGCGGCCTGATGTTCCGCAGATCCCTGCCCGAACAGGGCGGAATGCTGTTCATCTACGAACGTCCGCAAGCCGTCAGCTTCTGGATGCGCAACACGCTGATCCCGCTGGACCTGATCTTCATCGACGAGACCGGCGCGGTCCGACACATCCACCCGCAGGCGCGCCCGCTGGACGAGACCCCGATTCCCGGCGCCGCCGCAGGCGATCCCGATCCGGCCCGCCTGATGGTCCTGGAGATCGCCGGAGGCGAGGCTGCGCGCCTTGGTCTGGGCCGCGATGCGGTCCTCGCGCATCCGCGGCTGGATCAGGACAAGGCTGCCTGGCCCTGCCGTTGACGGGGGAATAAGGCGCATCAGGGGCGGGGGCGAAAAAAATCGCCACGAGGTGTTTTTTCCGCTTGCAGCCCCCGCCGCCTTTGCCTAATTACCGCCTCACGCAGACGGCAAGCGTCGGAAGCGAAACAGAAAGTGGCCCGTTCGTCTATCGGTTAGGACGCCAGGTTTTCAACCTGGAAAGAGGGGTTCGATTCCCCTACGGGCTGCCACTTCTCCTTGATAATCATCGCAGATTACACGATCGCCGGCGTTGAGCAGGCTCGTTTGCCCGTGCCGATGAGCCGTCCGCAGGGTCCATCCAACCCATCCGCCCTTGTCGTGGTGCAGGGCCGCAAGGGTCAGAACATCGGCGCGTATTTCCATTCGTCCGCGTCCGGGGTCACCGCGTCGAGATCGTAATCGGCGGCCCGAAGCCGCTGCGCGATCAGCAGGCCCTCATCGGCGGCGCGGTCCACCAGCGCGCGTCCGCCCTCGACATCCTTGGCCACGCCGCGTCCGCGCATCATGTCGATGCCGTGATTGAAGCTGCCGACCGGATCGCCCAGTTCGGCGGCGCGGCGGCTCCATTCGGTCGCGCGGTCGGGATTCTCCTCGGCGCCCAGGCCGTTATGGTCAAGCTGGCTCATCCAGGTCATGGCCTGCGTCCAGCCGGCCTCGGCGCAGGCCTCGAAGATGGTGCGCGCCTGTTCGTGGCGGCCCGATTTCGTGGCCAGATAACCGTTGGCGCAGACCATCATGTCGACATCGCCTTCGGCTGCGCGTTCGACCAGCCGGTTCAGGGTCATCTCTTCAGGGTTGGTGGTGCCGTATTGGGTCAGGTCTTCCTCGGCCAGGGCGGGCAGGGGCAGGGCGATCAGCAGAAGCGTCGGAATCAGGCGCATGGCAATTCTCCGGTTCAGCGTGTCTTGCGCGTCATGATACCACGCGCGGGATCGAATCCCCAAAGGGCGAGCGCCAGGAACAGCGCGAAGGTCAGGGCCACCCAGCCAAGGCTTTCCGGGTTCAGCCGAAGGTAAAGCGCGAAGCGGATCAGCTCGACCGCATGGGTAAAGGGGTTCCACGCGCAGATGTCGCGCAGCAGGCGCGAGGATTCGGCCATGCGCCACAGCGGGTAGAGCGCCGTGGACAGGAAGAAGACCGGGAAGATCACGAAGTTCATCACGCCCGCGAAATTCTCGAGCTGCCGGATGGTCGAGGCCAGAAACAGCCCCACCGCCCCCAGCATCAGCCCCGAGACAAGCAGCGCCGGCAGCACCGCCAGATAGCCGAGCGGCGGCAGCCGGATGCCGAAGGCCCAGGCGATCGCAAGGAAGCCGTAGACCTGCAGGATGGAGACCAGCACCCCCGCCAGCAGCTTGCAGAACAGCAGCCACCAGCGCGGCATGGGCGCGGTCAGCAGCAGCCGCATCGAGCCCATCTCGCGGTCATAGACGAGGCTCAGCGCCGATTGCATCGCGTTGAACAGCTGGATCATCGCGACGAGGCCCGGAAGGATGTAGATCTCGTAGGTGATGTAGGTCTGGTAGGGCGGCGTGATCGACAGGCCAAGAGCGGCACGAAAGCCTGCAGCAAAGACCAGAAGCCAGATCAGCGGGCGCACCAGCGCGGCCAGGAAGCGTTCGCGCTGCGTCACGAAGCGCAGCGCCTCGCGCGTCAGGATCGCGGTCATGGCGCGCAGGGCGGGTCTCATGCGGTTTCCTCGGTCAGGGCCAGGAAATGTGCGCCCAGCCCGCCCGGCGGAGCCAGTGCATCCGCGCGGCCCGATTGCAGGATCGCGCCCTGATGCAGGATGATCGCGCTGTCGTGGGGGGCCACCTCGTCGACCAGATGCGTGGCCCACAGGACGGCCAGCCCGTCCTCGCGCGCCAGCGCATGGACATGCGCCGTGATCGCCGCGCGCGACCGGGCATCCAGACCGACGGTCGGCTCGTCCAGCAGCAGAAGGCGCGGTCGGTGCATCAGGGCGCGCGCGATTTCTAGCCGCCGCCGATGACCGCCATTCAGGTCGCGGGCGCGTTCGCGGGCGCGTTCGGCCATGTCCAGCCGTTCCAGAACCTCGGTCGCGCGCATCGCGGATTGCCGCGCCGACAGGCCGTGCAGGGCGCCGAAATAGGCCAGGTTGCGCGCCACGCTGAGATCAAGATCCAGCGTCATCTGCTGGAAGACCACCCCCATCCGCGCCAGCGCCGTGCGGGGATGGGCCTGAAGATCCTGGCCCATGACGCTGATCCGCCCCTGTCGGGCCACGAAAAGCCGCGTCAGCAGCGCGAACAGCGTCGATTTGCCGGCCCCGTTCGGCCCCAGAAGCGCGCAGAATTCCCCCGCGCCGACATGGAAAGAGACGCCCTTGAGCGCCTCTTTCCGCCCGTAGCGGAAGCTCAGGTCCAGGACCTCGAGCGCGTTCATCAACTGTCGGCGGGGCGGTAGGCCGCGCCCCAGGGAAAGCGGCCGACCTTGATCGTCTTGACGGGTTCCTGACGTGTCAGGTCGATCACCGTCACATCGCCCGAGACGCCGTTCGTCGTGAACAGCATCGTCTCGTCATCCGACATGGTCATGTGCCAGACGCGCCGGCCGACAAGGTGGTAATCCAGCACCTCGTATGTCTGCATGTCCACGACCGCGACGCGGTTCGCTGGCCCAAGCGCGACATAGGCGCGGGTCATGTCATCGGTCAGACGAAAGCCCACGGGCTGGATGTCGTGGGGATGGACATCGGGGATCTCGAAGCGGATCTCGGCCAGTTCCTCGAACGTCTCGGTATCGAAGACATGCAGTCCGCCGCCGATCTCGGCGCTGACGACAAGGCGCTTGTCGTCGGTGGTGAATTCGGCATGGCGCGGGCGCGACCCGACCAGCGAGTTCTGAAAGATCTCGTGCGTGGTCGTGTCGATCCAATGCGCCATGTTGGTCGTTTCCGAGGTGGTGATGGCGATGGTGCCCGCATGGTTGATCGCCTTGCCCTCGGGCTCCACCCCGACCGGGATCTGCGCCACGATCCTGCGGTCCACCACATCAAGGACCGAGGTGATGTTGTCATCCTCGTTCGAGATGTAGATGTGGCGGTTGTCGGGATGCAGGGCAAAGGTCTCGGGGTTCTCGCCCGAGGGCAGGTTGTGCAGGATCTCGCGCGTGGCCGTGTCGATCACCTGGATCGTGCTGTCATCCGAGGCGCAGAGATAGGCGACCTTGTAATCGTGGCTGAACATCAGCCCGCGGGGGCGGGCGCCGACCTCGATCGTCTCGATCACCTCCAGCGTGGGGACGTCGATGATGCTGATCGTGTTGTCGCGTTCGTTGGAGACCCAGACCTCCTGCGCGACGGCGGGCGCGGTCATCAGGGCGGACAGGGCAATCGCGGATGCGGTGCGGGCAAGCATGGGCATTGTCCTTTCAGTCGAAGGCGGTGCATTCGGTTTCGGGGCGGTCGCGCCCCATCGTGTCGAGCGTGCTGACCTGATGCAGAAAGCCCGGCATCGGCGCCATGGCGACGAGCGCGGTGCGGGTGGCGATGGGGATGGGCTGGCGCATCTGGCCGTTCCAGTCGCGATAGGTGATGGCCGCGCCCTTGAAGGCGGCCAGCTCGAATTCGTCCCCCAGGATGTAGTCTCGCAGATCAGCGGGATCGGCGGTGCCGGTGCGGGTCACGGCCTCGCCCACGCTGCGGACCGCCGCCCATGCCGCGTAATCGACCGCGCCCATCGGCCTGTCGGCCAGCCGCTTGAAGCGCAATTGCAGCTGCGCGGCCCCATAGGCCTCGACCCGGTCCGACCAGGCGTCGGGGCGCGCGCCCGCCGATCCGGCGACGGGGCGGGGCTCCCATGCGTGAAATTCCAGATAGGGGGCGAAATCGTTCGTCTCGTCCGCGGCCAGCATCACGTGATGGCTGGGGAAATCCTGCGTGAACAGCGGAAATTCCTGCCCGATATTGCGCCGCATGTCCGAGGACATGTCCCATTCCTTCTCGGCCCGAATGCGGGCGCCGAACTTGGTGGCCGAATCCCGCAGCGCCTGGGCGAAGGCGCGGTCCGGGTCGCGCTGGCCGGTGATCATCACCAGATCGGTCCAGCGGCGCGACACGAGGAATTGCATCAGCGCATCGGCGCGCATCGCGTAGCTGGGCATCGTGTGCAGCAGGTTCGCCCGGCAATCCGCCTCGCGCAGCGCCTCGTCCTCGGCGCTGGCGTTGAAGATCAGCGCGCCTTGCGCCTCGGGCAGATCGGCCAAGGCCAGGATCGCCTCGGCAGGGGCGTTCACGACCAGGATGCGGCTTTCGGCCAGAACCGCGCGGGCTGCGTCCAGCCAGTCGCCGCCCGCCGGAACCACGGTTTCGGCCAGGCTGTATTCATGCCCCATGAATCCGCCGGTCGTGGCATTGTCGGCCAGCCCGAGCGCCGCCCCCATCCGGCCCAGATCCTTGGGGATCGGGTCCAGATTGGTCAGGACGGGCGGACGCTCGACCTGCAATTCCAGATAGGCGATCGGCACGTCGACCGGCTCGGCCACGGCCTCGGCGGCCAATGCGGCAAGGCAGACGGGTAGCGCATGGATGCAGCGGATGGCTTGCCCCCTCCCAAAGGCTGCGTCGAGGCTATCGCGGGGGTTGCAGGGATGAAAACTTCTACCATGGTCGTATTTCGCCCCGTGCCGCGCCTCTGTTTTCCTTGGTCCCGACCCTGGAGGAGGAGAGATGTCATGACCCGCAGCACCGCTTTCGCGGCCCTGACCGCCATGGCCGCCGCCATCGCCCCGCTGACCGCCCATGCCATCGGCGGCGATCTTGCCACGCAGCCCGTCGCGCTGGAGACGCTGGAGATCGGGCAGGGCGACAGCGGTTTCGGCGTCAGCGTGACCGAGTACCGGTTGCAGACCGGGCAGGCCTACAGCCTGCAGATCAACGCGGTGGGCTGGCACGAATGCAACTGGGAGGCGCCGTCCTTCTTTCGCAACGCCTGGCTGCGCAAGATCGAGGCCGGCGGGATGGAGATCAAGGTTCCGTCCCTGAACGAGCTGGAGATGAGCTCGGACGGCGAGGCCGAGCTGTATTTCGTGCCGATCCGCCCCGGCACCTATGATTGGGGCTGCCGCGGGCTGGAGGATCGGGGCCTCGCGGGGGTGTTCATAGTCCAATAGTCGCATGGCTTTTGGTCGAATAGCGCCGCCGCCGTGCCCTCGATAGCCTGCGACGGAACAGACGAACCAGGAGGAATGACATGTCCAACAGCCTGAATAAACTGCCGCTGGCCGTGTTGGCCCTGTGCCTCTCGGCCGGTCTGGCCCTGTCGCATGGCGATGTGGCGCCGCAGCCCGTGAACACCGAGGGGCTGCCCGAACTGGGCGAGGATTTCGCGCTGGAGAACCCGTTCCGCGACCCGTCGGGCGAATACTGGGACCGCGCGGTCCGCATCGGGGACAGCGCCTACAACCAGAACTGCGCGCGCTGCCACGGGCTCGAGGTGATCTCGGGCGGGCTGGCGCCGGATCTGCGCTATCTTGCAGCCGAGGATCTGGACGATGAATGGTATCTGGAACGGCTGCGCAACGGCTCGGGCGACCGGATGCCCGCCTTTGACGGCGTGATGAACCAGCAGGCCATGTGGGCGATCCGCACCTATATCGAGACGCGTCCCGATCCGGACGGCATCGCCGAATACATGCCACGCCTGCGCGAGATCCGCGACGGCCTGCGCGCCAAGCAGGAAGCGATCGCCGCAGGCACGGCCACCGCGGCCGATTATGCCGACGAGATCGCCGCGATTCAGGCCGAGCTGACCGAGATCGCCGAGGCCGTGCCGACCCTGTCGGGGGCGCCCAAGGCCGACAGCATCGCCCGCCGCGCCGCGATCATCCTCGACACCGGCGGCGACGCCTCGCTGCGGACCGCCGACGAGACCCTGACCGTCGGGCTGTCGGTCGCACGCTGAGGCACCACCGCACATCACCGCACGGAGGCGCGGATGAGACTGATCCCCGGGATTGCCGCCCTGATCGCCGCCATCGTCCTGACCCTGGCCGGGTCGGGACTTTCGGCGCGTGAATACCCCTCGGACGATTCCGGCCGCGATCAGGTCGGAATCGACATCGACGAGATCAGGGAACGGGGCTTCATCGAGATCGGCGTCTATCAGGACTTCCCGCCCTATTCGTGGCGCGACGACCGGGGCGCCCTGGTCGGCGTCGACGTTGATCTGGCGGGCCTGATCGCCCGGGAGCTTGGCGTCGAGCTGCGCCTCGTCGATCTGCCGGCCGACGAGGATGTGGACAAGGACCTGCGCAACTACATCTGGCGCGGCCATTACATGGGCCGGCGCATCGTCAACGTGCTGATGCGCGTGCCCTACAACCGCGAACTGGACCAGCGCAACGAACTGACCGCCCTGACCGGGCGCTACGCGCAGGAACGCCTGTCAATCGCCTATCGCCGCTCGGAATTCCCCGACGAGCCGCCCTTTCCGGGCAGTTTCCGCACCCGCCCCGTGGGCGTCGAGGATCACCGCCTGGCCGATTTCTACCTGACCGGCCTGCCGGGCGTTCTGCCCAACATCAAGCGCCGCCGCGCGCTCGAGGACGTGGTGGACCTGCTGCGCGAGGGCGAGGTGGTCGCGGTGATGGGCCTGCGCGCGCAGCTTGAGCATCATCTGAAGGACGATCCGGATTTCGCGGTGGAATCCGGTCCCCTGCCGGGCCTTGCCATCGGCACATGGCCGGTCGGCGTGGCGACGGCGTTCTACACGGCGAGGATGCTCAGCTACGAGGTCGACGACATCCTGACCGCCGCAACCGCCGACGGCCGCGTCGAGGCCATCTACAGGGCCCACGGCCTGACATGGGAAACCCCGGGCCGCTGAGCACCGATCCCGCCGCCGCCGCGCCGGTCCGCCGCGGCAAACACTCTTGCCGCCTGAGCGCTTGCATCCTAAGACAGGCGTGATGGCCCCGTGGCTCAACTGGATAGAGCAGCCCCCTCCTAAGGGGCAGGTTGCGTGTTCGAATCACGCCGGGGTCACCAGCAATTACTGGCGTTTTTGATCATCTGGGGGTTTGCTTTCTGGTTCGTTGAACCAAAGTCGGCCCTGAAATCTCCAGCGCATCGGCTGCGCCGCGCAGATACTCCGGCGAGAACCGGGCATAGGTCGAGCGGGTGATCGCCGGGTTGGTGTGCCCGAGATACTGGGCGATTTCTTCCATCGGCACCCCCGCCTCGGCCATAAACCGCCCGGCGGTGCGCCGCAGATCGTGGGGTGTGCAGTGGTCGATCCCGGCGCGCTTCACTGCCGCGTTGAACCCGGTCTTGATCGACCCGACCTTGCGCCCCCCCCATTCGATCACATAGCGCGACAGCGCCGCATTCTGTGCGGATTGCAGCGCGGCCATCAGGGTGTCGTTGATCGGCACTGTGGCGCGGCCTTTGCGCGGGCCGATGTCGCTGGTCGCCAGCTTGATCAGGCGCCGGTCCAGATCCACGCGGTCCCATGTCAGTTCCAGCAGCGCGCCGATCCGGCCTGCGGTCGTCAGCATCAGCAGCATGGCCAGCCGGATATGCGGATCGCTGGCCGCGTCCAGCAGGCGCGCGACCTCGGCCCGGTCCAGATAGCGTTCGCGCGGGGGTGGCGTCTGCGGCATCTCGATCCGAGGCGCCGTGCGGATCAGCTTGGCCTTCACGCCCCATGACAGTGCGGTGCGCAGGCATCCCAGCTCGGTCCTGATCGTGGCGTCCTTGCGCCCATCCTGGCGCCGGGTGCCGATGAACCGGCGGCAATCCTCGACCGTGATCTGATCGGGCGTCAGATGCCCGAAGACAGGCAGCACGTTCTTGCCCGTCTGCGCCAGCTTGGCGGCCTGACGCCGCCCTTCGACCTCGGTCTGATAAGCCTGCCAGATCTGTGCCACCGTGACCCCGGCGGCCGGGGCCATCTGGCGCAGGATCAGGTCGCGCGCTTCGCGCTCGGCGCCTTTCTGCGTGTCTGCCGCAAGGCGATAACGTCGCCGGGTTCCGTCATCGTCATTCCACATGACGACGAATCGTCCCTTGAGGCGCCCGATCCGATAATCCCGCATTCGTAATCCTCTACCGCCTTGGCCGTGATCCGCATCATGCGCCCGACTCGGAAGGCAGGCAGGGCGCCGGTGCGGATCATGGCCCGGACGGTCTCGGCGCTGCAATCCCAACGATCTGCCAGCATCTCGGGGGTGTAGGGTCGTGCCATATCAGCTCGCCTCCTCGAATTTGTCGATCTCGTTGCCCCAGTTTGACCAGCCGGGGCGGCGCTGGCGGCTGAAGACCTCGATCCGGCGCGCGTCGGGCATCAGACGCTCGGCCTCGGCAAAAGCTTCCTCGGGCTTGCGGCTGTGTTCGCGGATCCGGCCCATGATGACGGACCGGACGCCCTTGGTGGTCTTCGGCGCGCCGCGCGTGGCGATCAGGAAGGGCTCGCCCGCGCCGCGCAGGATGTAGCCGGTACCCATGTTCAGCTTGCCATTCTTGGTCAGCTTCACCCAATGGCCGGCGGTCTTGTATTCGAAGCCCCAAGCCTCGATCACGCGCAGGGCCTGCGGCAGCATCGTGTTAAGCGACCAGAGCCACAGCAGGCAGTTTGGCCCGGCCAGTGCCGAAACGGGCAGCGCGCAGATGTCGTCGATCGACATGCAGTCGTAATGCGATTGAGGGCTTTTCTCGTGCCCTTTCTCGGACCGCATTTCGTAGGACCAGGGCGGGTCCGCCATGATCATGTCGAATCCGCCGAAGGGCCGCAGAGCGTGGAACTGGTGAAGCGCGCTCACTTGTCGCCCCGCTTGCGCCAGACAGCCGCAAAGGCCTCATTCAGGATGCGCTCCATGTCCTCGGCGGTCATTACTCACCGCCTCTCTGAAGAAGCACCGCACGCAGGCGGCAGTTTTCGTTCCATTCGCGCTGAAGCGCCGCGACCAGTTCTTCCCGCGAGCCATATTCGGCCAAGTCGTCTATGAACCTGGCGGGGACATGAGGCGCGGCCTCCATCCGTTGAGCTTTGGTAAGCGGCCGCCAGCTGATAGCGTCCAGCATGGCCTGCGCGTCGGCTGCATCGGCACACTCGACGGTCAGGGCCAAGCCGTCATAGTCGCTGCCCTCTCCGAACGTGTCTCCGAAGTCGTGGCCATACCGGTAGCGCACCGCCTCAAAGCGGTCTGTGCAGATCGTGCCGGTCTTTTCCAGCGCCTCATCGTTCGTTGGTTCGGTCGTCATGCGTCCATCTCCATCGCTTCGGCGGCATGGCCGCCCCATTGCTCGGCGCAGGCCTCGGCCACGCCCTTGAAAGTGCGGCTGCGGATCTTCCAGCGGTCCGGGCCGGGCGGGGCGCGGTGGATCGCGCTCCATGCTTTCCATTCGTCGCTGCCCCGCTCGGGCTCGGGCAGGCGGTGCGTCTCGACCAGCGGCGGCAGGCCGCGCAGGTAGAAGCCGGTCGCCTTGTAGGCGGGCTCGCCGAACCAGAACGGCTGGACAATCTGCGGCGCGGGCAGGTCGGCGGGCATCCGGTCGCGGGCGAGATCGTTCATCTCGGGGTTCTCGATCGCCACGCGCTCGATCGGGGCGCGCCAGCAGGCGATGAACAGATCCACGCCATCCTCGAATTCGGCGCGCAGGTCGGCCCAGCTGCGCCCGCGCGGCAACTGCTTGGGCGGCGTCCACTTGCCCGGCCCGGACATCCAGCGGCGCCCAGAGCGGCAGAGGCGCGTGCAGGGCGGGTGCATCACCGCCATCAGGTCCCAGCCATCGGCCAGGATGTCGCGCACGTCGCCCCTGATGTGGCGGTTGCTGCCGTCCTCGGCCGGCAACAGGTCGCAGGACCAGACGTCATGGCCGCGCGCGGCGAAGGCACGCCGCATCACGCCCGAGGTCTCGCAGGCGATCAGGATGCGCATGCCGCCACCTGGTCGATGTTGCCGCGCTGGACGGTAAAGGTCAGGGCGCAGACCCAAGGGTTCGCGGCCCATGCGTCGGGGCCGTGCAGGCTGTTCCACAGGTCGCGGAACCAGTCCCTCGGGTCCGGTCCATTCTGCATGTTCGGGAACGGGCACCCCTCCGACATGGCATCGCCCCTGCTGATGTCCTGCAGCCGCTGGACGCGTACGTCGGTGATGTGCAGCGTGATCCGACTGGCCCATCGAGGCATGTGGACCGAGGGACGCCAAGGATAGCCACGGACGTGCGCGTCCATGCCCGTCAGGGGGTCTGTTGCGGCATAGCGCAAATCGCATACTTGGCTCTTGGTGGGCAGGTAGTCGCCGTAAGACAGGCCCTGCCAGCTTTCGCGCACCCAAAGGCGGTCGCCCGGGGCGTAGATGGGCGCCTTGAAATCGACTGCGCAGCGGTTGCTTTCGGGCGTGATGGTCCACGATGCGCGACCGACTCGTTCCGCAGATGCAATTCCCTGCGGCTGCGGTTTCAGCACCCGCCGCCCGAGGCAGGATTGTAGAGCGGCATGCCGTCGATGTCGATGCGGCGGAAATGGCTGGTCATTCGTCGCCCTCCGGGGTCATGGCGCGGGCGCTGGCCAGCATGTTGCGCGCGGCGGTGTCGCCGGGGTCGGTGGGCAGCGCGATCCCGGCCTTGATCAGAGCGGCGCGGATCGCTGCCGGTGTCAGCAGGTCGGGGTGCGTGTCCTGATGGCTGATCCGGCCCGTGTGGACCGTCTTCGGGCGAGGGAGCTTTTCTGTCATCGTCATCGTGTCACCTTCTGGCGTCGGGCCGCGCGCTGCGGCGGATGTCGTCGAGGATGTCGAGCGCCTCGCGCGCCGCATTGGCGCGCGGGTCGTGGGCGGGGCAGTCCAAACCTTTGAGGGCGGTGCCGGGCAGGCGCGGGGTCGCCGCGCCGCGCAGATGCGCGTCGATCTGGATTTTCGCCTGAAACAGGGTCGCCGCCGTGCCGTGGCCATCCGTCGCGTCATGCGTCCAGGCAAAGAGCGGCCCGGGCATGTCGGTCAGCATGATCGACGCGCCGCGATATTCGATCTGCGATCTCATGGCAGCACCGCCCGCGCGGTCAGGCGCCGCAAGTGACATTCTCCCTCGGCCAGATCGGCAGCGTCGATCAGATTAAAGGCCAGTTCGCGCGCTTGATCGGTGGAGAGGAGCGAAAGCGCATGAATGCTGAAGTCACTGTCTGATCGCTCGCCGAGGGCGACTGCCACGATGCGCTTGTGCTGGCTTTGCGCATCGAGTTCGTAGGCAACCACGTTCCAGCCGTTGCTCGTATTGATCTCGCCCGGGATGATCTGCGTCATACCGGCCCCCACAGAAGCAGACCCAGCATATGCGCGCCCAGCAGTCCGAGCCCGCCTGCGATCAGGCAGAGCAGGACGACGAAAAGCGCCTTGGCGGCCGTCATCTCGGCCGGGTCTTCGCTGCGGTAGTATCCGACCGGCGCAGAGGGCTCGTTGCTGGCTTCGGCGATCCAGTCACGGCGCAGGTGCGCCATGGCGCGGCGCTGCGCCTCGGTCCGGACCTCGCGGGCCTCGGCGAGGGTCACGGCATCCCAGCCCTGATCGATGTTGCGGATGACGGTCTCGGCCTCGGCCTCGGTCAGGGGGCGAGAGAACGGCCGGGCGGGCGGCAGGGGCTTGCCGCTGAACGGGTGATGGCCGGTCATTGGCGCGGCCTGCCGGTCGTGTTGGCGGGGCGGTGCGCCTGACGGGGTGCGGCGCCGCGGGCGCTGGCCTCGATGTACCAGGCGAAGCGGCGGGCCTGGGCGCTGGCGCGCGCGGCAAGCTGCGGATCGGTCAGCAGCGCGCGGGCTTGCTGGCGGATGGGCAGGGCTTGCAGTTGGTCTGGGGACTGCATGGGAACCTCCATCGGTGAGCGATGGGGGCAAAATGTGCGGTAATAAAACCGCTGTCAAGCAGTAATGCGGTAGAATAACCGCAAATGCACATTAGCGGAACCGCGCCGCTGCTGAAAACACCTTGCGGCGCGGCTGAATATCGCGGCAAATGTTCTTTTAATGTTCATGATTAAAGGGGGTCGGATGGACGCTGCAGGCCATGTCCTTTCGGACTTGAAGCGCCTTACGAGTTTGCCTTGTGGCGCCGAGCGCGAACGCCTTCTGCGGCAGCTCGCAGCATCTCGATCTCTTCAGGTTCTAGCTCTCGAAGAAGGGCCACAATCTCCGCTATGGCCAGCGCTCGATCGTCGTTCGTCCCACCAACCATAAGCCATTCAGGCGTCACGCCTAAAGCCTTCGCTACTTGCTGAAGCTTTACCGTCGTCGCGCCTGATTCGCCGCCGCGCTGTAATGATCGCCGCCAGTTGCGGATCGTATCCGGCGAGCCTGTCGCCTCAACCGAGATAGACCGCTCGCTGACCTGGCGTCCGGCGGCGTTCAATTCGCCGATTCTCTCGGCAATGCGGTTGATCACGGCGTTCATATCCATGTGGGGAATGTTACCGCACCCACCAGGGCGACGGCAGCGGTTAGATTACCGTTGACAGTGCGGTTTTTTAACCGCACAACTGGCGCATGATCGACACCGCAACACTCATAGAACGTGCAGATGCCTACAAGGCAGCGACCGGGATCACCGAGGACACGACCGTGTCTCATCGTGTTTTCGGAGACACCAAGAAGCTCGGCGCCTTGAGGCGAGGCGGCGACATCACTGTGCGGCGCTTCAATGCCGCCATGGCGTGGTTTGCCGCTAACTGGCCATCGCCATCCCACTCCAACCCAGAGGTATCCCATCATGACCAACCTTCTGACTGCACCGATGCAGCCTGACCGGCTTCACGGTCAAATGTCCCGCCCCAATCCCTCGGCCAATCCCTTTGACGGACGGGGGCGGGGCCGTTCTGCGGCCCGCCGCGCGCATGGCCGTATCGGATCGGACCGCGAGGCGTTCCTGCGCCAGTGGTCGCTGCTGATGATCGCCAGCTTCGCCAGCCGCGAGGCCTGCGCCGTGCATTTCGGCGTGACCTTCCAAGCGGCCTGCAACTGGTTCGACGGGGCGAACGCGCCCTATGGCCATCATGTCGCCCATGCCGTGCGGACCCTGCCGCGCTACGGCGAGATCATGGGGTGAAATGCGAACCGGGTTCTCAGGACACCCGAGGGCGGGAGTGGCGGCCAGGTATCAAGTCCCGGCCGGGGTCCACCTTAAACCCGCTCAAGCCGTGATCGCGTCCGCCCTCGGGTCTGCGGATGGTAGCGCGATTACGGAACCTGCGGCTGGCCCGGCCGAGAGCTGCCTTGTGGCAGCGGGGCGGCTTTTTCCGGTGCCTCTGCCGGGCAACTGACGCGGCGGCCTTCCACCGCCGCCGCGTCCCTTTCCATCCCCATCCCGCGCGTCCCCCCTTCGTCGCGGGCACCCGGGGCGCCTTTTCATCCTCCTCCCTGACAGGCGCCCCGGGATCAATTCGAGGATCCCGATGGCTTATCGCAACCGCATCGCCGCGCGCATGATCGCCCTGGGGCTGGCCCTTCGCGCCAAGCTGGGCGAGCCCGATCCCGAGGCGCTGGCCATGGCGCTGGTCGCCGTGGGCGACAGTTTCGACGAGGCCGATCCGCTGCGGGTCGAGGTCCTGCGCTTTGCCGACCTGTTCCCGCTTTCCCGCCGCAACCCAGAACTTTTGACCAAGGCAGGCGAGAGCCTGTTCCGCGCGGTCGAGCGGTCCTGCTGGCCGCAGCCCGCCGCGCGGGTTGATATCGAGGGCTGATCCATGAAGCTGACCCATTACGACCGCGTCGTCATCCATGGCCTGGGCCTGCTGGCCCGCCCGCCGATCGTGCCGCGCCCCGATGATCACCGGCTGGTCGCCGGGATTGTGGCCGTCGCAGCCGAGCGCGCCAGCCGCGAGGGGCTGATGGCCGATCTGGTTGCCGCTGCGCGCCATGTCCATCCCGACGAGACCCTGCATCGGGGCACCGCCCATCACATCGCCCGCGCGCTGGCCGATTTCGACCGCGCCGCCCTGGGCGCCCATTGGGATGCCGCTCGGGGGGTGAAATGACGATCCAGAAGGCAAAGCCCCGCAGCCGTGACAAGCTGGTCCCGATGAAGCCTTGGGAGGCTAAGCGCTACAAGGTCGCCGTGACCCTGCCGCCGCCGCCTTTCGAGACGCCGCCCGCGCTGGTGGACGAGACCGCGCCGAAGACCCTGCCGATCCGCCGGCCGGTGGCGCGCCAGGTCGATCCCATCGACCTGGTGATCGCGGCGATCCGCGAAGTCAGCCGCGAGGCGCGGCCATGAAGCGCCCCGTCATCGGTCCGGACGGGACGCGCTATCCCAGCCATTCCGCCGCCGCGCGCGCCCTTGGCGTGCATGTGACCACGATCACCAGGCATATCGAAGAATTCGGCCATCTTGAGCTGATCGGGCAGGGCCGGACAGTGGCCTGCACCTGGCGCGGCAAGACCTATCCCAGCATCAAGGCCGTGGCCGAGGCTGCTGGGGTCTGTCCGCAGTCGGTGTCCACTTTGCTGCGCCTTCACGGCCATCTGGACACGCTTGGTGTGGGCCGCGGGTCGCATCGCAACAAGCCGAGCAAGAGCACGGCAACCAAGATTGGGCCTTTCGAATGGCGCAGCCGCCGGGCCGCCGCCCACGCCCTTGGCGTGAATTACAGCTCATTCTGCATGTGGCTGTCGCCCTCGGCCAGCCCGCGCCAGCGCGATCAGCTGATGGCCGCGGTGATGCGGCATGAAGCGGCTTTGCGGAAGGGGAGGGCAGCATGACAGACATCCAGGCGGCGCGTTGCCGCAAGCTGTTCGCGGCGGTCTTGCTGGCGCAGCTCGACGAATTCAATGGCCGCTACAACAAGCAGAAGCGCCTGGCGCGCGGTAAGCCCGAGGCGGTCGCCGTCGAGGCCCGGCGCTATCTGTCTGGATCGAGTGCACGCTATCTGGCGGCGCTGGCCGGGATCGATATCGATCTCGACCGCGCGATCAAGGCGGTCATGCTGTCGCGCGACGAATACAAGCGCCTGACCATCAAGGATGAACGCCATGCGTGATGATGGCCGGGTCGAGCTGGCTCATCAGGTGCCGATGGCCGATCTGATCGATCGGCTGGCGATCCCGTCGCTGGTCCGCACCGGTGGCGAGCTGGTCGGGCCGTGTCCCGGCTGTGGCGGCAAGGATCGCTTCGGGATCAACCTGCGCAAGGGCGTGTTTCTGTGCCGCCGCTGCGATGCCAAGGGCGACCAGATCGCGCTGGTGCAGCTGGTGCTGGGGCTGGATTTCCGCGCCGCGCTGGAATGGCTGGTCGGACCACGTCAGGAACTGACGCCGCAGCAGCGCGCCGACCAGCAGCGCCGGGCCGATCAGCACCGCCGCCAGCGTGAGGCCGAGGCCGAGCGCCGCAGGCAGGACGCGATCGCGCTGGCCCGCCAGATCTGGTCGCGGGCAGAGCCTGCCACCCGCACGCCTGTCGTGGACTACCTCGCCCGGCGCGGCATCAGGCTGCGCGAAGGCGCTCGGGTGCCCGGCTGTTTCCGCTTCGAGCCATCCGCGCGCCTGGTCGTGCCGGATGACAAGCGCCGCGGCGAATTCGTCTCCGTCCATGAGGGCCCGGCGATGCTGGCCGCAATCAGCGATGCCTCGGGCGCGCTGACCGGCGTCCACCGGACATGGATCGATCTGGGCCAGCCAAAGGGCAAGGTCGTTGCGCCGCATCCGTTCAAAGCGGGTGAGATGGTCGCGTCCAAGAAGGTCTATGGATCCAAGAAGGGCGGCGCGATCCGCATTCACACGCCGCGCGATGCCGAGGCGATGGTGATGGCCGAGGGGATCGAGACGACCCTGTCGGCCATGGTCGCGCGCACCAAAGGACTTGAAGGCGCGGCTTTCTGGGCTGGGGTCGATCTGGGGAACATGGCCGGCGCGCGTCGCCTTGGCCCCGGCCTGAAATATGCGGGCCTGCCCGACCTGACCGATCGGGATGCTTTCCTGCCGCCGCAATGGGTCAAGCGCCTGGTCTTTGTCCAGGACGGCGACAGCGATCCGAAGCTGACCCGCGCCAAGCTTCTTTCCGGCCTGCGCCGCGCCATGGCGCTGCGGCCCGGCCTGACCGCCGCCATCGTCCATCCGGGCGAGGGGCTCGACATGAACGACCTGCTGATGGGCCAAGACCCCGATGGCGAGGGGGGCGACGATGAGTGATGGTATCGAGAAAGTCCGGGCAGCAATGGCCGCGCCCGAAGAGGTCGATCTGCCCGAGGGGCCGGATAGCGGCTATGGCGATCCCGACGACCCCGGCGCAGGTCCTGACGACCGATCCCCCGCACCCCCTGATGACGATTGCCCCGATGATCCCGCGCGGGAATGCGCTGCCTTTCCGCTGAACGACTACGGGAACGGCCAGCGGTTCTACTGCCATTTCGGGCAGGACGTGATCTGGGTGCCGCGCGTCGGCTGGTTCGTCTGGTCCGGGGCGCGGTGGGAAAAGGACGCCGACGAGATCGAGGCGCGCCGCCGGGCGCAGCGTCTTGGCGCGCTGATCGAGCGTGAGGTGCCACATCTGGTGCTTGAGCCGTGGCAGATGGACAAGCTCGGCCAGCTGCGCGAGGTCCGGCGCCGCGCAAAGGAACTGGACGATCAGATCGCCCTGGGTGGCGAGGGTGCCGAAGAGGCGCGGGCCGAGCGGGACATGCTGTCGCCGCGGCTGGCCGATCTGGCGAATTTGGAAAAGGTGCTGACCAGCAAGCGCAAGGACCATCGCGGATTCGCGCGCACCTCGGGCAACACGGCCCGGATCGCGGCGGCCATGACCGAGGCGCAGACCAGTCTCGCCCGCCCGCTGGAAATGCTGGATGCCGAGGCGCTGGACGTGAACTGCGCGTCGGGCGTGCTGCGCTTCAGCGTCGATGGCGGGCCGGGGACGGGGTTCAGCCGCACGGCCGACATGCAGGCCTTGCCCCATGCGCGCCAGCTGCACATGACCAAGCTGATGCCGGTCGAGTATGATCCGCATGCCCGGTGCCCGACCTTCGATGCCTATCTGTCGCGGATCCAGCCCGCGCCCGAGATGCGCGCTTTTCTGCAGCGCTGGCTGGGCCTGTCCATGACGGCCCTGACCGGCGAACAGAAGCTGTGTTTCTTCTATGGCGGGGGCGCGAACGGCAAGTCGGTGCTGGTCGATCTGATCGCCCGGATGATGGGCGACTATGCCAGCACGGCCAAGATCGAGAGCCTGACGGGCCGCAACCGGCGCGGGGGCGGCGATGCCACCCCGGACCTTGTGCCGCTGATGGGCGCCCGCTTTGTGCGCGCGTCAGAGCCCGAGGAAGGCGAGAAGCTGCAAGAGGGCATCATCAAGGAGTTGACCGGCGGCGAGCCGATGCTGATCCGCGCCCTGCACAGCGATTTCGTCGAGGTGAAGCCGATCTTCAAGCTGACGATCAGCGGCAACCACAAGCCCGAGATCCGGGGGCTGGACGATGGCATCTGGCGTCGGGTGCTGCTGGTGCCCTTCGACGTCCAGATCCCGAAGGAAGAGCGCGACCCGAACCTGGGCGAGAAGCTATGGGCCGAGCGATCAGGCATCCTGAATTGGCTGGTCGAGGGGCTGCTGGCCTATCTGGAAGGCGGGCTGCAAGAGCCTGCGGCGGTGCTGGACGCCACGCAGGAGTATCGCGAGGAAAGCGACCCTGTCGGCATGTTCCTGGAGACCGCATGCGTGGTCACAGGCGACCCTGCGGATACGATCTACGCTCTCGACCTGAAGGATGCCTTCAACTTCTGGCTCTATTGCCGGGGCGAGGGACAGTGGCGCGACAGGACGATCTCGCTGCGACTGAAGGACAAGAGCCGCACCTGGCGAAGCGCGACGACCGGCCAGGGTTTCACCGATCGCAAGTCTAGCGGCGTCATGCGCTATGACGGCATCAGGTTCAGCGACACCTTCAGCCGTGACCTTCCCAAGGACGTGAATGGCCGCGTGAACTGGAAGGGGCCGCGCAATGCGTGAGGCGGTCTTTCAGGGATCATGTCGCCAGATGGACGGCAAAGGGGCACGGCCCCGGGCCGCCCATGGTCCCCGCACCCCTCTCTCGCTTGCTTCGATCAGGGAGTTTCATCGTCCCTGCGGGGATGATGGGGAACAAGGGGGCGCGGGGGGAAGTGTCGCGAAAACACGGGGTTGCGGGGTGATTGGGGAGCATGGGCGCTTGGGGAGGATAATGGCGAGGTTCTATATATATGCGAAGGGCCAATGCTGGATTGGGGCAAGGTCTCTCATATGCGTTAGTTCGGAATTATCATCCCTATCCACCCTGAATGCCGCAACTCCCTGTTTTCCCTTCTTTAATACCTCTTCTCTTTCCTCCCTGCATCATCCCTAGAAAATCAACATCCTCCCCATCCACCCTAAGAAAAAACAGCGAAACACAAGGGCTAGTGTTCAGATGAAAGAGAAGCACAACATCCTGAATGGCGAAGGCCGGGGGCAGGTCTATCTGGATCGTCTGGCCGGTCTGGCAGCGAAACAGCCCGACAATCGCATGGCGGTCGAAGCCGCCCGACTGCGCCAGATGCAGGCCGCTGCCACCCCGCCCGAGGTCTGTGGCCCGGCGATCCCGGCCAGCCCGGCGCGCGGCGGCTTCGTCCTGGTCCAGAACGTCGAGCTGCTGCCGGTGGGCGACAAGGTCCAGGCCGTGCATCGTGGCTATGGCGGGCGCGAGGCTATCCGCCCGGCCGACGCATTCGACGCGATGCTGGCTGCTGCGGCGCGCGCCAAGCGCCCGGCGCCCCTGTCGCCGGATCAGGTCGCTATCGGGCGCTGGTATCGTGACCTGGTCGAGCTGCTGTCTGCTGACGGCATGAAGCTGTCCAGCCTGCAGGCATCGCATGGCGGGCCGGATGGGCGCGACTGGATGGACCGCCGCCTTGCGCTGTCCGGGCGGGTCGATGTCCTGCGCAAGCGGATCGGCGGCGGAATCGCCATGGCGGTGCGCCGGGTGCGCCCCTCGGCTCGCGGCAGCCAAGGCGCCTGCATCATCACTGACCGGGCATTGGTGGACGCGGTCTGCCTGCATGGCAAGAGCATCAAGGCGGTTCTCAAGGCGCATGGATGGTCTGACTATGGTGGTCATCAGAAGGCGCTCGCAGAGGCGCTAAGTGCCGCGCTGAGCCGCATGGTCGGATATCGGTCCTGAAAAAACCTCTTGACCACTTACCTCTCTCTGTGACAGGAGAATCAATATTATCCAGACGTGCGCCCGCAGGGATCATCCCTCGCGGGCGTTCGTCGTTCCTGAACCCCGGACATCCATGGCGCGCATGAAGCAGTTGGCCCAACGCGGGCGGCAGATGAAGCCGCGCGGTTCGGGCGGCGAGGTGCCGGTCCGGTCGCGCGACAGGATCGACACCTGGCGGCGCTGGTACAAGACGCCCGAGTGGCGTGCGCTGCGGAAGGACGTACTGATCGGCGCGCTGTTCACCTGCGCGCGGTGCGGGTTCATCGGGGAAAGCCGCGACCTCGTCGCTGACCATATCGAGCCGCATCGCGGCGACCGTGACCTGTTCTTCGACCGGACCAACCTGCAATGCCTCTGCGCCACCTGCCACAGCGGGGCGAAGCAGCGTGAGGAAAGGCGGGCGCCTCGGGCCTGACGCCGGACGGGGGGGGTGGGTCAAAGTCCAGGGCGCCCGGCCCCCGGGACCCGCGCCCCACTCAGCCGGAGATTTTTTTCTGATGACCGACGAAATCGACCTGTTCGGAAACCCTGTGCGGCCCGGGCGCGGCCAGCGTGGGCGGCCCCGGTTCGAGGTGACGCCGGAAATTCGCAACAAAATCAAGCTTGGCCTTGCCTTGGGCTGGGTCAATGACCGGATCGCGGGCGCGGTCGGCATCTCGGCGGCCACGCTCAAGCGGTATTTTAGAGCCGAGCTGAAGGCGCGCGACTTGGCGCGCGACCAGCTGGACCTGCGCCGCTTCGAGCTGGTCATGGCCGAGGCCAACAAGGGCAACGTGGGCGCGATCAAGGAATTGGGCAAGATGCTTGAGCGGAACGACCAGATGACGGCCGGTCGCCGCTTCGAGGCCGCGCAGGAACAGCCCGCCCGGGACAAGCCGACCAAGGCCCTGGGCAAGAAAGAGGCCGCGCAGCTCGCGGCGGAAAACGCAGGGGGCGAGGGGAGCCTTTGGGGGTCCGATCTGACGCCGGGCTGGCGGCCGAACTGAGATGACGGCGCCGATCCGCGACACGGCATGGGCAACGGCCGTTCCGGACTGGGCCGATCGCCTGCTGTCGCGGCGCAGCCTGGTCCCAGAATTGCCGCTGTTCGATCCGGTGGCCGAGAAGGCGCTGCGGATCTTCAAGCGGCTGCGGGTGCCAGACATCATCGGCACGCCGACCTATGGCGAGGTCTGCGGGGAATGGGTCTTCGACTTCGTCCGCGCCATCTTCGGCAGCTACGATCCGGTGACGAAGAAGCGGATGATCCGCGAGTTCTTCCTGCTGGTGCCGAAGAAGAACGGCAAATCCTCGATCGCGGCGGCCATCATGGTCACCGCCATCATCCTGAACGAGCGCCCGCTGTGCGAGCTGCTGCTGATCGCGCCGACCATCAGCGTAGCGGCTATCAGCTTCGACCAGGCGGCGGGCATCATCGCCCTCGACGGCGATCTGACGTCGATGTTCCACGTCCAGAGCCATTCGCGGACGATCACCCACCGGCTGACTGGGGCCACGCTGGTCATTAAGGCTGCTGACCCCAAGGTCGTGACCGGCACCAAGGCGGCCTATGTGCTGATCGACGAGCTGCACGAGTTCGCGGAGATGTCGCGGGCGGCGGCCGTCATGCGCGAGATCAAGGGCGGGCTGGCGGCGCGGCCCGATGGCTTCCTGCTGACGATCACGACTCAGTCGAAGAAGCCGCCGGCGGGCGTGTTCAAGGCCGAACTGGAGAAGGCCCGCGCGGTGCGGGACGGCGACATCATCCTGCCGCTGCTGCCGGTGCTCTACGAACTGCCGGTCGAGATGGCCAAGGATGGCGGCTGGAAGGACCCGAAGACCTGGGGCTTGGTGAACCCGGCCCTTGGGGCATCAGTCCAGCCCGAGTTTTTGGCCGACGAGCTGATCGCGGCTGAGGCCGAAGGGCCGGAGGCGCTGATGCTTCTGGCCTCGCAGCACTTCAACGTGCAGATCGGCATGTCGTTGCGCGCGGATCGCTGGCCCGGTGCGCTGTATTGGGAGGGCTGCGGCGATCCCGGGCTGACGCTGGAGGATCTGATCGACCGCAGCGAAGTCTGCGTGGTCGGCATCGACGGCGGCGGCCTTGATGACCTGTTCGCCATGTCGGTGATCGGTCGCGAGGCCGAGACAAGGCGCTGGCTGCACTGGGTGCACGCCTGGGCCTTTCCGGAGGTCGCCGCGCAGCGCAAGGAGATCGCGCCGCGGCTGAACGACTTTGCCGCTGCCGGTGACCTGACCTGGTGCGATGCCGTGGGCGACGATGTCGCGGGCGCCATCGAGATCATCCAGCGGCTCGAGGCTGCATCGCTGTTGCCGGTCGAGACCCCGGCCATCGGCCTCGATGCGGCCGGGATCGCCGAGCTTCTGGACGCGCTGGATGCCTGCGGCTTCGGCGAGGATCGCTGGATCAGCGTCGGGCAGGGCTGGAAGCTGCAATCGGCGGTGCTGACGCTGCCGCGACGCCTGAAGGACCGCAAGCTGGTCCATGGCGGATCCGGGCTGATGTCGTGGAATGTCGGCAACGCCAAGACCGAACTGAAAGGGAGCAACTACATCGTGACAAAGCAGGTGGCCGGAAGCGCGAAGATCGACGCCCTGATGGCGACCTTCAACGCCGCGATGCTGATGTTCGGCAATCCCGAGCCGAACCGCCAGAGCGCCAACATGGCGTCGTTCTTCGATAGCCTGGGGGCATGAGATGAAGCTGATGACGCGCGCGCTGTCAGCTCTGGGCCTGGCGCGCAAGGGCGACAGCTTCCAGTTCACGGATGGCCGGTCGCGCGAAGCGCAGACCGGTGCGGCCGGGGTCGCGGTGACCGACGCGAGCGCAATGGGTCTGGACGCGGTCTGGGCCTGCGTCAACCTGATCAGCGGCACGATCAGCAGCCTGCCGCTTCAGGTGTTCCGCCGGGATGCGGACGGGCACAAGACCCCGGCCAAGGATCACCCGCTCTACGAGATCCTGCACGACAGCCCGAATTTCGAGCAGACGGCCGTCGATTGGCTGGACGCGCTCGGGATCTGGATGGAGCTGCGCGGAAACGCCTACTCGCGGATCGAGCGCGGCGCAGGCGGGCGGATCGTGGCCCTGATCCCGGCCCCGGCGCCATCAGTCACGGTCAAGAGGCGCCCGGACGGCTCGCTGGAATATGCTTGGACGCAGGACGGCCAGAAATACCGTCTTGGGGATGCGGATGTGCTGCATGTGCGGGGAGCTGGCGGCGATCCCTTGGGCGGGCTTTCCACTCTGGCGGTTGCGCGCAACAGCCTGTCTGCCGTCCAGGCTGCCGAACTGGCCGCAGCGTCCACGTTCAAGAACAGCCTGAATCCGCACACGAGCATCAAGTTCAAGGAATGGCTGACCCCCGAGCAGCGCAAGCTGGTCGAGGAGCGGATGACGGAGCGCTACATCGGCGCCGCGAATTCCGGCCGCCCCTTCATCGCGGAGGGCGGGGTCGAGATTTCGGCACTGAGCCTGTCGCCGGAAGATGCCCAGATGCTGGAGACGCGGCAGTTCTCGGTCGAAGTGATCTGCCGTTTCTTCGGGGTGCCGCCCGCGCTGATCGGCCATGCCGGGGCTTCGACCGCTTGGCCGACAAGCGTCGAGCAGCAGATGATCATGTTCCTGACCTTCACGCTTCGGCGCCGCCTGCGCCGGATCGAGGCAGCGATGAACAAGCAGCTGCTGAGCGCCGCGGACCGGGCCGCAGGATACCATATCGAGTTCAACATCGAGGGGCTGCTGCGGGGCGACAGCGCCGCGCGCTCGGCCTTCTACTCCGCAGCTCTGGCCGCAGGCTGGATGACCATCAACGAGGTCAGGACGAAGGAAAACCTGCGTCGGGTCGAGGGCGGCGACACGCCGCGCATGCAGATGCAGAACGTGCCTATCACGCAAACGGGGGATGGCGATGCAGACCTTTGATTTCGGGCTTGAGCTGAAGTCCCTGGATGATGCCGGGACTGTCGAGGGCTATGCCTCGATCTTCGGCAATGTCGATGAAGGCGGCGACAAGGTCATGCCGGGCGCCTTCGTCGAGGGCATCGCCCGCGCGCGTCAGTCGGGCCGGAAGGTCAAGATGCTGTGGAACCACGATCCGCAGCAGCCGATCGGGATCTGGGAAGATCTGGCCGAGGATGGCAAGGGCCTGCGCGGCAAGGGCCGTCTGGTCATGGAAGTCGCCCGCGCCCGTGAGGTGCACGCCCTGCTGAAGGCAGGCGCCGTCGAGGGCCTGTCGATCGGCTACCGGACGCTGGAATCGAAGCCGGACGGCAATGTCAGGCTGCTGACCAAGCTGGACCTGTTCGAGGTGTCGGTCGTGCCGTTCCCGATGAACCAGCGGGCCAAGGTCACCGCCGTCAAGGCTGCAGGTCTGGACGATGTCATTGAAAAGCTCGCGGCCGGGGACCGGCTGACCGAGCGCGAATTCGAGCGCATGGCCAAGGGGCTTGGCCTCTCGAATTCACAGGCGGAGCGTGCCGCGCGTATCCACCTGAAGGGACAGGGGGAGCCTGTCGAAGCGGTGCAATCGGGTGACGCCTTCCTGCGCGCCCTGCATGGCCATCTGGCCTGATCCATCGAAAGGAGGCTCCCATGTCGGAGACCAAGACGGCCGAGCAGCTGGCCATCGAGACGAAGGCTGCATTCGAAAAGTCCGTGGACGCGGTGAAGGCCATCGCCGAAGAGGCGCTTGGCAAGGCCAAGTCCGGCGAGACGCTGGCCGCGTCCATCAAGGAACGGGCCGACGAAGCCCTGACGGTCATGAACGAGCTGAAGGCGCGCCAGACCGAGCTGGAGCAGAAGATGGCGCGTCCCGGTCGCGGCGACGAGCGCGATGACAGCCTGGGCGAGCAGTTCGTCGGCAGCGACGAATTCAAGGGCTTCGTCGCGAACCAGCGTCAGGGCGCGTCGGCCTCGCTGACCGTGAAGAGCACCGACCTGACCACAGCCACGACCAACGCGGCCGGCTCGATGGGCGCGGGCATCGTTCCGACCCGCGCGGGCATGATCGAATTGCCGCGTCGGCGCATGACGATCCGCAACCTGCTGATGCCGGGCCGCACCGATGGCCCGCTGATCGAGTACGAGCGCGAGGTCGGCTTCACGAACAACGCCGCCCCGGTGGCCGAGGGCGCCGCGAAGCCGCAATCGACCATGCAGATCCAGGACGTGCAGACCCGCACCAAGGTCATCGCGCACTGGTTCCGCGTCAGCAAGCAGACGCTTTCGGATGTCGCGCAGGTTCGCACCCTGATCGACACGCGCCTGATGTATGGCCTGGCGCTGAAGGAAGAAGAGCAGATCCTGTTCGGCGACGGCACCGGCGAGAACCTGCACGGCCTGGTGCCCCAGGCCGCGGCCTTCGCCCCTGCCTTCACCCCGGCGCAGATGACGCGGATCGACCGTATCCGTCTGGCGATGCTTCAGGTCGCGCTGGCGGAATATGCGGCGGACGGGACCGTGCTGCACCCCACCGACTGGGCGCAGATCGAACTGACGAAGGATGGCGAAGGCCGCTACATCATAGGCAACCCGCAGGGCACGGCACAGCCGACCCTCTGGGGGGCGCCGGTGATCCCGACCAAGTCCATGACCGTCGGCAACTTCCTGACCGGCGCCTTCGGCATGGCCGCGCAGCTGATGGACCAGTGGGATGCCCGGATCGAGACCGGCTTCCAGAACGACGACTTCACCCGCAACAAGGTGACCGTCCTGGCCGAGCAGCGCACCGCGCTGGCCGTCTATCGTCCCGAGGCGTTCGTGACCGGGCCGATCATGCCGGCGCAGGGCGGCTGATCACTGTCATCTGAGCGAGAGGGCGCTGCGGCGCCCTCTTTCATGAACTGACAGGAGTGGAACCATGAAGACCTACAAAGTCGCGCGGCCCCATATCGGTGATCGCTTCTACGAGACCGGCGACACGCGCGAAGCGGCGCCGATCGACGTCAAGCATCTGGTCGATGCGGGGATCCTGATCGAACCCGAGGCCGATCCCGCGCCGCAGCGCGAGCCGCAGCCCGCGCCGGAGCCCACGCCGCAGCCGGAGCCGGAGCCCGCGCCGCAGCCGGAGCCGGAGCCCACGCCCGAGCCCGCACCGTCGAAAGCCGCGTCAGGCAAGGGCAAAGCCGCGCAATGATCCCCGTGCTGGTCACGCCCCCGGTCGATCCGGTCGTCACGCTGGACGAGATGAAGGTGCATCTGCGGGTCGTAGACGACAGCGAGGACCTGCTGATCCAGCACTACATCGATTCCGCCGTGGCGCATTTCGATGGCTACAGCGGGGTCCTTGGCCGCGCGATCGCCCGGCAGACCTGGCGGGTTTCGGCGGCGGCGGCAGGCGACCATCTTCTGCCTCTGCCGGATGTGATCTCGGCTGCAGGGCCGGATGGGGCGCTGCCTCTGCGGCGTGTGGCGCAAGGCAGCATGGTCTCGGTTTCGAAGGCCTGCGATGTCGACTTCGTCTGTGGCCTGCCCGCGCATCTTTTGCCGGTCGTGCAGCAATCGGTGCGGCTGACCGTCGCGCACTGGTTTCGGCAGCGCGAGGCTGCCGCCGAGGGCAGTCAGCAATCGGTGCCGCTGTCCGTCGAGGCCCTGATCGGTTCTGTCCGGTGGGTGCGTTTCTGATGCGCGCGGGCAAACTTGATCGGCGCGTCCAGTTCTTGCGCGCTTCGTCTGAGGATGACGGCTACCAGGTCCGGCCCGGCGCCTATTCCGCCCATGGCTCTATCGTATGGGCTCACCGGCACCAGATCAGCGACGGGGAGCGGTTCCGGGCTGATGCGGTCTATCGCGACGTGACAGCGCGCTTCACGGTGCGCTGGTCGCCGTTTTCGGCGGGCATCACGGAGCAGGACCGCCTGACGTGTGACGGCCAGACGTTCGGGATCGTGGGCATCAAGGAGCTTGGGCGCCGCGACTGGCTGGAAATCACGGCCAGCAAGGTTGACCCGTGACTGTGACTGTCAAGCTGTCCGGCTTTGCCGAGTTGGACAAAGAACTAGAGCGGCTTTCTAAGTCGATGGGGCGGGGCGTGCTGCGGCGCGGCCTGATGAAGGCAGCCAAACCTTTGGCGCAACTTGCGGCCAGCAAGGCGCCTGTCGATCCGGTCGGCGGCGGCACGCTGCGCGATAGCATCATGGTCGGCGCAAAGCTTAACGGCAGGCAGACAAAGCTGCATCGCCGCATGTTCCGCGATGACCGGTCCAGCATCGAGTTGTTCGTGGGGCCGTCCTACCTGATGGGCGATGGCGGTCGGCATGGTCACTTGCAGGAGTTCGGCACAGAGCATCACGGCCCGCAGCCTTTCATGCGGCCTGCGTGGGATCAGGACCAGAACGCGATGCTTGAGCGGCTTTCGCAAGAACTCTGGTCTGAACTCGAGAAGGCCATCAAGCGGGCGGATCGCCGGGCCGCAAGGGAGGCGTGATGCATACCCAATTCCGCGCGCTGCTTGCGGGCAATGCCGCGCTTGCGGCGCTACTGCCGGGCGGCGTTCATTGGCGCCCGGCGCCTCAAGGCACCGTCAGGCCCTATGCCGTTCTGGACGAGATCGGCACCACGAACGAACACACCATGCAAGGCCCGGACAAGCTGAACGAAAGCCGGGTGCAGGTGAGCGCATACGCCGACACATATGCCCAAGCCGCCCAGATCAAGCGCGCCGTCAAGGCTGCGGCTGACGGGCATCGTGGGGGCATATTCCAAGGCATCTTTCACGCTGGAACGCGTGACGGATCAGAAGTGACCGGGGGAGAGGCACAAGGGCCACGCTCCGTCAACATCGACTTTCTTATCAAATGGAGTGAATGAAATGTCTGACGGCAAGATCGGCTATGGCAGCCGCGTCCGTATCGGCGTCGGCGCGACCCCGACCTGGACAGAATTGGCGTTCGTGGGCGACATCGAGATGCCCAACGAACAGGTGGACGAGGTGGAGGTGACGCACATGAAGTCACCCGGTCGTCGCAAGCAGTTCATCGCTGGCCTTGTCGATGGCGGCGAAGTCGGCGTTCCCATGAACTACATTCCGGGCAGCGCCACCGACACGCTGCTGATCGGCCTGAAAGCCTCGGGCGAGATCGTTCAGGTTGAAATCACCTTGACGGCTGACGGCACGCCGGAGACTTACGCGGGCTTCCTGAAAAGCTATTCCCGCACGGCGCCTGTCGGTGACAAGATGATGGCGACCGCGACGTTCCGCCTTTCGCAGGTGGTCGTCTGATGGCAAACCGCTTTCTTGGCGAGGCGACGACTACGCTGAACGACGTGCGCTACACGCTGCGCTGTGACTTCAACGCGATGTGCGAGTTCGAGGAAGAAACGGGCCGCAACGCCCTGACGGCCTTCGAGCAGTTCGAGAGCGGGGGCGCCACGGCGAAAGACATGCGCGCCATGATGCGGGCCTTTCTCGTCCATCATCACCCCGACGCCACCCCGCAATTGGCGGGCGAGATCATGAGCGCCGATATCGACGTTCTAATGCGCGTCATCCAGGCGGCAAGCCCTGAGCCGGACGAGGTGCAGGACTTGGGAAACGCGAAAGCAAAGGCGCGGAAGGCGGGCTAGACTATATCGCCATGCTTCGCGCCTATGCTGCGGCGGGCTATGACCCGGCGCAGTTCTGGGGCCTGACGCCCCGTCTTTACCTTGCCCACATGCGGGGCGCATCCGACCGGATGGAACGCAAACACAAGAGCCGGGCTTGGCTGGCGTGGAATGTCGCGGGCCTTACGCGCGTCGAGAAGATGCCGGATTTCGACGCCTTCATTTCCGGTGACGCCGGGAAGGTCGAGAAATCGGCGCAGACGGCCATGCGCCTTGCGACTTTGCGGGCATCATTACCGACGATTACGCAAGAGGAATGGCGCGCGCGCTTTTCTACTTGAGGGCGTCAGCAAGGGCCGCACCCAAGGGCGAAGCGTTGGAGGCAACCTCGGGCGGGGTCAGATCATCGACTTGATAGATCAGAAGGCTTGCGGTCGGCCCGGAAAAGAACAGTTCTGCGCCGATTGTGGCGCGGCACATACCTGCATTGCCCATCGCCACAGGACCGACTTGGCACTGGTCGGTGATCTGCCTCACCATATCCCGGTCGAGCGCGATCTGCGCTGGCATCCTGCTTTCGTGGCCGTCCGCCCAAAAGGTGGCCGCGCCGTGGTGCGAGATGCCTAGCCATCCTTCGGCCACGACCTCTTGTCGGAAGTCGCCCAAGAATTCGGCCAGATCCTGCCCTGCATAAGCGGGTCCTGCGACTAGCGCGCAGAAGGTCGCAAACCTGAACATCGTTTTCCTCGCATCGAATGGGGTGTATCATAGCACAGTCAGTGATCGGCGCCCTCCGTGTCAACATGGGCTTGGACAGCGCCCAATTCGAGCGCGGCGTGAAAAACACCCGTCAACCGCTGGCGGCGTTGCGAAATCAGTTCCTTGCAGTCGCTGGCGCGGCAACGGCGCTTGGCGCTGCCATTTCCGCCATGGCGATGCGGGGCGCAGCGGAGATCGACAAGACGGCCAAGGCTGCGCGGCGGGTTGGGTCCAGCATTGGCGGGTTCCGCGCGCTTGAGATGGCGGCAGGCGAAGCTGGCGTTGCTGTTTCTACGCTTGCAGACGCCGTTCAGACAATGGATCGTCAGATTGCACGGGGTAGTAAGGCTGCCATTGGTGCGCTCGGGCAACTTGGCATTGCCGTTGCGGACTTGGACGGGCTTGATGCAGACCAAAAGCTTGCCCTAATCGCTGATCGGATCAAAGACCTTGGTCTTTCGACGGGTCAGGCATCTGTGCTGCTGCAAGATTTGGGCATCCGCAACCGCGAGATGCTGCTTGCCGTGATGGCGGGTGGCGATGCTTTCCGCAACGCACGTCGGGACGTTGAGGATTACGGGCTGGCCCTGAGCAGCACGCAGTCTGACGAGATCGAACTGGCTAATGACCGGATCGGGCGTCTTGGCATCATCAGCCAGTATGTCGGTGAGCAGCTTGCGCTAAAGCTTGTCCCGTCGTTCGGGCGGCTGGCCGAGGCCATAACCGACAGCATGCGGGCAGGCGGCACCCTGCGGACCGTCATTGACGCGCTGATCAACAACTTTGAGCGGCTTTCGGTCTATGTTGGCGTTGCGGTCGCGGGCTTTGGCGTTCGCTATGTCGCGGCTCTGGTCGCGGCTCGCTTGGCAACGCTATCCCTGAGCGGGGCCTTAGCGCTCTTGCGAACTGCAATCGCGCGCACGGGCATTGGCCTGCTTATCATCGGCGCTGCTGAACTGGTCATGTGGTTCGGCAGGCTGGTTTCAGCGGCGGGCGGGTTCTCGCAGGCATTGCAGCGCGTCTATGAGGTCGGCAAGGCTGTTTTCCTTGGCGTAGGCAACACAGCTTGGGGCTTGGCCGAAATCATGGCCGGGGTCGCGCAAGGTATCGCGGCATCGTTCATCGCCGGGTTCGCGCTGATCGGCCATGCGTGGGATACGCTTGTCAACGGCATGGCTGCGGCATGGAACGCCTTGGCAGGGTCCGGCATTGGCGAAAGCCTCGGGCTTGGCATGATGGGCATGAGCAGCGCCGGGGCGGCAATCGGCGGCTTGGCTGATAGCCTCTATGGGTCTGCCGAGGCTACGATTGTCCGAGGCGGGCAGCGCATCCGCGATGCGGGTCTGGCCGTTGCGGATGCTGTCACGAAATCGCTAGAGCCGATTAACGCCGCAGGCGACGGGCTAGACCGCGCGACCGATGCGGCAGATGATTTCGCTGATGCCCTCGATGGCGTGTCCGATGCAGCAGGTGGCGGCAAGGGCGGCGGCGGAAAATCGGGCGCATCGAAAGCGATTGGCCAAGCGCGGGAAGCGCTGGAACGGCTGCGGAAAGAGTATCGGGACCTGCAAGCGACTATCGGCATGACTGCCGAGCAGGAGCGCATCTATCACGCGGTGCAGGAACTCGGCACTGGCGCCACGGCGGCGCAGATTGCCGAGGTGCAGCGGCTTATTCCCGAGATTGACCGCCTCAAGGAAGCCAAGGAGCGCATTGCCCGCGCCGCTGAAAACGGCAAGCGGGCTTTGGAAAGCCTGTTCGGTAGCGTGATCGACGGCAGCAAGAGCGCGAAGCAGGCAGTTCTAGACCTTCTGGCGCAGATCGCGCGCGTGCAGGCGATGAACGCCATTTTCCGGCTTCCTGGGATGGGCCGCGTTTCCAGCTTTGTGGGCGACTTGCTGACCCCTTCTGTCAGCGCAGATCCTTTGACGCAGGCAATCCAAAGGGCTGTCTCGCCGCGCTCTTATGAAGGCGGGGGCTTCACCGGTTCCGGCCCGCGTTCTGGCGGCGTGGACGGGCGCGGGGGCTTCCCGGCGATCTTGCACCCGAATGAGACTGTCATCGACCACACGCGCGGGGGCGGCGCAGGCAATATCACCTACGCCCCGACGATACACGTTGGCGGCAACGTCTCGCAAGACGACATCGCCAATATCCGCATGGAACTGGCGCGCGAACGGCAGCAGCTACCGGCGACCATTGCGCGGATCAATCGAGAGCAGCGAGTGAGGGCAGGCTGATGGCGGTAATTCAATGGCCGTCCGAGCATTTCCGGCTGACCCTGACCAGCTATTTCATCGACTGGACCAACCGCAGCGCCGGGCGCGGGCTTTCGGGGTCGGAGCAGATCATCAACAGCGGCACGGCGGTTTGGCGGTTCCGGTTTGATCTGGCGATTGAGCCTAACCCGGAGAGGCTAAAGCGGTTTGAGGCGCTGGTTTCGCGGATGCGAGGCCGTTTCAACACGGCGGCAATCCCGCTTTACGACGCCTTCGCCTATGACAATTCGGTATCGCCCCTGCAAGAGCCGTGGAGTGACGGCACCTATCACACGGACGGCACCGGCTGGACCACGGGGCAAGGCGTTCACCCGATGGTCACGGCTGCTTCTGCGGCGGCAGGGGCCAGCCAGATCACCGTCACGCTGACGCAGCCAACGCGGCCCGGATTTCGGATCGGGGATTTGTTCAGCCATAACGGGTTCGTTTACCGCGTGGTCGGCGTAGCGGGCGGCGTGACGCAGATCGAGCCGCCGCTTCGTGCTGCCATTCCTTCGGGGGCCACGCTGCAAACGGCGCCTGTGATGGTCCATGCGCGCTTTGCGACCGATGGCGAGGGTGAGCGGGCGCGGGGTATCCTGTCCTACGGGGAGCCGGTGTCGCTGACATTCGAGGAAAGCTTCGACCGATGACCTTCACCACGGCTCAAACGGCGCTGCTTGACGCAAACCGCGATGCGGTCGAGGCGCGGCGGATGTTCGAGGTGCAGTTTGCATCCGGCACGGTTCGGCTGATCGAGGGCAGCACGCCCTACAACGACGGGACGAACAACTGGCTTCCGGCCCATGCGATTATTTCGGTGGGTGAGCTGGCCTTCCCCGAGGATGGCCCGATGGTGGCCGCGCCTGTGGAATACCGCTTCGGCTACATCACGCCTGATCTGTCCACGGCGATGCAGGACGAGGCCGAATGGCGCGACCGTCTGGTGATCCAGCGGATGCAGTTGTTCGCGGACGGTATGCCGGTCGGGCCTGCGGTGGTGCTGCATCGTGGCCGGATAGCGGACATTCGGCAGGACGAGAGCGTCAGCACGGAGCAGTTCGTGGTCCGGGTCGAGGGGCCTTTCCGCGACCGCAACGAAACCCTGCTTGGCAAATACACCGACCGGGACCAGCAGATGCGGTCGCCCGGTGATCGTGGCTGCGAATACGCGGCCCAATACGAGACGAGCGGCGGCGCTGAATTTACCGGCTGGCTGCAACTGTGAGGTTCCGCATGTTCGCTTGGCTGTTCCGGGTTCGCCCGGTGATTTCGCATGGCTGGTCCGATCCTGGCGATGACGAGGCGACGGCACTCATGCGCCGGATTGCCCATGCTTGACGGCTACATCGCGGCGGGCGTTCGGCTGCCGTGGGTATGGGGTGAGACCGATTGCACGATGTGGGTCGCGGACTGGTGCAAGCTGCGCTTCGGGCATGATCCGGCTGCGGCTTTTCGTGGGGCCTATGACGACGAGGCCGGGGCCGCGCGGCTGATCGCTGGCGGGCTGGCCGAGACGATCCGCCCGTGGATGCCGCCCCTGCGTGAGACGGCTTCGCCCGTATCCGGTGATGTGGGGATCGTCTGTGTGGATGGACGGCAGGTGGCGGCGATCTGCTGCGGCCCGGTCTGGGCGTTTCGGACGGTGCGCGGGATTTGCGAGGCGCCGCTGAAACCGCTGATTGCGTGGGGTGAATAATGCCGCAGGTCATCCCTGTTGTTCTGGCTTTCGCGCAAACGACGGTCGGGGCCTTTCTGGTCAACACGGCGATTTCGCTGACCCTGAACGCCGTAGTGGCGCGTCTGAACCGCCCGTCTGGTCCGAAGCCGCAGGACATGCAGACGACCGTCACGAGCGGGTCGGCGGATCGGCAACAGCACTTTGGCCGGGTCCGCACGTCCGGGGCGCTGATGTATGCCGATTGGGCCAATGTCGGCGGGGATCGGCGGGCATTCGTGCTGCTGGCCGTGGCGACGGGCGGTATCGACGCCGTGGAGCAGTGGTATCTCGACGGCAAGCCGGTGACGGTCAATGCCGACGGCTGGGTGCAGACCGCGCCTTGGCAGGGCCGCGTCAGGCTGCGGATGCGGACGGGCCGGGGTTCGCAATTCTCGGGCGGGGATTATGCGGACCTGCGTTCGGCGTTCCCGATGCGCTGGACCACGGCGCACCGCTTGGACGGGGTGGCGACCTTCCTCGGCCAGTTCTCGGCGGTCAAGCCTGAGAATGTCGCGGACGTGTATCCGGGCGGGCGCCCGCCTGTCATTTCGGCCATCGTCCGGGGGGCGATCTGCGCGCCGATCACGAACGAGCCTGCCGATTTCAGCACCAATCCCGTGCGGCAGGCGTATCACTATCTCGCAGCGGACGGGGCCGGGACCATCCCGCGCGCCGATTTCGACACGGCGATTTGGAACGCGGCGCGGGCCGAGTGCAACGCAACCGTTCCCACGGCTGGCGGCACGCGGCCTCGCTTCGCAGCGGGGGGGTCGTATTTCCTGGCCGAGCCGCGCAAGGACGTTGCGGCCCGGATCATGGAAAGCTGCGCCGGGTCGCTCTACCTGACGCCGGAAGGCAAGATTGGCGTCCGGGTCGGGACGTATCAGGCGCCGACGATCACCATCGAGCGGCAGCACATCGTCAGCATGAACTACGGCATGGGCCGCAGCCAGCTTGACCGCGTGACGACGCTGGTCCCGCAATACGTCGAGCCGTCTCTGGACTACACCGAGACCACGGCTGACCCTTGGGAGGATGCGCGGGCAATCGCGCGGTTCGGGGAGACCAAGCCCCGCGAACTGGGCCTGCCGTTCGTCCAGCACCACGGGCAGGCGCGGGCGCTGGCAAAGATCGCGGCGGCGCGGGAAAATCCGCAGATCACCGCCACGCTGTCCCTGCGCTTCTGGGGGCTGCGGCTGATCGGGCAAGAGCGTGTGTTTCTGCATCGCCCCGACCGTGGCCTTAACAACGTGCCGATGCGGATTGTGAGCCTCTCCCTTGATCTGGGCGCGTCTGACGGCGTGGTCAAGGTCGAGTTGGAAAGCGACGATCCTGCGGCCTATGCATGGACGGCGCCCGAGGAGGGGCAGAAACCCGCCGCGCCCCCGCGCAGTGACGTGCATACGCTGCCCGAGATTGTCGCCCCGGTGATTGCCGGCGTGGCCGTCTCGCAGGCGGTCATCAGTGGCACGGTCGCCCCGGCCACGGGCTACATCGTGCAGGTGCAATTCCGGCCGACTGGGGGGCCTTGGGCCGCGCTTGAGGTCAATCAGGCCACGGGCTTTTTCAGGACGCCCCCGCTGTCGGACGGGCAGACCTACGAGGTCCGGGGTCGGTGGGTGCTGTCCGGTCTGGCGGCTACGGCGGTCGAGACCAGCGACCTGACCCGGTGGGGGCCGTGGACCACGCTAACGGGGATCGTGGCCGTGGCGAACGGCACGCCGCCCGCCGAGCCGGTCCTGATTTCGGCCAGCCGGTCAGGCAACACGATCACTATCGTTTTCGAGCCTGATCTTGGCGCCAACTACGCCCAAACCGGCATCTGGCGCGGCCCGACATTCGCTGGCGCGACCTTTGTCAAATGGGTGCGCGACCAGTCCAGCACCGTCACGACCACCATCCAGAACGCCCCCGCCCCCGAAACCTACTGGCTGCGGTCGGGCAATGGCAGCGGCATCACCTCCGCCCCCGTGAACATCGGCACCCTCTGAGGATCATCACATGCCTATTCCCTTGACGCGGCCCGTGGGGACCGTGATTTCCGATGCTGTGCCCACGAACAAGGCACACCACCGCGACCTATTCAACGACCTGATCAACGGCACGAACGGCATCGAGGCCGATCTGCTGACGATGATCAGGCGGACGGGGCCGATCCTGCTGACCAGCGTCGGCGGCACGGGCAACGCGATCACGGCCAGCCTGGATGCGGTTTTCGGCGTCTCTGCTGTGGGCAATAACCACCTGCTGCTGTTTCGCCCGATCCTCGCCAATTCGGGGCAGAACCCGACGATCACCATTGGCAGCACTACGTTCGATGTGCGGAACGCGGATGACGGCATCTGGCCTGCCAACGCATTTCAGCCGGATCGCCTCTATGGCCTGATGCGTTCCGGCACTCGCCTGCGCGTGCTGATCGAGAGCAGCCGGGCCGATCTGGCAGCCGAGCGGGCCAACCGCATCAACAACATCGTTGAAGCGGGCAACATTGAACTGACCAACATCGGCGGCACGGCCACGGCGATCACGGCCAGCATTCCGAGCGGGCTTGCAGGCACGGGCATCACGGCTGCAAATGTGCGGCGGGTCACAGTCACGCTGCCTTTTGCCAATGGCGCCGGGGCCACGCTGGCGATTGACGGCAGCGAGCCGTTGCAGCTTCGCAATTCGGCGGGCCAGCCGCTTGGCGCAGGGCGGGTGCAGGCGGATCGACCCACGACCCTGTTCCGCGTGCAAAACCGGTGGCGCGTCCTGCAAGACCTCGTTGCCGAGGATTTGGCAACGCTGACCGGCAGGGCGGATGCCACAGACGCGCTGATCGGTGGCGAGGTGCGGCGCACCATCGTGCAGATGACCGGCGACATTCCCGCGCGCCCGCTGCCGAAAGAGCAAGGCCTGTTTGAGTGGGAGGTGTTCGACCCGCTGCCCGCTTTCCCTCAGGGGCCGATGGGGCCGTATGACACGCAATCGGTGCTGCAATCCGCCGAGCCTGACGTTCCCACGGATGACACCTGGGATTTCCGCAACGCCGGGAATGGCACGCAGGGCGTGGTCCGCATCTTCGCGGTTCCGCCGTCGCGCCCGTCTATCGAGGGCATCCAGTATGCGCTGGACGACGGGCCTTTTGCCAGCATTCCCAACGGGCCGAACGGCTTGCCGGTGCCGGGGGACTATCTCGTCCCTGCTGCGGCTGGTGAGCGTGCTGTGTCTTTGCGGCATGTCAATTTCCGGGGCTTCGGCATCGAGAGCCTTGCCCGCACGCGCGAGATTTTCGCGGGCGGCGTGACCTTTGCAATCCCGGCATCCGGGACGCTACACAATGCGGCGCCGGTCGATTGGCGGCTGATCTATCAGGACGGGGCAGTATCGCGCGGGATGCAGGTCAATGCGGGCTGGCTGCGGCCCTCGCATGACAACGCATCGACGCGGGTTGTCAGCCGGGAATGGTATCCCACGGATCATTGGATCGAGGGCGAGATTGAGCAACTTTTCCCGTCGCTGTCGGCTGCGGCACGGCAGGGCGTGGGCTTCGGCGTCAATTCGGATCGCCTTGGCAATGCTGGCTTCATGGCGCTGTTCCAGACTGGCGGGGTGTTCCTCTATCGCGCGACCGGGCCGAACAGCTATACCCAGATTGCAAGCGCGTCCCTGACCATCGCCCCGACCTCGGCCAGCCCCGCGCAGGTCCGGGTTTCGCGCGAGGGCAGCCAAATCCGCGTGCGGGTCAATGGCGCCAATGTCATCGTCCACGACCTCGCAGGCGATGCAGCGTCCATCACGATCACGGGCGGCGCCCCGATGCTCTACAGCCGGGCGCCGAACGTCGCGGACAGCCGCCTGCAAATCCGGTTCCGGCCCCTGACGGCGGGGCGTGGCTGATGAGCATCCTGCCCACGCGCCCGCTGGACATGGTGACGTTCCAGACGGACGGCATCATCGACTACCGGCCCGACCTTGAGGCGATGAACCGGTTCTGGTTCTACGAAACCCCGCAGGTGCCGTGGTCGCTGAACACCGGCCAGACGCCTGCGGGGCTGATGGCGGGCCTGACGCAAATTCTGCCGCCTTCGGTGGACACGATGCGCGCGCCGTATCACCACGACTATTTCGTGGAGGCCACGCCGGGCGATCTGACGCTGCATCCGCTCTACATGCAGTTTCTCAAGCTGTGGGCGGCATCAGGGGGCAAGATCGTGTGGGACTGGCACGACGGCCCGACGCAGGAAATCATGTCCGGCACGCGTCGGCGGGTGGCCCCAAATATCTATCCGCCGACCAGCGACCGGGCCGAGACGAACGCGGCGTTCACGTTCCTCGGCCAGCGGCAGATCGCGGGGTATCTGCGGCTGCTGGACATGCTGGATCGGCCCGAACATGCAGACCTGAAAGCGGCATCGGTCGGCTTTGAACTGATGAACGAACCGGCCAGCTACTTGCAGGCGGCGCAGCGCTTCAACGACCCGGCCTATTTCCACGGCCTTTTCGTGGATCATGTCGAGGCGCTTGCCAATCTGGTCAAAGCACGGATGCCGGGCCGGTTCCTGATCGCCCCTGCTGCGGCTTACAATGGCCGTATCGACGTGCTGGTTCAGGCCTTCCTTCCGCAACGCGGGATGAATGCGTGGGATGCGATGGTGCAGGCCGTGGGCCTGTCGCACATGCTGCTGGGCATCCACTTTTACCCAGGCTTCGACCAAGCCAGCCGCACGCAGGCGGATCATTCGCGCAACTTCACGCAGCGGTTCGGCGCGGCGGGGTCTATCCCCATCGCCATCACCGAGACCAACATCGACGGCGCATGGATGGATACCGACCGGCGCGGCGGGAATGGCTGGCGGTCCTTCTTCATCGCGCGGCATCTGGACTACCTTCGTGAAGGGCTGTGGCCGGGAAAGAAGGCCTGCGGGATCACGTTCTGGCCGTTCATGAACTACGCCAATAACAGCGTCATCCGCATTCAGCGCGGCGGGGCGTTGCAGGACGACTACCGCAACACGCGCGCGGCGTGGGTCAACCAACTGGCGCACCGCGACGGCCAAGACCCGCGCTATTACGGCCCTGTCGGGGATCAATCGGGGATCAAGGGCTATTCGTTCATCGGCTTGAACCCCTTCAACTCGATCCGTCCACAGGGGTGGGAGCCGGACGGCTGGCACTTGCTGCTAAATCAGGGCCTGCCGAACAGCGCGATCACGCATTCCGGGGATGCCGCGATCAGCTATGGCGGGCGCGGGCTGACGGTCCACACGCCACCGGGCGGCACGACCTACAGCATCACGGTGGGCGGCGACGGCAAGACTGTCATCTGGGACCACCAGAATACGACCTATCGGCGCAATCACTACTTCCTCGGCAAGGGCGGCGGTGTTGTCCGCTTGGGGCCGGGCAGCCATGCGGTCGTCTCGCAGGGCGGTCCCGCGCGCGTCTATACCCGCGCCGGGGGCTTTGCGGCGATCAGCTATCCCTACGGCTGGAACAATCAGACGATCATCGACCCTGCGTCAACCTTCGTCTCCATCTACGGCTTCAACCCGCAGCGCGGCGACAGGCTATCGTTCAAGGGGCAGTTCCAGAATGCGGCGCAGCTTCGGGCGCATTGTCAGGTCGTGCGGTCGCCGTCCTTCCTTTCGGGGGATGACCTGATCGTCAATCTGCCGGGCGGCGGGCATGTGCTGATGGCGCATGGCGGCGGGCTGCTGTCCACGCTGCATAAATACGTTTTGGACATCACGGACGGCTGGTATGGGCCGGGCTGGTCCGAGCCTGCGGATATTCTGCCGGGCGATGCGGACCAGATCGGCCCGCCCGTGCCTCCGCCTCTGGCCGAGGGGCAGACCTCGCTGTTCGACGCATTCGGTCGCGGGATCAACCGCTTTGACGCATTCGGACGGCGCATCCTGGGCTTTGGCGACAGCGAGGGCGGCGATCCTGTCCTGCCGCCTGCGCCGGAAAACCCGCTGCTGCCCTACTACCAGTCGGGCGCGATCCTGATCCACCACACCAGCGCGGGCTTTGTCAAAGACATTGACGGCAAGGTCACGGCGATTGCCAACGCTGGCGCGGCTGGTGAGCCTTTCGACGCGACGGTTGCCGGTGAGCCGCTACAGGTCGAGGGGCGCGGCGTCATTGTCACTGACGACAGCGTTGTGACCACCTCGCAGCCTGCGGATATCAAGGACGTGCGCCTGATGTTCGTGATCGACGGCAACGCGACGCAGTTCGGCCCGCAGGTGTTCGGCTTCGAGGGCGAGGACGCTGAGGGCAACCCGATGGGGGCGCTGATTACAGCGAAGCCAGCGTCTCAAGGCGGAGTTGTCGATCTATTCATGCAGCCCGACCCGTTCGGCGGCAACAGGCGGCGGATCACAGCCGACACGGCATTTTTCCCGCTGGACGTGTGCCTGATTGAGATACTGCTCCGCTCCGACAGCCTGACGGTCTGGATCAACGGCACATTGGCGGGCGAGTGGGAAGACGATGAAGGCGGTGGCAGCATCGGCATCGGCGGCGATCCTGACGATGACGACGATCCGTCGCCCGGCGCGGGCCTGACGTTCCCGGCCTTCCCGATCCAGCGCGTCGGCTCTGGGCCAGAAGGCTTCTTCCAGCAATACAACGGATTGTTCGGCGATGTTCTGGGCATCCTTGAGGATCACCCGCAGGCCGAGGATGCAACCGCTGTTGCGCGAAGCTGGATCGCGGCGCGGTTCAATATCTCGCTTGATCCGCCCGAACTGACCCGGTTCGTCCAATGGCGCACGGCTAACGGCCAACCCCTCACCCTGACCACCGACGCGGGCGACCCGCTGCAATGGAGGCTCCAATGAGCGCACCGCAAATCGACCTGACGATCACCGACACGCCGACCGGCGCGGAGGCCAGCATCGCGGAACTGCTGGACCAGATCAACGCGGCCCTTACCGATGTGTGGGAGGGCGTCACCGGGGATCAGGGCGTTGGCATCGCCAATGCGACCTTCAACGCGGCGACGGGCGAACTGACGCTGATCCTGACCGACGCGACCGAAGTTGTCGTGCCCGGTTTCCCGACCGGCGCGGGCGGCAGCGGGGCAGCAGGGCAGGACGGGCGCGGGATCAGCGACACGACTTACGACCCGGCGACGGGGAGGGTGACGTTCACGTTCACGGACAACACCACCTTCCAGACCGGTGATCTGCGCGGATCGCCCCCGCCGGTTCAAATCCTGACCGCGCCACCGGTCAACCCGGTGGATGGCGTATTTTATGTGGTGCAACTGTGAGTGTGTTGGACCTCCGCAACGCCTCGCGCCTCTTTTACGGCGGCGTCGAGGCGCAGGCGCTATATCGCGGGGCCGATCTGCTGTGGACCAAACCCACGGTCGGCGGGCACCCCTTGCAGCCGTATTTCGACAGCGGCGCGATCCTGATCTACCTGTCGGACGAAAACGCCACGCTCGACGCATCCGGAAATGTCGTGGCGCTGCAAAACATCGGCGGCGCGGGCGGCGCATTCTCGGCTACGGTCGTGGGCAACGCGCTGCCCCTGGTCAACGGGATGCTGCAATTCAGCGGCGGGACAGGGGGCTACGTCCAGCTTAACAACGCAGCCGATATTCGGGGCGTCGATTTCTGCTGGATCATGCAGTCGCCGTGGACCAACGGGATGCGGCTGTTCGGCAAGCCGTCGCCCGACCCGCAGACCGACATCCGCTTTGACACCAACGCCAGCGGCACCAACCTAACCCTTCGCCGGGTCGTCGGTGGAACCACCACGCTTGTCTCGCTGTCGCCGCGCTTCCCCTACACGACGGCCAAGGGGCTGTTCCGCATGTCGATGGGCGCAACCGCGGGCAACTTCTTCCAGAACGGCGCACTGGCGCGGACATTCGGTCACAGCTACGCCAATTTCCCGCTGCTCGATCTGGGCAAGGGCCTGGACACGTCTAGCCGCTTCAACGGCGGCATCGGGGACGTGTTCGGCGTGCTGTCAGACCATCCGCAGGCAGCCGCAGCACTCACCGCCGCGCAGATCTATGTCGCCGCAAAGCACGGGATCACGCTGGCATGATGGACCTCATTCGAGAGATGATGCAGACGCCAGACGCGCAGGCCGACGCATACACATGGGGCGCGGCGCTGCTTGGGCACTTCGCCATCGGGGTTTTTCTGACGGCGCTGATCGGCGGGGCATTCGCCACGGTCGCGCGGTGGGCTGACATTCCCCGGCTGACGGCATGGCAGGCGGCGGCGGTCGCGTCTGTGGCCTATGCGGCACTGTGGGAGGGCGCACAGCTTGCGTTCTTCGGCGCGGGGCTGGCTGACTGCATCGTGGACGCTGTGGCCGTCCTGTGCGGCGCTGTCGTGGCCGCAGGGGCGTGGCGCAATCGCGGGGCGGCTGTGGCGCTGGCCTTCGCCATCCTGGCCGCTATCGGCGTTGCAGGCGTGAGGCGGCGCAAATGAACCGTGACATGACCAAGGGCGCCCGCTTTTTCTTTTATTTCCTGCTTTTCCTGATGGGCGGTGCGTTCTGGATCTCTGCCAAGACCGGGCATTTCCATATGTCCGAAGCGGTTTACGGGGCCGCCGTGAAATACCCGGCGGTCTGGTGGGCGCTGGCCATGCTGGTCCCATCATCCGCCTATCTGGCGGCGCTGTTCATCAATGGCCGGCGCTGGTGGACAGCGCCGACGCGCATCATGATCGCCGCCTGGATGATGACCTATTTCGCGTCCTTCGTGGTCGCCGCCCTACCGAGTGCCGGGGTTGATATCGTGGTCATCGCGTCCGGCGCGCTGGCCGTCGCTGTCGCGCTGCTGGCGGCCTTTGACATCTCCGACGCCGCCAGGAAAGGGCCTCGCCATGACTGAAGTCGCGTTCACCTCCATGATCGCCGCTGTCGGCCTGCCCGGCTTCCTGCTGTTCGTCGGCTACAAGCTGGCGGTGAAATACGGTTTTTTTGACCGCGACGATGGACAGGCCAGCGCTGCCGCCGTGGACAAGCTGTCTGAGAAGATCGACCGCATGGCTGACAAGGTGAGCGGTCAGCTCGCGGCAGCGCAGAAGGAAAGCGAGCGCGAGTTTCGCGGCCTGCGCGACCGCATGACCCGCGTCGAGACCATCCTGGAAGAGCGCAGCGACCGGCACCGCTGACCCCGCGCATCCGCTGATCTGACCCACGCCCCGCCATCGCGCGGGGCTTTTGCATTGGAGAACCCCATGACCGCTGTGATGAACGCGGTGCGCGCGCGGCAAGCGCGCTGTGCCGCATTGGGTTTCTGGCCCGGCCCGATCGACGGGGTGGATGGTCCCCGCACCCGCGCGGCTTTCGAAGCCGCGCGCGCCGCGCAACACGCAAAGGGCCTGCCGTTTCAGCATGCCTCGGGCATCACCCGCATCCACTGGCACTGGACCGCAGGCGGTCATGTGCCGAACGCGACCGATCTGGCGGCCTATCACGCCCTGATCCCTGCCACCGGTCCTGTCGTGCGTCCTGTCCAGCCGACCGTCCAGCGCAGCCATACGCTGAACGCCAATGGCGGCGCGGTGGGCATAGCCATCTGCGCCATGGCGGGCGCCAATGAACGGCCCTTTGACCGGGGCCGGGCGCCGATCCTGCCTGTCCAGCTGGTCGAGATGGTGCGCGAGACGGCGCGGCTGGCCCGGACATACGACATCCCGGTCTCGCCTTGGTCCATGCTCAGCCATGCCGAGATCCAGCCGACCTTCGGCATCGTCCAGCGCTGGAAATGGGACATCACCTGGCTGCCGGGCATGGAGGCGCCCGGCGACCCGATCCAGATCGGCAACCGCCTGCGCGAGGCGGTGCGCTGCGAGCTTCTGAACCCCTGACATCGGAGAGACCCATGAAACGCATCACCCCCGCTCTGGCGGGCCTCTCGGCTGCGCTGATCGTGGCCCCGCTGACCGCGCTGGCCGCGACCTCGGCCGGGATCGTGGATCAGGCTATGGCCTGGATCATCACGGCAATCGCGACGGCAGCGACCTCGGCCATCGCCGCTGTCATCGCACGGCTGGTCGGCGCCCAGCTGGATGCCCGCGCACGGGCCACGATCCAAACCGCAATGGAGCGTGCCAGCGCCCTGGCGCTGACCTGGGTGCTGGACCAGGCGGCGGATACGCCGATCGGCAAACGGATCAGCGCCGCCGCCCGCCAGATGCTGCCCTATGTGGACGAGGGCGCAGCGGACAGCCTGCGGCGTTTCGGCTTGGAGCGCGACCAGCTCGGCTCGCGCCAGCACCTGCAGGACATGGCCGAGGCCGAGCTGGTCAAGCAGATCGCCAAGGTGGCCCCGGATCACCTGACGCAGGCTCTGATCCGCGCTGGCGCGCCGGGGGGCCGATGAGGCGGCTGCGCCCGCGCTACATGCGGGCAAGGTGGCGCTTGCGCTTGCGCGCGTGACGCCTGCCGGGCAATCATCGCGCCATTGGTCGTTTGTATTAGGGTGACAGGGATGGCGAAGAAAGCGTGGTCCGAGCGTTCGCGCGGCGGGAAGTTCACGATCGTGACCGGCTGGCTGGTGGTCGCTCTGATGGGGCTGGCGATCTTCGCGCCTGACCCGGAAGATGCGGGCGGCAATGTGGCGGCTGCGGAGCCTCTGAGCTGCGCGCATCAGGACGTCTCATGGCGTGCGCCTATGCGTGCCGAGGCCTATGTGAAAGAGCGGCTGGTGTCCCCCCGCAGCGCCAAGTTCGGAGATCATACCGCCTATCTGATGCCGAGCGATGACGAGGGCGTCTGCATCTACACGGTGACCGGCACAGTCGATGCCGACAACCGCCTCGGGGTGTCGATCCGGCATCATTATGCCGCGAAGGTCCGGTTCGACATGGCGACCGAGGACTGGTCCGAGATTGAGGTTGCGATCTCGGAGTGATGGTGCCTGTCGGAGGCAAGCACCATCGGCGGGCTGACATCAGGCGATTTATGCGTCCTCGATGCGGTCCGAGAAATGTGCCTCCAGCAGGTCGGTCAGCCCGTGTTCCTCGGCCCACCGCATCGCCTCGTCGGCGGTCAGGGGCGTGATTTTTTGGCCGCTGCGCCATTCGCCGGGCCGGTCGCTGATTGCATAGCGGCTGCGCGGCCCGCCCTCGCCTGCCAAGAAATAGGCCCCGCTGCGGGGGGTCTGATAAAGCGCCTCCTCGTAGCGATGGAAGTCTCCGCTGTAGCCGTGGCTGACCTCGGCCAGTAGGTTTGCCTTGTCGGTGTCGAAACGCTTGCCGTTGATGATCGCCTTCATGGGTTTTCCCTGTGATAAATTGCCGGGGATGGATTGGCCCGCCTGGATCAGCGAGCCGAATTTGACGGGATGGGAATCAGTCGTCGTTCTCGGGGAGATGGGCGATACCCTGGGTCACGTCCCACTTGATCGCCCCGCCGCAAGACTGGACCTCTTTGATCAAATCAGCCGTTGCCCCATACGCTCTGAACTGCGTGTCGTAGGCTTGGTCATCGCTGATCAGTTCGCCGTAAGCATCGAAGAAAGGCCCCGCGAGCGCCGCGACCTGCTGCCAGGCTTCATCGACGGTGGCGCCGACGCCATAGATCGCGGTGCCTTGGATGTCTTGGATCATGTAACCGGCTGCGGAGTAGTTGGCCATTTCTTTGTCTCCCGTTTGGGCGCCTGCCCGTTTCCATGTCCTATTTATGCACCCAGCGAGTGCGTAGCGCAAGAGGAAAACGCACCTTGAAGGTGCTTTTCTTTATGGCGGGGGTTTGCTCTTTGGTTCACTGGACCTGTGCAGGCCCCGTTTTTCTGTCCAAACGGGGAACATCGGCGTAATGGGGGCTGCTTTTCTGCGTGGATTCGCTGGATTTGCGCGGGGTGCCAGCCCCTCCTAAGGGGCAGGTTGCAGGTTCGAATCCTGCCGGGGTCACCAATAAGATCAACGTGTTAATGGACTTTGGGGAATGCCTTTCGCTTCACCGAACTAAAGCAGCTGGATTTTCACGTCTTTGGTCTTGCCCCCGTTTCACCGGACACTCAGGCGGTTGCGGTTTGGGCTGCGATGAACTCGCGGGGCGAGCGCATTCTCAGCCCTGAGTGCGGGTGGTTGTCGTTGTAGTCCTCGATCGAGCCTCCG
>NZ_JAUVVF010000049.1 GCF_030604785.1 Paracoccus sp. (in: a-proteobacteria) | reverse complement strand
GCGGTGATTTCGGGCAGCAATTCGGCAAAGCGGTTCTTGACGGGCATTGGTTCGGTCTCCTTCACGGCAGCAGCGTGGCGATTTCTTGCATCATCTGCAAGAGGCTGGATGCCGCCTGCCTAGGAATGCGTCACCGGATCGACCAGCACCCGGTGGCCTGGCGCCACCTCGCGATAGATCGAGGGTTTGGCGGTGTAATCGACCGGATGAATGGGCGAGGGGATGGGGCGGAAATTCAGATCCTCGCTGATCTTCTTCTGGCGCGGATCGGCCACCGGAACGGCCGACATCAATTGCCGCGTATAGCTGTGCTGGGGGTTCTCGAAGACCTGCTGACGCGTGCCGATCTCGACGATGCGGCCCAGATACATGACGCCCACATGGTGGCTGACACGCTCGACCACAGCCATGTCGTGGCTGATGAACAGCATCGAGATTCCCAGATCCTGCTGCAACTCCATCAGCAGGTTCAGCACCTGCGCCTGGACCGACACGTCCAGGGCCGAGACGGCCTCGTCGGCGATGATCAGGCGCGGGTTCAGGGCCAGCGCGCGGGCAATGGCGATGCGCTGGCGCTGGCCGCCCGACATTTCGTGCGGATAGCGGCGCATGAAGCTGCGGGGCAGCTCCACCCGGTCGAACAGTGCCGCGATCCGGTCCTGTCGTTCGCTGCGCGAGCCGATGCCGTAATTCTCCAGCGGCTCGGCCACCTGGTCATAGAGCTTCATATGCGGGTCGAGACTGGCGAACGGGTCCTGAAAGATCATCTGCATGTCGCGCCGCGCCCGGCGCAGCGCGCGGGCCGACAGGGCCAGCACATCGGTGCCATCCAGATCGACGCTGCCCGATTCGGGCTCGACCAGACGCAGGATCGAGCGGCCTGTCGTGGATTTGCCGCACCCCGATTCTCCCACCAGAGACAGCGTTTCGCCCGCATTCAGGGTGAAACTGACATCCTCGACCGCGTGGACCCGCGCGACCGTGCGGCGCAGGATGCCGCCCTTGACGGGAAAGCGCGTCGTCAGGTTCTTCACGGTCAGCAGCGGCTTCGGGTTCTGGACGATGATCGGCTCGGGCGCCGAGACGCTGCCGTCGCGCATCAGGCGCAGGCGTTCGGGGGCGGGCTTGCCGGTCATCTCGCCCAGGCGCGGAACGGCGGCCAGCAGCATCCGGGTGTAATCCTCGCGCGGGTTCTCGAAGATCTGCTCGACAGGGCCTTCCTCGACCTTGTCGCCGCGATACATGACGACGACCCGGTCGGCCATCTGCGCGACCACGGCCATGTCGTGGGTGATGAACAGGACGGCGATCTGCTTCTCGCGCTTGAGCCGGTCGATCAGGGCCAGGATCTCGGCCTGGATGGTCACGTCCAGCGCGGTGGTCGGCTCGTCGCAGATCAAGAGGCGCGGCTCGCAGGCCATGGCGATGGCGATGACGACGCGCTGGCGCATGCCGCCCGACAATTCGTGCGGATATTGGTCCATGCGCCGCTCGGGCTCGGGGATGCGGACCTGGCGCAGGATCTCCAGCGCGCGGGCGCGGGCGGCCTTCTTGTCCAGGCCGCGATGGGCGATCAGCCCTTCGGTCAACTGGTCGCCCACGGTGAAGACGGGGTTCAGCGCGGTCATCGGCTCCTGGAAGATCATGCCGATCTGGTTGCCGCGGATGTCGCGCATCGCGGCCTTGGGCTGGCGCGCCAGGTCGATGGGCTTGCCGTCGCCCGTGTCGAGCATCAGGCTGCCGCCGGCGATCGTGCCGCCGCCATATTCGACAAGCCGCATCAGCGACAGGGAACTGACCGACTTTCCCGACCCGGATTCGCCCACGACGCAGACGCATTCGCCGGGCCTGATCTGGAAGCTGACATCCTTGACGCCCACCACCACGCCGTCGTTCGTCTCGAACTCGACGCGCAGTTTCTCAATGGAAACAAGTGGTTTTTCATCCAGCATGACAGGCCCCCGGCAAGATCCAAGTGGGCAGGCTAGCCAATGCCCTGCGAAAGTCAAAGCCGAAACCGCACATGCGAGCTTGCGCGATTGGCCTTGCTTTTGGCGCGGGCTTCGTTCGATGATGCGCGCATTCCGCTTGGGGCAGCCCGACGCTGACAGAGGCGGGAATGACCGAAAAGAAGGCCCCGAAGAAGGCCGGTGTGACGTGACTGCCCCACGCACACGACACCCAACAGGAGAGAGTGATGAAACTGAGAACCGTGTTGATGGGCGCCGCCGCCACGCTGGTCATGGCGCCCGCCGCGATGGCCGAACGCGGCCGCGATGGCCAGCTGAACATGATCCTGTGGCAGGCCCCCTCGACGATGAACCCCTATCTGTCGGGCGGCACCAAGGAGATGATCGCCTCCAGCCTGACGCTCGAGCCGCTGGCCGGCTTCGACGCGCAGGGGAACATGTATGCGCGCCTGGCCGCCGAACTGCCCAGCCTCGAGAATGGCGGCATCGCCGAGGACCTGCGTTCGGTCACGTGGAAGCTGCGCGACGACGTGAAATGGTCGGACGGCACCGACTTCACCGCCGATGACGTGGTCTTCACCGCCGAATATTGCATGCATCCCGAAGGCGGCTGCTCGCAGCTGGCCAAGTTCGAGGGCGTCGCCTCGGTCGAGGCGGTCGATCCGCATACGGTGCGCATCAACTTCACCGAACCGCGCCCCGATCCCTTCACGACCTTCGTCGGCTCGCAGACGCCGATCCTGCAGAAGGCGCAGTTCGAGAACTGCCTCGGCGCCAATGCGCCCACCTGCACCGACCAGAACTTCAACCCGATCGGGACCGGCGGCTTCCGCGTGACGCAGTTCCTGACCAACGACACGATCAGCCTGGAAGCGAACCCCGAATACCGCGACCCGGCCAAGCCGGCCTTCGCGACGGTGCTGGTCAAGGGCGGCGGCGACGCGGCGGGTGCCGCGCGTTCGGTGCTGGAGACGGGCGAGTTCGACTATGCCTGGAACACCCAGCTGGCCCCCGACGTCATCGCCGGCATGGTCGCGGCCGGTCGCGGCCAGGTCTCGGCCGCCTTCGGCAGCCTTGTGGAACGGATCCACGTCAACCTGACCGACCCCTCGTCGTCGCTGCCGGCAGACGAGCGTTCGACCCGCGCGCATCCGCATCCCTTCCTGTCCGACCCGGCCGTGCGCCGCGCGCTGTCCATGGCCATCGACCGCGAATTGCTGGTCGAGATCGGCTATGGCACCGCCGGTCAGCCGACCTGCAACTATGTCCCCGCCCCCGAGGCCTGGGCGTCTGACAACACCGAATGCCTGACCCAGGACATCGAGGGCGCCAATGCCCTGCTGGACGAGGCCGGCTGGGTGCGCGGCCCGAACGGCATCCGCGCCAAGGACGGGGTCGAGCTGCGGATGGTCTATCAGACCTCGGTCAACGCGGTGCGTCAGGACTTCCAGGCGCTGATCAAGCAGTGGTGGTCGGAAATCGGCATCGAGACCGAACTGAAGACGATCGACGCCTCGGTGTTCTTCGGCTCGGATGCGGGCTCGCCCGACACGCTGCAGAAGTTCTATGCCGACGTGCAGATGTATGCCGACAATTTCGACGGCGTGAACCCCACCGCCTATCTGTCGAAATGGACCTGCAACAAGGCGCCCTCGCCCGCCAACCAGTGGCAGGGCGAGAACATCAGCCGCTTCTGCGACGAGGAATATGACCGCCTCGTCAGCCAGCTGGGCAGCATCATCGACGCCGACGAACGCGCCGAGATGGGCCGCCGCATGAACGACATGCTGACCAAGGACAGCCACGCGATCATTCCGCTGGTCTATCGCGGCACCGCCTCGGCCCATGCCAACTCGCTCGGCGGGGTCGAGCTGAACGCCTGGGACAGCGAGATCTGGAACACGGTCGACTGGTACCGTATCCAGCAGTGACCGCCTCGCCGCTCCGGTCCGCGCGACCGGGGCGGCGCCCCTCTTTCCCGGCCCCGCACGGGTTGCGCGAGGCCGCGACAGAGAGGTGGCTCATGCCCGCATCCCTTCCGACCGAGGCGCCATGCTGACATTCACCATCCGCCGGCTGATGCTGGCGATCCCGACCCTGTTGTTCATCTCGCTGGTGATCTTCCTGCTTCTAGAAGCTTCGCCCGGCGATCCCTTGGGCGATGTGCCGCTGACCGTGCCGCCCGAGGTGCGCGAGCGCATGCGCGCTGCCCTCGGCCTGGGCGAGCCCTGGCCCGTGCGCTATCTTCTGTGGCTGAAACAGTTCTTCTGGGTCGAGCCGCTCTACTGGACCGACCGCTGGTTCGGCACCAGCTTCAGCGACGGGATGCAGCGGATCGTCAGCTTCCAGTCGCGCAGCCCGGTCTTCGACGTGATCGCGCAGCGCCTGCCCCAGACGCTGATCGTCGTGGGCATGTCCTATGTCGTGGGCGTGCTGATCGCGATCCCGATCGGCATCGTCTCGGCCTACCGGCAATACAGCCTGTTCGACCAGATCGGCACGTTCATCTCGATGATCGGCTTCTCGATGCCCACCTTCTTCACCGGCGTCGTCCTGATCATCGTCTTCGCCGTCAACCTGCAATGGTTCCCGTCGGTCTACGACACGACGCTGGTCGTGCGCGACTGGGACAGCTTCCTTGCGCAGGCCCGGCAGATGGTCATGCCGGTGACGGTGCTCGCGCTCTACAATGCGGCGCAGATCAGCCGGTTCATGCGGTCCTCGATGCTGGACAATCTCAGCCAGGACTACATTCGCACGGCCCGAGCCAAAGGCCTGTCGGAACGCAAGGTCGTGCTGAAACACGCGCTGAGGAACAGCCTGATCCCGGTCGTGACCGTGATCGCGCTTGGCCTGCCAGCGGTCTTCGGCGGCGCGATCATCACCGAACAGGTGTTCCGCGTGAACGGGCTGGGACAATTGCTGATCTCGTCCATCTACGCCAACGACATCCCCATGGTGATGACGCTCACCTTCATCTTCGCCATCCTGATCGTGGTCTTCACCCTGATCGCCGACATCCTTTATGGCGTGCTCGACCCGAGGATCCGCTATGACTGAGCCGCAACGCCCCGACCGCGACGTGACCGCGCCCGACCTCGCCGCCGCCGGAGGCGCCGCCACCCCGGCCGCCCTTGGCCCGCCCGTGGTCCCGGCCGGCGATCACGGCCATCGCAGCCAGTGGTCCGACATCTGGCGCCAGTTCCGCCGCCATCGCGGCGCGATGATCGCGCTGACGGTCTTCGTGGGGATCATCCTCTTCGTTTCGGTCGGCCCCCTGATCTGGAGGATCGACCCGACCTTCGTCGACATCCGCGCGCGCAACCAGGGATTCTCGCTGGCACATCCGCTCGGCACCGACCAGCTGGGGCGCGACCTGCTCGCACGGCTCATGGCCGGGGGACAGGTCTCGATCGCGGTCGGGCTGACGGCGATGATCATCGCGATCTTCCTCGGCAGCCTGATCGGAGTCCTGTCGGGCTATTTCCGCAGGCTCGACGCGCCGCTGATGCGGATGACGGAACTGTTCCTGGCCCTGCCGCTGCTGCCGCTGCTTCTTCTGATGGTGACGCTGTTCCGCGAGCCGCTGTCGCAGAATTTCGGCTCGGCCTTCGGGGTGTTCCTGCTGATCGTGACCGCAATCGGCGCGACCAGCTGGATGCAGGCGGCCCGCATCGTGCGCGGCGAGGTGCTGGGCCTGAAGGAACGCGAATTCATCCTTGCGGCGCGTTCGATCGGCACCCCGGCCCACAGGATGATCCTGCGCCACGTCCTGCCGAACGTCATGTCGCCGATCATGGTCGCGGCGACGCTCGGCATCGCGACCGCCATCATCACCGAATCCGCCCTCAGCTTCCTCGGCCTCGGCTTCCCGCCCGATTTCCCGACCTGGGGCCGGCTGCTCTTCGACGCGGTCGACCAGATGGTGCTCTACCCCTGGCGCGTGATCTTCCCGGGCCTGCTGATCTCGCTGACGGTGCTCTGCGTGAACTATATTGGCGACGGGCTTCGCGATGCGATGGATCCGCGCATCCGGGGGCGGTAGGGGGCTCTGCCCCCGTCGCCTGACGGCGACCCCCCCGGGATATTTGGACCAAGGCAAAGGGCCTTTTGCCTTGGCTGAAATATCCTCGGGGGGTGAATTGGCCGAAGGCCAAGAGGGGGGCGGAAAGCCCCCCTTTCTGCGTCAATAGGCGGCGCCGCCGCTGCCCGCAGGCAGGGCCCCATAAGGCAGCCAGACGGTCTTGCAGCGGGTGGCCTTGCGCAGGAAATCCTCGCCCTGTGCCTGCGCGCCCGTCCAGTCGCGGTTCGGGATGCCGAAAACCGGCTTGAGGTTGCCCGCCGCCGCCCCGTCGATGGAAGCGCGCTCCTGGGGCAGGCCCGCATGCCAGAAGGCCGCGACCTCGTCATGGGCGGCCAGATAAGGCGCCAGCTCGGCACGCGCGCCGGTGACGATGTTCACGACACCGCCGGGCAAGTCGGACGTGTCGAAGACCTGGTAGAGATCGGTGACTGGCAGCGGATCGTCCTGCGAGGGGATCGCCACCACCGTATTGCCCATCGCGATGGCAGGCAGGATCAGCGACAGGAAGCCCGTCAGCGGCTGGGCGTTCGGGCAGGCGATGCCGATGATCCCGAAGGGCTCGGGCAGCACGTTCACCAGATGCCCGGCTTTTGCCTGAACATTCGCACCGTCAAACTTGTCCGCCCATGCCGCGTAGTGGAAGATGCGGGCAATCGCGGCCTCGACCTCGGACTGGCTGGTCCGGCTGGCGAATTCGAAGGCGCGGGCCGAGAGGTTCTCGGCCATGAAATACAGGACCTGCGCGCGGCCATGTCCGCCCATCGCCGCCCATTTGCCCGCCTTCGAAGCGGCCTCGACCGCGTTGCGGATGTCCTTGCGACCGCCGAGCGGCGCCAGCCCGCCCGGCACCGCATACATCGCGCCGCCATCGGGCCGCTTCTGCGCTCCGCCGATATAGAGCTTGGCCGTCCGGTCGATCCCCTGCCCGCGTGGCGCGGAATGGTCGGGCGTGGCGACGGGCCGGGTCGGGGCGGTGTCGCGCGCCGGGCGGACCGCGGGTTCGGCCATGTAATCCAGCATCCCGGCCGCCCCGCCCTCGCGCCCGTATCCGCTTTCGCGATAGCCGCCGAAGGGCGCGGCCGCGTCGAACATGTTCGCGCCGTTGATCCAGACGACGCCCGCCTTGATGCGTGCGGCCAAGTCGGTCGCGACCGTCGCGCTTTCCGACCAGACCGAGGCCGCCAGCCCGTAGCGGGTGTTGTTGGCCAGCTCGACCGCCTCGTCCGCGGTGCGGAAGGTCGAGAGCGTGGCGATGGGGCCGAAGATCTCCTGCTCCATGCCCGGATTGGCGGGGGCGATGTTCCTCAGATAGCCGGGGGCGATGAAGCAGCCCTCCTGCGGCTGGCCGCCGACCAGTTCGGCGCCCGCCTCGGTCGCGGCGCGGCAGATCGACAGGATGCGCTCCTTCTGCACCGGATCGACGATGGCGCCGACATCGGTGGACTTGTCCAAGGGCGCGCCGACGCGCAGCCGCGCCATGCGGGCCGACAGCAGCGCCTCGAAGCGCCCGGCCACCGCCTCGGCCACCAGGATGCGCGAGCCCGCGCAGCAGACTTGGCCCTGGTTGAACCAGATGCTGTCCACGACGCCCTCGACGGCGGCGTCCAGATCGGCGTCCTCCATCACGACAAAGGGCGACTTGCCGCCCAGCTCCAGCGTCAGGCGGCGCCCGGTGCCGGCCAGCGCCTGCGCGATGCCGCGCCCGACCTCGGTCGAGCCGGTGAAGGCGATCTTGTCCACCTCGGCGGCGACCAGCGCCGCCCCCGTCGCCCCATCGCCGGTCACGATGTTCACGACGCCGGCGGGCAGGCCGATCTCGGCGCAGATCTCGGCGAAGGCCAGCGCGGTCAGGGGCGTGTATTCGGCGGGCTTCAGGACCACGGTATTGCCCGCCGCCAGGGCGGGCGCGACCTTCCAGGCCAGCATCAGCAGCGGGAAGTTCCAGGGAATGATCTGGCCGCAGACGCCCAGGGCCGTGTGGCCGGGAAAGCGCGCCTCGCGCAGTTCGGCCCAGCCCGCATGGTGGTAGAAGTGCCGCGCGACCAGCGGCACGTCGATGTCGCGCGCCTCGCGGATCGGCTTGCCGTTGTCGAGGCTTTCCAGCACCGCCAGGAAGCGCTCGCGCTTCTGCACGTGCCGGGCCAGCGCATAGAGATGGCGCGCCCGCTCGGTGCCGCTAAGCGCCGCCCAGCCCTTCTGCGCCCGGCGGGCGGCCTTGACCGCCGCCTTGACGTCGGCCTCGCTGCCCTGGCTCACCTCGGCCAGGACCTCGCCGGTCGCGGGGTCGCGCGTCTCGAAGGTCTGGCCGGGCCGCGTGAAGGCGCCGTTGATGAAATGGCCGAAGCGGCCGCGACGGGACAGCCAGTCGCGCACGGCGGCGCTGTCCTCGACCGAGGGGCCGTAGTCCATCGTCTGCATGATCTCGCTCACTTTGGTCATCTGGCGGCTCATCGGGTCCTCAGGCAATCGCTTGGCGATGGGCCGCGGCATAGCGGCCGGTCACGTGGTGGCTGATCTGGCGCTCGATGTCGCCCAGAAGGCTGGAGGCGCCGATGCGGAAGAGGTCCGGGGCCAGCCAGTCGCGGCCCAACTCCTCGGCCATCAGCACCTGCCAGGCGATCGCGTCCTTGGCGGTCCGCAGCCCGCCCGCCGGCTTGAAGCCGACCTTGATGCCCGTCTGCGCGTGAAAGTCGCGGATCGTGCGGACCATGACCAGGCTGACGGGCAGCGTCGCGTTCACGCCCTCCTTCCCCGTCGAGGTCTTGATCCAGTCCGATCCGGCCTGCATCGCCACATGGCTGGCCTTGGCGACATTCTCCAGCGATTTCAGATCGCCCGTCGCCAGGATCGCCTTCATCCGCGCCGCGCCGCAGGCCTCGCGCATGGCGCGCAGCTCGTCATAGAGCGCGGTCCAGTTCCCCTGCAGCACATGGGCGCGGGTGATGACGATGTCGATCTCGTCCGCGCCTTGGTCCACGGCATAGCGAATCTCGGCCAGGCGCAGGTCCAGGGGCATCAGCCCGGCCGGAAAGCCCGTCGCCACGCTGGCCACAGGGATGCCGCTGTTGCCCAAGGCGCGCTTGGCGGGCGCCACCATCGTGGGATAGACGCAGACCGCCCCGGTGGTCAGGCCGGTCACGCCCACGGCCTCCAGCAGGTCGGCCGCGATGGGCTGGCGCGCCTTGGCGCAGAGCCGCGCCACGCGGTCGGGCGTGTCGTCGCCCGCCAGCGTCGTCAGGTCGATGCAGCGCACCGCGTTCAGCAGCCAGGCCGCCTGGTGATCCTTTTTCAGGCTGCGGCGCGCGGGCAGGCCGGCCGCGCGGCGTTCGACGGCGGGGGTGTTGATGCGGATGTTCTGGAACCAGTCCAGCCGCAGGTCGGTGCCGGGATTGCTCATCATGTCCTCTTGCGGAAACGCGACAGCCCGCGCTGCCGGAATTGCGCCCACATCCGCCAGATCAGCGCCAGCAGCGCCAGAAGGACGCCGCAGACCAGCATCGCGGGCCAGTTCACGGGCCGGTCCTCGGGGCCCGACACCGTGTTGATCGAGATCGCGTTGGGATAGGTCGAAAGCCAGGGCATCCGCCAGCCGTAAGAGGTGATGCTGACCCAGATCGGTTCCTGCGCGGACGATTGCAGGTTCGTCGCCTCTGCCTGAAGGTTCGCGCTGTCATATTTGAAATAGGGCGGCCAGACCCAGCCGGTATCCTCGTTGCGGTAGACCAGCACGCGGCCGTTGGGCCGGATCGTGTCGATGAAGCGCACATCGCGCTGGCCCTGGGCGTTCTCGACCGTGCCGGTGCTGTCGGCCGCCCAGAAGATCGATGCCGAAGGCGGGATCGCGGTCAGCCGGTTGTAGGTGTTGCTGATCCGCACGGTTTCGCGCGACGGCAGCGCATAATCGAGAAAGGCGAAGACCAGCACGCCGAACAGCACACCGGCCACGACACGGGCGTAATACATGGACGGCACCTCCTAGCGCCAGTTGACCGCGATGACGATGGCCAGCACCGCAAGCGTCGGCAGAACGAAGACCAGCGCGGTCAGCCGCGCCTTCAGGCTGCGCTCGAACCCGACCATCGACCGGGCGATGAAGGCACGCCGCGCGGGCGTGTCGCCCGCCTGGTCGGGATGGCGCGCATCCCACCGGTTCTCGAGCCGCTCGAGCCTGAGCGAGCGGACATAGATCCGCAACAGCACGTAGAATACAAGCTGCACCACGAACATCACGAGAAACAGCCGGATCAGTGCCGCCAAGATACGCCTCTCCCTTGCGTGCCACCCGGAAAGCCTAGCACGCGGTCTTGGCGGGGGGCCAGATGTCGCGTCGCGTCAGACCGGCAAGGGACAGATTGACGTGATGCGGCAAAGGCAGCGCTTTCGGTTGCGCCCGAACAGCGGTATCACGCGGCCAATCGGAGGATTGCGATGTTCTGGATACTCAGCCTTGCCATGACGGCGATCGTGGCCCTGGTCGTTCTGGCGCCGGTCTGGCGCGGGCGGGCCGGCAGCGAACCCGCTGCGGCCTATGACCTGCGGGTCTATCGCGACCAGCTGCGCGAGGTGGACCGCGATCTGGAACGCGGCGTGATCCAGCCCGACGACGCGCAACGCCTGCGCGCCGAAATCGGCCGCAAGGTTCTGGACGCCGATCGCCGTCTGGCCGAGGCCCGGCCCGCCGGCCCTCAGCGTGGCGGCGTTGTCGCGGCGGTCCTGCTGGTGGCGCTGCTGGCGGGCGGCTTCGCGCTCTACATGCGCGAGGGTGTGCCGGGCGCGCCCGACATGCCCATCGCCGAACGCTTCGCCGCCGCCGAGGCCGCCTATCGCGACCGCCCCAGCCAGGCCGAGGCCGAGGCCGCCGCAGCGCCGCGCCCTCCGGTGGATCTGAGCGAGGCCGATCCGGCATGGCTGGATCTGGTCGATCAGCTGCGCGCCGCCGTGGCCCAGAACCCCGACGATCCGCGCGGCCTGTCGCTGCTGGTGACGAACGAGATGCGGCTGGGCAACATCGCGGCCGCGCGCGAGGCCGCCGAAAGGCTGGTCGCGGTGCAGGGCGACCAGCCCGATCCGACCGATCTGATGCGCCTTGCCACCCTGATGATCGAGGCCGCCGACGGCCTGATCACCCCCGAGGCCGAACAGCTTCTGGTCCGCGCCCTGCGGATCGACCCGACCCAGCCGCAGGCGCGCTATCTGCTGGGCGTCATGCAGATCCAGAACGGGCGTCCCGACCGCGCCTTTCCGCTGTGGCGCCGGCTTCTCGAGGAAGGCCCCGAAAGCGCCTCCTGGATCCCGCCGATCCGCGCGGCGATCGGTGATCTGGCATGGCTGGCCGGGATGGGCGATTATGTCCCGCCGGAACCGGTCGAGACCCCGCTGCCCCTGCCCGGCCCCGACGCCGCCAGCATCGAGGATGCGATGGCCCTGCCCGAAGCCGACCGCCAGCAGATGATCGAGGGCATGGTCGCCGGCCTGCAATCGCGGCTTTCCGCCGAGGGTGGAACGCCCGAGGAATGGGCGCGGCTGATCCAGGCGCTGTCGGTCCTGGGCCGACCGACCGATGCCCGCGCGATCTGGGACGAGGCGCAGGTCCGCTTCGCCGGTTCCGAAACCGCTTTGGCCCCGATCGCCGAGGCCGCACGTCAGGCGGGGTTGGTCCAGTGATCCACGACGACATCACCGCCTTTGCCGCCACCCTGCCCCGCCACGGCGCACTGGCCGGGCTGGATCTGGGCACCAAGACCATCGGCGTGGCCGTCAGCGACGGGCTGCGTCAGGTCGCATCGCCGCTGATGGTGATCCGTCGCACCAAGTTCACGCAGGACGCCGCGCAGCTTCTGCAACTGATCCAAGAACGCGCGCTGGCGGGCCTGATCCTCGGCCTGCCGCGCAACATGGATGGCAGCGAAGGCCCCCGCGCCCAATCGACGCGCGCCTTCGCCCGCAACCTGTCGGCGCTGACGCCGCTGCCCATCGGCTATTGGGACGAGCGTCTTTCGACCGTCGCCGCCGAACGCGCGCTGCTCGAGGGCGACACATCGCGCAAGCGTCGGGCCGAGGTGATCGACCAGGTCGCCGCGGGCTACATCCTGCAAGGCGCGCTGGACCGGCTGTCCTATCTTGCGCGCTGATCCGCAAGGCGGCGGCGCCACCGCGCGCAGCGCGGCCCGGGGCCAAGCGGCAGCGTCCGGGCCGGGCTCTGCACGGCCTGTCCCCCGCCCCTCTCGCGCCGTCCGACACAAAGCGGCCGCTCGATGACTAAGCCGGGTGCCCCCGCCAGCCCCTGCATCCGCCTCTGCCGGATCGACCCGGCCAGCGGCCTCTGCGTCGGCTGCCTGCGCAGCCTTGACGAGATCGCGCGCTGGTCCGCCATGACGCCCGCCCAGCAGCAGGACGTGCTGGACGCCCTGCCGGCTCGCAAGGCGCCGCGCTAGCCCATCATGCCGCGGCGCGGGTCGTAGCCGTGATCCTGGCGCCAGGTCTCGAAGAAGGCGCGCAATTGCGGATCGACGCTGGCGGGCATGGCGATGCGCAGCTCGACATGCTGGTCTCCCCCGTTGATCCCGCGCCCGCGCAGACGAAGCCGCCTGCCGCTGGTCGCGCCGGCCGGGATGGTCAGGCTGACCGGCCCGTCGATGGTCGGCGCCTCGACCCGACCGCCCAGCACCGCTTCGTCCAGCGTGATGGGCAGGACGATGTGGATGTCGTCGCCCTCGCGCCGAAAGACCGGGTGCGGCGCGACCGTGACATCCAGATAGGCGTCGCCGGGCGCGCCCTTGCCCACACCCGGCCCGCCCTTGCCGCGCAGCCGGATCTGCTGGCCGTCGCGCACGCCCTTGGGGATGGTCACGCTGATCTCGGCACCGTCGGGCATCAGCAGGTCCATCCGCCCGCCGCGCGCGGCGGTCAGGAAATCGACTTCCAGCCCGTGGCGCAGATCCTCGCCGCGCCGATCCATGCCGCCGCCGCCCCGCCCGCCGAAGCCGAAGCCGCCAAATCCGCGCGGCCCGCTGCGCTGCCCGAAGAGATCGGCGAAGACGTCGCCCAGATCCGGATCGCCCGCACCCGGCCCGCCCTTGAAGGGACCGCCGCCGAACGGCCCACCCGCATGGGCGCGCGAATAGCGGGCGCGGGCCTGTTCATGGCCCTGCCCGTCGATCTCGCCCGCATCATAGCGACGGCGCTGCTCGGGATCCTTCAGCAGGTCATAGGCGGCCGAGGCTGCCTTGAACCGCGCCACCGCCTCGGGGTCGGAATTCAGGTCGGGGTGATCGGTCTTGGCGATGCGCCGATAGGCCTTCTTGATGTCTTCCGCGCTGGCCGTCCTGGGGACGCCAAGCGCCTGGTAGGGATCGCCTGTCATCTGGTTACCCTCTGAACTTGCTTGAACTTGCCCTCAAGATAGAGGCCCCGCGCCCGTCATCAATAGCGCGGCTCAATAAGGCATCGCATGGCTCTTGTGCAGCCGCTCGATGGCGCGGCGCAGATCGTCGGGCAGCGGCTTGCCGAAGCCTGCGATCAGGTGGCGCAATTGCGGCAGGGTCGTGGCCCCGATGATCGGCACGTTGCGGAAGGGGCGTGTCAGCTGCCAGGCGATGGCCATATGCACCGGGTCCCAGCCATGCTCGGCCGCAAGCGCCGCATAGGCCGAGGCCGCCTCGAGCCCGCGCGCCGTCTTGCGCCCGCCCAGATTGCCCTGCCCGCCCGTGGCCCGGTCGATGGCCGCGCGGCTGCCCTCGGGCATGGCACCGCCCGCATATTTGCCGGTCAGCAGCCCGGCGGCCAGCGGCGAATAGGCCAGCAGGGTGACGTTCTCGTTCACCGCCGCCTCGGCCAGGTCGGTGTCATACATCCGGTAGAGCAGCGAATACTCGTTCTGGATCGCTGCCATGCGCGGCGCCCCGATCCGGTCGGCCACATCGCACCAGCGCGCAAGACCCCAGGCGCTTTCGTTCGACAGCCCCACGGCGCGCAGCTTGCCCGCGCGCACGCCATCGGCCAGCGCCTCCAGCACGTCGGCCATATGGTCCAGCGTCTTCGCCTTGTCCTGGCCCGACGGGTCAAAGCCCCAGTTCTGCCGGAACGCGTAGGATCCCCGCACCGGCCAGTGCAGCTGATAAAGGTCGATCCGGTCCGTCTGCATCCGCCGGAGCGAGGCGTCGATGCATGCCCGCACCGTCGCCCCGTCAAAGGGCGCTCCGTCCCGCACCATCTGGCTGGGGCCGGTGATCTTGGTGGCGATCTCGACCCGGTCGCGATGGCCCGTCCGGGCCAGCCAGCGCCCGATGATCTCTTCCGACAGGCCCACCGTCTCGCGGCGGACGGGGTTCACCGGATACATCTCGGCGCAGTCCATGAAGGTCATGCCGACATCCAGCGCGGCATCCAGCTGGGCATGCGCCTCGGTCTCGTCGGTCTGGTTGCCGAAGGTCATCGTGCCAAGGCAGATCGTGCTGACCTCGACGTCGCTGCCGCCCAGTGTGGTTCTGTCCATGTCATCCCTCATCCGATATCGTGCCGCGCGGACGCAGCGGATGCGACCGGGCGGGCCCCGTGGGCAGGCCCGGTCGCCGCTGCGGGGACAATTGGACGTTTCGCGCGTCAGCGCAAGACGCCGGGCGCCGACGGGTGGCGCGCTAGCCCGCCGCCGGCGCCGCCCCCGCCGCGCCGCCCGCATTCCGGCCGCCGACGCGGATGCCGAACATCAGCCCGTAAAGCACCGGCACAACGATCATGGTCAGCACCGTCGCGAAGGCCAGTCCACCCATGATCGTCACCGCCATCGAGGCGAAGAACGCATCCGCCAGAAGCGGCAGCATCCCGAAGATCGTCGTGACGGCCGCCAGCAGGACCGGCCGCAACCGGCTGATCGAGCCGTCGACCAGCGCCGCAAGCGGCGGATCGCCGGCATGGCGGCGCGCGTCGATCTCTTCAACCAGCACGATGGCGTTCTTCATCAGCATCCCCGACAGAGACAGAAGGCCCAGAAGCGCGGTGAAGGTAAAGGGCAGTCCCGTCGCCAGAAGGCCAAGCGACATGCCCGTGACCGACATCGGCACGACCAGCCAGATGATCGCCGGTTGTCGCAGCCGGTTGAACATGAGGACCGAGATCACGAGCATCACCAGGAAGCCAAGCGGAAGCTGCGCGCCAAGCGAGGCCTGCGCCTCGGACGAACTTTCGTATTCGCCGCCCCATGCGATCGCATAGCCCGGCGGCAGGGGCATCGCCTCGATCATCGGGCGCAGCTGGCGGAAGGCCTGATCGGCGGTCAGCCCGGCAATGGCATCGCCCTGAACCGTCAGCGTCCGCACCCGGTCGCGGCGATGGATCAGCGCCTCCTCGGTGCGCATCTCGATCCGGTCGACGACCTGGCTCATCGGGACGTAAGCGCCCGCGCCATCGGACCAGACCGACAGGTCGATCAAGCCTTCGGGGCCGCTGCGTTCCGCATCGGGGCGGCGCAGCAGGATCGGCAATTGCGTGTCGCCCTCGCGCAGGGACCCGGCCCTCAGCCCCGAACTGCCATAGAGGATCGTGTCCGCGATGGCGCTGCGGGTGATGCCCGCCAGCCGCATCCGCGCCTCGTCCACCATCGGCACGATGGCCAGTTCCGGCTGGCGCCAATCGTGGCGCAGGTCGCGCAGAACGCCGCTGTCGCGCATGATCTGCTGCGCCTGTGCCGCCAGCATGCGCAGAACCGCCGGATCATCGCCCGAGATCCGCAGCGCCACATCCGCGCCGGTCGGGGGGCCGAAGACCAGTTCCTCGATCCGCAGATGGCCTGCGGGGAATTCGGCGGGCAGCGTCCGGGCCAGATCGGCGGCAAGCGCGGGAATATCCTCGGCCCGCTCCATCCGCACCAGCGCCAGACCATAGGAGGGGTCGGGCTGTTCGGGCTGATAGGTCAGCATGAACCGCGCGGCCCCGCCGCCGACGAAGGTGGTCACATCCGTCACGCCGGGCGCCTCGGTCAGACGGGCGGCGATGCGCTGCATGTCGGCCTGGGTCGAGGCGATGTCGGCCCCGCGCGGCAGGCTGTAATGGACGTAGAACAGCGGCGTGGTCGAGGCCGGGAAGAATTGCTGCTTGACGCTGCCGAAGGCCATGATCGAGGCGACCGTCGTCGCAACCACCGCCGCCACGACCAGCCAGCGCGCCCGCAGGCTGCCCCGCAGAAGCCAGCCGTAGATGCGGTAGAGCCGCCCCGCATAGGGATCGCCACCCGCCGCCTTCGAGGGGCGCAAGAGCCATGCGCCCAGCCAAGGCGTGACCGTGACCCCCAGGATCCAGCTGAGCAGCAGCGAAATGCCGATGACCGCAAACAGCGAGAACATGAATTCGCCCGTGGCATCCGGTGACAGGCCGATGCCGGAAAAGGCCATGATGCCGATAATCGTCGCGCCCAGCAGCGGAATGCCGGTCGCGGCCTCGGTCTCGGCGGCGGCTTCCTCGGCGCTCTTGCCGCGTTCTATGCCAATGACCATCCCCTCGGTGATGACGATGGCGTTGTCCACCAGCATCCCCATCGCAATGATCAGCGCGCCAAGCGAGATCCGCTCCATCTCGATGCCGAACAGGGCCATGAACATCACGGTCGCCATCACGGTCAGCAGCAGCGTGCTGCCCACCACGATCCCGGCCCGCCAGCCCATCGCGACCATCAGCGCCGCGACCACGATGGCCACCGACTGCCCCAGGCTGACGATGAAGCCCGACACGGCCTGATCGACGACCTTGTGCTGTTCGTAGATCGGCGACAGCGTGACGCCCGGCGGCAGTTCCGTCATCAATTCGCGCAGTCGCGCCTCGACCGCATGACCGACCTCGACCACGTTGCGCGAGGTGATGGCCGAGACGCCGAGCGTGAAGACCTGCGTGCCGCCATGGGTGACGATCAGGTCAGGGGTTTCCGAAATCTCGCGCCGGACGGTGGCGATATCGGCCAAGCCCAGCTGACCGGTGGTGCCGGCCTGACCGACGCGCAGCGCCTCGATCCCCTCGGGGGTTGCATAGCCGGGCGGCAGGCCCAGACGCAGCCGCGACAGGTCGCTGGCGACTGTGCCCTGCGCCAGGACCGCGTTGTCGGTGGCGATCGAGCCAACCAGCTGCGTCGGCGGCAGGCCCAGGCTTTCCAGCCGGGTCGAGCTGATCTCGACCACCACGTTTTCCTCGATCAGGCCGCCGATATCGACCTTGGCCACGCCATCCACCGTGACCAGCCCCCGGCGAAGCTGGCGGGCGATCTCGCGCATCTGGCGGGGCGTGTAACCCTCGGCCGAGACGGCGTAGTAGAGGCCGTACACATCCCCGAAATCGTCGTTGATGATCGGGTCGAACACGCCCTGCGGCAGGCTGCCCCGTGCATCGCCGATCCGTCGGCGCAGCTCGTCCCAGACCTGCGGCATCTGGTCGGGGCCATAGGTGTCCTCGATCTCGACGGTCAGCTGCGACATGCCGGGCATCGACTTCGATTCGATGCGCTTGAGTTGCGGCATCTGCTGGATGGCGCTTTCCAGAGGCTCGCTGACCTCGGATTCGACCTCGTCGGCCGTGGCGCCGGGATAGGGCGTGAAGACCAGCGCCGTCTTCAGCGTGAAGCCGGGATCTTCAAGGCGCCCGACGGTGCCCATGCCCCAGAGCCCGCCAAGGACGCAGAGAAGGATGATGATCCAGACCGAAACCGGGCGCCGGATCGAGGCGGCGGCGATCGAGGCGCGCATGACCGACCTCAGAGATTGCCGGGACGCACGGGCGCGCCCTCGGTCAGTTGCCACCAGCCCGCGGCGACCACGGAATCGCCCGCCTGCAGCCCCTCGGCGATCACGACCGATCCGCCCTGCGGCAGACCCAGCCTGACCTTGCGGCTGCTGGCAGTTCCGGCCTGCGGGTCATAGACCCAGACGCGCGGGCCGTCAGGGCCGGTCGTGTCGATGGCACCGGTAGGCAGGCTGATCCGGGCCACGTCGTTGCGCGGCGCGATATGGACATTCGCGGTCATGCCCGGCAGCAGCCTGGGGTCCAGCGGCCCGCCGATGGCAAAGCTGACATCGTAGGTCTGGGCGACCGGATCGGCCTCGGTCACGAAATCGCGCAGCTCCAGCGGCGCACGCAGATCGGGCAGCGCCGGAAAGCTGGCTTCGGCCACAAAGGCACCGCCATTGCTGCGCGCGATGGCCGCCAGGCTTTCGGGCAACGAGATCACCACGCGCATCTCACTGATGTCCTGAAGCCGCAGGATCGGCACGGCGGGGGTGACATTGGCATATTCCTCGACCAGCGTGCGCGCCACCAGGGCGGGAAAGGGCGCGGTGATGGTGGTCTGGTCCAGCGCGCGGCGCGCCTCGCGCAGCGCGATCTCGGCCTGGGCGCGTTCGGCCTCGGCGCTGTCCAATCGCGCGCGGGTCGAGACGCGGTCGACCAGCGTGTTGGCGCGCTCGAACTCGGCCATGGCCTGCGTGTTCACAGCCTCGGCCCGGGCAACGGCCAGTTCGTAGGACACCGCATCCAGTCGGCCGATCAGGGCGCCCGCCTCGACCCGGTCGCCCTCGGCCACGGGGCGTTCGATCAGCTGGCCCTGCACCTGAAAGGCCAGATCGACGGTGCGCAGCGGCTCGACCCGGCCGACGAAGCTGCGCGAGCCGGCGCGCGAATCGGGCGACACCGTGACCAGCGGCACGACCAGCGCCGGCGGCGCCGCGGGCTCGGCCGAGGTATCGGCGCTGGCATCGGGAATGCAGCCCGCCACCAGCAGCGGGACAAGGCCGAGCATCAGAAGGGAACGCAGACTGGTCATGACCGGACCTCGAATTCGGAAATCATTACTTCGATGCGCTCAAGCATCTGACGGCGCAGTTCAGGGTCAGAGGGGGGCAGCCCCAGAAGATGCTGCAAGAGCATTCCATCCATTGCCGACAGCAGGACCAGCGCGCCGACAGGATCGGAAAGCCCGTCCAGCATCTCGCGCATCTCGCCGGCGATATGGGTGCGAAGCGGGTCCAGCAGCGCGGGATTATGCGTGCCCGCGACAAGGATCGCATGGGCCAAGGGCGTGTCCTCGCCCATCAGCCCCAGCAGCGCGTCCAGCTTGGCCCGCATGTCGCTGCAGGCGCGCCCCTGCCTGTCTGCCGAGCCTTCGACCCGCGCACTGAATTTCTCGATCATCCGCTCAAGCAGCGCGGCCATCAGCGCGTCCTTGCTGGGAAAGCTGTAGAGCAGCCCGGCCTTGCTCAGCCCGACCTCGCGGGCCACGGCCTCGATGGTCAGCCGTGACGCGCCGTCCCGCTGCGCCACCACTGTCGCGGCATCCAGAATCGTTTCGCGCGCAATCGCCTTCCGCATCGCATCCTCGTAACTTACCAACCGGTCGGTAGCTTCACGATTGCCATTTGTCAATCTGTCGGATGGCGCAGAGCTGTCTCGGAATGGTAGTTCGGTGCCGTTGGAAAAAGCCGAAAGCGTTTCGATTTTTCCTCTTGCAGCCCCCGGCGGGGGCCACTATACGCCACGCAGCGAGAGACGAAGCGTCGCTTGCAGACCTCCGGTGGGGCCATAGCTCAGTTGGTAGAGCGCTTGAATGGCATTCAAGAGGTCAGGGGTTCGACTCCCCTTGGCTCCACCAAATCATCCTTTCATGACAACGCGATGACAGCGACAGTCCGGTCGCCGCTCGGGGCATGACGCAGGCCATCAGCGGCGCCTTCTGCGCGATCCGCTCTGCCTCGCGCGGAACTGGTTCACCAGGCGCGCTGCCCTTTTGCCACCCCGCCCGTTCCACACGAAAAGTGCCCCTGCGACCAGATGGCGCGGGCGCTTGGAAAACGCACGAATGCTCAAGCTGAAGGCAGACGGATCGCATCGGCACGGAGCCTCGGGCCACACCGGGCGCGATCCGGATCGTCTTGGGAAAACCGTGGTAGCGGAGGGCCGCTACCGTCGATCCCACACGTACCGGAAATACGCTATAGCCTCCGATTGTTCTCTCGAAACTTAGCAGCGTAGACGTGCTGACGACACTGACCTGTTTAGGCCGACTATGGACCTACAGCTAAAGAGCTGCTCCACAGGTTGCCGTCGGCCAGCCACAGATAAGATGACAAGTGGCTCAGCCCGGCGCGCCAGAGCGGTCAAATTTTTGGATGTCACTGGTCTTGCCCCCGTTTCACCGGACACTCAGGCGGTTGCGGTTTGGGCTGCGATGAACTCGCGGGGCGAGCGCATTCTCAGCCCTGAGTGCGGGTGGTTGTCGTTGTAGTCCTCGATCGAGCCTCCG
>NZ_JAUVVF010000026.1 GCF_030604785.1 Paracoccus sp. (in: a-proteobacteria) | reverse complement strand
CGCGGCGCATCGGGATGGGCCGCGTCATGGCGGATCTCGGGATGCGCGGCGTCGAAGCCGTCGGTCAGTGCATCGACGAAATAGCCGCCCTCGGTGATGGTCAGCGAGACGATGCGGATTCGCGGGTCCGACATGGCCGCGATCACGGCCTCCGGTTCGACAGCAGCGAAGTCGATCATCGGCCCCAGGATGCGCGCAGACAGACCCGCCGGGTCCAGATCGACCAGCGTGCTCAGCCAGTCCTGCCGCGCCAGCCGATCCCGCATCGCCTGATCGCCCGCGCGAACGCCCGCGCCGACCAGCGCCCAATCATGCCCCTCGCCCAGGGCGAAAAGGCGGTCCAGATACCAGGCCAGATGGGCGCGGTGGAAGTTGCCGACACCCAGATGCAGGATGCCGGGCGACAGGCGGGCGCGGTCATAGCCGGGGCGCGCGACTTCGGGGGGCAATTGGGCCAGAGCGGCCTCGGTCAGAGAGATGGCCATGGTCGGACCTTTCGTCATGCGGCACCGGGCCGCCGCGGCGGCCGGGCCAAGGTTTGCGGGAAGCGGCGCGGTCAGGGCAGCCGCAGGCCCCCGTCATCAAAGCGGTGCAGTTTCGAGACATCGGGCGTCAGCCAAACCGTGTCGCCGTGATGCAGGTCGATCTCGCCGCCTGCGCGCACGGTAATCGTCTCGGCCAGACCGGTATCCTCGACATAGAAGAACGTGTCGCTGCCCAGATGCTCGCTGACGCCGATCCGGCCCTTCCACGCGCCTTCGGTGGCCGAGACGCCGATATGTTCGGGGCGGATGCCGATCGTGGCGGCGCCGTGTTCGGCGGCGACCGGCCCGGTCAGAAGGTTCATCCGGGGGCTGCCGATGAAGCCCGCGACGAACAGGTTCCTGGGCGCGCGATACAGCTCCATCGGGCTGCCGACCTGTTCGATCCGACCCGCATTCAGCACCACGATCTTGTCGGCCATGGTCATCGCCTCGACCTGATCATGGGTGACATAGACCATCGTGGTCTTCAGCCGGTTGTGCAATTCGCTGATCTCAAGCCGCATCCCCACCCGCAAGGCGGCATCGAGGTTCGACAGCGGCTCGTCGAACAGAAAGGCCGAGGGCTCGCGCACGATGGCGCGGCCGATGGCGACGCGCTGGCGCTGGCCGCCCGACAGCTGGCCGGGGCGGCGGTCCAGATAGGCGGTCAGGTTCAGCGCCTTGGCGGCGGCCTCGATCCGGCGGTTCTGCTCGTCCTGCGGGATGCCGGCCATGCGCATCGGAAAGGCGATGTTCTTCCTGACCGACATATGCGGATAAAGCGCGTAGGACTGGAACACCATCGCCAGCCCGCGCCGCGCGGGCGGCAGGGCGGTCGCGTCCTTCCCGTCGATCAGGATGCGCCCGCCGGACGTATCCTCCAGCCCCGCGATCAGGCGCAAGAGGGTCGATTTCCCGCAGCCCGAGGGGCCGACGAAGACCACGAATTCACCGTCATTGATGTCCAGATCAAGCGGCGGGATCACCTCGACCTCGCCGAATTTCTTGGTCACGTTCTCAAGGGTGATGCGTCCCATGATGGCCCCTCATTTCACCGCGCCGAAGGTCAGGCCGCGGACAAGTTGTTTCTGGCTGAACCAGCCCAGGATCAGGATCGGCGCGATCGCCATGGTCGAGGCCGCCGAGAGTTTCGCGTAGAACAGCCCCTCGGGCGACGAATAGCTGGCGATGAAGGCCGTCAGCGGCGCCGAACGCGCGGCGGTCAGGTTCAGCGTCCAGAAGGCCTCGTTCCAGGCGAGGATCACGTTCAGAAGCAGCGTCGAGGCGATGCCGGGGATCGCCATCGGCGTCAGCACATACAGGATCTCGGACCGCAGCGTCGCGCCGTCCATCCGCGCGGCCTCGAGGATCTCGGCCGGGATCTCGCGGAAATAGGTATAGAGCATCCAGACGATGATCGGCAGGTTGATCAGCGTCAGCACGCCCACCAGCAGGATGCGCGTGTCCAGCAGCCCGGTATTGCGGGCCAGCAGGTAGATCGGCACCAGAACGCCGACCGCGGGCAGCATCTTGGTGGACAGCATCCACATCAGGATGTCGCGCGTCCGCCGCCCCGGCACGAAGGCCATCGACCAGGCGGCGGGGATCGCGATCAGCAGGCCGATCAGCGTCGAGCCGAACGAGATCACGACCGAGTTCCAGAAGTGCCGGAAATAGTTCGACCGCTCCTGCACGGTGACGTAATTGGCCAGCGTCCAGTCGAAGTTCAGGAATTTCGGCGGGATGGCGATGGCGTCGGCCTCGGACTTGAAGCTGGTCAGCACGGTCCAGAGGATCGGAAAGAAGATCAGCAGGCCGATGGTCCAGGCGATCAGCGTGGTGACGGCCTTGCGGCGGGTGGTGACGGCGCGGGGCATGGGTCTTCCTCCTTACGCGTCGAGATTCTTGCCGATCATCCGCATCAGGAAGATCGCCACAATATTGGCCAGGATGATCGCCACGACCCCGCCTGCCGAACCAAGGCCCACATCGAATTGCAGCAGCGACTGCATGTAGACGAGGAAGGTCAGGTTGGTGCTGGCCGTGCCGGGACCGCCATTCGTCGTCACCAGAATCTCGGCGAAGATCGACAGCAGAAAGATCGTCTGGATCAGGATCACCACCGTGATGGCGCGCGCCAGATGCGGCAGGGTGATGAACCAGAACCGCGCCAGGGGCCCTGCCCCGTCCATCTCGGCGGCCTCCATCTGCTCGCTGTTCAGCGATTGCAGAGCCGTCAGCAGGATCAGCGCGGCAAAGGGCAGCCATTGCCAGGCCACGATCCCGATGATCGAGGCCAGCGGCGCATGGGTGAGAAAATCGTAGGGTTGCAGCCCGACGCTGCGCGCCAGCCAGGCGAAGACCCCGTTCACGGGGTTCATGAACATGTTCTTCCAGACCAGCGCCGACACGGTGGGCATCACGAAGAAGGGCGCCAGCACCAGCAGCCGCACGATCCCCTGCCCCCAGAACGGCTGGTCCAGAAGCAGCGCGATCAGGATGCCGCCGATCACCGTGATGGTCAGCACCCCCCCGACCAGCACCAGCGTGTTGCGCAGCGCGGCCATGAAGGCGGGATCGGTGAAGAAGTAATGGTAATTCTCGAAACCCGCCCAGCTTTCCATGCCGGGCATCAACAGGTTGTAGCGCAGGAACGAGAAATACAGCGTCATCGACAGCGGCACGATCATCCAGCCGAGCAGCAGGATCACCGCGGGCGAGATCATCAGCCTTGCGGCCGTGCGTGAAGCCTTGGTTGACATGCGCTTGCACCTTTGCCGGGGCGGCCGCCTGCGGGCGGGCCGGTCGTTTGCGTAGGGATCGTCTGCGTCAGGGGTGGGGGCGCGCTTGTAGAGATGAGGGCGCGCGCCCCCTCAGGCGTCTTGGTGCGCCTATTTCGGATAGCCCGCGCGGGTCATCTCGCGCGTGGTCAGTGCCTGGGCATTGGCCAGCGCCTGCTCTGCCGTGGCCTGTCCGGCCAGAGCCGCCGCGAATTGCTGGCCGACCGCCGTGCCGATCCCCTGGAATTCGGGAATGGCGACGAACTGCACGCCGGTATAGGGCACCGGATCAACCGTCGGGTTGGTCGGATCGGCGGCGTTGATGCTGTCCAGCGTCATCTGGGCGAACGGAACCGAGGCATATTCGGGATTGTCGTAAAGCGACTGGCGGGTGCCCGGCGGCACGTTTGCCCAGCCCTCGCGCTCGGCGACCAGCGCGGTATATTCCTTCGAGGTCGCCCAGGCCACGAATTGCTTGGCGGCATCGACCTTCTGGCTGCCCGCCGGAATGCCAAGCGACCAGGCCCACAGCCAGTTGCCGCGCTTGCCCAGCCCGTTATCGGGCGCCAGGGCGAAGCCGACGCTGTCGGCGACGGTCGAATCGGCGGGGTTCGTCACGAAGCTGGCCGCGACCGTGGCGTCGATCCACATGCCGCACTTGCCCTGCTGGAACAGCGCGAGGTTCTCGTTGAAGCCGTTGTTTGCCGCGCCCGGAGGACCGTATTCCGTCAGCAGCATCAGGTAATCGTCCAGCGTCGCGCGCCATTCGGGGCTGTCGAACTGGGGGGTCCATTCCTCGTCGAACCAGCGCGCGCCATAGCTGTTGGCCATGGCGGTGATAAAGGCCATGTTCTCGCCCCAGCCCGCCTTGCCGCGCAGGCAGATGCCGTAGATTTCGGCATCGCGGTCGGTCATCGCGGCGGCGGCTTCCTTGATGAAGTCCCAGCTGGGCGCGTCCGGCATCTCAAGCCCCGCAGCCTCCATCAGGTCGCGGCGATACATGACCATCGAGCTTTCGCCGTAGAAGGGCGCGGCGTAAAGCTCGCCATCCACCGTCAGACCGTCCCGGATCGCGGGCAGCAGGTCGTCGGCATCCCATTCCTCGGGCAGGTCGTTCAACGAGACCAGCCAGCCCTGCGCGCCCCAGATCGGAACCTCGTAGGTGCCGATGGTCATCACATCGTACTGGCCGCCGCGCGTGGCGATGTCGGTGGTGACGCGCTGGCGCAGGACGTTTTCCTCCAGCGTGACCCATTCGACGGTAATGCCGGGGTGCTTTTCGGTGAAATCCGAGGTCAGCGCCTGCATCCGGATCATGTCGCCGTTGTTCACCGTGGCGACGGTCAGCGTCACATTCTCCTGCGCGGCGACGCTGCCGGCGGCGCACAGCGCCGTTGCGCCCAAAAGGGCGCGGAATGTCGTCTTCATGCTATCCTCCCTTGCCGGTTGGGCATTTGCCCCGCCGATGGGCAAATATTCACCCGATGCGCGTGACTTGTCAACGCCCTCTTTCGGCGCCGTGCCGCAGATGCCGTTTCAGGCTGGGTCGGACAGAAGCCGCTCTGCCGTGGCCTCTGAGGTGATGAGGCCGTTGACCAGCCTTCCCCTCAGGGCTGCGCGAATCGCGGCCAGCTTGGCCTGGCCGGAGGCCATCGCCCAGACGGGGCGTTCCGGCGCCGCCGGCAGCGGGGCCGAGGCGACGCGGCGATTATAGGCGCAATCCAGCACCTGCCCCTCGCCGTCATAGATCCAGGACGTGATCTCGCCCACCGCGCCGGCGCGGGTCAGCTCGTCAAGCTCGGCAGATGAGAGAAAGCCGTCCACATGCAGCGGCGCGCTCGGATCCATCTGGCCGACGCCGACCAGCGACAGATCGGCCTTTTCGCACAGCATGATCGTGTTGCGCGCGCCGGGCTGCGCCTGCATCGCGGCCAGCGTCTGCGGATCGGGGGCCAGAACCGGCAGCGGATAGGGATAATGCGGCGCCCCGATCCGGTCGGCCAGCCGGATCGTCGCGTTATAGGCGGTCGCCGATCCGTCCTCCATCATGTTGCCCAGCCGCGAGACGACGACATGCTGCGGGCAGGACATGCGCGGCACCTGCTCGACCATGGCGCGCAGGTTGCGCCCGGTGCCAAGACTGATCACGCGCCGCTCGGGCGATTTCAGCACGCGTTCCAGCAGGGCGGCGGCGGCGATGGCAAGGCCGGTCAGCAGGTCCGGCGCCTCGGGGTCCGAGGGCACGACCTCGCATCCCTGCAGCCCGAAGCGGTCGGTCAGCCGCGCCGCAAGGTCCATGCAGCGCCCGATCGGATGGTCCAGCCGAACCTTGATCAGCCGCTCGGCCATCGCCATGGCGACCAGCCGCTGCGCGCTCTGGCGACTGACGCCCAGCTTGCGCGCAATCTCGTCCTGGGTGTTGCCCGCGACGTAATAGAGCCAGCCCGCGCGCGCTGCATCGTCCAGACGCGCGGCTTCGGGGGTGAACCTCGTCGGCGGCTGGGTCATGACGCCTCCAGCTGCGCGAGAATGGCGCCAAGGCACGTCCAGTCGTCAAAGCTCTGGGCCCCGGCGGGCGGTGCGATCCCGGCCAGATGGGCGCCGCCGCCGTAATGCAGGACCGCCATGCCGGCGGCGCGCGCGGCTTCCAGACCGGGGGGACTGTCCTCGATCACCAGCACGCGGTCGGGACTTGCCTGCATGCGCACGGCCGCATGAAGGAACAGGTCCGGGGCCGGCTTGCCCCGCGCCACTTCCGAGGCCGTGAAGACATGCGCGCCAAAGGCCTCCTGCAGCCCCAGAACCGCAAGAGTGCGCGCAACGCGGGGCGGGCTGGACGAGGTCGCCACGCAGCAGCGTCGCCCCAGCCCGGCCAGCATGGCCGAAAAGCCCGGCGTTTCCTTCAGGTCGGCCTCGAACCGCTCCATTAAACGGGCGCGGTAGCTGGCCTCGAAATCGTCGGGCAGCGGACGTCCCGACCGGGCGCGGATGCCGGCAGCCACTGTCGGGAAACTGCGCCCCAGAAAGTCGCGGCGGACATCGTCGGGCGTCACGACGATGCCGAGGTCTGCAAGCTGCGCGATCAGCACCTCGGCCGACAGGATCTCGCTGTCGGCGATGACGCCGTCGCAATCGAAGATGATCAGGTCGAACCGCATGTCGAAGCTTTAGGTCCGCCCCCCTGCCCTGTCCAGCATGTCACGGTGCCTCGATCCGCAATCCCCGGAAGGTCGGATCCAGCCTGCGCCCGGCCGTTTCCAGCCGCGCCAGCAGATGCGTGCGCAGATATGTGGCGTGAAAGCGCGAGGGCGCGGCAAGGGTCAGCACGCCTTCGGCCTCGTCGATCTCGACCAGGGGCGCGAACCAGGCGCCGTAGATCACCGCATCCTCGGCATGAAGGACCGAGCGCATCCGACCCCACAGCCCCGGCTCGACCTGCGAAGGCGTCTTGCGGAACGGAACGACATTGGCGTCGGGCTGCGGATTTGCGTTCTCCTCGCCCCCGCGTGCTGCCATCCGGGCCACGTAATCCTCGCCGATATTGGGCCAGGCGGGTCGCGTATCCAGCAGGATGCGCTCGAGGTCCAGACCTAGGACCGACACCCTGCCCCGCGCCCCCTGACGCTTGACCCGCAGCCAGCCTATCGCGCGAAGCTGCGCCATGTCGCGCTTGACCGTGCGCTCGTCCACGCACCAGAGCCGCGCGATCTCGCGCTGGCCCATGCAAAGCTCGTCCCGCTGCCAATTGTATCGGGTGGTGATCAGCGCCATCAGTCTCAGGACCAGCCTCTGGGCGACCGGCCCGCCGGCCAGTGCATGCGCCATCAGCGCCGACAGGATGTCGTATTTCTTCGCCGCGGCGTCACGCCCGACGGGTTTGATGACCTGCATCGCTGCTCCTGCCCGGTGGCCGGGTTATCCCTTGGCCGGTTACTGCTCTGGCGGTGTTTCAGGCGCTTCGCAACGTCTTTCACCGCTCTCTGGCCATTAGCGTCCTGAAACACGATTCTGTCAAGCAGATTGGCCGGACAGGTCCGGCGTTAGCCCCGATCAAGAAAAGAATCCGGTATCAATGGTATAGGGTGACATTCAAAACGTCCCCTATTCCGCGCGTCATGTCACCCAATCCGTGGCGGAGACGCGGAGTTTGTCCCCCATATCCAGCGTCTGGCGTCCTTGGGGCCCGGCTTGGCCAAGCCGGGTTGCGGCGCCGATTCGCCTAGCAGGTGCTGGAAAACGCGCGGACCGCGATTTATTCAACAACGCTTTTGCCAAAAGCGCAAATAAGTCGTAAAAGGAAGACCGGCAGTAATTTGCGTCCTTCAATACAGGCAGATCATGTTTACCCATCAGGACCTCTCGCGGCTGCAGGCGCAGTCGCTGAAGATGCAGGGCTGGATCAGGCGCCAGACCTTCAGCCCCTCGAACGAGAAGACGCTGCGGCGGTTCTCCAGCTGGGAGGTGGCCGAGCTCATCTTCCGCATGAACCAGTCGACCTTCCGCGGCAAGCTGGCGGCGGATCCGAACCTTCCCCTCGGGGAAGTCGAGGAGGATGGCCGCCAGCGCTGGTTCAGCCTGGAGGAGGTGAACGAGTTGCGGCGCCGCATCCGGGTGAACAAGAAGTCGCTGATGCCGCCCCGCCCCGAAGGGAAGCGCGCATTCCGCGCGGCCATCGCCAATTTCAAGGGCGGCGCGGGCAAGAGCACCGTGGCGCTGCATTTCGCCCACGCGGCCGCGCTTGACGGCTATCGGGTGCTGGTCGTCGATTTCGATCCGCAGGCGACGCTGTCCCATTCGATGGGTCTGACCGATGTGGGCGAGGATCACACCGTCTGGGGCATCATGGCACGCGATCTCGAGCGCGAGACCGACCGCATGAACGCCGCCAGTGCCGGAGCCGAGTCGGGTACCGCCCTGCCCCATCGCAAGCTACCCGCCTCGATCCGCGACATGGGTCTGGGCTCGCTGCGTGTGGCGGACTTCATCAAGCCGACGGCCTGGCCGACGATCGACATCGTGCCCAGCTGCGCCAATGCGGCCTTTGTCGAGTTCGCCAGCGCCCAGTATCGGCACCTGAACCCGGAATGGACCTTCTTCGGTGCGGTGTCGCGCTTCCTCGACAGCCTGGCCGACGACGCCTATGACCTGATCCTCTTCGACTGCCCGCCGGCCATCGGCTATCAGTCGATGAACGCTGTCTTCGCGGCCGACATGCTCTATATTCCTTCTGGGCCCGGCTACTGGGAATACGATTCGACCACGAGCTTCATCGGTCAGCTGGCCGAGGCGCTGGAGGATCTGTCCCACGGCTTCGAGAACTTCCCCACGGGGAAGATCGCGCTGCCCAAGGCCTTTGCCGATATCCGCTTCCTGATGACGCGCTACGAGCCGTCGAACGAGCTGCATCAGGCCATGTTCGGCGCCTTCCGTCAGGTCTTCGGCGATCGCGTCGCGCAGCACCCGATCGAGTTGACGCGCGCGGTCGAACAATCCGGGCGCTTCCTCAGCTCGATCTACGAGATCGACTACCGCGAGATGACGCGCGGAACCTGGCGCCGGGCACGGGCGACCTTCGATCAGGCCTATGAGGAATTCCGGGGGCACGTCCTGACCGCCTGGACCCAGCAGGAGGGCGAGGCATGAGTCGCAAGCGCCGGATGTTCGACATCGACCTGCCGACGGACGACGCGCCTGACTTCCCCGCGGGGAAGGAAGAGGTGCCCGCGCGCGGCGAGCAGCGTCGCGGCCCGATGGCCGCCGCCATTTCCGAGACCGCGGAATCGGCCCGTGACCGCGCCGCGATCGAGGCGCGCATCAGGGCCGAGAATGATGCCCTGGCGCAAGAGCATGTGCGGCTGAAGCGGGCAGGGCTGATCACCGACATGATCCCGCTTGATGCCATCGACACGCAGAAGCTCATCCGCGACCGTCGCCCCGTCGCGGATTTCGAACTGGCCGAACTGGTCGCGTCGATCCGCGAGATCGGGCTGTCGAACCCGATCCGGGTCGAGCCCGCCGGCGAGGGGCGCTACGAGCTGATCCAGGGCTGGCGGCGGCTGTCGGCCTATCGCCAGCTTCTTGACGAGACCGGCGATGCCGATGCCTGGGGCCGGATCCCGGCAGGGATCGCGGCGCGGGGCGATGCGCTGGAAAGCCTCTATCGGCGGATGGTGGACGAGAACATGGTCCGCAAGGACATCTCGTTCGCCGAGATGGCGCAGCTTGCGCTGCATTACGCGATGGATCCGCTGACCGAAGAGAACGATCCCGAAAAGGCCGTCGCGATCCTGTTCAAGTCGGCGGGCTACCAGAAGCGCAGCTATATCCGCAACTTCATCCCTCTGGTCGAACGGCTGGGCGAGACGCTGATGTATCCGCAGGAAATCCCGCGCGCCCTGGGGCTGGCTCTGGCGCAGCGGCTGGCCGATGTGCCGGGCCTCGCCGCGGCCATCAAGTCCGAGCTGCGCGATTGGGACACCCGGTCTATCACGGATGAACTGGCGGTGCTGCGCCGCTATGCAGGGCAGGGCGGCGAGATGCCCGAGGGCGTCGCCCCGCCGAAGACCGGCCCCGAGCCGCGCGAAGCTGCCAAAGCCAAGACCAGCTTCCAGCTTCAGCGGGCGCAGGGCACTGCCAAATGCATCGCGGCCGACGGCCGGCTCGAGATCCGGCTGGCGCGCGACTTCTCGACCATCGACCGGCGCAAGCTGGAAGCGGCCGTCGCGGCCATGCTAGATCAGATCGAGTGACCTTCCCCGCGGGGAAGCCCCGGCGGCAGCGCCGCCGGGGGTCGAACCTGCGAAAGCGCCGAAGTGATCATCACAAACTCTTTCAAGTGATGTTATGAGAGGTAAGCGATGGCTCTATTAATGCCTTCACCCTCCCAGAACCAGACCGGCCGCGATCCCCCACATCACCAGCGCGATGACGAATTCCAGCAGCCGCCACGCCGAGGGGCGGGCAAAGACTGGGCGCAGCAGGGCGGCGCCGTAGCCCAAGGCGAAGAAGAACAGGAACGATCCTGAAACCGCCCCGGCCGCAAATTCCAGCTGCGAGCCCTCGAACCGCGTCGAGATCGCTCCCAGCAGAACCACCGTGTCGAGCCAGACATGCGGGTTCAGCCAGGTGATCGCCAGGCAGGCCAGCAGGGTGCGCGCCAGTCCGTCCGAGCTGCGCCGCGTCTCGACCACCAGCGCCGCGTTCGAGGACAGGGCCGAGCGCAGGCTGCGCGCACCATACCAGATCAGGAAGGCTGCACCCGCGTAGCGCATCGTCTCGGCAAGCCACGGCATCAGCGCGGTGATGCGACCGAAGCCCGCCACGCCCAGCACGATGAGGATCGCGTCGGACAGCGCGCAGGTCAGGCAGACGGCCAGCACATGCTCGCCCCTGAGGCCCTGCCGCAGGACAAAGGCGTTCTGCGCCCCGATCGCGACAATCAGGCTGAGGCCGGTCATCATGCCGACGAGATAGGTGGACAGGCTCATGCGTGGCTCCCTGGATGTCATCCTTGCCCTAGCGCGCCATTGGGCATTAGACAAACTCAAGATGCTGACCCTGAAACAGGATTGCTAAAGATGCTGGATTACAGCGCCGCCCGCGCCGTCGCCGCGATCATCCGCACCGGCAGCTTCGAGGCGGCCGCGCGCGAACTGGCGGTCACGCCGTCCGCGATCTCGCAGCGGGTCCGCAATCTGGAAGAGCGACTCGGCACCGTGCTGATCCGTCGAGGGCAGCCCTGCACCGCCACGCAGGCCGGCGACTGGCTCTGCCGCCATATCGAGCATGTGGGCATGCTGGAAAACGCGCTGATGCAGCATCTGCCCGGTCTGGCGGGCGAGGGGGTGCAACCGGTCACGCTGAACATCGCGGCCAATGCGGATTCCCTGGGGGCGTGGTTTCTGCCTGCACTGACCCGGTTCGCGGGCGAGACCGGCTATCTGTTCGACATCGCCATCGATGACGAGGCCCATACCGCCGACTGGCTGCGGCAGGGACGGGTGCTGGCCGCCGTCACAGCGCTGGCGCAGCCGGTGCCGGGCTGCGTGGTGACGCCGCTTGGACGGCTACCCTATCTAGCGACCGCCAGCCCCGATTTCATGCGCCGCCATTTCCCCGCAGGCGTGACGCCCGAGGCGCTGGCGCAGGCGCCCGCTCTGGTCTTCAACCAGAAGGACAGGCTTCAGGCGCGATGGGCGCGCCGGGTGACGGGTCTGGACCCCGTGTTGCGCTGCCATGCGCTGCCCTCGACCCAGGGCTTCGTCGATGCCTGCCTGGGCGGGCTGGGCTGGGGATTGAACCCGGCCATGCTGGTTCGCGACCATCTCGCCGCCGGGCGTCTGGTCGAGCTGTGTCCCGGTGCGGGGGTCGAGGTGGCTCTGTTCTGGCAGGTCAGCCGGCTGGCCGCGGTGCCGCTGCGCGGTCTGACGCGCGCGGTGCAGGCGGCGGCGCAGGTGCTGCGCGCCGAAGGGCAGGGGGCTGCGGGGTCCTGACCGGACGCGGCTTGCGGTTGTCGCGCGCGCCGCGATAGGCCAGAAGCGGGCCAGACCAGCAGGGAGAGCGCCGATGGAGATGCCGGAAAGGTTCTGCGGGGCCGCCCTTGCCCAGGCGCTGGAGGTTGCCGCACCGGGTTTCATCGTGACGGTTTACGGCGATGTGGTCGTCCCGCGCGGCGAGGTGCTGTGGATGGGCAGCCTGATCGAGACCTGCGCCCGGTCGGGCATCAGCGAGAACCTTGTCCGCACGGCGGTGTCGCGTCTGGTCGCATCGGGTCGGCTTCAGGGCGAAAGGCAGGGGCGGCGCAGCTTCTACCGGCTGGCCCCTGCCGCCCGGGCCGAATTCGCGGCGGCCACCCGGCGGCTCTACGACCGGGCGGCACGGCCGCAGGGCTGGATGCTTCTGGCGCTGGACGAGGTTCCCGACCAGTTGCGCCGCCGCTTTCACATGGCGGCGGCGGGCGGTTCCTGCTGGCTGGCGCCGGATTGGGGCGCCTTGCCGCCGGGCGCAAGGGTAATCATGCGCGTGCCCGATGACGCGCCCGAGGCGATGCCGGGGCTTGCCGATTTCTGGGATCTGGCGGCTCTTGCGGCGCGTTATGACGGCTTTCTGGCCCAGTTCGCCCCGGTCGGCGATGCGCTGGCGCAGGGCCATGTTCCGTCCGCCCCCGACGCGCTGACGTTGCGGCTGCTTCTGGTCCATGCCTATCGCGGCGCAGTGCTGCGCGATCCCTTCCTGCCCGAGGCGCTGCTGCCCGGGAACTGGTCGGGCAGTGCGGCGCGGGTCCTGTTCCGCGACCTCTATCTGCGGCTGACGCCCTTGGCCGCCCCCGCCATCGCGTCGCTGGAGGACATGGCGGGCCATCTTGCCGCAGAGACCGACGAAAGCCGCAGCCGGATCAACATGTTGCGCTGATCCGCCCCCCGGACCGGAGGCAACCGCGTCTTGAAACATTACGCAGCAATAGCGAAATTGCTTTGACGTGTAATGTTTCTGGTGTATCACTGACCGAGCGGTCGATGAATAATCGCCGCCGGGGGACGAATCGGAGGAATTCTGGAATGCAAGACGCCTTCATCTGCGACGCCGTGCGCACGCCCATCGGGCGCTATGGCGGGGCACTGGCCTCGGTCCGGGCGGACGATCTGGCCGCGCTGCCCCTGCGCGCGCTGATGGAGCGCAATCCCGGCGTCGACTGGTCGGCCGTGGACGACCTGATCTATGGCTGCGCCAACCAGGCGGGTGAGGATAACCGCAATGTCGGCCGCATGGCCGTGCTGCTGGCCGGGATGCCGGTCGGCGTGCCGGGGACGACCGTGAACCGACTTTGCGGGTCGGGGATGGATGCGATCGGCATGGCCGCGCGCGCGATCAGGGCGGGCGATTGCGACTTCGTCATCGCGGGCGGGGTCGAAAGCATGACCCGTGCGCCCTTCGTGATGCCCAAGGCCGAAAGCGCCTTTTCCCGCGCCAATGCGGTCTATGACACGACGATCGGCTGGCGCTTTCCGAACCCCGCGCTGAAGAAGATCTACGGCACCCATTCCATGCCGGAAACCGCCGACAACGTGGCCGCCGATTACGGCATCAGCCGCGCCGATCAGGACGCCTTTGCCGCCCGCAGCCAGGCGCGTTGGGCGGCCGCGCAAGAGGCCGGGATCTTCGCGCAGGAGATCGTGCCCGTCCATGTGCCGCAGAAGAAGGGCGATCCGGTCGTCTTCGACACGGACGAACATCCGCGCCCCGGCACCACGGTGGAACAGCTTGCGCGTCTCAGGGGTGTGAACGGTCCCGATCTGACGGTGACGGCGGGCAATGCCTCGGGGGTGAACGACGGCGCGGCGGCGCTGGCGATCCTGTCCGACCAGGCCGCCCGCGGGCAGGGCCTGACGCCCAAGGCGCGGATCGTCGCCATGGCCGCCGCCGGGGTCGAGCCGCGCGTGATGGGCGTCGGCCCCGCGCCCGCCGTGCGCAAGGTTCTGGCGCGCGCGGGCCTTACGCTGGACCAGATGGATGTGGTAGAATTGAACGAAGCCTTTGCCGCGCAGGCGCTGGCCGTTCTGCGCGATCTGGGTCTGCCGGACGATGCGCCGCATGTGAACCCTCATGGCGGCGCCATCGCTCTGGGTCATCCGCTTGGCATGTCGGGCGCCCGGCTTGTCACCACCGCCATGTATCACCTGCACCGCACCGGCGGACGCTATGCGCTTTGCACCATGTGCATCGGCGTCGGTCAGGGCATCGCCATCATCATCGAACGGGTCTGAAGGGAACGCACGCCATGTATGCTCAGCTTGTCAAATCCGAAGGCGCCAAATCGCGCGACGAGATGTCCCCCGGGGAGATCGCCTTTCAGGAGCGGATCGACCGGGGCGAGAAGATCGAGCCCAAGGAATGGATGCCCGAGGGCTATCGCAAGACGCTGATCCGCCAGATCGGCCAGCACGCGCATAGCGAAATCGTGGGCCAGCTGCCCGAGGGCAACTGGATCACCCGCGCCCCCACGCTGGAGCGCAAGGCGATCCTGCTGGCCAAGGTGCAGGACGAGGCGGGGCATGGCCTCTATCTCTATTCCGCCGCCGAGACGCTTGGCGTCAGCCGCGACGAGCTGCTGGAAAAGCTGCATTCCGGCAACATGAAATATTCGTCGATCTTCAACTATCCGACCCTGACCTGGGCCGATATGGGCGCGGTGGGCTGGCTGGTCGATGGCGCCGCCATCATGAACCAGGTACCGTTGCAGCGCACCAGCTATGGCCCCTACAGCCGCGCGATGATCCGCATCTGCAAGGAGGAATCCTTCCACCAGCGGCAGGGCTACGACATCATGATGAAGATGTGCGCGGGCACGCCCGAACAGAAGGCGATGGCGCAGGATGCGCTGAACCGGTTCTGGTATCCGTCGCTGATGATGTTCGGCCCGTCCGATAAGGATTCGGTCCATTCCGCGCAATCGATGGCGTGGAAGATCAAGATGAACACCAATGACGAGCTGCGTCAGAAATTCGTCGATCAGACCGTCCCGCAGGCCGAATATCTGGGCCTGACCATCCCCGACGAGAACCTGAAATGGAACGAGGAGAAGGGCGGCTACGATTTCAGCGAGCCCGACTGGTCCGAGTTCTTCGCCGTCATCGCCGGCAACGGCCCCTGCAATGCCGAACGGCTTGGCGCCCGCGTCAAGGCCTGGGAGGATGGCGCATGGTTCCGCGACGGGCTGATGGCGCATGCCGAAAAGGCCCGCAGCCAGCGCATCGCCGCCGAATAGACACGGGGGCGCGCGCCGCCCCCCTTTGCCAGATCACCGGGAGGAACCCATGTCCAGCGAATGGCCCCTTTGGGAAGTTTTCATCCGCGGCCAGCACGGCCTGAACCATCGCCATGTCGGCAGCCTGCACGCGCCTGACGCCGAGATCGCGATCCGTCATGCCCGCGACGTCTATACGCGCCGGAACGAGGGCGTATCGATCTGGGTCGTGCCGTCGAACGCGATCACGGCCTCGAGCCCGTCCGAAAAGGGCCCGCTGTTCGAGCCGTCGAATGCCAAGGTCTATCGCCACCCGACCTTTTTCGACATCCCCGAAGAAGTGGGGCATATGTGATGCCCTCGCTGCCTGACGTGATGACCCCCGAGGTCGAGAAGCTCGCCGCCGCGCAGGCGGGGCAGGGGGCGCCCGCGCCGCAGGACCAGACCCGCGACGCGCTGTTCGAATGGCTGCTGCGGACGGGCGACAATGCCCTGATCCTGGGCCATCGCGTGTCGGAATGGTGCGGCCACGCCCCCGCGCTGGAGGAAGACATCGCCCTGGCCAACCAGGCGCTGGACCTGATCGGGCAATGCCAGCTGTGGCTGGGCCTGGCCGGAGAGGTCGAGGGCCGTGGCCGCTCCGCCGACACTCTGGCCTATCTGCGCGATGCCGGCGCCTTCCGGAACCTGCTGCTGGTCGAGCGTCCGAACGGCGATTTCGGCCATACGCTGATGCGGCAGTTCCTGTTCGACGCTTTCCATATCGAATTGCTGGATGCCGCCGCCGCCTCGCCTGACGCGCGCATTGCCGAGATCGCCGCCAAGGCGAAAAAGGAAGTGGCCTATCATCTGGAACGCTCGGCCGATCTGGTGATCCGGCTTGGCGACGGCACCGCCGAAAGCCATGACCGGATGCAAAAGGCGCTGGACGCGCTCTGGTCCTATACGGGCGAGATGTTCCATGACGACGCCCATGACCGGGCGCTGGCCGAGGCGGGCGTGATTGCCGCTCCGTCCACCCTGCGCGCCGCGTGGGATCGGACCGTGGGGCAGGTCATGGCCGAGGCGACGCTGCGCCTGCCCGGCGATGTCTGGCAGCACGGTCTGACCGGCGCGGGCGGTGGCAAGCGCGGCGTTCACAGCGAACATCTGGGCTATATCCTGGCCGAGATGCAGTTCCTCCAGCGCGCCTATCCGGGCGCAACCTGGTAACGCCATGCAGGTGTTGCCCGATACCGCACAGGTCTGGGACTGGCTGGCCCAGGTGCCGGACCCCGAGATCCCGGTCATCTCGCTGACCGATCTGGGCATCATCCGCGATGTGGCCTGGCAGGGGGACACGCTGGTCGTCACGGTCACGCCCACCTATTCGGGTTGTCCGGCCACCACGGTCATCAATCTCGATATCGAGGCCGCCCTGCGCGCCCACGGCATCGAGAAGCTGGAGCTGAAGCGCCAGCTTTCGCCGCCCTGGACGACCGACTGGATCACGCCCGAGGGCCGCGAGAAGCTGCGCGCCTACGGCATCGCGCCCCCCGTTGACGGGACGGCGGCGGATGGACGGCTGGCGGGGCGCATCTCGCGTCTGGCGGGCAGGTCCAATCTGGTGATCGCCTGCCCGCGCTGCGGATCGAACGCGACGGAAAAGGTGAGCCAGTTCGGCTCGACCCCCTGCAAGGCCAGCTATCGCTGCACCGACTGCCTGGAACCCTTCGACTATTTCAAATGCATCTGAGGAACGCACCCAATGGCACGCTTCCATCCCCTGACAGTGACCGAGGTGCGGCGCGAGACGCGTGACGCGGTGGTCGTGACGCTGGCGCCCCGCCCCGAGGACCGCGCGCTGTTCGACTTCACCCAAGGCCAGTATCTGACCTTCCGCCGCGATTTCGACGGCGAGGAATTGCGCCGCAGCTATTCGATCTGCGCGGGCCTCGACGAGGGCTGCCTGCGGGTGGGCATCAAGCGCGTCGAGGGCGGCGCGTTTTCGACCTGGGCCAACGAGAACCTCGCGCCCGGCGACCTGATCGAGGCGATGCCGCCGATGGGCCGGTTCTTCACCGCGCTGGATGCCGACACCGCGCGGCATTATCTGGGCTTTGCGGGCGGGTCGGGCATCACGCCGCTTCTGTCGATCATCAAGACGGTCCTGGCGCGCGAGCCCGGGTCGCGGTTCACGCTGGTCTATGCCAATCGCCAGATCAACACGATCATGTTCCGCGAAGAGCTTGAGGATCTGAAGAACCTCTATCTGGGCCGCTTGTCGGTGATCCATGTGCTGGAGCAGGAGGGGCAGGAGATCGACCTGTTCACGGGCCGCATCGACGCTGAGAAGATGGCGCAGCTGTTCCGCATCTGGATCGACCCGAAATCCGTGGATACGGCCTTCATCTGCGGCCCCGAGCCGATGATGCTGGCCATCGCCGCATCCCTGCGCGAGCACGGGCTGAGCGACGAGCAGATCAAGTTTGAATTGTTCGCCAGCAGCCAGCCGGGCCGCGCCAAGGCCCGCGCGGTGTCCGCCAGCGCGATCCCCGAAGGCGAAGGCGTGCAGGCCACGATCACGCTGGACGGCACGACGCGCGCGCTGAGCCTGCCGCGTTCGGGGCAGACGATCCTCGATGCCGCATTGGCCGCCGACATGGACGCGCCCTATTCCTGCAAGGCCGGTGTCTGCTCGACCTGCCGCTGCAAGGTGCTGGAGGGCGAGGTCGAGATGGCCGTGAACCACGCGCTGGAGGATTACGAGGTCCGGGCGGGCTATGTGCTGTCCTGCCAGGCCTTCCCGCTCAGCCCGAAAGTGGTGGTCAGCTATGACGAGTGACGTGATGCAGGTCGAGGATTACCTGGCCCAAGGCGGCGTCCTGACCGCGCCCGGCAATGTGCCCGCGCGCTATCGGGGCGAATTGCTGCGCCTGATGGGGTCCTTCGTGGACAGCCAGCTTGCGGCCTCGGCCGGGTTCGCGGGCGCGATCAACTGGGCGCCCGGCATCAAGGAACGCATCGCAGCCAGCCGGATCACGCTGGAAAAGGCCGATCACGCGGAACGCGTGCTGGCCGTGATGGGCGATTTCGGCACCGACACCGCCCGTTATCAGCGCCAGCATGACTGGGCCGCGCGCGTCGCCCGCGATGCCGATCTGGGGCCCGCGCGCCAGTCGGGCGACATGCGGCTGTCGGTCTTTCACTATCCGCTGTCCGGCTGGACCGATGCGGTGGTGATGAACGTCCTGCAAGGTCTGGCGACGGGCGTGCAGATGACCGAACTGACGCGCCTCTCCTACGCCCCGCTGGCCGAGACCTTCCGCGAGATCGCCCCGCGCGAGGCGCGTCATGCCGCGCTTGGCCTTGAAGGTCTGGCGCGTCTGGCCGGGACGGATGCCGCTGGTGCGCGCGCCAGCATCGCCTATTGGACGCCGCGCGTGGCGGCGGGCTTTGGCCTGTCGGACTCGGCGCGGTTCGCGATGCTGGCGCAGATGGGCTTGCGGCGGCGCGACAATGACGCGCTGCGCGCCGAATGGCAGGCGCTGCTGGCCGAAAAGCTGGCCGAATGCGGCCTGTGAGACGACACGGAATAAGGACAAGACCATGAGCATGACAGCCCTCCGCCGCCTGGAAAGCCTGATCGGCGGCCGCTGGATCCGGGGCGACCGCGAGGGTCAGCCCCTTCTGGACGCGGCGACCGGCGAATTGGTGGCCCATATCGATGCGACGGGTCTGGACATGGCCCATGCACTGGATTGGGGCCGCCGCACGGGCGGGCCGGCCCTGCGGGCGATGTCGTTTCACGACCGCGCCGCGATGCTCAAGGCGCTTGGCCTTGCGCTGATGGCGCGCAAGGAAGAGTTCTACGCCGAAAGCTACCGCACCGGGGCGACCCGCGCCGATGGCTGGGTGGATATCGAGGGCGGCATCGGCACGATGCTGACGTTCGCCTCGAAGGGGCGGCGCGAATTGCCCAATACGCGGGTGCTGACCGATGGCGATGTCGAGCCTCTGTCCAAGGATCACAGCTTTTCCGCCCAGCACATCCTGTCGCCGCTGCATGGCGTGGCAATCCATATCAACGCTTACAACTTCCCCGTCTGGGGGATGCTGGAAAAGATCGCGCCCGCGCTGCTGGCGGGCATGCCCTGCATCGTCAAGCCCGCCTCGCAGACCGCCTATCTGACCGAAACAGTCGTCCGCGCGATCCATGCGACCGGCATCCTGCCCGAGGGCGCGCTGCAGCTGATCTGCGGCTCGGTCGGGGATCTGCTGGATCATGTCACCGGGCAGGATGTCGTGACCTTCACGGGTTCGGCCTGGACGGGGCGCAAGCTGCGGACGCACAAGGCCATCGTCGAGCACTCGACCCGGTTCACGATGGAGGCCGACAGCCTGAACGCCTCGATCCTGGGGCCGGATGCGGGACCGGGGACGCCCGAATTCGACCTGTTCGTGCGCGAGGTCGCGCGCGAGATGACGACGAAAGCCGGGCAGAAATGCACCGCGATCCGCCGCGTGATGGTGCCCGCCGCCCATATCGACGCCGTGCAGGACGCGCTTGCCGCGCGTCTGGCCGGCGCGACGCTTGGCCTGCCCGCCGCCGAGGGCACGCGGATGGGGCCGCTGGCCAGCCGCGATCAGCGCGACGAGGTCCGCGCCCGCATCCGCGAATTGCAGGCCGTGGCGCGTATCGTGGCGGGCGATCCCGAGGCGGTGCCCGCAGGGCTGGAGGAGGGGGCCTATCTGGCGCCCGTCCTGCTGCGCGCCGACGATCCGTCGAACGCCGCGGCGGTCCATGATTGCGAGGCTTTCGGCCCCGTCGCCACGCTGCTGCCCTATGAGGGCACGGAACAGGCCGTGGTGCTGGCGGCGTTGGGCAAGGGGTCGCTGGTCTCGTCGCTGTTCACCAATGATCCGGCAGTGGCGCAGGAGGTCGTGCTGGGCCTTGCCCCCTTCCACGGGCGGGTGCTGATCGGGAACCGGGCCTCGGCCAAATCCTCGACCGGGCATGGCTCGCCGCTGGCGGCGCTGGTCCATGGCGGTCCGGGCCGTGCAGGCGGCGGCGAGGAGCTGGGCGGCATGCGCGCAGTCAAGCACTACATGCAGCGCACCGCCGTTCAGGGCGCGCCGACGCTGCTGTCGGCCGTGACCGGACGCTGGTCCGAAGGGGCTGAGGCGCGGTCGGGCGTCCATCCCTTCCGCAAGTCGCTGGCCGAGCTGCGTATCGGCGACCAGCTTGTCACCGCCGCCCGCGAGGTCACGCAGGAAGATGTCGAACATTTTGCCCATTTCACCGGCGACACGTTCTACGCCCATATGGACAGCGAGGCCGCCCGCGCGAACCCGTTCTTTGACGACCGCGTGGCGCATGGCTATCTGATCGCCAGTTTCGCGGCGGGGCTGTTCGTCGATCCGGCGCCGGGTCCGGTTCTGGCGAATTACGGCGTGGACAACATGCGCTTCCTCGCGCCCGTCTATTTCGGCGACACGCTGCAGGTCCGCCTGACCTGCAAGGAGATCAACCCCCGCGCCAATGCCGAACATGGCGAGGTGCGTTGGGATTGCCAGGTGACGAAACAGGACGGGACGGTGGCTGCGCAGTATGACGTGCTAACCATGGTGGCCAAGAGCTGGGGCCAGCAGGCGCAGGCGGCGGAATGAGCCTCTGGTCCTGGGACGGCATCCGGCCCGCGATCGACCCGGCGGCCTTCGTGCATCCGGATGCGACGGTGATCGGCGACGTGATCGTGGGGGCGGGGGTTTATGTCGGCCCCGGCGCCGTCCTTCGCGGCGATTTCGGGCGGATCGTGCTTGAGGCGGGCTGCAACGTGCAGGAAACCTGCGTGGTCCATTCCTTCCCCGGCAAGGATGTTGTGGTGGAGGCGGGCGGCCATGTGGGCCACGGCGCGGTCCTGCATGGCTGCCGGGTGGGGCGCAACGCGATGATCGGCATGAATGCCGTGGTGATGGACGAGGCCGAGATCGGCGCCAATGCCATCGTCGCGGCGATGGCCTTCGTCAAGGCGGGTGCTCAGATCCCGGCGGACGCGCTGGCGGTCGGATCGCCAGCCAAGGTCGTGCGGATGCTGACCGAGGCCGAGATCGACTGGAAGACGCGCGGCACCGCGATCTATCAGCGCCTTGCGCTGGAGGCGCGGGACCGCATGGCGCCCACCACCGCGCTGGACGCGCCCGAGCCTGACCGCAGGCGCGCCGAGGCGCCGGAATACGACCCGCTGCTGGTGGAGCGGCGCCTCAGCGCACCGACTTGATGCCTTCAAGGATCAGGGTGGTGGCCACGTCGGCATAATCCTCGCGCGAGATGCGGCCGCCATCCTTGAACCACATGTAGACCCAGTTCATCATGCCGAAGAGCGACATGGTGACCGGCATCAGAAGCGGCCTTTCGCGGTTGTTCAGGCCGGGATTGATCTGGTCCAGCACCAGCGAGAAGCGCCGCACGATGGCGCGTTCCAGCGCCGTGATCGCGGCCTTCTGATCGTCCGACAGCGCGGCCGTGGCGTTCAGCTGGACCTTGTGCTGGTTGTCCGCGCCCCGGTAATTTTCCAGCACGGCGCCCACAAGCCGCCGCAACCGCTGATCGGGCGGCAGGGCCGGATCGTCGGCCTCGTCGATCGAGGCGTCCAGCTCTTCCAGATGGGTGGTGATGATCGCGAAGATCAGCGCGTCCTTGCTGGGATAATAGTGGTAGAGCAGTGCCTTCGAGACCTGCGCGCGGGCCGCGACCTGCGCCATCGAGGCCTTTTCCATGCCCTGCTCGGCGAAGACCTCGGCGGCTTTGTCGAGGATGACGCGTTGTTTCTCTTCGAAATCTTGTGCGCGTGTTCGGGCCATGATGGTCAGCGTCCTCAAGGATCGTCGCAGAAGAAAGGGGGCGGTCGGCCCCCTTTGCGGATTTAGCCTGTGGTCGGGGCGGTGTCATCCGCCCCGGTTGCCTGCGGTTCAGGCCTTCGGTCGGTTGTCCAGAACGCGCTTGGCCTTGCCTTCGGAACGGGCAATCGCGTTCGGGTCGCGGATCTCGATCCGGGTCGAAACGCCGACCACCGACTTGATGTGATGGGCCAGTTCCTTGGCGGACTTGGCGCGGGCATCCTCGGTCGCCATGTCCGGTGTGCATTCGACATGGACAATCATGTTGTCCATGCGGCCGGCGCGCGTCAGCTCGATCTGGAAATGCGGGGCAAGCCCTTGGCATTTCAGGATCTGCTCCTCGATCTGGGTCGGGAAGACGTTCACGCCGCGCAGGATGATCATGTCGTCGCTGCGGCCGGTGATCTTCTCGATCCGGCGCATCGACCGCGCGGTGCCGGGCAGAAGTCGCGTCAGGTCGCGTGTGCGGTAGCGCACCATCGGCAGACCTTCCTTGGTCAGCGTGGTGAAGACCAGCTCGCCCATCTGGCCGTCGGGCAGCACCTCGCCCGTCACCGGGTCGATGATCTCGGGGTAGAAGTGATCCTCCCAGATGTGCAGCCCGTCCTTGGTCTCGACGCATTCCTGCGCGACGCCCGGTCCCATCACCTCGGACAGGCCGTAGATGTCCACGGCCTGCATGTTGAAGGCCTGCTCGATTTCCTCGCGCATGGCGTTGGTCCACGGCTCGGCGCCGAAGATGCCGACCTCGAGGCTGCTTTCGCGCGGATCGAGGCCCTGGCGGCGGAACTCGTCCAGGATCGACAGCATGTAGCTGGGCGTGACCATGATGATGCGGGGCTTGAAGTCGTCGATCAGCGTGACCTGCCGTTCGGTCATCCCGCCCGAGATCGGCACGACCGTGCAGCCCAGCCGCTCGGCCCCGTAATGCGCGCCAAGCCCGCCGGTGAACAGGCCGTAGCCATAGGCGTTGTGCAGGATGTCGCCGGGCCGCCCGCCCGCCGCGCGGATCGAGCGCGCGATCAGGTTCGCCCAATTGTCGATGTCGCTGGCGGTGTAGCCCACCACGGTCGGCTTTCCGGTCGTACCGGACGAGCCGTGGATGCGGACCAGCTTCTCGCGCGGGACGGCGAACATCCCGAAGGGGTAGGTGTCGCGCAGGTCCTGCTTCACCGTAAAGGGAAACTTGGCGATGTCGGCCAGCGTCTTCAGGTCTTCGGGATGCACGCCATGCGCGTCAAAGCGCGCGCGGTAGAAATCCGAATTGTCGTAGCAATGCTTCAGCGACCGCTTCATGCGGTGGAATTGCAGCGCCTCGATCTCGTCGCGCGAGGCGATCTCGATCGGGTCGAGGCTGTCTTTCGGCGGGGTCAGATGTTCCAAGATGTCCTCCCTCGGAGAGAATGGCGGCGGGCGTCAATTGCCCAGCAGGCGGCCCTTGACGGTGCGGGAATGCCCGCGGAATTCGGCGATATGGGTGCCGTTCTGGTTGGTCACGGTCACGTCGTAGAGACCGCTGCGCGTCTGGCGTGCGCGTTCGGTCGCGGTGGCGGTCAGCCGGTCACCGGCGAAGGCCGGGGCCAGATAGGTGATCGAGGCCTGCTGCCCCACAGTGCGCTGGTCATGCGTGTTGCAGGCAAAGGCAAAGGCGCTGTCGGCCAGCGCGAAGATGTAGCCGCCATGGGCCGTGCCGTGGCCGTTCACCATCGCGGGCGTGATCTCCATGCTCAGGACCGCCGCGCCGGGGCCGACGCTGTCCAGCACCATGCCAAGGCGCTGCGTGGCCAGATCCTCGGCCCACATCGCATCGGCGCAGGCGCGGGCCATGTGTTGATCGTTCATCTCATTCCCCCCGGAACACGGCCGGACGCTTTTCGAGGAAGGCGGTCACGCCCTCGGCGTAATCGCGGCTGCGGCCGGCCTCGCGCTGGCAATCGCGCTCCATGTCGAGCTGTTCGTCAAGGCTGTTCGTGGCCGCGGCCTGGATCAGGCGCTTGGTGAGGCCCAGGCCGCGCGTGGGGCCCGAGGCCAGCGACAGGGCCAGTGCGCGGGCCTGATCCATCAGCGCGTCATCGGCAACGGCCTGCCAGATCAGCCCCCAATCGGCGGCCTGCTGGGCGCTGACGGGTTGGGCGGTCAAGGCGAGGGCCTTGGCGCGCGGCTCGCCCAGAATGCGGGTCAGGGACCAGCTGCCGCCCGCATCGGGGACCAGCCCGATCTTGGCGAAGGCCTGGATGAAACGCGCGGATTGCGCCGCCAGCACGATATCGCAGGCCAGCGCGATATTCGCGCCCGCGCCCGCCGCGACCCCGTTCACCGCGCAGATCACCGGCTTTTCGAGGCTGCGAATCAGCCGCAGCGTGGGGTTGTAGAACGTCTCCAGCGTGGCGCCCAGATCGGGGGCCGGACCGCCCTTGCGCGGATCGCGGTCGCCCAGATCTTGACCGGCCGAAAAGCCGCGCCCCGTGCCAGTCAGCAGCACGGCGCGCACCTCCGCGTCGTCATGCGCGCGCTGGAAACCCGCGCGCAGGGCCAGATGCATCGCCTCGTTGAACGAGTTCAGCTTGTCGGGCCGGTTCAAGGTCAGCGTCAGAACGCCATCGGCCAGATCGACCAGAACGGTGTCGGTCATTGTGATTCCCCCCTTCGACCGGGGTTTCGGCGCAATATCCGAAAAGGTTCCCGGCTGTCTGAAAAAACTTGTTGCATAGACCGACCGGTCGGTCAATGATAATCGCCATGTCGAGAGGACGGCCGGTTCGGGCCGCGACAGGAGGGGATGATGACCGGTTTCTTTGATCGCCACGAGGCGCTTCTGACCGATGCACAGGCTGCCCTGGCCACGCGTGGGTATTGGGCGCCGTTCCAGGAAATCCCCAGTGAAAAACACTATGGCGAAGGGTCTCGCGCAGCCGGAGAGGCTGCGTTCGATGCGCTGAAGGGTCGGCCCTTCGACCTGCCGGGCCACCCCGAATCGCACCGCCTGGGGGACGAGGAATCGCCCTTTGGCGGGGCGCTTGGCGTGACCTATCCGGCCGCCGCGCCTGCGGCGCTGATCGAGGCTTCGCGTGCGGCCGCCCTGTCTCTGGCTGCTGCCAGCCCCAAGGCACGGGTTGGCGCCCTGATCGAGGCGCTGGTGCGGCTGAACGCGCAATCCTTCCTGATCGCCCATGCGACCCAGCACACGACCGGGCAGGCCTTTGCGATGGCCTTTCAGGCAGGCGGCCCCCATGCGCAGGACCGCGCGCTGGAGGCCGTGACCCTGGCTTGGCAGGAAATGACCCGCTTTCCTGACCGCGCGGTCTGGGAAAAGCCGCAGGGCAAGGCCGCGCCGGTGCGGCTGGAAAAGCACTGGACGCTGGTGCCTCTGGGCGTGGCGCTGACCATCGGCTGCAACACGTTCCCGACGTGGAACGGCTATCCGGGCCTGTTCGCCAGCCTTGCCACCGGCAACCCGGTCATCGTCAAGCCGCATCCGCGTGCGATCTTGCCCTTGGCGGTCTCGGTCCGCATTCTCCGCGAGGTCTTTGCCGAGGCCGGCCTGCCCGCCGACGCGATCCTGCTGGCCGTGGACACGCCCGACGCGCCGATCACGCAGGCGTTGGCGACCGATCCCGCAGTGAGGATCATCGATTACACGGGCGGGCAGGAATTCGGTCGCTGGCTGCGCGAGAATGCGCGTCAGGCCCGGCTGTTCACCGAAGAGGCAGGCGTAAACACAGTCACCATTCTGGGTGCGACCGATTTCGCGGGGATGTGCGACAACCTCGCCTTTTCGCTGGCGCTCTATTCGGGGCAGATGTGCACCTCGCCTCAGACGATCCTGATCCCCGAGGGCGGGATCGACACCGATCAGGGTGCCATGACGCCCGATCAGGTCGCGCAAGGCATCTCGGACGCGATGGATCGGCTGCTGGCCGATCCGGCCCGCGCGGGGGGCGTGCTGGGCGCCATCGCCAACCCCGCCACCCGCGCCCGGCTGGAGGATGCCCGCGCGAAGGGCCGCGCCATCCGCGACGGCCTGCCCCTGCTGCTGGCCGATGCGGGCGCGCTGGCCGAAAGCGAATGTTTCGGACCCGTGGCCTTTGTCGTCCGGACCGCCGACGCCGATGCCGCCATCGCGCAGGCGACCCGGCTGGCGCGCGAGAAGGGCGCGATCACCGCCGCGCTTTACGACAATGACGAGGACCGCATCGCGCGGGCCCTTCCGCCCTATGCGGCGGCGGGCGTGAACCTGTCGATCAACCTGACGGGCAACATCTTCGTCAACCAATCCGCCGCCTTCAGTGACTTTCACGTCACCGGCGTGAACCCCGCGGGCAATGCCTGCCTGACCGACCCTGCCTTTGTCTCACCGCGCTTTGCCCGCGCGATGTGGCGCCGCCAGATCACCTGACACCATCTTCGGGAGGAGACCCAGATGAAGACCACCACCGCCCTGGCCACGCTGATGGCGCTTGGCCTGACCACCCCTGCCTTGGCCGAGATCCGCATCGGCGCCAGCATCTCGGCCACCGGCCCGGCCGCCTTTCTGGGCGACCCGCAGGTCAAGACGCTGGAAATGCTGGTCGAAGAGCTGAACGCCAATGGCGGCATCGACGGCGAGACCGTGCGCCTGATCCATTACGATGACGGTGGCGACCCGAACAAGGCGCGCACCTTCGCCACCCGCCTGATCGAGGATGACGAGGTCGTGGCGATCATCGGCGGCACCACCACCGGCGCCACGATGTCGATCCTGTCGGTCGCCGAGGATGCGGAAATCCCCTTCATCTCGCTGGCGGGCGCCATCGAGATCATCGACCCGGTGCGTCCCTTCACCTTCAAGACGCCGCATACCGACCGCATGGCCTGCCAGAAGATCTTCGAGGACATCCAAGCGCGGGGCTTCACCAATGTCGCCATGATCTCGGGGACGGACGGGTTCGGCGCCTCTATGCAGGCCCAATGCAAGGAGGTGATCGGCGATTACGGCCTGACGCTGGTGGCGGACGAAAGCTACAACCCCACCGATGCGGACATGACCGCGCAGCTGACCAAGATCCGCAACACGGCAGGCGTCGAGGCGCTGGTGAACCCCGGCTTCGGCCAGGGCCCGTCCATCGTGACGCGCAACTACGCGCAGCTTGGCCTGGAGATCCCGTTCTACCAGTCGCATGGCGTGGCCTCGAACGGGTTCATCGATCTCGCGGGCGCGGATGCGGCCGAGGGCGTGCGCCTGCCCGGCACTGCGCTGCTTGTGGCCGACATCCTGCCCGACGATGACGCGCAGAAAGAGATCGCGCTGGCCTACAAGACCGCCTTTGAGGACAAGACCGGCACCCCGGTCAGCACCTTCGGCGGCTATGCCCATGACGCCTTCCTGATCCTGACCGACGCGATCGGCCGCGCGGGTTCCGCCGAGCCGCAGGCGATCCGCGACGCGATCGAGGCGACCGAGGGTCTGGTCGGCACGACCGGCACCTACACGTTCAGCCCCGAGGATCACCTTGGTCTGGACCTGAGCGCGTTCCGGATGCTGGAAATCCAGAACGGCACCTGGACGCTGGTCGAGTGATGCCCCGGCCCCGGCCACGCGCCGGGGCCGCCCCTCAAGCCCCGAGGTTCACATGTCGGAACTGCTGCAATTCCTGTTTTCAGGGGTGACGGTCGGCGCGGTCTATGCGCTGGTCGCCCTTGGCTTCACCATCATCTACAACGCCTCTGACGTCGTGAACTTCGCTCAGGGCGAATTCGTCATGCTGGGCGGCATGATCACCTTCGCTGCCCATGCCGCTGGCCTGCCGCTGCCGCTGGCCGCCATTTCGGCCATCGTGCTGACCGCGGCGCTTGGCGTCGGAATGAACAAGCTGGCCATCGAGCCCGCCCGCGGCGCGCCGGTCGTGTCGCTGATCATCATCACCATCGGGGCCTCGATCTTCATCCAGGGCGCGGCGCAGATCATCTTCGGCAAGCAGATCCATTCCTACCCGGCCTTTTCCGGCGACACGCCGATCGGGGTCGCGGGCGCGACGATCCTGCCGCAAAGCCTGTGGGTCATCGGCGGCGCGGTCGCGGTCTTCATCGCGCTGTGGCTGTTCTTCACGCGCACGCTTCTGGGGCGCGCGGTGCTGGCCACGTCGAACAACCGGCTGGCCGCCCAGCTTGTCGGCATCAACACCAATTTCGTGATGACCCTGTCCTTTGCCCTGTCGGCAGGGATCGGCGCGCTGGCCGGGGTGCTGGCCACGCCCATCACGCTGACGGCCTACAATGTCGGCATCGCCTTCGCCCTGAAGGGTTTCGCGGGCGCGATGCTGGGGGGCATGGGCAATCCCAAGGGCGCGCTGGTCGGCGGCTTCGCCATCGGCCTGATCGAGGCGCTGACGGCGGGCTACCTGTCCTCGACCTACAAGGACGCGGCGGCCTTCGTCGTGATCCTGGCGGTTCTGTTCTTCATGCCGCAGGGCCTTTTCGGCCGCAAATCCACGGATCGGGTGTGACCATGAGGCTCTCCGCAAAATCCGCGACGCTGATCGTCCTTCTGGCGCTGGTCGCGCTGTCGCCGCTGCTGTTTCCGTCGAACTTCTACTATCGCGTGGGCGCGCTGATCTTCGTGAACGCCATTGCCGTCACGGGCATTGTGATCCTGACGGGCTATGCCGGTCAGGTCAGCCTGGGCCATGCGGGCTTTGCCGGGATCGGCGCCTATGCCTGCGCGCTGGCGCCGGTGCATTGGGGCATCCATCCCGGTCTGGCGCTGTTTCTGGGCGCAGGCATCTCGGGCGTCTTGGCCTATCTGGTGGGCCGCCCGATCCTGCGGCTGCACGGCTATTATCTGGGCGTCGCCACGCTTGGCTTCGGCATTCTCGTCGCGATGATCCTGACGAACGAACGCGCGCTGACGCGCGGTCCCGACGGGATCGACGTGCCCGATCTGGGCCTGCGCGGCCTTCTGGGCGATCTGGGCCTGTCGCTGTCGAACGGCCAGTTCTGGTATTTCTTCACCGGGCTCTGCATGATCGTCGGCGCCTGGATCGCGCTGAACCTGCATGACAGCCCCACCGGCCGGGCGCTGCGCGCGCTGCACGGATCAGAGGTCGCGGCGCGCACCGTCGGCATCGACGTGGCGCAGCTGAAGCTGCGGGCCTTCGTCATCTCGGCCGTCTATGCCTCGGTCTCGGGTTCGCTGCTGGCCTTGCAGAACCGGTTCGTGACGCCCGACGTCGCGGGCTTCATGCACTCGATCGAGATGGTGACGATGGCGGTTCTGGGCGGCGTCGGGTCCGTCCTCGGCGCGATCTTCGGCGCGGCGATCCTGACGCTGCTGCCGCAGGTGCTGACGGTATTCGCCGAATACGAACACATGGTTCTGGGTCTGGTGATGATCCTCGTGATGATCTTCCTGCGCGAGGGGCTTCTGCCCTCGATCCTCAAGAAACTGCGGGGCAAGGACGAATGAGCGCGCTTCTTTCCATCGAGGGACTGGGCATCGGCTTCGGCGGCATCCGTGCCGTCAACGATGTCAGCTTTTCGGTCCGCCCGGGCGAGATCCTGTCGGTGATCGGCCCCAACGGGGCGGGCAAGACCACGTTGTTCAACATGATCTCGGGCGTCTATCGTCCGGATGCGGGCCGGGTCGTGCTGGACGGCGAGGACGTGACCGCGATCGAGCCGCATCTGCTGGCCCGCCGCGGCCTGTCGCGCACCTTCCAGAACCTGCAGATCTTCCAGTCGATGACGGTTCTGGACAATGCCGTCGCAGGCTATCACCTGCGCGAAAGCGGCTCGGTCCTGGCGGATCTGTTCTCGCTGCCTGCCTCGCGGCGCCGGGCGCGCGAGGCACGAGAGGGCGCGCGCGCGCTTCTGGCGCGCGTCGGTCTGGAACGCGCCGCCGAACGCGAGGCCGGGAACCTGTCCTATGGCGCGCTGAAGCGGCTGGAGATCGCGCGGGCCCTGGCGCTGAACCCCAAGGTGCTGCTGCTGGACGAACCCGCCGCGGGCTGCAACGCCGTCGAGACCGAGGAGATCGACCACCTGATCGCCGAGGTCGCCAAATCGGGCGTCGCGATCCTGCTGGTCGAGCATGACATGAAGATGGTCATGCGCATCTCGAACCACATCGTCGTGCTGGATCATGGCGAAAAGATCGCCGAGGGCGATCCCGCCACGGTCAGCCAAAACCCGGCGGTGATCGCCGCCTATCTGGGGACCGAGGAGGCTGCCCATGCTGACGGTTGAGGGGCTGCGGTCGCGCTATGGCCGCATCGAGGTGCTGCACGGCATCGACCTGCAGGTGAACAGCGGCGAGATCGTCACCGTGGTCGGCGCGAACGGCGCGGGCAAGACGACGCTTCTGCGCTGCCTGTCGGGGGTCCAGCCGGTCTCGGGCGGGACGGTCACGTTCCGGGGCGACCAGATCACGACGCTGGCGGCGTGGAGACGCCCTGCGCGGGGGCTGACCCAATCGCCCGAGGGGCGGCAGATCTTCACCAACCTGTCGGTCGAGGAGAACCTGCGCCTTGGCGCCTACGGCTTCGCCGATGACCGCGTGGACCGCGACATGGAGGATGCCTTCCAGATGTTCCCGATCCTGCGCGAGAAACGGAACCTTTCGGCCGGGGGGCTGTCTGGCGGTCAGCAGCAGATGCTGGCCATGGCGCGGGCGCTGATGGGCCGGCCGTCCTGCCTGCTTCTGGACGAGCCGTCGATGGGTCTGGCGCCGATCATCGTGTCGCAGATCTTCGACACGGTGCGCGGGTTGAAGGATCTGGGCGTCACCGTGCTGCTGGTCGAACAGAACGCCTTTGGCGCGCTGAAGATCGCCGACCGGGGCTATGTGATGGAAACCGGGCGCATCATCATGGAGGGTGCGGCCGAGACGCTGATCGCCGATCCGCGCATCCGCGAAGCCTATCTGGGGATCTGACATGGCACTGACCCGCATCGACCGCGATGGCGAGATCGCCGTCATCACCATCGACAACCCCCCCGTGAACGCCCTGTCGCAGGCGCTGCGGCAGGAATTGTGGGACGCGGTCGCCACGCTGGACGCCGATCCTTCGGTGGCTGCCGTCGTGCTGGCCTGCGCGGGGCGCACCTTCGTCGCGGGCGCGGATGTGACCGAATTCGGCAAGCCCCCTCAGCCGCCGCATCTGCCCGATCTGGTGGACCGAATCGAGGGCGCGGCCAAGCCATGGATCGCCGCGACCCATGGCAGCGCCTTGGGCGGCGGGTTCGAGATCGCGATGGGCTGCCGCTTTCGCGTGGCGGCGCGCGCGGCCTCGGTCGGGCTGCCCGAGGTGACGCTTGGCGTCGTGCCGGGCGCCTCGGGAACCGTGCGGACCCCGCGTCTGGCCGGGCTTCAGGCGGCCGTGGCGATGGTCACGACCGGCAAGCCCGTGCGCGCCCCCGCCGCTTTGTCGATGGGCCTGGTCGACGCGCTGGCCGATGATCTGTTGTCCGAGGCCGTGGCCTTTGCCCGCGACGCGCTGTCCCGCCCATTGCCCGCGCCCGTCTCGGCCCGAGCCATCGCGCCGGTCGAGGACGGGTTCTGGACCGAAGCCGAGGCCGCGACCCGCAAGGCCGCCAAGGGCGCCGAGGCCCCCTTGCGTGCGCTGGCCTGCCTGCGTCGCGCCGCCGAGGCGCCCTTTGCCGAGGCGATGGCCTTTGAGCGGCAGACCTTTCTCGACCTGCGCGGATCGGATCAGGCGGCGGCCCTGCGCCACGTCTTCTTCGCCGAACGCGCAGCCCCCCGTCCAGCGCGGTTGCGCGACGTGACCCCCCGCAAGCTGGCGCATGTCGGCGTGATCGGCGGCGGCACGATGGGGGCGGGGATCCTGGCCGCCTGTCAGGATGCGGGCCTGGCCGTCACTTTGATCGAACGCGACGACGAGACGCTGGCGCGCGGTCTCGGCAATCTGCGCGCGATCCTTGATGGGTCGGTCTCGCGCGGGCGGCTGACGGCCGAAGCCGCCTCGGCCCGGTTGGAGGCGCTGACTGCCAGCACCGACTACGCCGCCGTCGGCGCCTGCGATCTGGTCATCGAGGCCGTGTTCGAGCAGATCGACGTCAAGCGCGCGGTCTTCGACGCGCTTGGCCGCCATGCGCGCCCGGACGCGGTGCTGGCGACAAACACTTCCTATCTGGACCCGCGCGACATCGCCCGTGGCCTGCCGCGCCCGGAACGCTTCATTGGCCTGCATTTCTTCAGTCCGGCCAATGTGATGCGCCTGCTCGAGATCGTGCCGATCCCTGATACCGCGCCCGATGTGCTGGCGACCGGCTTTGATCTGGCGCGCCGTCTGGGCAAGATCCCGGTCCAGTCGGGCATCTGCGACGGCTTCATCGGCAACCGCATCCTGAAGCGCTACCGCGCCGAGGCCGAGGCCCTGCTGCGCGAGGGGGTGCCCATCGCCGCCGTCGATGCGGCGATGCGCGCGCATGGCATGGCGATGGGCCCGTTCGAGGCGCAGGATCTGGGCGGTCTGGACATCGCCTTCCTGCAGCGCGAGGGCGCGCGCGCGGCCGGGCAGCACATCCCCGAGACGCTTGGCGACATTCTCGTTCGCGCGGGCCGCAAGGGGCAGAAGACCGGCGGCGGCTGGTATGATTACGCGCCCGGTCAGCGCAAGCCGCAGCCATCCGAGGCCGTGGCCGCCCTGCTGTCGCCGCATCTGGCGCCCGATCCGGGCCTTGGCCCCGACGTCATCGCCGGGCGGCTGGTGGGGGCCATGGCCGCCGAAGGACAGGCGATCCTTGATGAAGGCATCGCCGCCAGCGCCTCCGATATCGACCTGGTCAAGATCCACGGCTACGGCTATCCGCGCTGGCGCGGCGGGCCGATGTTCCAGCAGTCGCGCGGCTAATCCTTGATGGTCTTGAGGATCAGATAGGTCTGCGCGCCCTTTACCGCCGGAAGCGACAGCAGGTGGTCGTCCAGAAAGCGGTTATAGGCGTGCAGGTCGCGGCAGGTGACGTGCAGGTGGTAATCGGCGTTGCCGGTCGTCGCATAGCAGGCGCGCACGGCGGGGGTCGTGCGCGTCATGCGGATGAAATCGCTGACCAGATCCTGATCGTGGCGGACAAGGTTCACATGGACGATGGCCTTGAAGCTGTCGCCCAGAGCCTCGTCATCCAGATCGATCGTATAGCGGCGGATCGCGCCGGATTCCTCCAGCGCGCGGACGCGGCGCCAGCAGCTTGACGGCGACAGCCCGACCTTTTCGGCCAGCGCCGCGTTCGGGATGCGGCTGTCGCGGCGCAGCTCGGCCAGGATTCGGGCGGTGATCTCGTCTGACATGGCATTCCGTCGGATGGCGTGATCCTGACAGGATAATTCGTTTCCGGCACGAAGCGCCAGTGATCTGGTCAGTTTCATCGGTGCTGATGGGCTAGACTGTTCCCATGGCAGGGGAGGGCCACGACATGACGCAGCATCAATCCCGTTTCGACAGCTACCGGCTGGAGGATCGCTACGACCGTCAGACGGGCCGCGTCTTTCTGACCGGCACGCAGGCCCTGGTGCGGATCATGCTGGATCAGGCGCGGCGCGACCGGGCGCGGGGCTGGAACACGGCAGGCCTTGTCTCGGGCTATCGCGGATCCCCGCTTGGCGGGCTGGATCTCGAGATGTGGCGCCAGAAGGCCCGTGTCGCCGAGGCCGGGATCGAGTTCCTGCCCGCCGTGAACGAGGATCTGGGCGCGACCGCGATCCTGGGGGCGCAGCAGGCGGTTCTGGACCCGGCTTGCCGGGTCGAGGGCGTGTTCTCGATGTGGTATGGCAAGGGGCCGGGCGTGGACCGCTCGGGCGACGCGCTGAAGCACGGCAACGCCTATGGATCGTCGCCCAAGGGCGGCGTCCTGGTCGTGGCGGGCGACGATCACGGCTGCGTCTCGTCCTCGATGCCGCATCAATCCGATGTGGCCTTCATGGCGTGGTTCATGCCGGTCCTGAACCCGGCCTCGGTCGGGGAATATCTGTCATTCGGGGAATACGGGATCGCGCTGTCGCGGTTCTCGGGAACCTGGGTCGGATTCAAGGCGATCTCGGAGACGGTCGAATCGGGGCAATCGGTGGACCTGCCCGAGGATCGCGCCTTCGTGCAGCCCGATTTCACCGGCCCGCAGGGTGGCATCCATGTGCGCCTGTCGGACCTGCCCAGCCCCGAGATCGAAACCCGCATCGGCCACAAGCTGCGCGCCGTCGAGGCCTTTGTCGAGGCGAACCCCATCGACCGCCGCATCTATGACATCCCGGATGCGCGCTTCGGCATCGTGACCACCGGCAAGGGCCATCTGGACACGATGGAGGCGCTGCGCCTTCTGGGTCTGGACGAGGCCGCCTGCCGCCGCCTTGGCATCGACATCTACAAGGTCGGCATGGTCTGGCCGCTGGCGCGCCGTGATGCGCTGGCCTTCGTGACCGGCAAGGACGAGGTGCTGGTCATCGAGGAGAAGCGCGGCATCATCGAAAGCCAGTTCAAGGAATATTTTTACGACTGGCCCGGCGCCAAGCCCCGCAAGATGGTCGGCAAGCACCGCGCGGCGGGCGATCCGCTGCTGCCCTGGACCGGGGAACTCAGCCCCCTGATGCTGGTGCCGGTGCTGGCCGAGCGCCTGTCGCGGTTCTTCCCCGACGAGGGGCTTGAGGCCAGCGCCCGCGCGCTGACCGAGACGCCCGCGCCGGTCCTGTCGGTGCCGGGCGCGACGCGCACGCCCTATTTCTGTTCGGGCTGCCCGCATAACACATCGACCAAGGTCCCTGAAGGCAGCCAGGCTGCCAGCGGCATCGGCTGCCATGTCATGGCCGGCTGGATGGACCGCCAGACTCTGGGCTATGCCCAGATGGGCGGCGAGGGTGTGCCCATCGCGGTGGCGCAGCGCTGGAACGGCGGGCGGCACATGTTCCAGAATCTGGGAGAGGGGACGTGGTATCATTCGGGCTCGCTGGCGATCCGGCAGGCCATCGCGGCGGGCGCGAACATCACCTACAAGATCCTCTACAACGACGCGGTGGCGATGACCGGCGGCCAGCCGGTGGACGGGCCGGTCAGCGTGCAGGCCATCGCGCAGGCCTGTCGGGCCGAAGGCGTGACGCGCATCGCGCTGGTCAGCGACAACCCGCAGGCCTTCGATCTGCGGGACTTCCCGAAGGGCACCACGCTGGACCATCGCGACCGGCTGGACGCGATCCAGCGCGAATTGCGCGATATTCCCGGCGTTACGGTGCTGATCTACGAACAGACCTGCGCGACCGAAAAGCGCCGCCGCCGCAAGCGCGGCAAGGCCGAGGACCCCGCGCGCTTTGCCTTCATCAACGAGGCCGTCTGCGAGGGATGCGGCGATTGCTCGGTCGCCTCGAACTGCCTGTCGGTCGAGCCGGTCGAGACGCCGCTTGGCCGCAAGCGGCGGATCAACCTGTCGTCGTGCAACAAGGATTTCTCCTGCCTCGACGGGTTCTGCCCCAGCTTCGTCACGATCGAGGGCGGACGCCGCCGCAAGGCCGCGCCGGTGGGGCTGGACATCGCTTCCCTGCGCGCGGATCTGCCCGCGCCGCAGGTCCCGGCGCTGGACCGGCCCTATGACCTGCTGGTTGCGGGCGTCGGCGGGACCGGCGTCGTGACCGTCGGCGCGCTGATCACCATGGCCGCCCATCTGGAGGGGCGGGGTGCCAGCGTCCTGGACTTCACCGGTTTTGCGCAGAAATTCGGCACCGTCCTGGGCTATGTGCGGCTGGCCCCCCGCCCCGGAGACATCCATCAGGTGCGCATCGAACGCGGCCATGCTGATGCGGTGATCGGCTGCGATGCGGTGGTCTGTTCATCGCCCAAGGCCAGCATTCATTACCGTCGCGGCACGCGCGTTGTGCTGAACCGCGCGCCCATGCCGACCGGAGATCTGGTGCTGAACCGCGATGCCGACCTGAAGATCCCCGAACGCGAGGACCTGATCGCCCGCACCGTGGGCGAGGGCAATGTCACCGCCGAGGATTTCAACCGCGCCGCCGAGCGGCTGATGGGCGATGCCGTCTATGCCAACATCATGGCCTTGGGCGCGGCCTGGCAGCTTGGCCTTGTCCCGGTCAGCGAGGTCGCGCTGAAACAGGCGATCCTGCTGAACGGCGTCGCGGTCGAGAAGAATGCGACCGCCTTTGATCTGGGCCGGGTTCTGGCGGCCACGCCCTCGGCACTGGCGGGCGCCTTGGCCGATCCGGCCCCGCAGGCGCCGCGCGCTGCGGACGAGATCATCGCCCACCGCATGTCGCTTCTGACCGATTATCAGGATGCCGCCTATGCGCGCCGCTATGCGGACCGGCTGGCCGCCCTGCGCTCCGCGCTGCCCCCGGACAGCGAGGAGCTGATGCGCGCCGCTGCCACACAGCTTTACCGCCTGATGGCATGGAAGGACGAATACGAGGTTGCGCGCTTGCATTCCGACCCGGCCTTTGCCGCCCGCATCGCCGCCGAGTTCGAGGGCGACTACACGATCCGTCATCATCTGGCGCCGCCCCTGCTGCCCTCGGGGCGCGACGGGCGGGGCCGCAAGCGCAAGACGTCGTTCGGCCCGTGGCTGCGTCCTGTCCTGCGCGGTCTTGCGCGGATCAAGGGTCTGCGCGGCACGCTGCTGGACCCTTTCGCGCATAGCGAGGACCGCAAGCTGGACCGCGACCTGCTGGCCTGGTTCGAGGGCCTGATCGAGCGCGTCGCCCGTGACCATGCCCGGATCGGGACCGGCAAGGCGCTGGCGATCCTGTCGGCCCCGGACGGGATCCGGGGCTACGGGCCGGTTCGGCACGAGGCGGCCCTGCGCGTCATGGCCGAGGTCGAGGCGCTTCTGGCCGAGTGATCAGGCAACCGGGTCGCGGGCGGCATGGTGGCCACGCCTGCAGTGAATTTGCGCGCCCCCCTTGCGCGGGCGCGGCGCTGTCGCCATCTTGCGGCGCAGCGGACCGGGCCCCTCTGGCAACATGTCGTTGCGATGTCGGACCGCATCGAGCGTGCTCGGTGCCGGACGCTTCTGGCGCGGGCATGGCTCGTCCAGAACCGGACACTCATCATGAGACTGACTGATCGACACATCCCTCTGGCCGCCCGGCGCGGCAGAGGGACCGTTTCCCCTGATGCGCCTTTCTGCAACGGGGGGCATGCCTGATGGAATGGATCCTTCTGATCGCCGGGCTTGCGGCCCTGTTCGTCGGCGGCGAGGCGCTGGTGCGCGGCGCCGTCGGCATCGCGCGGCGACTGGCGATCCCGCCGCTGCTGATCGGGCTGACGGTCGTGGGCTTCGGCACCTCGACCCCTGAACTGCTGGTCTCGGTCGATGCGGCGCTGCGGGGCGTTCCCGATATCGCCATCGGCAACATCATCGGCTCGAATATCGGGAACATCCTTCTGATCCTGGGCCTCGCGGCGCTGATCTGGCCGATCCGGATCATGGGCGACACGCTGCGCCGTGACACGGCGGTGATGATGGGCGCGGCCCTGGTGCTGCTGCCCGCCTTCTGGCCCGGAGAGCTTGGCCGCCCTGCCGGGCTGGCGCTGGTGGCAGGGCTCGTGGGCTTTCTGCTGCTGTCCTTCCTGCGTCCCGGCAGCGACCAGCCCGCCGAGGATGACGCCCCCCCGCCGCGTCTGTGGCTGTCGCTGATCTGGGTTGCGGCGGGCCTGGCGGCGCTGATGCTGGGCGCGCGCTGGCTGGTTGACGGCGCCACGACCATCGCCCGCGATCTGGGCCTGTCCGAGGCCTTCATCGGTCTCAGCATCGTCGCCATCGGGACGTCGCTGCCGGAACTGGCGACCTCTCTGGTCGCGGCGCTGCGCCGGCAGTCGGAAATCGCCATCGGCAACATCGTCGGCTCGAACATCTTCAACGTGCTGGGCATTCTGGGCATCACGGCGGTGATCCAGCCGATACCGGTCGCCGACCGGTTCCTGACGCTGGACCTGCCGGTGATGATCGCGGTCTCGGCGCTGCTGACGGTGCTGCTGATGCGGCCCCGGATCGGGCGCCTGACAGGGCTGGGCCTGCTGGCGGGCTATGCGGCCTATGTCTGGGTGGCGATGGCCTGATCCGGGCCGTTTCCCCCTTGCCGCGGCGCGACGGGCGCGGCACTTCTTCAGCGACCCCCGCGCGATGCCGCGCGCGGGCAGGTTCGGATCGAGTGACGTTTTCGAGGGGGAAACACCATGACCAGCCCGCGAGAGAGGCGGCGCCGCGAGACCGCGCGGGACATCCAGCGCGCGGCCTTGCGGCTCTGCCTTGCCCATGGCTCGGCCGCCGTCACCGCCGAGGCGATCGCCGTCGAGGCAGGGATCAGCACGCGGACCTTCTTCAACTATTACCAGAACAAGCAGGCCGCGATCCTGGGCATCCAGCCGCGGCTGGACCTCGAATCCGCAGGCTGGTTCGTCACCTCGGCCGCGCCGCTTCTGGACGACGTGGTCAGGGTGATGGCCGGCATGATCGACGAGGTTGAGGTGTCCCGCGACCTGCTCTGCCAGGTCAGGAGCCTGATCGAGGCCGAGCCGCCGCTGCTGCCGCTGTTCAAGGCCTCGCTGGACGCGGCGACGCAGACGCTTGTCGTGCTGCTGGAGCGGCGGCTGGGGCCCGATCATCGGGCGCAGGCTGAATTGATCGCCGCGCTGGCCCGTCAGGCGCTGTCGATTGCCGTATGGGCCTGGGCGGCGGATGAGGCGATGGGGCGGTCCTGCATCAGCGCGATGATGCGATCGCACATCGAAAAGAGCTGCGCATGTCTGGTGCCGCAGCCTTGCGCCGCAAGTGGCTGATTGGGCAAGAGGATTTCAGGCTTCCCCGGTTTCATCCCCGAAACGGTCCACGGAAATTGTGGATAAGTGGCGTGGATTTTCATGCTCGTTTCTGGGTCCCAAGATCCTTGCGGTGGGACGCAATGACAGGAACCTTAGGTGCTGATGAAACGTCCGCGTCCGGGCCGTCAGCGCCGGCGGGAAACCGAGGGTTCAGCGGCAATGCGGCTATGGCTGCACGACAACTCGCTGCACCACTAACAGGCGGACTCAGCGGTCTAGAGGGCGGATGACTGATTAGCCTTCGGGTAGGCATGATCCATCTGATCGTCCTGAGATCAAATCCGCGATGCGTCGATTCTATAGACTTACGGGACCGCTGCCTCAGGACTTCCATCCCGCAAGGGTTGATCTATCGCAAGGCTGCATCCGCTGACGCCGCTATGGTGTTGGTCCAAGCGCGCGGAGGTGTGCATCGGCGGGCTCTGTCCCGTCCTGCACCGTTCCGCGAGGGGATCACCGACCGGAGAAATGCCCGTGAATGCCGACTATGCCTCTGTCTTCTACGAAATCGCGCTGCTGGTCCTGCTGGCGGCGGGGGTCGGCTTCGTCGGGCTGATGCTGCGCCAGCCGCTGGTCGTGGCCTTCATCGCGGTGGGGGTTCTGGCGGGGCCTGACGCGCTTGGGCTGGTCTCGTCGGTCGATTTCATCGAGACGCTCAGCCAGATCTCGATCGCCGTGCTGCTGTTTCTGGTGGGGCTGAAGCTGGATATCGGCCTCGTGCGAAACCTCGGGCGGGTGGCGGTGGCCACGGGGCTGGGGCAGGTCACCTTCACGGCGCTGTTCGGCTATCTGATCTGCCTCGCCATGGGGCTGGATCACGTTACATCGCTCTATATCGCGGTGGCGCTGACGTTTTCCTCGACCATCATCATCGTCAAGCTCCTGTCCGACAAGCAGGAGATCGGCGCGCTGCACGGCAAGATCGCGCTTGGCTTCCTGATCGTGCAGGACATTTTCGTGGTGCTGGCCATGGTCACGCTGTCGGCCATCGGCGTGGGGCTGGGAGAGCAGAGCGGCGGATTCTGGCAGGTCCTGCAGGTGTTTCTGGGCGGTCTGCTGATGGTGGGCGCGGTCGTGCTGTTCATCCGGCATCTGGCCGATCCGCTGCTGCGCCAGATCGCCCGCTCGCCCGAGCTGATGGTGATCTTCGCCGTGGGCTGGGCCGCAAGCCTTGCAGCACTGGGCGACGCGCTCGGCTTCGGCAAGGAACTGGGCGGGCTGTTGGCCGGGGTCTCGCTGGCCTCCACCGAGTTCCGCGATTCCATCGGATCGCGCCTCGCCGCGCTGCGCGATTTCCTGCTGCTGTTCTTCTTCATCAATCTGGGCGCGTCGCTGCAGCTGACGACCCTGGGCGACCAGATCGGACCCGCCATCGTGCTGTCGCTGTTCGTCCTGATCGGCAACCCGCTGATCGTCCTGGCGATCATGGGCTACATGGGCTACCGCCGGCGCACAGGTTTTCTGGCCGGGCTGACGGTCGCGCAGATCTCGGAATTCTCGCTGATCTTCATGGCGATGGGGATCACCCTGGGCCATATCGGCAATGAAGCGATGGGGCTTGTCACGCTGGTCGGGCTGGTGACGATCGCCCTGTCGGTCTACATGATCACCTGGTCGCACAAGCTCTTTGCCCTGTGCGAGCCGTATCTGGGCTTGTTCGAGCGCCGTCACGCCCATCGCGAGGCGGACGATACCGACGGGGCGGCCCGGATGCGTGGCCACGATTACGTCGTGTTCGGGCTGGGCCGATATGGCTGCCGGATCGGAGCCAAGCTGCAAGAGCGGGGATTCCGCGTCCTGGGCGTGGATTTCGACCCTGACGCCATCGCGCATTGGCGGCGGATGGGTCTGGACGCGATCTATGGCGACGCGACCGATCCCGAATTCGTGGCACATCTGGACATGGCCGATGTGCGCGCCGTGGTGTCGGCCGTCCCGCGCGAGCGGGGCGCGCTGACCGAAGCGGACCCGCAGCTTGCCCTGCTGCATGGCCTGCAGGCCGCCAATTACAGCGGTCAGGTCTTCCTGTCGGCTCAGAAGCTGGCCGATGTGGATGATCTGCTGCGACAGGGCGCCAGCGTGGTCCTGAAGCCCTTTGACGATGCCGCCGATTATGCGGTGCGGCGATTGACGCAAGATGAAGAAAGCGCTGCAGCTGCCCGCACCCAATAGCTGCGTCCGCGCGCTAAGGTCGCAGGCTCGATGCGGGGCACTGGCATCAAGTTACTCTGAGAGTCGTTCAGTGGATCGAGGCTGTGCAAATCAGCACGGAGTTAAACGCTCGCACTCCGGGCGCGCGGGGCAACCCCGGCCACAGCTTGTCCGAGCGCTTGAATGTTTTAGAGTTTCTTGGCCATTTTCTCCAAGTGAAAACCGGCGTGGCCGCAGGCTTCTTATCTATCTTGCCGCTATCAGCGCGAGCCGCTCTGGATGCGCCATGACAAAGGCCGGCAGTGCGGCGCAGGACCGCTCCACCGCCGAGATGCGGGGCAGATGCGCGAAGCCGACGCTCCATCGCCTTGCATTGAAGAGCTGCGGCACCAGCACGCAATCGGCAAGGCCGGGGCCGCTGCCGTGGCAGAAGCGGCCTGCAAAGCCGGAATGATCCAGCATCGCCTCGACGGCCGCGAGGCCCTTGGCGATGTTATCACGGTTCCAAGCCGCACGGGCTGCGGGGCCGGCCAAGTCCTCGACACGGTCCAGCACGGACAGGTTAGACACGGGATGGATGTCGCAGGCGATGGCCAGTGCCAAGGCCCGCTGGCGGGCGCGATCGGCCGGGTCGGAAGGCAGCAGCGGCGGGTCGGGACGCGTCTCGTCGAGATAGCCGATGATCGCCAGCGATTGGGCCAGCACCAGCCCGTCGATCAGCAGCACCGGAACCAGCCCCTGCGGGTTCAGGCCCAGATGCGCGGCATAACGCTGCGCCCCCGTCGTCAGATCGACGGAAACGCGATCATGGGCGATCCCCTTGAGGTTCAGCGCGATCCGCACCCGGTAGGATGCCGACGAACGCGTGTGGTCGTGAAGAACGGGCCGCGCCAACCGGCTTATTCCTCGGCGGGCAGGATCGTGCCGGTGCAGGGGCCGAAGCCGATGCGGTAGCCGTCGCCCGCGGCATGGGCGAAAAGGCCGATCTCGTCGCCATCCTCGATGAATGTGCGGACCTCGCCGTTCACCTCGACCGGGTTGCGCCCGCCCTGCGTCATCTCGAGCAGCGCGCCCGTCTGATCCCGCGTCGGACCCGAGATCGTGCCCGAGCCCAGCAGATCGCCCACCCGCATCGGGCAGCCCGAGACCGCGTGATGCGCCAGCTGCTGCGCGGACGAATAATACATGACGTTGTAATTCGTCTGTGCCATCCGCTGCCCGTTCATCGTCCAGCCAAGCGTCAGGTCGTAAAGCCCCGGCCGCGTTTCCCGAAGATAGGGCAGCAGCGGGTTGGTGCGTTCCGGCCCTGCGCAGCGGAACGGCTCCAGCGCGGCCCGCGTGACGATCCACGGGCTGATCGTCGTGCCAAGCGCCTTGGACTGGAACGGCCCCAGAGGCTGGTATTCCCAGGCCTGGATGTCGCGTGCGGACCAGTCGTTCAGAAGCACGTAGCCGAAGATCATCTCCTCGGCCTGATCGACGCCCAGCCGCTGGCCCATGCGGCTGTCGGAGCCGACGATGGCGCCCAGTTCCAGCTCCAGATCCAGCCTGCGGCAGGGGCCCCAGACAGGCCCGTCCTCGCCCCGCACCTGGCCCATCGGGCGGCGGATCGGCGTGCCTGAAACCACCACCGACGAGGCGCGGCCATTATAGCCGATGGGCATATGCGTCCATTGCGGCGGCAGGGCATTCTCCGGCCCGCGAAACAGGCAGCCCACATTGAAGGCGTGATGGCGCGAGGCGTAGAAATCCGTGAACTCGCTGACCCGGATCGGGAGATGCAGCCGCGCCGCCGCCATGGGCACCAGCGGCAGCGCCGGCCCCTCGCCCTCGGCCAGCAGCGCCGTCAGCGCCGCCCGCATCCGCGCCCACTCCGCCGGCCGCCGCGCCATGAACCCGTTCAGCTCCGGCGCGGCGAAGGTGCCGCCGGCCTCCACCAGCCCCCCCGCCTCGCAGGCCGCGAGGTCCAGGATCATGTCGCCGATCGCCACCCCGCAGCGCGGCGCGTCCCCGACCGAAAAGACCCCATAGGGCAGGTTGTTCAGCGGAAACTCGCAGCCCGGCGCGTTGGCGCTGGCGATGCGGGACCGGATCAGGCCCCCGGCTTCTTCGTTGCCCAAATACCCAGATCCCTCACTTGATGCCCGGTGTTCCGTCGAATTTCTTCTCGAGCCGGTCCCAGACCTCGACATATTCCTGCTGCATCGGCGCCGCGCGGGCGGCGTATTCGGTCAGATGCTGAGGAAAGCGGGTCTCGAACATGAAGGACATGGTGTTGTCCAGCTTGTGCGGCTTCAACTCGGCGTTGCTGGCGCGCTCGAAGGCGTCGCGGTCGGGGCCGTGGGGCAGCATGCAATTGTGCAGGCTGATCCCGCCCGGCGCAAAGCCCTGCGGCTTGGCGTCATACTGGCCGTAGATGTTGCCCATCAGCTCGGACATGATGTTCTTGTGATACCAGGGCGGGCGGAAGCTGTGCTCGGCCACCAGCCAGCGTTCGCGGAAGAGGACAAAGTCGATATTCGCCGTCCCCTCCTGCCCCGAAGGCGCAGTCAGCACCGTGAAGATCGACGGGTCGGGGTGATCGAACAGGATGGCGCCCACCGGCGAATAGGTCCGCAGATCGTATTTGTAGGCGCAGTAGTTTCCGTGCCAGGCCACCACGTCCAGCGGGCTGTGGCCGATATGTGTCTCGTGGAACTGCCCGCACCACTTGATGACGACGCGGCTCGGAACCTCGCGATCCTCGAAGGCGGCCACGGGGGATTTGAAGTCGCGCGGGTTCGCCAGGCAATTGGCGCCGATGGGGCCGCGATGGGGCAGATCGAACTTCTGGCCGTAATTCTCGCAGACAAAGCCCCGGCAGGGGCCATCCAGGACCTCGACCCGGTAGACCAAGCCGCGCGGAATGATCGCGATCTCCCTGGGTTCCAGATCGATCACGCCCAGTTCGGTGCAGAAGCGCAGCCGCCCCTCCTGCGGGACGACCAGCAATTCGCTGTCGGCCGAAAAGAAATACTCGTCCTCCATCGAGCGCGTGACCAGATAGACATGGCTCGCCATCCCGACCTGGATGTTCACGTCGCCTGCCGTGGTCATGGTCCGCATCCCGGTGATCCAGGTCAGCGGCTCGTCCGGGACCGGGATCGGGTCCCACCGGTATTGCCCAAGGCTGGTGACGTTCGGCACCACATTGGGCGCGGTCTTCCAATGCGGCACGTCGATCGGGGCAAAGCGCCCTGTGTGGTGGACCGAGGGGCGGATGCGGTAGCACCAGGTCCGTTCGTTCTGCCCGCGCGGCGCGGTGAAGGCGGTGCCGGAAAGCTGTTCGGCATAAAGCCCGTAATTGCATTTCTGCGGGCTGTTCTGGCCCTGCGGCAGGGCGCCCGGCAGGGCCTCGGTCTCGAAATCGTTGCCGAAACCGGGCATGTAGCCCTCGTGCGGCCCGGTCGTCGCGGTTGCGCGGATCATGCCTCGGGGCAGGTCGTGGGAGGTCATCTTGTCTCTCCTTGGGCGGCGTCGGGCCGGGGCGCTGTCCTTCCGCCGCGCCCGGTCGCGGGCGCGGCGGTCCTGTGGGCAGGGCGGGCGGTCAGGTCGCCGTCAGCACGCCGCGGTCGATCTGGTCCTGTTCGATGCTTTCGAACAGCGCCCGGAAATTCCCCTCGCCGAAACCGTCATCGCCCTTGCGCTGGATGAATTCGAAGAAGATCGGGCCGATCACGGTTTTCGAGAAGATCTGAAGCAGGATGCGCGTCTCGCCGCCATCCACCACGCCCTCTCCGTCGATCAGGATACCGTGGCGCGCCATCGCGTCCAGAGGCTCCTCGTGCCCGACCACGCGGTCCTTCGACATCTCGTAATAGGTCATCGGGGGCTTGGGCATGAATTTCAGCCCGCGCTCCGCGATGGCATCGGCGCTGCCGTAGATGTCGTTGCAGCCCACGGCGATATGCTGGATGCCCTCGCCGTTATAGCGCTTGAGATATTCGACGATCTGCCCGGTCTCGCCGCGATCCTCGTTGATCGGGATGCGAATGCGGCCGCAGGGCGAGGTCAGGGCGCGGCTGTAGAGGCCGGTATATTTCCCCTCGATGTCGAAGAACCGGATCTGCCGGAAATTGAACAGCCGGCTGTAAAAATCGAACCAGGTGTCCATGTTGCCCTTGAAGACGTTGTGGGTCAGGTGGTCCAGATAATGGAACCCCACCCCGGCGGGCTTGGGCGCGGCGATGAAGTCGAAATCCCCCTCATAGGGGTTCGCATCCGCGCCGTAGCAATCGGTGAAATAGATCAGCGATCCGCCGATCCCGACGATGGCCGGCCAGTCGAGCGTGCGATCCGCACCTTCATGGGGCGTGGCGCCGTTCTTCACCGCATAGTCGAAGGCGTGCCGGGCATCCGCGACGCGCCAGCCCATGGCGGGGGCGCAGGGGCCGTGCTCTTCGACAAAGCGCATCGCGTGGCTGCCGGGTTCGTTCGTCAGGATGTAAGTGATGTCGCCTTGCTGCCACAATTCCACATCCTTGCTGCGGTGGCGGGCGACAAGGGCAAAGCCCATCCGTTTGAACAGGGCGCGTGCCTCGTCGGGCTTGGGATGGGCGAATTCGACGAATTCGAAGCCATCGGTGCCCGCGGGGTTCGCCTCGCTGATCGAGGCGCGCGGGGCATCATGCGGAAACGGTCCCATCGAAATTCCCTCCTGGAGATATGTCAGCCTCGACGATCCCACGGAATGGATGACAGCAGCGCGCAATCTTGCGGTTCATTCGGAGAATGTATGCGTGTAATCTTCATCTCTGTCTGATTTTGCGCGAAGGGGACGCATGATGGATGCCAGCGATGCGCGGCTGCTGATCGAGGTTCAGCGACGGGCGGACATCACCGCCCAGGATCTGGGGACAATCCTGAACCTGTCGCCCAGCCAGGCGGCCCGTCGCCGGGCGCGGCTGGAATCGGCGGGCGTCATCGCGGGTTACGGCGCGCGCCTCGATCCTGCGCGGCTGGGCCTGACGGTCCAGGCCTTCGTGCAGGTGCAGATGAGCGCGCACAGCGCCGACAATGCCGCCAGCTTCGTGCGGCTGGTCGGCAGCCTGCCCCAGATCGTCGGCTGCTGGACCCTGACCGGCGAGGCCGATTACCTGCTGCGGGTCTGGGTCTCGGACCTGCAGGCGCTAAACGAGCTGATCCATCACCGCCTGCTGCCCCATCCGGCAGTGGCGCGGGTGCAGAGCCAGATCGTCATGGACCAGCCCAAGCCCGATTCCGGCCTGCCCGTCTGGGACTGAACTTCCGGCGCCAGACTTCAGGCGGCCGTCACAGCTGCGGGCGCAGCAGGCTCCACAACCAGTCGCCGGCGCGTGTGGACCATGACCGCGCCTGCCATTCGGCCAGCGTGACCGGGCGCGACCGCGCCAGATCGGCCTCGAACATCGCGATCTGCTCCTCGGCAAAAGCCGTGTCGAACACGTTCAGATTGGCCTCGTCGTTCAGGCGGAACGAACGCTCGTCGAAATTCGTCGAGCCGACCGAGGCCAAAGCGTCATCCACGATCAGCAGCTTCGCGTGCAGGAAGGTCGGCTCGTATTCGTGGATCCGCACTCCGGCCTGAAGCAGTGGCCCCCACAGCGCGCGCGAGGCGCGACGGACGGGCGGCTTGTTGATCTCGGGACCGGGCAGCAGGATGTCCACCTCGACGCCCCGTGCGCGGGCATCGACAAGCTGGCGGATCGCCACGTCGTCGGGAATGAAATAGGGCGTGGCGATGCGGATGTGACGCTCGGCCCCGGCCAGCGCGGTCATCAGCATCATGTGGATGTCGTTGCGGCTGCCCGTGCTGCTCAGCGCCAGCTGGGCGATCATGTCGCCCGTGGGCTCAAGCTCGGGGAAGAAGGCGTCCCCGCGCAGGATCTCGCCGCTATCCTCGACCCAGTTCGACACAAATGCGCCCTGCAGCATGGCAACGACCGGGCCGGTCACGCGGTAATGGTTCTCGCGGAACTCGCCCGGATGACGCGCATCGCCCAGCCATTCATCCGCCACGCCCACCCCGCCCGTAAAGCCGATATGCCCGTCCACGATCAGCAGCTTGCGGTGGGTGCGGTTGTTGATGCGGTCGATCGTATACCAGTGAACCGGGCGAAAGCGCGTGACGCTGACGCCCGCCTCCTCCATCCGGCGCAGCAGGTCGGCCTCCATGGGCTTCGAGCCGAACCAGTCCAGCAGCACGCGCACCTCGACCCCCGCGCGTGCGCGTTCGGCCAGGGCATCGGCGAAGGTCTCGGCGATCTCGCCGGACCAGTAGACGTAGGTTTCGAAATTGATGCTGGTCTCGGCCCCCCGGATCGCTTCCAGCATGGCGGAAAAGATCTGGTCGCCGTTCACCAGCGTCTCGACATGGTTGCCCGGCAGCAGGTTCGAGCCGTAAAGCCCGTTCATGCTGCGCAGGAAGGCCGGGTCGGAACTGCCCATCACCGACGGCAGGCGGTCGCGCAATTCGCGCCGGTCGGGCATCAGGTTCAGCGCTGCGATCACCAGCGCGCCGATCGTCAGGCCAGTGGCAAGGACCGTGCCGACGCTCGGCCGCCTCATGCCGGGCCATCCATGCGGGGCGGGTTCGGTCGGCGGGGCAGCAAAACGGGCAAGTCAGGTCCTTTCCGGGGCCGCGACTGGCCCCACGCGGTCAAAACGCCGCGCAAATTCCGCAGGTTCCGGGGGCTTCGCCCGACGGGGGAACATTGCGGCGAGGGTGGGGTTGGTATGGCTGGTTCAAAAGGAGATCCCCGATGAAACAGGCCCTTGCGATCGCGACGCTGAGCGCCCTTCCCTTCGCCGCCCTCGCGCAATCCGAGGGGGAGTTCACCTTGCCCGAGCTTCCCTATGCCGCCGACGCGCTGGAGCCGGTGATCGACGCCGAGACGATGGAACTGCATCACGGGCGCCACCACCAATCCTATGTGGACAACCTCAACGAGGCCATCGGCGACGGCGAGGCGCCCGAAAACCTGTCGCTTGACGAACTGGTCGCCGCGGCCGGGACCTTCACCGACAAGGTGCGCAACAATGCAGGCGGGCACTGGAATCACAGCTTCTTCTGGGAGACGATGGCCGCGCCGGATGAAACGGGCGAGATGTCGGCCGAACTGGCCGAGGCGATCGACACGGTCTTCGGCTCGGAGGACGAGTTCAAGGCCGCCTTCGAAGAGGCCGGGGCGGATCGCTTCGGCTCGGGCTGGGTCTGGCTGATCGTGAACGATCAGGACCAGCTGCAGATCACGACGACCCCGAACCAGGACAATCCGCTGATGGATGTGGCCGAGACCGCCGGGACGCCGCTTCTGGGCAATGACGTGTGGGAGCACGCCTATTACCTGAACTACAACAACCGCCGCGCCGATTACCTCGACGCATGGTGGGACGTGGTCAACTGGGACATCGTCTCCGAACGCTACGCCGCCGCGCTGGCGGACTAGCGAAGGTATGCTCGCCACGCGGACGAGGCACTGCGTGGCGAGCCGCCCGTCTTCCAGACCACTATCGTCATTGTGATGCTCAGGAAGCACCGCCGTCGCGACGGCCTCTTGCACCGCCAAGATGAATGGAAGCACCCGATCCTGATCGGCGTGCATCCACTTTCGACGTCCAAGTTGCAGATGGCGCAGGTCGTCGGGTAGATCTTGGTCCTTCATGGTAAGCGCTCTTAAAAGCCAAGAAGGCGCTTCCTGTGACATGGTGGACGATACTAGCGCGCGCCCCATGTATCGCTGAGGCGGTAGCCTTCGGGCCAGGGATCGTCCGGGTCCAGCATGTGCTGATGGGTCCCGGTGATCCAGGCCCGGCCCGATAGCTCGGGCAGGATGGCGGGCAGGGTGCCGACGCGGGTCCGGCCAAGGATGCGGCCGGTGAATTCCGATCCGATCAGCGACCGTGCGGTCAGGCTGTCGCCCTCGGCCATCTGGCCGCGCGCGTGCAGGACCGCCATCCGCGCCGACAAGGCCGTCCCCGTGGGCGAGCGGTCGATCTTGCCCGGACGGATCGCGACGGCGGCGCCCGTGTGCAGGGCGCTGCCCTCGCGCCGGACCGGACCCGCGAAGAGGCAGAACGAGATGTGGCGCCAATCCGAGTTTTCGGGGTGGTCGAAGGCAAGCTGCCGGGTGGCGGCCTCGGTGATCCGCACGCCCAGACGGGCCAGATCATGCGCCTCGTCCGGGGTCAGCGCAAAGCCGAGCGAAGCGGCATCGACCATCACGAAGCTGTCGCCGCCATAGGCGGTGTCGACGTTCAGGACGCCCAGCCCCTCGACTTCCAGCGGAGCGTCCAGGCGGGCGGCGAAGCTGGGCAGGTTCTGCACAAAGATGCGCCGCGCCTTGCCGCGGCTGCATTCCGCGCGCACCCGGACCAGCCCGCCCGGAGCCTCCAGCACCAGATGCGTCTCGGGTTCCTGCATGGGCAGGATGCCCGCATCCAGCAGGACGGTCGCCACGCAGATCGAGTTCGATCCCGACATCGGCGGCGTGTCCTCGGGCTCCATGATGATGAAGGCGGCGTCGGCCTCGGGATGCCTGGGCGGCACCAGCAGGTTCACATGGCGAAAGACCCCGCCGCGCGGCTCGTTCAGGACGAAGTTCCGCAGGCTTTCGTCGCGTGCGATCCAGCGAGATTGTTCCCACAGCGTGTCGCCCGGCGGCGGCGCGACTCCGCCGACGATCACGTCGCCCACCTCGCCCTCGGCATGGGCCGAGATGACGTGAACCAGCTTCGTTGTCCGCATCTAGTCCTCCAGCCAGCGGGGCGGGGTCAGGGGCGCACGCCCCGTCCGCGCGGCCTGCGCGCAGGCGGCGATGCTGCCGAACCGGACCTGCCGCCCCGACAGGCCCGGCCCGTAATGCGCGTATTTGCCGGAATTCGTCATCAGCGCCCGCGTTGCGGACGGAAAGACCGGCTCGGATATCG
>NZ_JAUVVF010000071.1 GCF_030604785.1 Paracoccus sp. (in: a-proteobacteria) | reverse complement strand
TGACCGAGGAACCGGACGCCGTCAAGGTGATGCGGGCCTGCAATGTCGATCTGGACGAGCTGCGAAGCACGCTGGTCGATTTCATCGAGGACGATCTGTCCACGCTGATCACCGATGTCGAAGGCTCGGAGGCGGTGCCGACCGCAGCCTTCCAGCGGGTGATTCAGCGCGCCGCGATCCACGTTCAAAGCTCGGGCCGGCAAGAGGTCACGGGCGCCAACGTGCTGGTCGCGATCTTCGCCGAACGTGAATCGAACGCGGCCTATTTCCTGCAGGAAATGGACATGACGCGCTACGATGCGGTGAACTTCATCGCGCATGGCGTGGCCAAGAACCCCTCGTTCAACGAGCCGCGCAAGGTCATCGGCGCCGAAGAGCCCGAGCAGAAGGCCGAAGCCGCGCCCGAAGCCAAGGACGAGACCGCGCTTGGCAAGTATTGCGTCGATCTGAACGCCAAGTCGCGCAAGGGCGACGTGGACCCGCTGATCGGCCGCGAGGCCGAGGTCGAGCGCGCGATCCAGGTCCTGTGCCGGCGCCGCAAGAACAACCCGCTGCTGGTAGGCGATCCGGGCGTGGGCAAGACCGCCATCGCCGAGGGCCTCGCGCTGAAGATCACGCGCGGCGAGACGCCGGACGTGCTGGCGGGCGCCACGATCTTTTCGCTCGACATGGGCGCGCTGCTGGCCGGGACCCGCTATCGCGGCGATTTCGAGGAGCGGCTGAAAGCCGTCGTGAAAGAACTTGAGGCTCATCCTGACGCGATCCTCTTCATCGACGAGATCCACACCGTGATCGGCGCGGGCGCGACCTCGGGCGGGGCGATGGATGCCTCGAACCTGCTGAAGCCGGCTTTGGCGGGCGGCAAGCTGCGCTGCATGGGCTCGACCACCTACAAGGAATACCGCCAGCATTTCGAGAAGGACCGCGCGCTGAGCCGCCGGTTCCAGAAGATCGACGTGAACGAGCCCTCGGTCCCGGACACGATCAAGATCCTGATGGGACTGAAGCCGCATTTCGAGAAGCACCACGACCTGCGCTACACGAACGAGGCGATCAAGTCGGCGGTGGAACTGGCGTCGCGCTACATCAACGACCGCAAGCTGCCCGACAGCGCCATCGACGTCATCGACGAGGCGGGGGCCGCGCAGCATCTGGTCGCGGAAAGCAAGCGGCGCAAGACGATCAGCCCCAAGGAGATCGAGGCCGTCGTGGCCAAGATCGCCCGCATCCCGCCCAAGAACGTCAGCAAGAACGACGCCGAGGTCCTGCGCGATCTGGAGGGCACGCTGAAACGCGTGGTCTTCGGGCAGGACAAGGCGATCGAGGCGCTGTCCTCGGCGATCAAGCTGGCCCGCGCCGGCCTGCGCGAGCCGGAAAAGCCCATCGGCAACTACCTCTTTGCCGGGCCGACCGGCGTGGGCAAGACCGAGGTGGCCAAGCAGCTTGCCTCGACCCTCGGTGTGGAACTCCTGCGGTTCGACATGTCGGAATACATGGAAAAGCACGCGGTCAGCCGGCTGATCGGCGCGCCTCCGGGCTATGTGGGCTTCGACCAGGGCGGGCTTCTGACCGACGGCGTGGACCAGCACCCGCATTGCGTGCTGCTGCTGGACGAGATCGAGAAGGCGCATCCGGATGTCTACAACATCCTGCTGCAGATCATGGATGCGGGCCGTCTGACCGACCATAACGGCCGGCAGGTCGATTTCCGCAACGTGATCCTGATCATGACCTCGAATGCGGGCGCCTCGGATGCCGCCAAGGCCGCCATCGGCTTCGGCCGCGACCGGCGCGAGGGCGAGGATACGGCCGCGATCGAGCGGACCTTCACGCCCGAATTCCGCAACCGTCTGGACGCGATCATCAGCTTCGCGCCGCTGTCGCGCGAGGTGGTCGTCCATGTGGTCGAGAAGTTCGTGCTGCAACTGGAAGCACAGCTGATGGACCGCAACGTCCATATCGAACTGACCCCCGAAGCCGCCGACTGGCTGGCCGAAAAGGGCTATGACGACCGGATGGGCGCACGCCCGCTTGGCCGCGTCATCCAGGAGCACATCAAGAAGCCCTTGGCGGAAGAGCTGCTGTTCGGCCGCCTGACCAAGGGCGGCATGGTGCGCGTCAAGATCGAGGACGACAAGCCGGCCTTTGACATCACCGGCCCCGAGACGCCGCGCCTCGGCAAGACGAAGACGCCGCTTCTGACCGCCGAATAGCGCGACAGGGCCGCCCGGACGCGATGCTCCGGTCCGGGCGGTCCATACCATCGTCACATGGACGCCCTGCGGGGGGCTTCGCAGAGGCGAAGGACAGCGCGGATCCAGAAAGATCACCGGCAGAGCGTAGATCGATCACGCCCATGGCCCGCAGCCCCACGGGGCTCCTTGCCAATCGACGCGAAAGCGCGGGGCCGGAGGTTCACTCCGGCCCCGCGCCGTTCGTTCAGGAGAATGCGATCCAGTCGCCGCCGCCGACATAGCGGGTCGAGACGCGGCCCTGTTCCAGCGCCAGCAGATGCAGCCAGCCATTGTCGAAAAGCTGGCGCAGCCCGTCATGGCGCGCGATGATCGCCGAAATGGCCTCGCGCGGCGCCTCGACCATCACGCTGAGGCGCAGGGGTTCGTGCGCCAGCGTCTCGCCGTCATGGATCGCCTGCCAGGGCAGGCCCGGACGCAAGAGCCCGCCATTGCCCTGCACGACGCCGATCCCGCCCACGACGTTGTGGATCAGCTTGTTGCCGCCGCCAAAGATCTCGGGCGCGACGGCCGATCCGTAATATTGCAGGCTGATCCAGCTTGCGACGACGACCGGCGCGGTCAGGATCAGCTCCAGCGTGGCGAAACCGTCATCCTGCCGCCAATCATAGCTGTGCAGGAAGGCCCGGCCAGACAGGTCGCGGCCCGACGTCGCCTCGCGCGGGGCGGCGATGAAGGCGGCGCAGCCCGCAAGGCCCCATTCGGGACGGATCTCGGCCCAGTCATGGGCACGCCGGGCGATGGTCTCGGCGTTGGCGCCGGGCAGGCGCAGGGCGCGTTCGGCCCGGGCCAGATCCGTGGCGCGGTCCAGCCAGGACGCGGCCTGGGTCAGGTCGGCGCGATGCGACAGCGCGAACCCCTCGTCGAACAGGGTGATCCGGTCGGTCGTCGTGTCGTGCAGCCCCGCCACGAACAGCGTGTCGGCGGGCAGGTCGATCCCGCGCGCAGTCAGGCCCGCCCGCGTTTCGGGATCGTTCAGCAGTCCCGCCAGAAGGCGGGCCGAGACCGCGCCCGTCTGGCCGCCGCAGGCGCCGCAATGATAGCCGCTTTCATGCGGGTTGTTCGTGACCTGCGCACCGTGGCCCACCAGCAGGATCAGCCTGGCATGACCGCGCGTCAGGCTCATGGCGCGCAGGACGGCCGCCGCGGTGTCGGCCTTGGTCGCCGGATCGGGCGCGGGGTCCAGGCGCGGCGCGGGGTCGTGGCCCGGCCGCGCGCCCGCCCGGCCCAGAGCCGAGCCCAGAAGCTTGAGCCCGTAGGCCGGGCCTGCCGCCTCGACAAAGGCGAAGGACGAGACCGCCGCCTGCCGGAACCGGCCCCAGGCGCGTTCGGCCCGCGCCCCGATCCGCATGCGCTGTTCGGTGGCGGGGGCGGCGTGGCTGGTCGCCGTCATGGCGGGGTTCAGAAGGACGGGCAGATGCGTCTCGGCCCGGTCGCTGCCATGGGGCAGATGCGTGACGGGCAGGCCGAAAAAGCCCGCAAAGCCAAGCGTCTGGATGCCGGGATCCTGCGATTCGAGCGCGCGGCGGAACACTTCCGAGCGCACGTCAATGCAGAAGGCCGCCTGCAGGGCCGGCCGCGCGGGCGCCGGCCGCGGGCCGCTGAGCAGCGCGGCCAGCCGACGCTGATGCGCGCGTTCGGCGGCATCCTGCAGGATCGTGTCCAGCACCATGTCGCCATCGGGCGCGACCGGCGCCTCATGCGCGGCGACCACCTCGGCCCAAGGCGCGGCCAGCGCCGGGTCGCGGGCCAGAAGCGCCTCGTCCCAGATCAGGCGGATCGCCAGCAGGTCGGTCAGCGCCGCGTCGGTGCCGCCCTGCATCTCGGCCTGCCAGAGCAGCCAGCGCGCGTGCTGCGACCAGCCGCCAAGCTGGATCAGCAGCGAATGGAAGCAGGTCGGCGCGGCGGCCTCGGTCAGGCCAAGCGCGTCGCAGGCCCGCAGGATGGCGCGTTCGGCCGTGTCGGGGCTCGCGGCGACATGCGCGCAGAAGCCGCCAAGGCCCGCGATTTCCGGCGTCAGGTCATGGCTGGCCCAGTCGCGCCAGCCGGCCAGCGCGCCCCGCCCGGGCGCGGGCGTCCAGAGCGCCTGCCCCCGGTCGAAATACCCCGCCGCCCACAGACCGATGCTGCGCGCGATGACCATGGGCCAGTCGATGCCGTCCTTCCGGGCGGCCAAATCCGCAAGGCTGGGCAGCACGGGCGCGGGCGCGGCCGGGCGCACCATCGCGGCCCTCAGCGCCGCGAGGCTGGGCGGTTTCAGCGGCGACGGACTGGCCGCAAGCGCCTGTTCCAGATCGGCATCGGTGATCGCGCCTGCCGCAACCGCTGCCGCATGGTTCGCCCGGTCCGGGATGATCCGGGCACCCGAGACCCGCGCCAGCCTGGCGGCAGCGGCGGCCAGATCCTCGCCGGTCTGGCCCAGCATCGGGTTCACGGCGACGGTGGCGTCCAGCGGAAAGGCCGGGGGGATGGCGCGGGCTGCGGCCTCGGCGGCGGCCAGCAGGTCGGTGGCGCGCCGGGGCGCGATCTCGATCGGTTTGAGGAACATCATGCCTCTCCTTTGGCTTGGGTGGCGCCGGACCGGCGGAAGCCGCCGATCAGCCGGTCAAGGACCGCGTTCAGGTAAAGCCCGTTGGCCAGATGGACGCGCAGACCCGCCGCAGCCGGATGATGCGCCCAGAGCGGGAACAGCGCCTGTGCAAAGGCCACCAGGCCGAAGGACAGGACCGCCAGCACGATCAGCGCCCATTCCAGCGCGCCGGCCTGCGGGGTGGCGGGCAAATGCGCGCCCCAGGCCAGCGAAGCCAGCGCGTGAAAGCCGAAATAGGCCAGAGCCGCCGCGCCCGAGGCCGTCACCATGCGCCGGGTAAGCGCCGCGGGCGCGCTGTCGGCCAGACCCTGGGCGACCAGATAGGCCACGCCGAAGATCAGCATCGCACCCAAGGCCAGCGCCTGCGGGTTCTTGGGCGCGCCAAGCGCCGCAAAGACCCAAGCCATTGCGGCGTAAAGCGCCAGCGCTGCTAGGAAGGACCGTCCCACCGCGCGCAGGCCCGGCACCGCGACCGGCCCCGGCTTGCGGGCCGCCGCGACCGCCTGGACCGCCCCGCCCGAGGACAGGAAGGCATGCGCCTTGTAGAGCGAATGCGCCACGATATGCAGCAGCGCCAGCGCCCAGAGGCCCAGACCGCATTGCAGCAGCATGAAGCCCATCTGCGCGACCGTAGACCAGGCCAGCGCCGTCTTGACCGCGCTCTGCGTCAGCATCACCACCGCGCCGAAGAGCGCGGTGATCCCGCCCGCCATGACCAGCGCGGCCATCGCGCCGGGGCTGGCCTGCACCAGATCGGCCAGCCGGATCAGAAGCACGCCGCCCGCATTGATGATGCCCGCATGCAGCAGCGCCGAGACGGGGGTGGGCGCCTCCATCACCTCGGTCAGCCAGCCATGCAGGGGGAAGGCCGCCGTCTTCAGCAGCGCCGCCAGCACCAGGAGCCCGACTGCGATCCGCGCCGGCAGGTCCAGACCCGTCGCCGCAAGGGCCGAGATCTGCGCCAGATCCGCCGTCCCGAACGAGGACCACAGCAGCATCGCCGCCGCGACCAGCGCCAGATCGCCCATGCCCCAGACCAGAGTGAACTTGGCCGCCGCGCGCCGCGCCTCGGGGCGGTTCGCGTAGAACAGCAGAAGCTGCCGCAGCCCGATCCCCACCCCGATGAAGGCCGCCAGCAGCACGGCCAGGCTGCCCGCCTGCACCAGCACCATGACCAGCGCCAATACCGCAAGCGTCAGGCCGTGAAAGGCGCCTTCGCGCGGCTCTCCGTCCATGTAGCGGCGGGAATAGCGGATCACGACCCAGCCGACGAAGCCGACCAGCAGCGCCAGCGTGAAGCTGACCGCGTCAAGCCGCAGCGAGACCAAGGCCGCGCCCTGCCCGACCGACAGGACCTGCGGTCCGACCAGCGCGGCATGAAGGGCCGCGGCCCCGGTCAGGGCCAGCGCGGAGAGCGCCGCCAGCTCGGCCTGACGCGGCAGGGCGCCCGGTCGCGCGCCGGGGCGCGCCAGCGCCGAGGCCGCGACCGCCAGCAGGATCAGCGGCGCGAGGGCCGCCAGAAAGGGAAACAGGGACATCCGGGAACACTCCGATTGCTGATGGCGCAGAGTTAGGGCTTGCCTCACTTTTATAAAATTACATATTTTCGGCGTGATCGTTCTGTTTCATGGATGAGTCATGCTGAACCTGCACCATCTGCGCCTGTTCCGGGCCGTCGCGCTGGACGGGACGCTGACCGGCGCCGCGCGGCGGCTGAACCTGTCGCAATCGGCCTTGTCCACGCAGCTGCGCGCGCTCGAGGCGTCGTTGGGCCATGACCTGTTCGAGCGGCGCGGCCGGGGGCTGGTTCTGACCGAGGCGGGCCATATCGCGCTGGACCATGCCGAGGCGATCTTTCGCACCGCCGACGACCTGACCGCGACGCTGCGCCAGACCGGACAGGGGCGGCAGGCCTTGCGGGTCGGCGCGCTGGCCACGCTGTCGCGGAACTTCCAGCTTCAGTTCCTGGCGCCCGTGATCGGGCGGGCGGATGTCGAGGTGGTGCTGCGATCGGGCTCGCTGGCGGAATTGCTGCGGGGGCTGGATGCGCTGTCGCTGGATGTGGTGCTGACCAATCTGGCGCCGCCCGGCGATGCGGCCAGCCCTTGGCTGATCCACCATCTGGCCGAACAGCCCGTCAGCCTGATCGGCACCCCCGCCCGGATCGGCGGCGAGGCGCGGCCCTTGGCGCGGCTTCTGGCCGAGGAGCCGCTGATCCTGCCGACGGGCGACACGGCGCTGCGGGCCGCGATCGACGCGATGCTGGCGCGGCTGGGCATCACGCCCGCCATCGCGGCCGAGGCCGACGACATGGCGATGCTGCGGCTTCTGGTGCGCGAGGATGCGGGGC
>NZ_JAUVVF010000067.1 GCF_030604785.1 Paracoccus sp. (in: a-proteobacteria) | reverse complement strand
GTCCTCGGCATAGGCATCGAAATAGGTCAGCATCGTCTCGACCATGTCGCGGCTGAACTCGGCCGTCGCCAGCCGCGGTTCGCGGATTTCCTTCACCATCGGTTTTCCTTTCCTGTCTAACCGGGATCTCCTGAAAGAATCCTTAAGGGGCCGGGAAAGTCGTGGCCAATCGACAGAGCCTGTCTTTTCGGCATATCCGAAAAGACATATGATCCCCCGCATGACGGGGCTGCGGCCCGGACCGGAAGGGTGAGATGCTCAAGGACCTGATACCCGGCTTCGACGACGAGATCGCCGAGATGCACGCGCTGGCGCCAACCGGCTGGATCATGGGCTTCAACCTGACCTTCCGGGGCCCGGAACACCTGTTCAACGCCTATCCCGACGCCTGGCGCGCCATCTACGAGGAGCGCAACTACTTCTTCGGCGACCCGATCGCGATGTGGACCATGACGAATGACGGCTGGGTGCGCTGGTCCGAAGTCCGCATCCCCGATCTGCGCGGCGTGATGCGCGAGGCGCGGCGGTTCCGGCTGAACCACGGCGTCGCGATCTCGCGCAAGGTGAACGGCAAGCGGTCCTTCCTGACGCTGTCGCATCCCGACCGGGAATTCACCGACGAGGAAATCGGGCGCTGCGCGGCGAAATTCTCGCTATGGACGGATCTGGTCCTCAGCCGCGCGGCATTGGGGCCCGGAGAGCTGGACGTGCTGCGCTGCTTCCGCGATGGGCTTGGTCAGGCCGAGACCGCCAGCGCGCTTGGCATCGCGGAATCCACCGTCAAGCAGCGTGCGCTGAAGGCCTGCGCCAAGCTGGGGGCCAGAACCCGCACCCAGGCCGTGGCCATCGCGGTGTCGCGCAACTACCTCTAGCCGGCCTTGACCGCGCCGGTCAGGTCGGTGGCATGGTCCAGCGCCAGCAGCGCGTCCGGGGCGGTCAGGCTTTCGACCCCGGGCTGGCGGAAGCGCAGCATCACCCGGCCCCCCGCAAGATGCGAGACCGCCCAGCCCAGAAGCTGCCCCTGCGGGCCCGCCATCGCGCCGCTGGCGCGGGCCGCCTGCTCGCCCTGCAACGCCTCGCAGAGCGCGGCATGGCCTGCGCCGGGGGCGCGGTTGCCGCTCCACAGGGTCATGGCCTCGGGCAGGTCGGTCACGGCGTCACCCCACAGCGCGCGATAGGCCTGGTTCGCCATCACCATCTTGCCGCCATGGGCAAAAACGACCAGCGCGTCCTCGATCCCGTCCAGCACATGGCTGCCCAGCATTAGCTCAGCCCGGAACTTGCGGGTCAGGCTGACCTCGGAGGTGATGTTCTCGAAGAGGAAGGCCACCGCGCCGTCGGGATGGGGGCGGCCGGTCACGCGATAGGTCTGGCCGCCGGGCAGGGACCAGGTCTCGACATGGTGGCCGGTCGCGGCGGCGCTTTCCAGATTGGCCATGTGCTGACGCCAACTGCGGTAATCCTTGGGCTCGGGGACCATGCGCTGTTCGCGCAGCTGGTCGAGAAAATCGAACAGCGTCGGGCGCGCGGTCAGAAAGCCGGTGGGCAGGCCCGTCAGGTCGATCAGCGCCGGATTGAACAATTGCAGGTTCCGCTGCCGGTCGAAGATCGCCAGACCGATGGGCAGGTCGGCAAAGGTCTTGGTCAGGGTTTGGACGAATTCGCGCAGGCTGCGTTCGGCGCGCACGGCCGCATCGGCGGGCAGGGCGAACATCATCACCTCGTCGCCCATCCGGTGACTGTGGCAATCATACCAGGAGACGATGCCGTTATCCTCGAGCGCGGCGCGGCGGGTCGCGGTCCCGGCGCCCGGCACGGGCTTTGGTGCATCCAGCAGCCGCGGCAGGGGCCAGCCCAGGACGCCGTCATTGCGCGTCTCGGCACGGCGCAGATAGGCGGCATTGGCCCAGGTGATGCGCTCGTCCTCGTCCTGGCGCCAGACCAGCATCGGCGTCTGGTCCAGCGCGCGGCGCAGCAGGTCCAGCTCCTCCTCCATCGCGTGGAGCGACATCGAATCGACCACGATGCCCGCATGTTCTGCCCGGGGATCGGTGACGGTCAGGCGCCACATCCGGTCGCCCAGATCCTCGGCCACCAGCCGCAGGGTGGCGCTGCCGCGTCCTTCGGCGCCGGTCATCTCGATCCGGCCCAAGCGTTCCAGCTGGCTCATCCGGGCGGGGGCCTCTGGAAATCGGGGGCCCAGCCATTGCTGGAGGCGCGACCAGTCGTCGCCCGGCGCGCCGATCCGGTCCAGCAGGCCTCGCGCGGGCGGCGTTGCATCGATGAGGCGCGTCTGGCGGAACAGGAACACCATCGGCTGGATCGCCGCGTCCAGCCGGTCGCGCCCGGCGCTGCCCGCCTGATTGCGCGATCTGGCTGCATCCCACAGCCTGATCGCCCCCACCGCCAGAATGACGGACAGGGTTCCCGCAAGGATCGCCGTGGCGACCAGACCGATCCCTTCGCTCAACATCACCAGCCCCCGTGCCCGTTGCATTCCGCTTTGCGGCGAATGTTGCACAGCTTGCTTAAGAATGGGTTAAGCGATCAGCTGTCGATATGCGGATTTTCGGCCAGTGCCCGGCGATCCTCGGCCCTGATCCGGTCCAGGGGCCAGCGCACCGACACGATGGCGCCCGGCCCGCCATTGCCGAAGCTGAGCCGCGCGCCCGACCGTTCCAGCAGCGTCTTGGCGATGAAGAGGCCAAGGCCCATCCCCTCGTAGCTGCCGCGCTGCGCCTCGGCCCGGCGGGAGAGATAGGGATCGCCCAGACGCGACAGCAGCGCCACCGGATAGCCCGGCCCGTCATCGCGGATCGTCACGCCAAGGCTAGTCTGGGTCATCTGCGTCTCGATCACCACGCGGCTTTCGGCGAAATCGACGGCGTTCTGGATCAGGTTTCGCAGCGCGTGGATCACCGCCGGATCGCGGTGCACCACCGGACCGTCGGCCTTGATCTCGACCACGGGGCCGCGATTGGCATGAGGCGCCGCAGCATCCTCGAGCACGGCGCGCAGCGGGGCGGCGCGCATGTGCAGGTCGTCCTTGCCCGCCCGGCCCATGCTGCGCAAGATCTGCGCGCAGCGATCGGCCGAGGCCTTCAGCGCGGTGGCATCCGCGTAAAGATCGGGCCGGTCGCGCAATTCGTCGGCCAGCTCTCCGGCGATCAGCTTGATCGTGGCCAGCGGCGTGCCCATCTCGTGCGCCGCCGCCGCGACCACGCCGCCCAGATGCTGCAGCCGCTGTTCGCGCGACAGCGCCATCTGCGTGGCGAAAAGCGCGTTCGACGTCGCCTGCAGTTCCGCCGTGACCCGATGGGCGTAGCCCGCGAAAAACACCACCCCGATCACCAGCGCGACCCAATGGCCCAGCGCGAGGATCGGTTCCATCCGCAGGATCTCTCCGTCGGGGCCGCGCAGGGGCAGGCCGAACAAGGCCGCGACCGAGATCAGCGCCACCGTCGCCAGGCCAAGCGCCAGGACCTGCCGCCCCTTTAGCGAGGCCGCCGCGATCGTCACCGGCGCCAGAACCAGCAGCGCAAAGGGGTTGGCCATGCCGCCGGTCAGCGCCATCAGCGCCGAGATCTGCACCAGATCGAAGCTGAGCTGCGCCACCGCGCGCCCCGGCGAGGTTCGCTTGGGCGGGCGCAGGAACAGCCACAGGTTCATCGTGATCGAGGCCGCGATCAGCAGCAGGACCGGCGTCTTGACGAAGCCGATCCCCATGAACCAAGCGACAATCACCGCCGCCATCTGCCCGCCGATGGCGAACCAGCGCAGCAGCACCAGCGTGCGGATGCGGATGGGTTCGGCCTTGTGCTGGTCGGTCATCACGACCGGCGCTTCAAGGCTGGCCGCGGCCTGGGCGGTTTCCGTCATCGTGATGTCCCTGCGGCGGTGCGTGCCTTGATAACGGCGGCTCGATCAGCGATCAATGCGCCGAATTGGCACGCAAGGATGGTGAGAGTCATGGCGGATCGCAAGATCCTGTTGTTCGGCGCTGCGGCGGCAATCGGCGTTCTGGCTGGCGGCGGGCTGTTTCTGACCCAGCAGCGGGCGGGCGATCCGCTGGCGCAGTGCCGGGGCAGCGCCGTGGCCGGGGGCATGGACAGTTTCGGCACCGATTTCACCCTGACCCGCCATGACGGACAGCGCGTCACCCAGGACGAGGTTTTCACCAAACCCTCGCTGCTTTATTTCGGATATACGTTCTGCCCGGATGTCTGCCCTCTGGATACGGCGCGCAATGCCGAGGTGGAGCATATTCTGGCCGAGCGCGGCACCGAAATCCAGAATGTCTTCGTCACCGTCGATCCCCGCCGCGACACGGTCGAGGTTCTGGCCGATTATACCAGCCTGTTTTCCGACGACATGATCGGCCTGACCGGTTCCGACGAGGAAATCGCGCAGGTCAATCAGGGCTGGCGCAATTACTACAAGGCCCATGATGAGGAAGATCAGGAATATTATCTGGTCGATCACATGACCAATACCTATCTGGTCATTCCCGGAAACCGGACGGTGGAATTCTTCTCTCGCGAGGCGACGGCCGAGCAGATGGCCGACCGCGTGGGCTGTTTCGTGGACGCCCTGTCCTGACGGGGCCGGCCCGGAAATCCGGGTCTGAAACGTGCCGGCGCGGATCAAGCGTCTGAAAAAGAAACGGCGTTTTGTCGCAACTGTTTGCCTTGCAGGCCGTGGGTCACTACATCTCGTTTCTAGCATTCAGAGGCGCGCGATGGACAATGTGACCCACACGATCGGACCCGACCCCAGTCTGCTGCTGGTCGATGATGACGAGATCTTCGTGACACGCCTGGCAAGGGCGATGGAAAAGCGCGGCTTCCAGACGGAAACCTCGCTCAGCGTCTCGCAGGCCATGCGCCAGATCGAGCGCAAGGCCCCCGCCTATGCCGTGGTCGATCTGCGTCTGGAGGACGGGAACGGACTGGACGTGGTCGAGGCGCTGCGCGAGCGGCGCGCCGATGCCCGCATCATCGTGCTGACCGGATATGGCGCCATCGCAACGGCCGTCGCGGCGGTGAAAATGGGTGCCACCGATTATCTGGCCAAACCCGCCGATGCAAATGACGTGACGTCAGCGCTTCTGTCCAGCGGTGAGGTTTTGCCACCCCCGCCGGAAAATCCCATGTCGGCTGATCGCGTGCGTTGGGAACATATCCAGCGCGTTTACGAGCAATGCGACCGGAATGTCAGCGAAACCGCTCGCCGCCTGCATATGCATCGCAGGACGCTTCAGCGGATTCTTGCTAAAAGGGGGCCTCGCTGATTTAGGGTAATGGTTGTATTACCCTGTCTTTCGCCTATAAGCTGATTATCAATATCAGTCTTATTTTCGGGAGACGAAAAGAATGGACTTTGACCTCGACAAGATGTCGTTGAAGGAATTGCGCGATATGCGGAGCAAACTGGATCGCGCGATTTCCAGCTATGAAGATCGCCGCCGCCGCGAGGCCATTCAGGCCGCCGAGGAAGCCGCCCGCGCCCATGGCTTCAATCTGGCCGAACTGACCGGCTCCGCGCCCCGCAAGCCCACCACGGTCGCGCCGAAATACGCCCATCCCGAAAACCCGTCGCTGACCTGGACCGGCCGTGGCCGCAAGCCGCGTTGGGTTCAGGAAAACCTGGATGCGGGCAAGTCGCTGGAAGACCTGCTGATCTGAGGCCTAGGCCCCATCGATCAGCGCGATGATCCGGGCAAAGCGCTCCAGATAGGCGGCGCGCGTCTCGGCCGGGGGGCGAAGGACCAGTTCCAGCCCCTCGGTCGCGCCTTCGTCGCGCAGCGGGAACAGCCGCCGCGCCTCGGCCGGGTCAAAGCCTGCAATCGCCACAGCCTCGATCCGGGCCGAGATGCGGTCGGCCTCCTTGATGCGCGCCTTGATCGGCTTGGGCAGCGCGGCGGGCAGGCCGAAGCGCCGGTGGATCGCGGCGGCGATGCGTTCGTCCATCGCGCCGTATTCCGCCCCAAGCGCCGCCTTGACCGGCGAGATCATGTCCCCGATCACATATTCCGGCGCGTCATGCAGCAGCGCGGCCAGTCGCCATTGCGGCGGCAGGGCCGGTTCCAGCCGGGTGAAGATCTCTTCGACCAGCAGCGAGTGTTCGGCCACGGAATAGGGCCAGTCGCCGCGCGTCTGGCCATTCCAGCGCGCGACAAAGGCCAGACCGTGGGCGATGTCCTCGATCTCGATGTCAAAGGGCGTCGGGTCCAGCAGGTCCAGCCTGCGGCCCGACAGCATCCGCTGCCAGGCCCTGCGCGGTCGCGCGGCCATCCCCGATCAGGACGGCTTGGCTTCGCCCTGCGCCTGCTGCGCCTGCGCCTGGGCGCGGCGCGCCAGTTCCTGACGATACAGCGCCACGAAATCCACCGGGTCCATGTTGAAGGCCGGGAAGCCGCTGTCGCGCGTCAGGTCGGCGATGATCCGGCGCACGAACGGGAACAGCATCCGCGGGCATTCGATCATCAGGAAGGGATGCATCTGGTCGTCGGGCACGCCCTCAATCTGGAAGACGCCGGCATAGTCCAGCTCGGCCAGAAACAGCGTCGCGCCATCGGCACGGTTCTTCGAGGTCACGCGGAACTTGTTGATGACCTCGTACTGGTTCTCGGCACCGCGGCGGCGGGCATCCAGGCTGACCTGCACCGAAATCTCGGGCTGGATCTCGCCGGTGGGCGCACCCTTCTGCGCCACGCCGTTCTCGAACGAGAGGTCGCGGATATATTGGGCAAGGACCTGCATGCGAAGCTGCGACTGGCCTGCATTCTGCGCCTGGGCGGCGGGTTGCGGCGCGGCGCCGTTCGGGGTGTTTTCGTCAGCCATCTTGCTTCCTCGTCTGCGGGGTTTGCCCGCTTCTAACAGGCAGGCCCGCCCGCCTCAATGCTGCGTCCAGCCCGAACCGCCCGGGCGGCGCGGTTCGGGGGGCAGATCGTCCAGCTGCGGCGGCAGGTCAGGCGGCGCCGGACGCTCGGGGCGCGGCTCCTCGTCGGCGACGTAGTATTCGCCGTCGATCACGCCCTCGCCATAGGGCGGGCGGTGATCGTCGCGGCGCATCGTCGCATGCCCGGCCTGCACCCGCGTCACCCGGACGCGGCCCGCAAGCTGGCGCAGCACCAGATCGCGGATGCCCGGCACCAGAAGCGCCAGCCCGACCGCATCGGTGAAAAAGCCCGGCGTCAGCAGCAGCATCCCCGCGACAAGGATCATCACGCCATGCGCCAAGGGCCGCGTCGGATCCCGGAATTCCGAGAAACTGCGCTGAATCTCGGCCCAGGCATGGGCGCCCTGGCTGCGCATCACCGCCGTCCCCACGATCGCGGTCAGCACGACGATGGCCAGCGTCGGCCACAGCCCGATCAGGCCGCCGACCTGGATGAACAGGGCGATCTCGATGATCGGGACGGCCAGAAACAGCCAGAAAAGCCACATGCGCATATCCCTCCTTGCGGTGCTGAAACTGGACTTGCACCGGCGCGTTCCCTACATAATGGCCAAGCCGCCCGATACCAACAGACCCGATCGCACAAAAGGTTGCCTGCATGTCCAACCCTCTTCTTCAGCTGCTTGTTCTGGCGGGGATCGCCATCTTCCTGATCCTGCGCCTTCGGAACGTGCTGGGAACGCGCGACGGGTTCGAACCCCCGCGGGTCGAGAACCCGGCCCCCACGCCCCGCCGCTTCGAAGTGATCGACGGCACCGCCGACGAGGTGGATCACGACATCCTGGACCATGCCGAGGCGGGCAGTCCGACCGCCGAGGCGCTGGCCGCGATGAAGCAGGCCGAGCCGTCCTTTGGCGTGCGCGATTTCCTCGGCGGCTCGAAGATGGCCTACGAGATGATCCTGATGGCCTTCGAACGCGGCGACCTGTCCGAGGTGCGGCCCTTCCTCGCCGAGCCCGTGGCCGATGCCTTCCAGTCCGTGATCGACCAGCGCGAGGCGAACGGCCAGAGCGTCGAGGCCAGCTATCTGGGCACGCGCGAGACCGCACTTGTCTCGGCCGAATTCGACCGCGTGACCGGCATGGCCGAGGTGACGGTGCGCTTCGTGGGCGAACTGATCGCCGCCACCCGCGACGCGGCGGGCAATGTGGTCGAGGGTGATCCCAAGGCGCCGCGCAAGCAGAAGGACGTCTGGACCTTCGCCCGCGTCATGGGTCAGGACGATCCGAACTGGCAGCTTGTCGCGACCGGCTGATGCCCCGCCGCAAGGGCCTGACGCCCGAAGAGGCGGAGCTATGGGCGCGGATCGCGGCAACGGCCTCGCCGCTTGACCGCAAGGCGCGCGGAACGCTGGCCAAGCCCGCCCCGCCTCCGGCTCCTCCCGAACCGAACCCAGCCGCCGCCGCGCCGCGCCCCCAACCGGGCGCGGTTCCCGCTTTCCGCATCGGCCAGTCGGTCCAGCACCCCCTGCGCCAGACCAGCACCGCGCCCAGCCCGGCCGCTACCCTGGCGGGGCAGGCCCTGCGGATGGACCCCAAGACGCACAAGCGCATGACGCGCGGCAAGCTGCGCCCCGAGGCGCGGCTGGACCTGCACGGCCTGACCCTGGCCGAGGCGCATCCGCGTCTGATCGAGTTCATCATCTCGTGCCATGCCGCAGGGCTGCGGCTGGTTCTGGTGATCACCGGCAAGGGGCGCGGCGATCACGGCCCGCTGCCGACGCGGCCGGGCGCGCTGCGGCATCAGGTGCCGTTCTGGCTGCATTCCGGCCCGCTTTCGGCGGTCGTCCAGCAGGCCACCCCCGCCCACCACAATCACGGGGGCGAGGGCGCCTATTACGTCTATCTGCGCCGCCCGCGCGGGGCGCTATAGCACATAGCGCGACAGGTCGGTGGACCGCGCCAGATCGCCCAGATGGCGTTCGACATAGGCGGCATCCACGCTGACCGCCTCGCCGCTGCGATC
>NZ_JAUVVF010000003.1 GCF_030604785.1 Paracoccus sp. (in: a-proteobacteria) | reverse complement strand
GCAGCTGGTCGGCTATGCGGGCATCGACATCCAGGGCGATGCGCAGAACGTCACCTATTTCCACCTGATGTTCGACAAGCACGAGATCGTCAGCGTCGAGGGCATCGAGGCCGAAAGCCTCTATCCTGGCAAGCAGGCCCTGTCGTTCCTGTCGCAGGACCAGCTGACCGAGCTGCGGTCGATCTTCCCCGAGTTCGACGCGATGTGCGAGGCCGACACGCTGGAGACCGCCGTGCCCTTCCTGAAAGGCCGCGAGGCGCGTTCGCTGGCAGCCCGCCACGCCAAGAACGACCGCCCGTTCTATTCGTAAGCATTAGTCGTCAACTTTATCGAATGGCCCACTTTGCTCGATCCGGCAAAGTGGGCTAACACATGAATATGACAAGCGAACCCAAGATCTCTGAGTCGGAAGCCCGCAAGTTGCAGATCCTGTTCGGCAAGGATGTCGCCGAGCTGGACAAGCTGCTTCCGCTGGCGCGTCAAATGCACAAGGAAAGCATCTTTTCCGACATGCCCTTTGACCTGCCGCAACTGGAAAAGGTCGTGAACGACCTCAAGGACGAGACCGGCTATCACGGCGCGGTTTATGTCGAATATGAGGGTGAGCCTGTCGCCTTCGCCTATTTCAACTTCTGCCCGATGATGGGCAGCCGCAAGACCTGGATCACGGTCATGCACACGATCTATATCCGCAGCGACATCCGCTCGACCCCGATCGGCGGCTATATCTGGGATCGGATCATGATGGCCGTGCGGGCATGGTCGGCGCCGCGCGGGTCCAAGGGGCTGATGTTCAACGTGGTCTCGGGCATCGCCATCGAGGAAACCGACATGGTGCTGCGGACGGGCGGCGCGACGCATCTGGGCGGCAACTATTTCATGCGGCTCTGAGCCGGGCCGGGTTTTCCTGTAGTTCTCGTTTCGAAAGTAGCCGCCCATGACCCAGCCCCGCGTCGAAACGAGCGCAACAGACAGCGACACCCCGATCATCACCGGCCTCTCTTGCCGCCTGCCTTCCGCACGGGGGAACTCCGCCGTCTGGGACGCCCTGGCCCAGGGGCGCTGCACGGTGACGTCGCTGCGCAGCCTGACCTTCGATCCCTCGCAGTATCTGGACCCGTTCCAGAACCGGCGCGGCAAGACCTATACGCTGGCGGCCGGCCAGATGGACGGGCTGTTCGATTTCGACGCCAGCTTCTTCGGCATCAGCCCGCGCGAGGCGGTCCATATCGACCCCCAGCAGCGCATGATGCTGATCGCAGTCTGGGAGGCGATCGAAGATGCGGGCCTCTCGCCCGCCGATCTGGCCGGCGACCGCACCGGGGTCTTCGTGGGCTCGTCGCTGGTCGAGAATATCAGCCTCTATTACGCCGATACGGCGCGGTCGGGTTCCAGCTTCTCGCTTGGCAACACGCTCTGCATCATTGCCAACCGCGTCTCGGCCTTCTTCGATTTCGGCGGGCCGAGCTATGCGATGGACGCGGCCTGCGCATCGTCGCTTTACGCGCTGCATCAGGCCAGCGAGGCGATCAGGACAGGGCAGGTCGATACCGCCATCGTGGGCGGGGTCCATGCGCTTCTGTCGCCGGGCGGTTTCGTCGGCTTCTCGCAGGCGCGGATGCTGTCGCCGACCGGGCTCTGCCGGGCCTTCGACGCCTCGGCCGATGGCTATGTGCGGTCCGAGGCCTGCGTGGCGCTGGTCCTGCAAAGCCCGCGCGCCGCGCAGGCGATGATGGCCCGGCAGCGCGCGCGGCTTCTGGCGACGGGGGCGAACACGGATGGCGCGGCCTCGCAGCTGACGGTCCCCTCGCCCCTGCGGCAAGAGCAGCTGATGGACGCGGTCCTGTCGCGCAGCGGACGCGACCCGGACGAGCTGGCCTTCTACGAGGCGCATGGTACCGGCACGCAGGTGGGCGATCCGGTCGAGGCACAATCCATCGGCCGCTCGATGGGAATGCTGCGCAGCGATCCGCTGCTGATCGGATCGGCCAAGACGAATTTCGGCCATGCCGAACCGGCGGCGGGGTTGATCGGCACCGCCAAGGTGCTGCTGGCCATGCAGCACCGCGCCCTGCCCGCCTCGCTGCATTTCAGCAATCCGAACCCCAATATCGACTTTGACGGCCTGAACCTCGAGGTGAATACCGTTCTGCGGCCGCTGGCCGAGGATGGGCCGCTTCTGGCGGGTGTCAACGCCTTCGGCTTCGGTGGCACGAACGTGTCCGCGATGCTGGAAAGCTGCGATCCGCCGGCGCGCCGCCTGCATCCGGGGGCGGCCCTTGTCGGGGCGCGGCGCTGGCTGATGCTGTCGGCGGGCTCCGAGACGTCGCTGCGCAGGCTTGCCGCCGACTGGGCCGAGGCGCTGGAGGCCGCCGATGCGCCGCTGCGCGCCGAGATGGCGGCGGCCGTGGCCGCGCGCAGTTCCCTGGCCTGCCGGCTGGCCCTGCCGCTGGACGACGAGACCTGCACCCGCCTGCGGGCAGTCGCTGCGAACCCCGAAGACGAGGCGCCCGAGGGCGTGATGATGGGCCAGTCCGCGCTGGTGCGGGCGCGCACAGTGCTGGCCTTTCCGGGCAATGGTGCGCAGGTGCCGGGGATGGGCGTCGCGCAATATCGCGAGGATCCCGTCTTCCGCGCGGCATTCGACGATGTGGCGCGCGCAATGCAGGCTCAGGGGGTCGATGATCTTGTCGGGCTGATCCATGCGCCGGATCTGGGCGATCGCCTCGGCAGCCCGCTCGTGGCGCAGCCGCTGCTTTTCGGCTATCAGGTGGCGATGGCGCACAGCCTGACGCAGGCCGGGCTGCGGATGGATGCGGTGATCGGCCATTCCGTGGGCGAGATCGCGGCGCTGCACATGGCGGGCTGCTTCGATCTGGACGCGGCCGCGCGGATCATCGTCACCCGCTCGCGCGCCTTCGAGCAATTGCGCGGCAAGGGCGGCATGGCCGTGGTCGCGGCCGCCGCCGCCGATGTCGAACGCGCGATCCAGGGCCTGTCGGAACCCGATCTGGCCATCGCCGCGATCAACAGCCCGCGCTCGGTGACGGTCGCGGGTCCGGTCTCGGCGCTGACGCGTCTGGCGCGGGTGACGGTCGCGGGCAAGCGACTGCCGATGGTGCGGCTGAAGATCGAGATCCCCTATCACTCGCCCCAGGTCGAGACGCTGCGCGAGCAGTTCGAACGCGACCTGCGCGGCCTGACGCTGGCGGCCCCGCGCGTGACAGTCGGGGGCGCGGCCCTCGGGCGCATCCTTGCCCCGCGCGATTGCACGCTGGATTATCTGTGGCGCAACGCGCGCGACACGGTCCGCTTCTCCGAAGCCCTGCAGGCACTGAGCGCCGACGGCCCCTGTCAGGTGATCGAACTGGCGCCGACGCCGGTGATCCAGGGCAATGTCCGCGACATCGCCCGCTATGGCGGCGCGGCGCTGGACCATGTCCTGCCGGTCGAGCTGGCCGCCGAGGGTGGCCCCCGCGATGCGGTGATCGCCCGCGCCTGGAGCCGCGGCGTCGCCATCGAAGGCGCGCGCCTGGCCGGAGAACGACACGGCCCCGCTCCCGCCCTGCCGCATTACCCTTGGGACGAGGCCGAATACCGCACGCCCCTGTCGCCCGACGGGCTGGATGCCTGGGGCGAGGAAAGCCGCCGCAACCTTGTCGGGCGCCGCGCCGACCGCGACAGCGCGGTCTGGATGACCGACATGACCCCGACCCGCCCCGGCTGGATTGCCGATCACAAGGTCGGCGGCAATATCGTGCTGGCCGGCGCGCTTCTGGCCGAGATGGCGCTGAGCGCGGCGACCGAGCTCTGGCCCGACAGCCCGGTCGAGCTGCGCCATTTCGACATTCTTGCCCCCACTCTGGTCGAGGGTGACGGCGTGCGGCTGCGCACCAGCATCGACCCGGCCAGCGGCGCCGTGACGCTGCAACAGCGCCCGCGCCTGACCGACAGCGCCTGGACGATGGTGGCGCGCGGCGTGCTGCGGCGTCTCTCGGGCGAGGTCCCGGCCCCGGCCCGCGCGCGGACGGGGACGGATCTGCCGGTCGATGATCTCTATGATTTCCTGACCGCGCGGGGTCTGGAATACGGGCCGGCCTTCCGCCGCATGACGGGGGCGCGGGCGATCCGCCGCCACGCGGTGCGCCTGACGCTTGCCCCGGGCCTGACCGGCGAGCGTTTCGCGCTGGACCCCACGGCCCTGGACGCGGCCTTCCACGGCATTGCCGCCGTCGCGCGCAACCTGATCGAGGGCAAGGCGGGCGCCGATCATGCCGAGATCGCCGATGCGCTGCGCGAGGGCGCAATCCTCTTGCCGACGCGGATGGGGCGGCTGAGGCTGCTTGCGCCGGGGGGTGTGGCGGCTCAGGCGGTCCTGCGCGTGACGCGCCTGCGCCGCCGGTCGGTTCTGGTCGACATCCTGCTTGAGGATCAGGCGGGCAAGCCGGTCGCCCTGCTGGACGAGGGCGAATTCACGCTGGTCCGGCTGGATGCGGCGACGCGGATCGCGCCGATGCAGATCGCCGATCACCGGGTCCGGCTGCGCCTGCCCGATCAGCCGGTGCGCCTGCCCAAGGGCGGGGCGCGGCCTGCCGCCGCGCTGGCGCGCATCGGCGCTGCGGGCGACCCGGCGCACGGCCCCCTGCGTCAGGCCATTGCCGCGCTGCATGCCGCGCCGCAGGGCGATGCGGATACGCTGGCGGCGGTGCTGCATCTCTGCCCCGATCTGGCGGATGACCTGCGCGCGCTGGCGATGACCCGCGCCGGGACCGACCCGCGCGATACCGCGCTTTACGGTCTGGGCCAGCGCCTGTGCTGGGCCGAGGCCGGGCGCATCCTTGATCTTCTGGCGGCGCGCTGGCCTTCGGATCAGCGGCTGTCGGTGATGATGACGGGCCTGCCCGACCCTGCCTTGCTGCGCCGCCTGCGGGGACGGGCGGATCTGGACGGGCTGACGCTCTGGTCGCCCGATGCCGAGATGCGCGGCCTGATCGCGCAGGTCCTGCCACCGGATCTGGCCCCCCTGCTGGTCGAGGCGCCGCAGCCGGGCAGCGCCGATCTGGTCCTGTCGGTCGGCCCCGCCGCGCCCCTCGAAGCCCTGGCCGAGGGCGGGCTGGCCGTTGCGCTGGACATTCCCGATCTGACCCCGGACCGCCCGGCCCCCGATGGCAGCCGAACCGGCTGGCTGAATGCGGGCCCCCTGCCCCTGCGGCTGGCCCTGTGGCATGGCGGCCCGGTATCGTCGGCCGAACCGGCGAAGGCCCCGACGCCCCAGCTTCTGGAGCCTCTGCCCGAGGACATGCCCGCCGATCTGGCTGCGCTTCTGCCCGACGCGGCCGAGGCGCCGGCCAAGGCGTCGCACCGGCTGCTGGTCCACCGGCACAAGGCGGGCGACAGCGTGCCGGCCAGCCTGACCGTGATGCTGATGCGGCTCAAGGCGCTGACGCCGCAGGATACGGCGCCGCTGATCCTGCTGGCGATCGATGCCGATGGCGATGCGGGCTTCGCCCCGCTGGTCGCGGGGCTGCGTTCCGCCGTGCGCACGGCGTCGAACGAATATGGCGACCGCGCGCTGCGGCTGATCACGCTGGCCCATGACGCGCCGCACCCGCCCTCGCTGGACATGCTGCTGCACCTGTCCGAGGCCGAGCCGGTGATCCATGTCACCCCCGACGGCCTTTACGGAGAGCGGGTGCGCCGCGTGTCGGACCTGTCCCGGACCGGCCCCGCCCTGGCGCTGCGGCAGCGCGATGCCGGGAGGCTCGAGACGCTGGAATGGCGTTCGGTCGCGCGGCCGCGTCCGCAGCGCGGCGAGGTCGAGATCGAGGTTCTGGCCACCGGCCTGAACTTCCGGGATGTGATGTCGGCGCGCGGCCTTCTGTCGGAACGCATCCTCGAGGCGGGCGCCTCGGGGGCCGGGATGGGGATGGAATGCGCCGGCATCGTGCGGCGGCGCGGGCCGGGAACCAGCCTGCCTGAAGGCGCGCTGGTGATGGGCTTCGCGCGCTCGGCCTTTGCCTCGCATGTGGTCCTGCCCGAGGACGCGCTGTCGCCCTTGCCGCCGGGCGTTGCGCCCGAGGCTGCGGCAGGCCTGCCGGTCGCCTTCGTCACCGCATGGGAGGCCCTGTGCAACCTGGCCCGCCTGGCCCTGGGCGAGACGGTGCTGATCCATGGCGGCGCGGGCGGCGTCGGTCTGGCCGCGATCCAGATCGCCCGCGACCGGGGCGCACGGGTGCTGGCCACCGCCGGCACGCCGGAAAAGCGCGACCTGGCAAGGGCTTACGGCGCGGAACAGGTCTTCAACAGCCGGGATCTGACCTTTGTCGATGGCGTGATGGCGGCCACGGGCGGGCGCGGCGTCGATCTGGTGCTGAACAGCCTCTATGGCGAGGCGATGCAGCGTTCGGTGGAATGCCTCGCGCCGTTCGGCCGCTTTGTGGAACTGGGCAAGCGCGACTATCTGGAAGGCTCGCAGCTGGATCTGCGCCCCTTCGCGCGCAACCTGACCTATCACGGCATGGATCTGGACCAGCGCCTTGCCGCCGATCCTGACCGCGTCGCGGCCACGATGCGCGAGATCGCGGCGGGCTTTGCCGAGGGGCGGCTGCGGCCCATCCCGGTGACGTGCTTCGGCCCCTCCGAGGTCGAGGAGGCGTTCCGCCACATGCTGGCCGCGCGCCATACCGGCAAGATCGTCATCCGCCCGCCGCAGCCGGGCCGCACGGGCCGCGTGCTTCCGGTGCGCGACCATTGGGTGATCCTGGGCGGCACGGGCGGCGTCGGGGTGGCGCTGGCGCGCTGGCTTCTGGACCGGGGCGCCGCGCATGTCCATCTGCTGTCGCGGTCGGGCGATCTGGCCTTGGGTCTGGGCGCCGCCGGTCGTTGGGCGCGCGGCGAAAAGCGGCTGAGCCTGCATGCCGTCGATGGGACCGACCGCGCCGCGATGACTGATTTCCTGTCCGAGCGCGCAGCCGCCGGACAGCGGATCGGCGGCGTGATCCACGGCGCGATGGTGCTGCGCGACCGGCTGTTCAACGATCTCGACAGGGTCGAGGCGCGGCAGGTCATCGACGCCAAGCTGACCGTTGCCGAGACGCTGGCCGATCTGCTGCGGTCGGGTGCACTGGCGCCCGATCACGTGCTGTTCCTGTCCTCGATCGCGGCGCATCTGGGCAATCCGGGGCAGGCCGCCTACAGCGCCGCCAATGCCGCGATGGAGGCCCTGTCGGCGCAGCTGCGCGCCGAGGGGCATCCGGCGCTGGCCATCGGTCTGGGTGCGATCCGCGACACGGGTTATCTGACGCGCAATGCCGCCGTCGCCGCGCAGCTGTCCAAAATGGATGGCGTGGGCTTCCTGCGGATCAGCGAGGTGATCGCGGAACTGGACCGGGCGCTCTCGACCGGCACCGAACGCGGTCATTGCCTGGCGCCGATCAACTGGGCGCGGCTGGCGCCGATGCTGCCGGCGCTGCAGACGGCGGCCTTCGGGGCGGTGGTCCCGGAAACGGCGCTGAACACCCGTCCCTCGGGCGAGCTGGTCGAGACGCTGAAGCGGTTGGAATGGCCCGCGGCCCTTGCCATGGTCGAGAACGAGCTCCGCACGATCCTGTCGGGCATCATGCGCATGCCGCCCGACCAGTTCGACCCGAACCGCCCCTTCAAGCGCTATGGCCTGGATTCGCTGATGGCGCTGGAATTGCGGATGGAGGTCGAACGGCGGCTCGGCACGTCGATCACGACCTTCTCGCTGAACGAGGACATGACCGCCGCCCGCCTCGCGGCCGTCATGGTCGAGCGGATCAAGTCCGACGGCGCCGGCGACGGCGGCGCAGAGGCATCGAACGATGAGGGAGGTCCGGCGTGACACAATTCCAGCAGCTTGCCTTCGACGATCCCCGCCTGCGCCTGCGGGTCGGCGCCGCCAGCACCGGCGATGCGCTGACACGCTCGGCCATGCTGATCCTCGAGGACATGCTGGAACAGCATCGCGAACGCGTGCTGTCGGCGCCCTCGATCGGCATTCCGGTGCGGCTGCTGTCGATCAAGCGCGGCGACCGGGTGCAGCATCTGCTGAACCCGCTTCTGTCGACGGCCGAGGACATCCGCCTGAACCGGGGCGAGCATCACCCCCAGACCGGCCCGCTGCGCCGCAATGTCTGGCGCGCCCAGAAGATCACGCTGACCGGACAGGATCTGTCGGGCCAGGCGCGTAATGTCGAGCTGGAGCAGGATCTGGCCATCCAGGCGCAACAGGGGCTGGAATTGTTCGACAAGCCGCGGCCCTTCGACTGGATCACCGGGTCGCACATGATCTGGCTGCGCAGCGACAAGCCCGAGGTCAAGGCGCGCTTTGCCAACATGCAGGCGGCCTTTTTCGCGGCGCCGAACAGCGCCGATGCGCAGGCCGCGCATGTCCCGATCCGCGCCGTCGGCTGCGACCGTGTCGAGATCCTGGACGATGCGCTGCGCCCGGTCGGGATGATCGACCCGCTGCACCCTTTGCGGCCCGTGGCGGCGGATGATCGCGCCCTGCTGGCCGCGATCATCGCCTTTACCACCATGCGCAGCGCGCTGTGGATGTCGCCAGTTTCCGCGCCCGTGATCGTGGCCCTGCTGTCGCTGGTTCCGCAGGCGCGGGTGCTGCATGCCTCGCCCGGCTGGCCGCGCAACGCCTTTGGCCTGATGGGGCTGGTGCCCTCGGTCAGCGAGGGTGCGGTGGATGCCGAAGGCATGCCGCTTGATCCGAGCCAGCGTCACGACGTGATCCTGCTTGCCTCGGATCATCCGGCGCTGAGCGGCGGGGACCCGGTCCCGAACCTGCGCCGTCTGGCCAAGGCCGTGAACGGGCATGGCGGCGCGCTGATCGTCAGCGCGCCCGGCCCCGATGCCGCGCTGATGCGGGCGATGTCGGTCGTCTTTCCGGCGGTCGCCACGCTGACCCATGAGGGCGGCGTGATCCATGTCGGCGTCCATTCGCGCCCCTCCCTTGCCAATGCCGCCGCGCGCCTGATCGCCATCGCGGGCCAGCACGAGATCGACGGGATCGCGCAGCATCTGGGCGGGCTGAGCCTGCCGGCTCCCTCTGCCGATCCGGACGGAGCCCCGTCATGACCGCCCTGCCCCCACAGGGTGACGCGCAACCGGTCGCCGCGCCCGATCTCGACGGCGCAGCGCCCAAGGTGCTGTTCCTCCATCGCGGCGGCTTCGGCCAGTTCGAGTTTCTGGGCAAATGGCTGGCCGATCAGGGCTGGCACGTCACCTTTGCGATGGCCGGGGACGGAGAGGACCGCAAGCAGGGCAACATCCATATCCGCCATTTCCGGCCCCGCAATCTGGGCCTGCCGCGGCACGATTTCCGGCATGTTCTGGATTACGCCGCCGTCAACTGCATGGGCGCGGCCGAGTTGATGGACCGGATGCTGCATGACGAGGGGTATCACCCCGACATCGTCATGGCGCATGTGGGCTGGGGCGTCGGCCTGTCGGTCAAGCAGATCTGGCCGCGCTGCCGCTATATCGCCTATCACGAATGGTATTACGGCAACTGGAACTGGGACAAGCAGCGCGCCGAACTGCCCGCCGATCACGTCACGATGGTCGGCGACCGGATGCGCAACCTGGTGATCGGCGGCGAATTCGACCTGGCCGACGACAATTGGTGCCCGACCCGGTTTCAGGCGAGCCGATTTCCCCCCAAGCTGAGGGCGCAGGTCCGGGTGATCTCGGACGGGGTCGATTGCGAGAAGCACAGCCCAGACCCCGAGGCGCGGATCGATTTCGACTGGGTGCGCCTGCCCAAGGGGCGCAAGGTGCTGACCTATGCCACCCGCGGAATGGAGCCCCTGCGCGGCTTTCCCCAGTTCCTGCGCGGGCTGGAGCGTCTGCAAAGCCAGCGCGACGATTTCGATACGGTGATCCTGGCCAATGAAAGCGTTTCGTATGGCCAGCAGCTTCCGCAGGGCGACAGCTGGTGGTTGCGGATGGTGGCCGAGCTGGATCTGGACCACAGCCGCATCCATGTGAACTCGATGCGCCCGCGCGAGGAATATGTAAAGGTCCTGCAGGCCTCGCACGCCCATGTCTATTTCACCGAACCCTTCGTCACCTCGTGGTCGCTGTCCGAGGCGCTGGCGATCGGTGCGCTGATCATCGGGTCCAACACGGCGCCCGTGACCGAGATGGTCGAGGACATGGAGAACGGCATCATCGTGGACATGGACGATCCCGAAGAGATCGCCGAGATGATCGCATGGGCCTTCGACAATCCCGAAGAAGCCGCCGCCCTGCGGCAAGAGGCGCGCCGCCGCATCCTTGAACAGCACGAGGCCGGAATGGTCTTTCAGCAGAAGCGCGCCCTGTTGCAGGCGATGATGGCGGGCTAGGGCCTCAGCCCTCGGCCAAGGCCGGATGATCGGCGCCCCAGATCCGGGGGATGTCGCGCGACAGCATCCGCGCCTCGGCCCGGTCCAGCGCCGCCAGCGCGCGTTCGGCATCGCCCTGATGACGCGAAAGCGCGCGCGCCCAGGTCTTTCTGGCCGAACGCGGGCTCCAGGGCAGGCGGGCCTGCGACAGCCAGCGCCGCAGCGGCAGCGGCAGGGAATCGTAATCGCGCATCGGATCGACATGGCGGCGCGCCCGCAGCGAGGATTTCACGTTGCGCGGGCTCATCGCGGCCTCGGCGCGAAGGCGGGACGCATCGGCGGCATGGGGGTTGTCGGCGAACGGGACATGGCGGATCTGCGTGGGGTTTTAGTGATGTTATCTTGTATCATTTACGCAGATGCGCCGGTGCGGGCAAGTGCCGCCTGCTAGTGGAAGTCGCGGCTGGGAAACAGGATGCGGGCCTGATCGCGCGGATGGCGGACAGAGGCCGGGGCGCGCGGGCGCGGCGCGTCATCGGCCTGGGGCGCGGTCTCGCCCACCTGCGCGCCAAGCGGATGGCCCAGCCGCGACAGGCGGTCCGACAGATCCTCGACCTTTGCGGCGATGACGTGGATCACGCCCGCCTCTTTCTGAACACGTCCCGTGACGCTGAGCAGCCGCCCCGTCATCACCGCTCGGCGGAACCGGTCGTGGATGGCGGGCCAGACGACGATGTTCGACACGCCCGTCTCGTCCTCCAGCGTCAGGAAGATCACCCCCGAAGCCGTGCCGGGCCGCTGCCGCGTGATGACCAGCCCGCAGACATTCACCCATCCCGTCACCGCCGCCAGACCGGAATGCGGGGTCAGGCCCGGCAGGTCAGGACGCAGCAGCTCCATCGGGTGGGCGCGCAATGTCAGCCGGGTCGAGAGGTAATCCTCGACCACCTCTTCGCCCAGATGCATGGCGGGCAGCGTCACCTGCGGTTCGGCCAGCCCCTCGCCATCCAGCGGGTCCGAGAACAGCGGCAAGGGCTTGGGCGCGCCGAAGGCCCGCACCGACCATAGCGCGTCGCGCCGCGACAGGCCCATCCCGGCAAAGGCATCCGCCTCGGCCAGCCGGGTCAGGACCGGGGGCGCCAGCCCGGCCCGCAGCCACAGGCTTTCGGGATCGGGATAGCCATTGCCGCGCGCCGCCAGGATGCGTTCGGCATCGGGCTGGCGGAAGCCCTTGATCTGGCGAAAGCCCAGCCGCAGCGCCCAGGCCCCGTCGGCGCGGCGTTCCAGCCCGTTATCCCAATGCGAGCGGTTCACGCAGATCGGCCGGATCTCAACCCCGTGTTCGCGGGCGTCGCGGATGATCTGGGCGGGGGCGTAGAACCCCATCGGCTGGCTGTTCAGAAGCGCGCAGGCAAAGATCGCCGGGTGATGGCATTTCAGCCATGACGACACATAGGTCAGCATCGCAAAGGCCGCCGCATGGCTTTCGGGAAAGCCGTAATCGGCAAAGCCCTCGATCTGGGAAAAGCATTGTTCCGCGATCTCGGGGCTGTAGCCGTTCTCCAGCATCCCCTGGACGAAACGCGCCTTGTGCAGGCCGATCGTGCCCATCCGCCGGAACGAGGCCAGAGAGCGGCGCAGGCGGTCGGCCTCTTCGGGGGAATAGCCCGCGCCCACCACCGCGATCTGCAGCGCCTGTTCCTGAAACAGCGGAACGCCAAGCGTCTTGCGGGTGATCGCCTCCAGCGCGGGGCCGAAGGGTTCGGGGCGTTCCAGCCCCTGACGGCGGCGGATATAGGGCTTGACCATGCCGCCCTGGATCGGGCCGGGCCGGACGATGGCGACCTCGATCACCAGATCGTAGAAGGTCGCGGGCTTCATCCGGGGCAGAAAGTTCATCTGCGCGCGGCTTTCGACCTGAAAGACCCCCACCGCATCGGCGCGTTGCAGCATCGCATAGGTGGGTTTGTCCTCTTGCGGGACGGTGGCCAGCGTCAGGGCCTGCCCCTCGTGGCTGTCCAGCAGGTCCAGCGCCTTGCGGATGCAGGTCAGCATGCCAAGCGACAGGACATCGACCTTGAGAATGCGCAGCGCGTCGATGTCGTCCTTGTCCCATTCGATGAAGCTGCGCGCCTCCATCGCGGCATTGCCGATCGGGCAGACCTCGTCCAGCCGCCCGCGCGTGATGACGAAGCCGCCGACATGCTGGCCCAGATGGCGGGGAAAGCCGATGATCTCGCCGATCAGGGCCATGGTCTGGGCCAGCCGCCTTTCGGTCGGGTCCAGCCCGATCTCGCGCAGGCGGTCGGGCGCCGCGCCGCCATTCGAGATGCCCCAGACCTGCCCCGCCAGGGCCGAGGTGATGTCGGCGCCCAGTCCCATCACCTTGCCCACCTCGCGGATCGCCGCGCGCGAGCGGAAATGGATCACCGTCGCACAAAGGCCCGCCCGTTCGCGGCCATAGCGGTCATAGATCCACTGGATCACCTCTTCGCGGCGTTCATGCTCGAAATCGACGTCGATATCGGGCGGCTCGTTGCGGTGGCGCGAGACGAAGCGTTCGAAGACCATGCCGATCATGTCGGGGCTGACATCGGTGATGCCGAGCGCCCAGCAGATGATCGAATTCGCAGCCGATCCCCGCCCCTGACACAGGATGCCCCGCCCGCGCGCGAAGGCCACGATGTCATGCACGGTCAGGAAATAGGGCGCATAGCCCAGATCGGCCACGACCGACAATTCCTTGTCCATCAGCGCCTGATAGCGGGTCGGGACGCCTTCGGGGCAGCGCCGGGCCAGCCCCTCGCGGGTCAGGCGGGACAGACGATCCTGTGCCGTTTCGGTGTCGGTGGCTTCGGCGGGATAATCATGGGCCAGTTCCGACAGGTCGAAGGCGACCATGTCCGCGATCTCGACGCTGCGGCGCAGGGCGGCGGGGTGGTCGCGGAACAGCCGCGCCATGTCCGCCGCACCCTTCAGGCGCCGTTCGGCATTGGGCAGGGCATGGGTGCCGATGCAGTCGATGGTCAGGCCCTTGCGGATGCAGGTCAGCACATCCGCCAGAGGTCGCCGCGCCGCCCGGTGCATCAGCACGTCGCCCAGGGCCACCATCGGCGCCGCCGTGCTGTGCGCCATCGCCGCGCAGGTGCGGAACCAGTCCTGATCGGTGCCGTCATAGCGCGGCACGGCGCCGGTGAAGACATGGCCCGGAAAGCGCCGCCGCATGCCCGCGATCAACGCCTCGGCGGGCGGGGTCGCGCCCGGCTGCGGCAGCGCGATCAGCGCCATGCCCTGCCCCGCCGCCTCAAGATCGGTCAGGTCCAGCAGGCATTCGCCCTTGTCCGCGCGCCGCTTACCCAGGGACAGCAGCCGCGACAGGCGCTGATAAGCCGCAAGGTCCAAGGGCAGCGCGACCCAGTCCAGCGGGCAGTCGCGCAGCACGATCCGCGCGCCCACCAGCAGGCGCGGCAGGCGCAGGACCGGGCCGGGCGTCAGCGCGCCCTCGGCCACGACCTGCCGGGACGAGGCATCCACCTGCCGGGCCGAGCGGATCGGGACGCTTTGTTCGGCTGCCTGTTCGCGCAGGTTCCGCAGCGCGGTCCAGGCGCGCACCACGCCCGCCAGCGAATTGCGGTCGGTGATGGCGATGGCGTGCAGGCCCAGTTCGGCGGCGCGCAGGACCAGTTCCTCGGGATGCGAGGCGCCGGTCAGAAAGGTGAAGTTCGAGGTGACGCAAAGCTCGGCGTAATCGGGCGGGGTCACAGGAATTCCCCCTGCACGAACCAGCCCGGCCTTTGCGGCGTGTGGAACATCCACAGGCGGCGGCCCTGCCGGGTCTCGACCTTCCAGTAATCACGCAGGCCGCGGCCCAGATCGTCCTCGGCCCACCATTCGGGCGCGATGCGTTCGGGACCGCTGGCCCGCGCCGTGGTCAGCGCCATGCCGCGCCAGCGAAACCTCAAGGGCGGCGTGCTGCCGCGCGCGACCACGGGTTCGGGCGGAAACAGCGTCAGCGGACGGTCGGGGCGGATCGGTGCGGGGTCCGGCGCGGGCGCGGGACCGGATGCGGCGGGGACGAGCGCGAAACTTTTCTCGGGGATATGGCTGTCCAGGGGGCGGAAGCGGCGGATATTGTCTAGCCCGATCCGGCTGCCGATCCGCGTCAGCAGCGCGTCCAGCCGATCCGCCCCCGCCGCGCTGGAGCCGATCTGGAGAGGGGCGAGAGGCTCGACCCGCACGGCCTCGAGCCGCATCTGGTCGATGCCGAAACCGGCATCCACGCCTTCGACGGTGCGGGCGAAGAGCGGCAGGATCCGCGCCGGATCGCGCATCGGCGCGGCCAGATGCAAGGGCAGTTCGCAGCCCGCCCCATCCACCCGGCGCAGGCCCAGAACCAGTGCCCGCGCGCCCAGATCGCGCGCACGCAGCAGCGCGCAAAGCCGCTCCCGCAACCGTTCCAGCCCCGCCATCACGTCCGAGACGAGCCCGATCGGTTCCGGCAGGGTCAGCCGCACGGCAAGCGGCGCGGGCGGGGCCTGACCCGAGACGGGGTCCGGCAAATGGCCCAGTGCGCGGTCCAGCTGGTCCAGAACGCCCCGGCCGAAACGGCGCGCAAGGGGCCCGCGGGGGGTGACCGCCAGATCGCCGATGCGGCGCAGGCCAAGCCTTTGCAGCCCCGTCACCTGATCCGAGGGCAGGCGCAGCGCCGCCACCGGCAGGGGCGCCAGCGCCTGCGCCCCCTGCCCCGGCGCAGCGATCCCCGGTGCAAACCGCGCCAGCGCCCAGGCCGCGCCCCGCGTATCGGCAAGCCCCGTGCGCAGGCTCAGCCCCGCCTGCGCGGCCCGCGCCTGCATGTCGGCCAGCATCGCAGCCTCGCCCCCCGCCAGCCCGGCCGATCCGGTGATGTCCAGGACCAGCCCGTCATCGCCGTCAAAACCCACCCAAGGACAGTAGCGCATCGACCAGCGTTGCAGCGCGACCAGCAGGCGGCGGTCGGCGGCCAGGTCGGCATCGCGCAGGATCAAGTCGGGGCAATAGGCGCGCGCCTCGGGCAGGGTCATGCCGGGGCGCAGGCCAAGCGTCTCGGCCTCGGCGTTCAGGCCATACAGGCGTTGGGCATTGTTCTGGCGCAGGATCAGCGCCATAGGCCCGTCAGCCGGGCAAATCCGGGCCTCCCGGTCGCAGGGAAGCCGGGGAAACCACATCGAGACGATGCGCCTGCCAGTTCCAGCGGACATGCCATGCTCCGGATGTTCCTGATTTGTTCTTTTTAAGCTCCCACAGCATCAAAGTCGAGTCCTCGGCCGAAAAGACCGGCGCACAATGCCAGCGTGTCTGCGCCGCGTTCGAGCCCATATCCTGCGGCGTCAGGCAGAGGCCCGTCGTGCCGCCCGCCTGCGCGGCCAGTTGCAGCCGCCGCCCCTCGCGCAGGTTCAGGGGACGCGTGGTCTGGATCAGGACGAAGGGCAGGCTGCCATCCTTCAGCGCCTCTTCGGCGACGGCCAGCGTGTCAGTTTCCTGCGCCGTCTCGGCGATCAGCAGGCGTTCGGGGGCGATCAGCGCGGCCAGACCCTGTGGAAAGGCAATGGCGGCGTTCCAGCTCGGCCGCACCCACAGCATCGCGGCGCCCTCGACCCGGGCGCCGCGATGGCACTGGATCAGCGCGAAGGCCGCCGCGGCGGGCCCCGTGACCTCGTGCACCCGGCCCGCGCGCAGGGGGAAAAGATCGGCGGGCAAAGAAGTGGTTGGCGTCATCGGGGCGGGCTTTCAGAGGCTGGGCGCCCTTTTCAGAAAGGGCAGCTTGCGGCGGATTGCAAGATGCGGGGTCAGCCCTGCGGCATCAGGAAATGCCCTGTCGCCTGCGCCATCAGCCGCGAGCGGTTGTCCTGCCAGGCCTCGACATGAACGCTGGCATAGCGCCGCCCCGACCGCACCACCCGCGCCCGTGCATAGGCGTCGCGCGGCAGGCCCGACCGCAGGTAATCGACGGTGAAGTCGATCGTCTTTGGCAGACGCGGCAGGCTGTCGGGAACGGCGGCATCGGGGGCGATGCGGCCGGATTCCAGATCCTCCCACATGGCGGCCCAGGCCAGCTCGATGATCGCCGTCACTTCGAGAAAGGCGGCCGTGACGCCTCCGTGGATGGCGGGCAGCATCGGATTGCCGATCAGCTTCTCGTCAAAGGGCAGGATCGCGGTCAACTCGTCCCCGCGCCGGTCGAACTGGATGCCCAGCCAGGTCATGTAGGGCACCCCCGAAACCAGCGCGCGCAGGGCGCTGTCGCGGCGGGACTTGATCACGTGAAGCGGCTCGTTCCTGTCGCCCATCTCAGCGCTCCGCCGTAAAGGCGCCGGTGGCGGTGGCCACGGGATTGCCCTCGTCATCGTCCAGCGCGACGGCGCGCACGAAGGCCACGCTGCGCGTCATGTGATAGCACTCGGCCCGCGCCGTGATCCGCTGGCCGGGCCGGGCCGCGCGCATGTAGTCGATGCGCAGGTCGATCGTCGCGGTCGGGCGCGGCCTTTCGGGATGGGCCATCACCGCCGCCCCGCAGCACGTATCCATCAGCGCCGAGACGACGCCGCCATGCACGACCCCGGTGCGCGGATCGCCGACCAGATGTTCGGCCCAGGGCATCGAGATCTCGGCCTTGCCCGCCCCGATCCGGTCCACCCGCATCCCCAGGGCGCGGGCATGGGGGATGGCCTCGATGAATTGCTGCGCGATGCGCGCCTGATCGGCGGCGTCGGGGCCTTCGCTGTCCTGGGTCATCGCGTCCTCATGTGGCTGGTCCCCACAGGCTTAGCCCCCGGATCGCGCCCGATCAACCGGACGTGACGTGCCCGCAGGATTCGGTTGAGAAAACCGGGACGAGACCCTAACTTTACCTTTGGGGAAAGCGAGGAGGACGGCATGACCGACCAGCGGATCAGCTTCAAGGAGATGTGCGCGCGTTTCGATGTCACGCCCCGCACGCTGCGCTACTACGAATACATCGAATTGCTGTCGCCCCACAAGGAAGGGCGCGCGCGCTTCTACGGCCCGCGCGAAGTGGCGCGGATGACGCTGATCCTGCGCGGCCGGCGCTTCGGCTTCTCGCTCGAGGAGATCCGGCAGTGGCTGCTGATCTACGACAAGCAGGGCTCGCGCGAGCAATATCAGGTCTGGATCGCGATGGCCGACCGCCAGCTGGCCGTGCTGGACCAGCAGATCGCCGATCTGCAGGCCGCGCGCATCGATCTGGCGCAGCTGCGCGAGACCGGCATGGCCGAGCTGGCCGCGATGGACCGGCCCGGCTGACGCCACGGCAGAACCGGGCCGTGACGCCGCGTCTCGCTTACGTTCGCGTCAACCTGCGCTATATTCGATTTCAAGGACGGAAGGCCGGTGATGGAGGAGGAGCCGCACATCATGTCCGACGATCTGATGACCATTCGCCAGATGTGCGATGCGTTCGACGTGACGCCCCGCACGCTGCGCTTCTACGAGGCGCGAGAGCTGATCTTTCCGCAGCGCCGCGGCCAGCACCGGCTTTACGACCGGCGCGACCGGGCGCGGCTGAAGCTGATCCTGCGCGGCAAGCGCTTCGGCTTCAGCCTGGAACAGATCCGGCAGCTGCTGGAACTGTATCAGCCGGGCGGTGCGAATGGCAGCCAGATCGCCGCGACGATCGCCATCGCGCGCGAGCGGCTGGACGACATGGAACGTCAGCATGCCGAGCTTCAGGTCGCCATCGCGGACCTGAAGAACCAGCTTTCCGATGCCGAAAGGCGGCTTGCCGCCGCATCCCTTGAACAGCCGACAGGATAACGTCATGCCGATCTACGAACCGCCGATCCGCGACCTTCAATTCGTCCTGCACGAGGTGCTGAAGCTGTCGCAATCCGACCTGCCGGGCCATGACGAACTGGAGCCCGAATTCACCGAGGCCGTCCTGGAAGCCGCGGGCAAGCTGTCCGCCGAGGTTCTGGCGCCCCTCAACATCATCGGCGACCAGCAGGGCTGCGTGCTGGAAAACGGCGTCGTGCGCACCCCCGAGGGCTTTCGCGAGGCCTTTGAACAGGTCAAGGAAGGCGGCTGGACCGCGCTGGATTGCGATCCCGAATATGGCGGCCAGGGCATGCCCTATGTTCTGGGCGTCGCCACGGGCGAGATGTTCGTCAGCGCGAACATGGCCTTCAACATGTATCAGGGTCTCACACACGGCGCCTATTCGGCGATCCACGCCCATGGCACGGACGAGCAGAAGCGCACCTATCTGCCCAAGATGGTCAGCTGCGACTGGACCGGCACGATGAACCTGACCGAGCCGCATTGCGGCACCGATCTGGGCCTTCTGCGCACCAAGGCCGAGCCGCAGGACGACGGCAGCTACCTGATCACCGGCCAGAAGATATTCATCTCGGCCGGCGATCACGACATGGCCGAGAACGTCATCCACCTGGTGCTGGCCAAGGCCCCGGGCGGGGGCGAGGGCACCAAGGGGATCAGCCTCTTCATCGTGCCGAAGTTCCTCGTGAACGAGGACGGCTCGCTTGGCGAACGCAACGCAGTCTCGGTCGGCGCGCTCGAGCACAAGATGGGCATCCACGGCAACGCGACCTGCGTGATGAACTATGACGGCGCCAAGGGCTGGCTGCTCGGGGACCTGCACAAGGGCATGCGCGCGATGTTCACGATGATGAACGAGGCGCGTCTGGGCGTGGGGCTTCAGGGCTACGCGGCGGCGGTGCCGGCCTACCAGAACGCGCTGGCCTATGCCAAGGACCGCCTGCAGGGCCGCGCGGTCACCGGCGCGCAGAACCCGGCCGGCCCCGCTGATCCGCTGATCGTGCATCCCGACATCCGCCGCAGCCTGATGGACCAGAAGAGCTTCCTCGAGGGCGCCCGCGCGCTGGCCCTCTGGGGCGCGCACCTGATCGACCGCAGCCACCTTGCGGACGATGCGGACGCCGAGGGGCTGGTCTCGCTGCTGACCCCGGTCATCAAGGGCTTCCTGACCGACAAGGGCTTCGACGCGACGGTGCTGGCGCAGCAGGTGCTGGGCGGGCACGGCTATGTCGAGGAATGGGGCATGAGCCAGTTCGTCCGCGACGCCCGGATCACGATGATCTACGAGGGCGCGAACGGGGTGCAGGCGCTCGACCTCGTGGGCCGCAAGCTGGCCCAGGACGGCGGCCGGCACGTGATGGCCTTCTTCGAGATGATCAAGTCCTTCTGCCGTGAGCAGGCCGGCAACGAGGCCGTCGCCGCCGACTTCATCGAGCCGCTCAAGGCCGCCTCCAAGGACCTGCAGGCCGCCGCCATGTTCTTCATGGAGCGGGGCATGAAGTCCCCGAACGACGCGCTGGCCGGGTCCTACGACTTCATGCACCTCTTCGGGCACGTGACGCTCGGCTACATGTGGGCCCGGATGGCGGTCGCGGCCCGCGCGGCGCTGGACGAGGGCACCGGCGACGCCGCCTTCCTCAGGACCAAGCTGGCGACGGCGCGCTACTACATGACGCGGCAGCTGCCGATGACCGGCACGCACCTGGCCCGCATCCGCACGGGCGCCGAGCCGGTGATGGCCTTGGAGGCGGACGCCTTCTGACGTCGCGCGGGCGGAGAGGCCGGATGGGTATTTGGACAACGAAGAAGTCCGAAGGTGCGCCCCGGCCCCCCCCGCCCTTCCGGGCGGCAAGACGTTATCGGCCCAAGAGCCGGGGCGACTTCTCCGTTGGCGGTCATCGGCTCCCCAGCCTGTACCGCAGCGCCGAGTAAAGCGGCTCAGGATTAAGAAGAGGTTAACCCGCCTCTTCTTCGTTGCAGAAATACCCCGCGGGGGGTCCGGGGGGCGCGAAGCCCCCCGGCCGTTTCGGCCCGGCCCGCCCGGGCGACCTAGGAGGAACCATGACCGACGCATTCATCTATGACGCAGCGCGCACGCCGCGCGGGAAGGGCCGCGCCGATGGCAGCCTGCACGAGGTCACGTCGCTGGCCCTGTCCGCGCGCCTGCTGAACGCCGTCAAGGCGCGCAACAACCTTGAGGGCCATGCGGTCGAGGATGTAATCTGGGGCAACGTCACCCAGGTCAAGGAGCAGGGCGGCTGCCTCGCGCGCAGCGCGGTGCTTGCCTCGGACCTGGACGAGCGCATCCCGGGCCTGTCGATCAACCGCTTCTGCGCCTCGGGCATGGAGGCCGTGAACCTGGCCGCCAACCAGGTCAGGGGCGGCGCCGGGCAGGCCTACATCGCCGGCGGGGTCGAGATGATGGGCCGCGTCGCCATGGGCAGCGACGGCGCCGCCATCGCGGTCGATCCCAGCCTCGCGATGAAGTCCTATTTCGTCCCGCAGGGGATCAGCGCCGACATCATCGCGACCGAATACGGCTTCACCCGCGAGGAGGCCGACGCGCTGGCGCTGGAAAGCCAGCGCCGCGCCGCCCGGGCCTGGGAGGAGGGGCGCTTCGACAGGTCCATCGTGCCGGTGCTCGACCAGAACGGCCTGACGATCCTCGACCGCGACGAATACATGCGCCCCGGCACCACCGCCGAGGACCTCGCCAAGCTCAAGCCCGCCTTCAAGGAGATGGGCGAGATGATGCCCGGCTTCGACAAGGTCGCGATGCTGAAATACCCGCATCTGACCCATATCGACCACATCCACCATGCCGGCAACTCGTCGGGCATCGTGGACGGCGCCGCCGCGGTTCTGATCGGCAACGAGGAGTTCGGCCGGGCCTATGGCCTCAAGCCCCGCGCGCGCATCCGCGCCACCGCCAAGATCGGCACCGATCCCACGATCATGCTGACCGGCCCCGTCCCGGTGACCGAGAAGATCCTGCGCGAGGCGGGCATGTCCATCGGGGACATCGATCTCTTCGAGGTGAACGAGGCCTTTGCCTCGGTCGTGCTGCGCTTCATGCAGGCCTTCCAGGTCGATCCCGGCAAGGTCAACGTCAATGGCGGCGCCATCGCTCTGGGCCATCCGCTCGGCGCGACGGGCGCGATCATCATCGGCACCCTGCTCGACGAGCTGGAGCGGCAGGACAAGACCATGGGCCTCGCCACGCTCTGCATCGCGTCCGGCATGGGCGCCGCCACCATCATCGAGCGCGTGTAAGGGAGGACAGCGACATGACCGATTTCACCATGAGCCGCGGTGACGATGGCGTGGCCGTCATCACCTGGGACGTGCCCGGCAAGTCGATGAACGTGCTGTCGATGGACGGCGCGCAAGAGCTGAACGATCTGATCGACCAGGCGCTGGCCAACGAGTCCGTCAGAGGCATCGTGATCACCTCGGGCAAGAAGGACTTCGCCGCCGGCATGGACCTCAAGGTCATCGCCGGGATGAAGGAGGCGAACGGCGCGCAGGGGGTCTTCGACGGCGTGATGACGCTGCACCGCCTGCTGCGCAAGATCGAGCTGGCCGGGATGGATTCCAAGACGAAGAAGGGCGGCAAGCCCGTCGCCGCCGCCCTGCCCGGCACCGCGCTCGGCATCGGGCTGGAGCTGCCGCTGGCGACGCACCGGATCTTCGTCGCGGACAATCCCAAGGCCAAAATCGGCCTGCCCGAGATCATGGTCGGCATCTTCCCCGGCGCGGGCGGCACGACGCGCCTCGTCCGCAAGCTGGGCGCCATGGTCGCCGCGCCCTTCCTGCTGGAGGGCAAGCTCTCCGAGCCGAAGAAGGCCAAGGCCGCCGGCCTGGTCGACGAGGTGGTCGAGGACCCGCTGGCCGCCGCCAAGGCCTGGGTGCTCGAGGCGAAGGAGGCCGACCTGGTCAAGCCCTGGGACGCCAAGGGCTACAAGATGCCGGGGGGCGAGCCCTTCCATCCGGCGGGCTTCATGACCTTCGTCGGCGCCTCGGCCATGGTGCACGCCAAGACGATGGGCGTCTATCCGGCGGCCAAGGCGCTGCTGTCGGCCGTCTACGAGGGCGCGCAGGTGCCCTTCGATCAGGCGCTGAAGATCGAGGCGCGCTGGTTCACCAACGTCCTGATGAACCCGTCCTCGACGGCGATGATCCGCAGCCTGTTCATCAACAAGGGGGCGCTGGAAAAGGGCGCGAACCGTCCCGAAGCCCCCGACCAGACTGTCCGCAAGGTGGGCATTCTGGGTGCGGGCATGATGGGCGCGGGCATTGCCTATGTCAGCGCCAAGGCCGGGATCGAGGTGGTCCTGATCGACGCCGCGCAAGCCAGCGCCGACAAGGGCAAGGCCTATTCGGAAGGCCTGATGGACAAGGCGATCAGCCGCAAGAAGGCGACCGAGGACCAGAAGGCCGAGCTGCTGGCCCGCATCACCGCCACGACCGACTACGCCGCGCTGGAGGGCTGCGACCTGATCGTCGAAGCCGTGTTCGAGGACCCCTCGGTCAAGGCCGAGGTCACGAGGAAGGCCGAGGCGGTGATCCCCGCGGACGCGATCTTCGCCACCAACACCTCGACCCTGCCGATCAGCGACCTGGCCAAGGCCAGCGCGCGGCCCGGGCAGTTCATCGGCATCCACTTCTTCAGCCCGGTGGACAAGATGGCGCTGGTCGAGATCATCAAGGGCCGCGAGACCGGCCCCGTGGCGGTCGCCAAGGCGCTGGATTTCGTGCGCCAGATCCGCAAGACGCCCATCGTGGTGAACGACGCGCGCTTCTTCTACGCCAACCGCTGCATCATCCCCTACATCAACGAGGGCATCCGGCTGGTGGCCGAGGGCGTGAACCCGACCCTGGTCGAGAACGCCGCCAAGATGATGGGGATGCCGCTCGGCCCGCTGCAGCTGGTGGACGAGACCTCGATCGACCTGGGCGTCAAGATCGCCAAGGCGACGCGGGCCGCGATGGGGGACGCCTATCCCGACGGCGCGGTGGACGAGGTGCTGTTCTGGATGGCCGATCAGGGCCGGATGGGCCGCAAGGCCGCGGCGGGCTTCTACGCCTATGACGAGGCCGGCAAGCGCCAAGGTCTGTGGGAGGGGCTGGACGCACAATTCCCCCGCGCGGACGACCAGCCCAGTCTGGAGGAGGTGCAGCACCGGCTGATGTTCGCGCAGACGCTCGAGGCGGTGCGCGCGCTCGAGGAGGGCGTTCTCGAGGACATCCGCGAGGGCGACGTGGGCGCGATCCTGGGCTGGGGCTATGCGCCATGGTCTGGCGGCCCCTTCGGCTGGCTGGACATCCTGGGCGCCGAACGTGCGGTGGCGATCTGCGACCAGCTGGCGGGCGCGCATGGCGAACGCTTCGCGGCCCCCGCTCTGCTGCGCGAGATGGCGGCCAAGGGCGACAGCTTCTACGGCCGCTTCGGGGCGGGCAAGAAGGCCGCCTGATCCGCACCGGATGCATCACAACGATGAGGGCGGGCCGCAACAGGCCCGCCCTTTTTCCATTCGCGCCGCGCCGCAGAGAAACTTTCGGGCGCGTGTCCCGTTGAACCGGCAGAGATTCGCCATATGGTGAACGTGTGAATGGCATGGTTGCTTTTGCCGCAGACCGGGGGAATGCAGATGACCGACGAGACCCGCAGCCGCGCGCTGGCCGCACAGGCCCAGATCGACGCGCTGACCCAGACCAGCCTGCCCCAGCCCGATGACACCCCGGTCAGCGCCTCGGCTGCCGATCCGGCCACCCGCGCCGAGATCCAGCGCCGCATGGACGAGATCGACCTGAAGGACAGCAATTCCATCCTGCGCTTCGGCACCCGCGCCCAGGCCGATCTGCAACAGATCAGCCAGGCCATGCTGAACGACGTCAAGACCAAGGATGTGGGCCCCGCCGGCGACAGCCTGCGCGCGGTGGTCACCACGATCCGCGGCTTCTCCACCAGCGAACTCGACATGCGCCGCGAGCGCAGCCTGTGGGAAAAGCTGCTGGGCCGGTCGGCGCCCTTCGCGAAATTCGTCGCCAATTACGAACAGGTCCAGACCCAGATTGACCGGATCACCGCCGAACTGGAAGCGCACGAGCAGAAATTGCTGAAGGACATCAAGTCTCTGGACCTGCTTTATGAGAAAACGCTGAACTTCTATGACGAGCTTGCGCTGTATATCGCCGCGGGCGAGGAAAAGCTGCGCGAGCTGGACAGCCGCATCATTCCCGAACGCGAGGCCGCGCTGAAGGGGACGCCCGAGGAACAGCAGGTGATGGGCGCGCAGGAATTGCGCGATCTCAGGACCTTGCGCGACGATCTTGAGCGGCGCGTCCATGACCTCAAGCTGACGCGGCAGGTGACGATGCAGTCTCTGCCCTCGATCCGGCTGGTGCAGGAAAACGACAAGTCGCTGGTCACGCGCATCAACTCGACGCTGGTGAACACCGTGCCTCTGTGGGAGACGCAGCTGGCCCAGGCCGTCACGATCCAGCGCAGCGCCGAGGCCGCGCGCAGCGTCAAGGCCGCCACCGACCTGACCAATGAATTGCTGACGCGCAATGCCGACAATCTGCGTCAGGCCAATGCCCAGATCCGGACCGAAGCCGAGCGCGGCGTCTTCGACATCGAGGCCGTCAGCACCGCCAATGCCCAGCTGATCGCCACGATCGAGGACAGCCTGCGCATCGCCGATGAGGGCCGGACCCGCCGCGCCGCCGCCGAGACCGAGCTGCAGCGGATGGAGACCGAATTGCGCGATGCCCTGGCCTCGGCCCGGTCGCGGACCCAAGGGGCGGCCTGATGATCGCGGCGCGGGCCATGACCGGGCTGGCGGCGGCACTGATCCTTGCCGCCTGCGAGCCTGCCGACATCCCGGCCGAGACCGCGCCCCCGCCGCCCGCGCCCGAAGCCCCCGCCTTGACCGAGGCCGAGCGTCAGGCCCAGCTGCGCGAGGCCCGCGCCGAACGGAACCGCGCGGCCAACCGCGCCGCGATCCTCGCCTCGGCGCAGGCCAGCGATGCCAGCCAGACGCAGCGCGACTACTATGCCCGGATGGAGCGCTCGCTGCTGGCCCAGGGCAGGCTGAGGCGGGACCGCGATCCGGCCGACGCGCCCTTCGACGCCGAGACACTGGCGCAGAACTTCGTCCGGATCGCGCTGCGCGACGAATATACCCGCCGCGATGGCGCGCTGGTGGCCGAGGAACGCCCCGCCCCCCTGCGCCGCTGGTCCGAGCCGGTGCAGTTTCAGCCCGAATTCGGCGCCTCGGTCGATCTGGGACGCCAGCGCGCGTGGCGGGCCGAGATCGCGGACTACGCCGCGCGCCTGTCGCAGGCCAGCGGCCACCCGGTGCGGCTGGCCTCGCAAGGGGGCGGCAATGTCGTGGTGCTGATCCTCTCCGAGGACGAGCGTCGTCAGATCGGGCCGCGCCTGAGCGAACTGGTTCCCGGCATTCCCGCCGATGACGTCGCGATCCTGACCGACCTGCCCCCCGCCATCGCCTGCACGGTCTTCGCCTATTCGCAGGGCGAGAGCCCCGTCTATGCCCGTGCTGTCGCCGTGATCCGGGCGGAGTTGCCGCCGCTTCTGCGCCAGTCCTGCATCCACGAGGAACTGGCCCAGGCGATGGGCCTGGCCAATGACAGCCCGGCCGCGCGCCCCTCGATCTTCAACGATGACGAGGAATTCGCGCTGCTGACGCGGCATGACGAGCTGTTGCTGCGGATGCTCTATGATCCGCGCCTGCGCTTCGGCATGACCGAAGCCGAGGCCCTGCCGATACTGCGCCGGATCGCCGCCGAATTGCTGGCCCGGCCCGCCTGAACAATCCGGCCCCTCTGGCTTGATCCGCGGCCTGCGCGGGGTCATACAGGATGCAGCGGAATGCGGAAGCAGGGGGTTGCGCCATGTCCATCCTGAACATCCTTGGCGGAGAGTTCATCGAGGTCATCGAATGGGTCGAGGATAACCGCGACACGATGGTCTACCGCTTCCCGACCGTCGGACGGGCCATCAAATACGGCGCCAAGCTGACCGTCCGCGAAGGGCAGGCCGCGGTCTTCGTCCATGAGGGGCAATTGGCCGATGTCTTCGGCCCCGGTCTCTATCTGCTGGAAACCAACAACATTCCGGTGATGACGCGGCTGCGCCACTGGGATCTCGGCTTCCGCAGCCCCTTCAAGTCCGAGGTCTATTTCATCAACACGACCCGGTTCAACGACCTGAAATGGGGCACGCGCAATCCGATCATCGCGCGCGACCCCGAATTCGGGCCGGTGCGCCTGCGCGCCTTCGGCACCTACGCGATGCGCGTGACCGATCCCGCCCGCTTCATGTCCGAGATCGTCGGCACCCAGGGCGAGTTCAGCCGCGACGAGATCGCCGACCAGATCCGCAACGTGATCGTGCAGGAATTCTCGCGTGCCATCGCGGGCTCGAACATTCCGGTTCTGGACATGGCGGCCAATACCGACCAGCTTTCGGGCCTTGTCGCGCGGGCCATCGCCCCCGTGATCGAGGGTTATGGCCTGACCCTGCCCGAATTCTACATCGAGAATGTCAGCCTGCCCTCCGAGGTCGAGGCGATGCTGGACAAGCGCACCAGCATGGGGATCATCGGCGATCTGGACCGGTTCGGCCAATATGCGGCCTCGGAGGCGATGCTGAACGCCTCGAAGAACGAAGGTGGCGCGGGCGCGGGCTTCGGCGCCGCGATGGGCGCGGCGATGGGCATGGCCTCGCGCCCCGGTCCCTGGGGCGCGGCGCCCCAACCCGCGCAGCAGCAGGCCCCCGCAGCGCCTCCGCCCCTGCCCGGCCGCGCGCCCGAATGGCATGTGGCGATCGACGGCGCGGCTTCGGGGCCATTCGCGCAATCCGACCTGCCGCGCCTTGTGGCCGATGGCAGCCTGACGCGCGAGACGCTGGTCTGGACCGAGGGTCAGGACGGCTGGGTCGAGGCCGGTCAGGTCGCGGCCCTGGCCTCGATCTTCGGCGCGACGCCTCCGCCGCTGCCGCGCTGAGGCCCGGATGATCCCTGCCGAACATCGCTTTCCCTGCGGACAATGCGGGGCGAGCCTCGCCTTTCGTCCCGGCCAGCAGAGCCTTGTCTGCGACTGGTGCGGCCACCGCCAGCAGATCGGCCCCGGCCCCGCCCGCGCGCCGGGCCGCCAATCCGACGACAGCAGCGACGAGGCTGCCCTGCAATGGGCCGAGGGGCCGCGAGCGCAAGGCTTGGCCCTGCGGGAGATCCCGCTGGAAAAGGGGCTGGACCTCTATCGCGGGGCCGAGGACATCGCCCAGACGGTGCGGACCCTGTCCTGCCCCAATTGCGGCGCGCAGGTCGATCTGGATGACAGCCACCATGCCAGTGCCTGCCCGTTCTGCGCGACGCCGGTCGTCACCGATACCGGCCCCACCCGACGCATCAAGCCGCAGGGCGTCCTGCCTTTCGTCCTGACCGAGGCCGAGGCCCGCGCCGCGATGAAACGCTGGCTGGGCAGCCTGTGGTTCGCGCCGTCCGCGCTGACCGCCTATGCGCGCAAGGACCGGCGGCTGACCGGGGTCTATTCGCCCTTCTGGACCTTCGATTCCGATACGAGCTCAAGCTACCGGGGTCAGCGGGGCGACGCCTATTACGTCACGGTCCAGAGCATGCAGACAGTGAACGGCAAGAGCCAGATGGTCAGCCGGCAGGAACGGCGCATCCGCTGGACGCCCGTCTCGGGCCAGGTCGCGCGGCAGTTCAACGACGTGCTGATCCCGGCATCGACCGCCTTGCCGCCCCGCTTTGCCGAGGCGATGAAGCCATGGGATCTGTCGTCGCTGGCGGATTATGACCCGGCCTTCCTGTCGGGCTTCGAGGCCGAGGGCTATACCGTCGCCCTGGCCGACGGCCACGAGGCCGCGCGCCGCCAGATGGCCCAGATCATCCATCAGGACGTGCGCCGGACCATCGGCGGCGACGAGCAGCGCGTCGATCACGTGGACAGCCGCTTCGCCAACGAGACCTTCAAGCATATCATGCTACCGATCTGGTCGGCCGCCTATCGCTACAACGGCAAGAGCTACCGTTTCGTCGTGAACGGCCAGACCGGCAAGGTCATGGGCGAACGGCCCTGGTCGGTCTGGAAAATCGGTGCCGCCGTCGCCGTTGCGCTGGTAGCGCTAGCGGCTTTCCTGTATCTGAGCCAGTGACCGACAGGATAGGGGGCTTCGATGATCCTTTGTGCAGGCGAATCGCTGATCGACATGGTGCCGCAGGACGGTGTCTTCCGTCCGCTGGCCGGCGGCGCGGTCTACAACACGGCGATTGCGCTTGGCCGTCTGGGCATCGAGACGGGCTATCTGTGGCCGATCAGCACCGACCCGTTCGGCGCGCAGATCATGGCGCCCTTGGCCGAGGCGGGCGTGAACACCGATCTCTGCCCGCGCACCGACCGCCTGACGACGCTGGCGCTGGTGACGCTGACCCATGGCGAGGCGCGCTATTCGTTCTATGATGAGGGCTCGGCGGGGCGGATGCTGCGACCCGAGGATATCGCCCCCCTGCCCGACAGCGTCACGGCCTTGTTCGCGGGCGGGATCAGCCTCGTCCCCGATCCCTGCGGCGCGACGGTCGAGGGGCTGGTCGCCGCCCATCACGCGCGCCTGCCGGTGATGATCGACCCCAATATCCGGCCCTTCTTCATCAAGGACGCGGACGCCTATCGCGCCCGCCTGTCGCGGCTGCTGCCGATGGCGGATATCGTCAAGATGTCGGCGGATGATCTGGAATGGCTCTATCCCGAGCTCTCGCCCGAAGAGGGCGCGCGGCGCATCCTGGCCTCGGGGCCGAAGCTGGTCCTTCAGACGGGCGGCGAGGCCGGGGCGCGCGCGCTCTGGTCCGGCGAGACGGTCGACGCGCCCGCCGTGCGGACCGAAGTGGCCGACACGATCGGCGCGGGCGACACGTTCAATGCGGGCGTGCTGGCCTCTCTGGAACGGCAGGGATTGCTGTCGAAAGACGCGCTGGCGGCAATCAGCCCCGACCAGATCCGCGCGGCGCTGACCCTTGGCGCACAGGCCGCCGCGATCACCGTCTCGCGGCCCGGCGCGAACCCGCCCTGGGCGTATGAGATGCCTGTCTGAAGGTTGCGGGGCGCGGCTGCGCCCTGCGCCTCAATCCGCGGGGTGCCAGCCGCCGGGGCGACGATCCGCGCCCTGATCCTCGTCTTCGTACTCATCGCGCTCGGCGCCGGTAAAGGCCGCAAAGGCGCCCTTCTGCCGCGCGGTCCAGCGCAGGTCCAGATGCAGCCCGTCCTCGGCGGCCTCTTCGCGTTCGACGACGCCCGCCTCGTGCAACCATGCGCGGGCGCGGCCATCGGCGAAGTCCAGAACCAGCGTCTCGGGCAGGCGCTCGTCGTCCAGGACCGTGCCAAGCGCGTGGTCGATGGCGGCGATCAGGTCGTCCAGCCCCTCGCCAGACAGGGCGCTGACGGCCTGCACACCCTCGGTCCGGGCATCGGTGCGGCGCAGGGCGGCGCGGGTCTCGGGGCCAAGCGCGTCGATCTTGTTCCAGACCTCGATGGCGGCAACATCCTCGTCCACGCCCAGATTGTCGAGGATCTCGGCCACGTCGGCGGCCTGCTCCTCGGTCTCGGGGTGGCTGATGTCGCGGACATGCAGGATCAGGTCGGCCTCCAGCACCTCTTCCAGCGTGGCGCGGAAGGCCGCGACCAGTTCGGTGGGCAGGTCGCTGATGAAGCCAACCGTGTCGGACAGGATGATCTTGCGCCCCGAACCGCCACCCGCCACATCCGGCAGCCGGATCGCGCGCATTGTCGGGTCAAGCGTGGCGAACAGCATGTCCTTGGCAAAGACCTCGGCCCCGGTCAGGCGGTTGAACAGGGTCGATTTCCCGGCGTTGGTGTAGCCCACCAGCGCCACGATGGGATAGGGAACCTTGGCGCGGGCCGCGCGGTGCAGGCTGCGGGTCTTGACGACACGCTCAAGCTGGCGGCGCAGGCGGGTCATCTGTTCGTCGATGGCGCGGCGGTCGGCCTCGATCTGCGTCTCGCCGGGGCCGCCCACGAAGCCAAGCCCGCCACGCTGGCGTTCCAGGTGGGTCCAGGCCCGGACCAGCCGCGTGCGCTGATAGGACAGGGCCGCCAGTTCGACCTGAAGCACGCCCTCGCGCGTGCGGGCGCGGTCGGCGAAGATTTCAAGGATCAGCCCGGTCCGGTCCAGAAGCTTGACGCCCCAATCCTTTTCCAGGTTGCGCTGCTGGACGGGCGTGACCGGCCCGTCGATCAGGACCAGTTCGACCTCCAGCGCCTTGAGCCGTTCGCCGATCTCGGCCAGCTTGCCCTTGCCGAACAGCTTGCCGGGATTGGGCTCGCGCAGATTGGCGACTTCCGAGCCGACCATCTCGATCCCCGGCAGGGCCAGGGCCAGCGCCACGGCCTCGGTCAGCGCATGCTCGGGCTCGCGCCTCTGGGTGCGCGCCCGGCCAAGGTCGGGGTGGATCACATAGGCCCGCGTCGGCCGGGCCGCCGTTTCCGTCAGTTCCGCCAATCAGTCGTCGCCTTCATAAAGCGTGATCGGCTGGCCCGGCATGATCGTGCTGATGGCGTGCTTGTAGACCAGCTGCGACTGGCCGTCGCGGCGCAGAAGCACGCAGAAATTGTCGAACCAGGTGATGACGCCCTGCAGCTTGACGCCATTGATCAGGAAGATCGTGACCGGCACCTTCGCCTTGCGGACGTGGTTCAGGAATGCATCCTGCAGATTCTGCTTGTCGCCAGCCATTGCTTTGCCGTCCGTCTTGTTCTGTCCCTGTCAACACGATGTCTAAGCTGTTGTTCCCAGTCATGCAAGGCGGCGCGACCGCCTGTCACCGGCGCCAGAATTCGGGCGAGAACAGGGCCAGGATCGCCAGCGTCTCGATGCGGCCGATGATCATGGCGGCGGCAAGGATGGCCTTGGTCATGTCGGGCAGGCCCGACCACCCCTCCCACGGGGCCGAGGCGATGCCGGCGCTGCCTTCGAAGACCGGGGTCAGCGGGATCGCGCCCGCCAGCGGGCCGGTATTCGTCAGCGCCGCGATCGACAGGATCGTCGCCGTCTCGAACTCGACCGCCTGGATCGAGACCAGCGCCACCACCACCGCGATCGAGATGGCAAACAGCATGAAGAAGATGAAGGCCAGATAGGCCCCCTCGCGGCGCAGATGGCGCGCGATCCGCCCGCCGCCCGCCACCGCCGAGGGATGGATGATGCGCTGCATCTCGCGTTCGCCGTGCCGGGCCAGCGCATAGACGCGCAACAGCTTGACGCCGCCTGCCGTGGTCGCCACGCCGCCGCCCATCATCGCCAGCCCCGCCAGGATCAACCCGGGCGCGGTCAGCCCCGACCATGCCCGCGCGCCCTGCCAGTCATTCGAGTTCCAGCCCGTCGTGGTCAGGTAGCTCAGCGCGTTGAAGGCCACGCCCCACAGCGCGCGCAGGCCCGCCCCGATGCCCGCCAGCGGCTCCTGCCCGTCCGGGCCGGCCTCGATCGCGCCGATGAAGTGGCGCAGGAACAGCACCGCCGTGACCAGCGCGACCAGCCCTGCCGCCAGCCGCAATTCGGGATCGTCGCGCAGCCTTTCGCTGGCGCGCAGCGTGCCGCCGCCCGGCCAGAAGCGCCGCGACAGGGCGGGCAGAAGGAACAGGAAGACCAGCGCCTCGCCCCCGAAGCCCGACGCCTCGCCCGCCGGCCCCAGAACCGGCGAGATCCCCGAGGTCGACAGAGTGCCAAGCGCGCGGCACAGCGCCAGAAAGGACGGATCGCCCGCCATCAGCAGCCCGACCCACAGCGCCAGCGTCAGCCCCGCATAGGGCGGCAGCACCGCCTCGGCCGCGCGCAGGACGCGCAGCAGCGGGTCGTTGGGCGCGGATTCGATCTGCGGGCCCGCGCGTTCGGCCCGACGCAGCGCCTGTCCGGTATCGGCCAGGCGGCGGGTTTCCTGCGGGTTGGTCATGATCTCGAACCCGCCCACGCGCAGCGGCGCAAGGATCGCCACGGCGGCGACCAGAACGAAGAAGCCGCCCATCCAGCCCACCAGTGCCCGCCACAGATGCAGCGGCTGGGGCAGCAGGTCCGCCGAATAGAGCGAGGCCCCCGTCGTGGTCAGCGCCGAGACCATCTCCCACCATGCGTTGAACCAGCCGGTATCGGGCAGGCTTTCGGCGAAGGGCAGCGCAAGGATCAGCGGAAGCCCGGCAAAGACCGCCAGCATGTTCAGCAGCATCGTGCGCGAGCGGCCATCCGGACGGTTCCCCTGCATGGCCAGCCCGATCAGGAAGCAGAAGACCAGGATCAGAAGCCCGGCATAGAAGAAGTTGCGGGCGATCGCCGCATGGCCCGTGATCGAGGCATGGGCTGCAGGCAGCCACATCATCAGCGCCGCAAGGCCGCAGACCAGGACCAGCAGCGGCAGGCGCATCAGGATCGCGCGCATCCCCCGCGCCTCAGAAGAAATCGATCGAGACCTGAAGCAGGCGCTCGACCTCGGGGACATCGGCGGTCAGGGCGAAGATCAGCACCAGATCGCCCTCGTCGATGCGGGTATCGGCGGCGGGCATGACGATGCGGTCGCCCTTTTGCACGGCCCCGATCAGCGCGCCTTCCGGAAATTCGATGTCGCGGATCGTGCGGCCCGCCATCGGAGATGTGGACAGGACCTGCGCCTCCATCACCTCGGCCTCGGCGTCGCCGATGGAGTAGAGATCGCGCACCCGGCCATGCCGGATATGGCGCAGGATGGTCGAGACGGTCGTGGCACGCGGGTTGATATAGGCGTCGATGTCCAGCGCCCCCATCAGCGGCACCAGTGTCGGGTCGTTGACCAGCGCGATGGCCATGCGTGCGCCGGCCTGCTTGGCCCGGATCGAGGCCAGGATGTTCGTCTTGTCGTCATCGGTCACGGCCAGAACCGCATCGGCCGAAGAAACCGAAGCCTCGTCCAGCAATTCGACCGACAGGCCGTCCCCGTTCAGCACGATGGTCCGCTCCAGCCTGTCGGCGGCGAATTCCGCGCGGGCGCGGTCGCGCTCGATCAGCTTGGCGCGGATGCGGTCGGGACGTGCCTCGAGCGCCCGGCCGACGGCCAAACCCACATTGCCCGCGCCGATGATGACCAGACGCTCCTGCTTGCGGGCGGGCTTGCCGAAGATGTCCAGCGTGCGGGCCACGTCATCGACATGGGCGAACACATAGATCTGGTCGCCCGCGAAAAGCTGGTCGCCCGGTTCCGGCGCAAAAAGCCGCCCCTCGCGGCGCACCCCCACCACGATGGCGCGCAGGCTGGAAAAAAGCTCTGAGAGCTGGCGCAGGGGCGTGTTCAGGGCCGGGCAATCGGCCTCGAGATCGATGCCCAGCAGATGCACCCGCCCCTTGAGGAAGGTCTCGACATCAAAGGTCGAGGGCGCGGACAGGCGCTGCAGTGCGGCCTGCGCGACCTCTCGTTCGGGGCTGATCACCACGTCGATGGGCAGGTGCTCGGTCCGGTAGAGGTCGGAATAGATCGCGTCGAGATAAGCGCCCGAGCGCAGCCGCGCGATCTTGCGCGGCACCTGAAAGACCGAATGCGCGACCTGGCAGGTGACCATGTTCACCTCGTCCGAATGGGTCGCGGCGATGATCAGGTCGGCGTCGCGCGCGCCCGCGCGGTCCAGGACGTCGGGATGGCTGGCAAAGCCCGTGACGCCCTGCACGTCCAGCGCGTCGGTCGCCCGGCGGATCAGATCGGCATTGTTGTCGATCACCGTCACGTCGTTGCGTTCGCCCGCAAGATGGCGCGCGATCTGCCAGCCGACCTGCCCGGCACCGCAAATGATGATCTTCATCGACTGCCCTCGTGTCGCACGAACCGCGCCCCCTTCCGGGTCGGCGCCTTGCAAGCCCCCTGCCTATGCCGGGCGCAGGCAAGGCGCAAGCGCGGGGTCACTTGCCCATCATCATGTCCTCGTCGCTGCGCATCCCGCCGACCACGCCAAGCGATTTCAGCTTGCGGTGCAGCGCGCTGCGCTCCATGCCCACGAATTGCGCCGTGCGGCTGATATTGCCGCCGAAGCGGTTGATCTGGGCGACGAGGTATTCGCGCTCGAACAATTCGCGCGCCTCGCGGAGCGCCATCGCCGTGACCTGCGGGCCCAGGCTCAGCGCGTCGCTGTTGTCGGGCGTCGCGCCCTGCGGTTCCAGTTCCGAGGGCTGGATCGGGCCCGACCCCTCGGCCAGGATCAGGACGCGCTCGATCACGTTGCGAAGCTGGCGGATATTGCCCGGCCAGCGCATGGATTGCAGCGCGGCGACGGTATCCTCGGGCAGTTCGCGGGGCGTCAGGCCCTGCAGCGCGTGGAACTGCTCGATGAAGTGGCGGGCCAGCAGGGCGATGTCGTCGCGCCGGTCCGCCAGCGAGGGCACCGCGATGGGCACCACGTTCAGCCGGTCGAACAATTCCTGCCGGAAGCGTCCGGCGGCGATCTCTGCCATCAGGTCGCGATTGGTCGAGGACAGGACCCGCAGATCGACGCGCACCTTGTCCGCCCCGCCCGCCCGGACGAATTGCTGTTCGGTCAGCACCCGCAGGATCTTGGGCTGGGTGCCGAGGGGCATGTCGCCCACCTCGTCGAAATAGATCACGCCGCCATGCGCCTGCTCCAGCAGACCCGGCTCGATCCCGCGCTCGGCGGATTCGCGGCCGAAAAGGACCTCTTCCATCCGCTCGGGCTCGATCGTGGCGCAGGGCACGGTGACGAAGGGCGCGTCGGCGCGCGGGCTGTGGGCATGGATATAGCGCGCGGCCATTTCCTTGCCGGTGCCGGGCTCGCCCGACAGAAGCACCCGCCCGTTCGAGCGCGCGACCTTGTCCAGCGCGTCGCGCAGGCGGCGGAAGGGCGCGGAATGGCCCAGCATCTCGGCAAGACGTTCGCCGCCGCGCCGCAGCGAGCTGTTCTCGCGGCGCAGGCGGCTGGTCTCCATCGCGCGGTTCACCACGACCATCAGCTGGTCGATGTTGAAGGGCTTCTCGATGAAGTCATAGGCACCCTGCTTGATCGCCGCGACGGCGATCTCGATATTGCCGTGCCCCGAGATGATGATGACCGGCACGTCGGGATTGTTGCGCTTGACCTGTTTCAGGATGTCGATGCCGTCCATCCGGCTGTCCTTGAGCCAGATGTCCAGCACCATCAGCGCGGGCTCGCGGTCGTTCAGCGCGGCGACGGCCTCGTCGGAATTGGCCGCCAGCCGCGTCTCGAACCCCTCGTCCTTCAGGATATCCGCGATCAGTTCGCGGATGTCGCGTTCGTCATCGACGATCAGGATGTCGCTCATGATGTCGCCTCGTCCTTCTCTCTGCTCTTGGTCTTGGCCGCGCGCACCGGATGGCGTTCGCGCGGCAGCCGGATTTCGGCCATGGCGCCGGTTCCCCCGCCTTCGGGGCCTCCGGGCGCGTCGGTCAGGGACAGGCTGCCGCCATGTTCCTCGACGATCTTCTTGACGATGGGCAGGCCAAGGCCCGTCCCCGTGCTTTTCAGCGTCACATAGGGCTCGAACAGGCGCGAGCGGTCGGCGGGCAGGCCGGGGCCGTTGTCGATGATGCGAATGCAGACGGCCTCGGGGGCGGCCTCCAGCGTGACGCGGATCAACGGCTGATAGCCGGGCCGCGTCAGGCACTCCTCGACCGCCTCGCCCGCGTTCTTCAGCAGGTTCGTCAGCGCCTGCCGCAGCATCCCGGCATCGGCATCGACGATCACCGGCGTCTCGGGGATCTCGGTCCGCAGGGCGCCGTGCAGCGCGTCCTGCTGCAACAGCGTCACCTCGCGCAGCAGGGCCGCAATGTCGGTCTCGGCGCGGTCGGGTTCGGGCATCCGGGCAAAGCGGCTGAACTCGTCCACGATGCGCCGCAGGTCGTTGGTCTGGCGGATGATCACGTCGGTATACTGGTCCAGCGCCGCGCGGTCGCCCTCGGCCGCCAAGGGGCCGAACTTGCGGCGCAGGCGCTCGGCAGACAGCTGGATCGGGGTCAGCGGGTTCTTGATCTCATGCGCCACGCGGCGGGCGACGTCGCCCCAAGCCGCCATGCGCTGCGCGCTGACCAGTTCGGTCACGTCGTCGAAGGCGACCACGTATCCCTCCAGCGCGCCATCGCCGCCACGCCGCACCGCCATGCGGACCAGCAGGCTTTCGATGCGGCCCTGACGGGTCAGGCGCACCTCGTCCTGCACCGTTTCCGCGACAGAGGCCGACAGCCGGTCGAACAGGGCCGCGAATTCCGGCACAGCCTCGGACAGCAGCGCGTCGATGTCACGCCGGGGGTCCAGACCGAGCAGGCGGCTGGCCGAGCGGTTGACGAAGTCGATCTCTCCGGCGGCGTCCAGACCGATCACGCCCGACGTGACCGAGCCCAGCACGTTGTCGAACAGCCGCCGCTGCTCGTCCGACAGGCGGTAGCTTTCGACCAGTTCGTCGCGCTGCGCCTTGAGCTGGCGCGTCATGCGGTTGAAGGCCATGCCCAGGGTCTGGATCTCGTCGCCGGTATGCGGCTCGGGGACCTGCACGTCCAGATCGCCCTGCCCTACCCGCTCGGTCGCCTGCGCCAGCAGGCCGATGGGCCGCGACAGCCGGCTTGCGAACCACAGGCCCAGCCAGATAGCGGCCGAGACCAGAAGCAGCGCGAAACCCAGATAGACCAGCGAGAACTCGAACAGCACGCGGGCGCGCATCTCTTCCAACTGGCGGTAATTGCCAACCGTGGCGCGGGTATCGTCCAGAAGCCCCAGCAGGCTGCCATCGACATCGCGCGTCACATACAGATAACGGTCCGCCAGCGGTGGCAGCGCGACCAGCGCGCGGAACTCGTCATTCGCCCAATCCTCGATCAGGACCAGCCCTTCGGCCTGCGCCTGATCCAGCTGCGCGGTCGAGGGCTCTTCATACCAGAACAGATAGCTGCGGTCGCCCCGCGCGCGGATCTCGCCCGCGCCGCTGATGATATAGGCCTCGCGCAGGCCGCGCTGGATCAGGGCCTGACCCTGCACCAGAAGCTGCCGGATCTCGGCATCCTCGATCAGCGGATTGGCGCGCGCGGCCTGGGTCAGGATGCCGGCCAGGGCGCGCGCATCCTCGGAGAGGTCGCGGCGGTGTTCGTCCTGATAGGCCTCGGCCGCGGCCTGCGAGGTTGTCACGACCTGCTGCACCCGCTCCGAGAACCAGCCCTCGAGCCCGATATTGACCAGAACGCCCGCGAACAGCGCCACCAGAACGGTGGGCACCAGGGCCAGACCCGCGAAGATCGCGACCAGCCGCCCGTGCAGCCGCGAGGCCGGCGCATTCGTGCGACGCGCCAGGATCAGCCGCGCCATTCGCGCCATCACGAAACCGGTCAGCAGGATCAGATAGGCCAGGTCCAGCAGCAGGACCAGGCGCATCAGCCGCCCGTCCAGCCCCCGCCCCAGAGGGCCCAGCATCGCGATTGTCGCGCCGCCCAGCAGCAGCCCGACAAGCAGCATGACCCAGCCCAGAACCTTCCGGGATTCGCGCGGCAGGCGCAATCTAGCCAGATTGTCCCAGCCGAGACCTGATACGGACCCTGCCATGACCCCCACATCCGCCGTCTGTCGCGGCTTTTCCAACGCGGCGCGGCGGGTCGTTGTGACCGATGCGCTGCGACCTGTGGCGGTTTTACATCAGTTTGCGGCGCCGTGTCACCTCGATATTCAGCTCGGTCAGTTTCTTGCGCAGCGTATTGCGGTTGATCCCCAGCAGATCGGCGCAGCGCAGCTGGTTTCCACCCGTCGCATCCAGCGCGACCTGCAGAAGCGGACGCTCGATCTCGCGCAGGATGCGGTCGTAGAGACCCGGAGGCGGCAGCGCGTCGCCATGCAGGTCGAAATAGCGCTGCAGATGCGCTTCGACCGAATCCGACAGGCGGGCATTGGCGGCGGGCATGGGGATGGTCTGCTCGGGCTCGAAGGCGGCATGGCCCATGGGCGCGGCGATGCTGGCGGGCGGGGGCGCCATGCGGGCGCCGGTCTGCTGGCTCAGCGCCTCGCGCATCTCGGTCGCGCTGATCTGCGGGCCGTTCGCGGTCAGCGCCAGACGGCGCATCATGTTTTCCAGCTCCCGCACATTGCCCGGGAAGGGATGGGCGCGCAGCATGGCCGAGGCCTCGTCCGACAGGCTTCGTTCAGGCAGACCCTGCGAGGCCGCGCGCGCCAGCAGGTGCGAGGCCAGCGGCAGGATGTCATCGACCCGCGCGCGCAGGGGCGGCACGCTGATCGTCACCCCCGCCAGCCGGTAATAGAGGTCCGACCGAAGCCGCCCCGCTGCCACATCGGCCTGCGGGTCCGGGCCGGTCGTGGCGACGATGCGCGGCGCGCTGGCGCGGTCGGGGCCGCTTTCCATCGCCTCGATCATCCCGATCAGCCGGGCTTGGGCGGCCGAGTCGAAGCCCGCCGGGTTCTCGATCACGATGGTGCCGCCGCGCGCGCGGTCGGTGGCGCGGGCGATGGCCTCGTCCCCGGAATCGGCCGAGGTCAGGATCGCAAGCCCCCGTTCGCGCCGGTCCGACAGGTCGTGGAAGCTGCGGGCGATGGTGGTCTTGCCCACGCCCGCCTCGCCTGCGATCAGGACGGGCAGATCGGCGTTCAGCACCCGCGCGACCATGCGGAACAGCGCCTGCATGGCGGGCGCGTGGCCGATCAGCGGCATGGCCGGATCGGCCGTGTCGCGCGGCGCGGCCAGCGGTTCGGGGATGGGATCGGATTTGCGCGGGCGGCGCGACAGGGCCTGACCAGCCTTGGACATCAGATCGGGCAGGTCAAAGGGCTTGGGCAGATATTCGAACGCCTCGGCCTCGGTCGCGCGGATCGCGGTGACGATGGTGTTCTGGGCCGAGATCACGATGACCGGCAGGTCGGGGCGCATCTCGCGGATCTCGGGGATGCGGTCGATGCCGTTGCCGTCGGGCATCATCACGTCGGTGATGACCAGATCGCCGCGCCCCTCCTCGACCCATTTCGACAGCTGCGCCAGGCTGCCGGTGGCATGGACGCGACAGCCCGCGCGCGTCAGCGCCTGCGTCAGCACCGTGCGGATGGTGCGGTCATCGTCAGCGATCAGAACGGTTCCGTCCATGGGGTCGGTCCTTATGCCTTGGGCAGTGAAAGTCGAAAAACGGTGCGTCCGGGGCGGCTGTCCACGCGGATCAGCGCGCCGTGGTCGGTGATGATCTTGCTGACCAGCGCCAGCCCGAGGCCGGTGCCGTTCTCGCGCCCCGAGACGAAGGGCTCGAAGACCTGATCGGCGATCGCGGGGGGAAAGCCCGGCCCGTTATCCTCGACCTCGATCTGCAGGGGCAGCGGGCGGCCTGCGGGATCGGCCTCGTCGGGGGGGCGGCGCAGGGTATGGTCATAGAAGCTGTGCAGCCGGATCGTGCCGCCCGCCTTGCCGGTCAGCGCTTCGGCGGCGTTCTTCACGAGGTTCAGGCAGACCTGCATCAGCTGGTCGGCATCCGCCAGCGCCATGGGCAGCGAGGGGTCGTAATCGGTCACGATCTGCACGCCCTTGGCGAAACCCACCTGGGCCGAGCGCCGGACCTGTTCCAGCACGTCATGGATGTTGACCGGCGCCAGATCCGGCGGCGAGGTGTCGCCGAAGCGTTCCACCTGATCCAGCAGCGCCACGATCCGGCGCGATTCGCTGACGATCATTTCGGCCATCTCGCGATCCTCGGGGGTCGCGCTCATCGCCATCAGCTGCGCCGCGCCGCGGATGCCCGCCAGCGGGTTCTTGATCTCGTGGGCCAGCATTTCGGCCATGCCGATGGCGCTGCGCGCGGCGCTGCGGACACTGCGGCTCTGGTTGATGCCGTCGACCTCCTGCGGGACGATCAGCAGGCTGACCGCGCCGCCGGCCTCGACCCCGCGGCCCAGATGGACGGCGGCGCGGCGCGTCAGGTGGCCGCCCGCCCGGTCGCCGATCTCGAACGCGACCGAGGGGTGATAGCCCGTCTCGTCGGTCGCCTTGACCCGCGCGATCATCGGCGCCAGCGCCGGGTCGATCCGCAGCCGGGTGGCGATCTCGTCGCCCTCCAGCGCCTTGCCCAGAGTCGAGTTGCGCGACAGGTTCAGCCAGAATTCCGCCGCCTCGTTCATCGCGGCGATGCGCCCGCATCCGTCGATGATCAAAGCCGGCAGGGGCAGGCTGTCCCAACCCGGCCCCGGTCGCGCCTCGACGAAATCGCGGGGGCGGGAATGGCTCATGCGGCCTCCTGCGCGGGATGGGGGGCCTCGGTGAAGGCCCGCGCGATCAGGGCCAGTGTCGCGGCGGGCGTCTCGGCCTGCAGCATGTCGGCGCGCAGCGGTGCCTGCGCGGCCTCGGCATACCAGCCCAGATGCTTGCGCGCGACGCGCAGGCCCAGATCGGTGCCGTAGAAGTCCAGCATGTCCTCGTAATGCTCGGCCACCAGATCGGCCAGCGCGGCGCCTTTCGGGATCACGGGCGCGGGCGTGCCGCACAATTCATGCGCGATCCCGGCCAGAAGCCAGGGCCGCCCCTGCGCGCCGCGCCCGACCATCACCGCATCCGCCCCCGAGGCCGCCAACGCGGCCCGGGCGCTTGCGGCATCCACCACATCGCCGTTGGCGACCAGCGGCGGACGGCCCGGCAGATCGGCCACGGCCCGGATCGCCGCCCAGTCCGCGCGGCCCTTGTAGAATTGCGCCCGGGTGCGGCCATGAACGGTCAGCATCGCCACGCCCGCATCACGCGCCCGCCCCGCCAGATCGGCGGCGTTCAGGCAATCGTCGTCCCAGCCCAGACGCATCTTCAGCGTGACCGGCACCTTGACCGCGCCGACCACCGCATCGACCAGCGTCATCGCGTGATCGAGATCGCGCATGAGCGCGGCCCCCGACAGCCCGCCCGTCACCTTCTTGGCCGGGCAGCCCATGTTGATGTCGATGATCCGCGCACCCATCCCTTCGACGATGCGCGCGGTTTCGGCCATCGGCCCGGCCTCGCGGCCCGCGATCTGGACGCTGACGGGCAGCCGCCCCTCGGTCAGGGCCTTGGCGCGCACCGCCGCGCGGGTCGAGGGGCGCGGCGTCACCATCTCGGTCGAGGCGACCATCTCGGAGACCATCAGCCCCGCGCCGAAGCGCGCAACGGCGCGGCGAAACGGCAGGTCGGTGATTCCCGCCATGGGTGCAAGAAACACCGGCGGGCCGAGCTGCGTATCGCCAAGGATGATCGGTTCTGGTTTGTGCATGCCTACTCCTTCGCCCTCGGCATCCAAGCCCGCAAGAGCGGCAATGCCCGCTTGCGATGCCCAATTCGCGGGCGGGATGCCTCTGCCTTTCATTTGATCACATCGCACATAAAAAGTGCAGATGCGATGCGGACCGTTCACGCGCCGCCGGCTCCCGCCCGTGCGGGCGTCCCGGCGCCACGAAGCAAGCCGACATGCTGTCGCATCTGCGGGGGCAATGCGTCGCGGACAGGCATGGCGGCCGGTTGCCTCACCTGCTTAGATGGGTGCCGGAATGCAAGGGGGAAGGGTGATCCATGTTCTTGTCGGTCTTCGATCTGTTCAAGCCGGGCATCGGCCCGTCATCGTCGCATACGATGGGGCCGATGGTGGCGGGCGCGCGCTTTCTGGACGACCTGCGCGCCCAGCCCTTCACCGCGCATGGGCTGCGCGCGAGCCTGCATGGCAGCCTGGCCTTCACCGGCAAGGGACATGCGACCGACCGCGCCACGATCCTGGGCCTGGCGGGGTTCCACCCCGCCAGGCTGGACCCTGACCGGGCCGAAACCGCCCTTGCCGAGAACCGCGCCAGCAAGCAGCTGCAACCGCCCGGCCTTGCGCCCTTGGCCTTCGATCCCGACCGCGACCTGCGCTTCGACTATGACAACGCGCTGCCCGGCCATGCCAACGGCATGACCATCTCGGCCACCGATCCGCAGGGCGACGTGATCCTGCACCGGGTCTATTACTCGATCGGGGGCGGCTTCGTTCTGACGGCCGAGGAACTGGCCGCGCGGGCAGGCGAGACGCGCAGCGACGCCTCGGTCTCGGTGCCCTACCCCTTTGCCAGCGCCGCCGAGATGCTGGCCATGGCCGAGGCTTCGGGCAAATCCATCGCCCGGATGAAAGAGGAAAACGAGCTCTGCTTCCGCGCCCCCGCCGAGCTGCGCGAGGGGCTGTCGCGGATCTGGGCGGTGATGCGCGACTGCATGGACCGGGGCCTTGCGACCGAGGGCGTGCTGCCCGGCGGGCTGAACGTCCGCCGCCGCGCCGCCGCGATCCATGCCAAGCTGATGGCCGAGCGCGGGCTGAACATGACCGCGCCCCATGTCATCAACGACTGGATGAGCGTCTATGCCATGGCCGTGAACGAGGAAAACGCCGCCGGGGGCCGCGTCGTCACCGCCCCCACCAATGGCGCGGCGGGAACCGTGCCTGCGGTGATCCGCTATTGGCTGGACCATGTGCCGGGCGCGTCCGAGCGGCAGCTGCCCGATTTCCTGCTGACAGCTGCGGCGATCGGTGGCCTCATCAAGCACAATGCCAGCATCTCGGGCGCGGAATGCGGCTGCCAGGCCGAGGTCGGCAGCGCCAGCGCGATGGCTGCGGCGGGGCTGGCCGCCGTTCTGGGCGGCACGCCTCGGCAAATCGAAAACGCCGCCGAAATCGCGCTGGAGCATCATCTGGGCATGACCTGTGACCCGGTGAAGGGCCTCGTGCAGGTGCCCTGCATCGAAAGGAACGGCCTTGGCGCGATCAAGGCCGTCAGCGCCGCCAGCCTGGCCCTGCGCGGCGATGGCAGCCATATCGTGCCGCTGGACGCGGCCATCGAGACGATGCGCCAGACCGGCCGCGACATGTCCGACAAATACAAGGAGACCTCGCTTGGCGGGCTGGCCGTGAACGTGCCGAATTGCTGATGCGCCGGGGCGGGCGGGGTTCTGCCCATCCGGCCCTGCCTGCTTGCCGCGCCGGGCCGGGGTTGCTAACGCTTGTGCGACAGTGATCCCGTTGCCATCCAGAGGCCAAAGCCCATGTTCCCGCGTTTCGCGCTTGTCGCGCTGCTGACCCTGCCCCTTGCCGCCTGCGACAGCGAGGCCATGACCGACCTGCGCCGCAATATCGGCCTTGGCGCCGAGGCCGAGCCGCAGCCCGAGACGCCCGCCGGGCCGCGCCCGCCCGCCGTCTCGCCGCTGGTCCAGCCCATCGAGACCGGGACCGAGGCCCGCCCCGTGGCCACGGTCGAGCCCGTCACCTATCGCGCCGAGGCCTTCGTGGCGCGCGGCAACGAGCCCTTCTGGAACGTGCAGGTCGCAGGCAACACCGCCACCTATCGCACGCCAGAGAACCAGTCCGGCCGTGCCATCCAGGTCAACCGTCTGAACTTTGCCGGCGGCGTCGAATACATCGGCGTGCTGGGCGGACGCCCCTTCGTGCTGAACCTGCGCCCGGGCGAATGCCAGGACAGCATGGCCGACGAACGCTTTCCGCTGACCGCGCGGCTGACGGTGCAGGGCCAGACCCGGACGGGCTGCGCCGCGCCCGGCACCGCCACCGCCGCCCCGGCCAGCTGACCGGAAGACCCCGGCGCACTTCACGCAAGCGTGTGTCGCGCGCCGGAACGATCCCTGCCAAGGCAAGGCCACGCTGCCTTCGACCCGCCGATCTGCCCGCCGAGAGGATGTTGCCCATGCGCCGATCACCCCTGCTGCGCCAGCTTCTGGCCACCACCCTGCCCCTTGCAGTGCTGACGATCCCCGGCGCGGCGCCTGCCGATCCCCTGGTCGCGCGCAACATGTCGGCCTATGGCATGCCCGGCGGGATTGACACGCCCACCGCCGAGACCCTGCCCGAAGGCAGCCTTGGCGCGACCGTGTCCTATTCCGATTATGCGTTGCGCAACAACGTCTTCTTTCAGGTTCTTCCTCAGCTGACGGCCAATCTGCGCTATTCCCGCGTCGACGGGATCAACGATTTCCGCAATGACGGCTTCATCTGGGACCGGTCCTTCGACCTGCGCTACCAGCTCTTCGAGCAGCAGGGCTGGCGCCCGGCCGTCGCCATCGGCCTTCAGGATTTCCTGGGCACAGGCGTCTATTCGGGCGAATACGTCGTGGCAACCCGGCAAGTCACGCCGCAACTGCGCGCCAGCATCGGTCTGGGCTGGGGCACGATCGCGGGCCGGCCACGGGTCATCGACGCGGCCGATCCGGGCGGCACGCTGAATGCCAGCGACTGGTTCAGCGGGGGCGCGCGGCCCTTCGCCTCGGTCAGTTACGACGTCAACGACCGGCTGACCGTGACGGCAGAGTATTCCAACGACATCTACGAATCGACCTATCGCCGTTCCAGCGGCGCGCTGGATGTCTTTCAGCAGGGCGACGGCGATCCGGGTCGGCTGAATTTCGGCGCCAGCTACCGGATCGGGCAGAACTACCAGCTGGGCGTGTACACCCTGGGCCGCGAATCCGTCGGCGCACAGTTCACCGTGACGCTGAACCCGCGCGAGGCCACCTATCCCTCGGGGCTGGAAAAGGCCCCCGCCCCGGTGCGCCCGCGCCCCGCCCCCGCCGCCGATCCCGAGGCCTGGTCGCCCGAATGGGCCAGCGACCCGACCGCGCGGCCGGTCTTGCAGAAGGTGCTGGCCGATGCGCTGGCGAAAGAGGGGCAGATCCTCGAATCGATGACGCTTTCGGCCACGCGGGCGGAATTGCGCATCCGCAACAACCGCTACAACCAGCAGCCGCAGGCGATCGGGCGCACCGCGCGTCTGATGACCCGCGCTCTGCCCGCCACGGTCGAGACCTTCGTGATCACCTCGTCGGCGGACGGGCTGCCGACCTCGTCGGTGACCCTGCGCCGCAGCGATATCGAGCGGCTCGAGAATACCGAGGTCGGGCAGATCGCCGCCGCGACCGACCTGTCGGATGCCACCCCCCGTCCCGCCGGGCTGATCCAGACCGAGGACCTGTTCCCGCGCTTTCGCTGGCGGATCGGGCCCTATTTCGATCTGGGCCTCTTCGACCCCGAAGAGCCCCTGCGCTACGAATTCGGCGCCGAGGCGCGGGCCAGCTATGAATTGCTGCCCGGCCTGATCGCCACCGGCGCCATCCGCCAGCGCGCCTTCGGCGACATCAAGCAAAGCGGCCCCGGCGTTCCGGGCGAGCGCGGCCGCCGCTACACCCCCGAGGAATATCTGGCCGATCCCTCGCTTGAGACCACGCCCGAAGGTGTGCCGCGCGTGCGGTCGGACACGCGGATGTATGCGGGCAATACCAGCCCGATCATTCCTGAACTGACGCTGGCCTGGTTCGCCAAGCCCTCGGATCAGGTCTACAGCCGCGTGACCGTGGGCCTGCTGGAACGCGCCTTTGGCGGCGCCTCGGCCGAGGTGCTGTGGAAACCGGTCAACTCGCCCCTGGCCTTCGGCGCCGAGGTGAACCGCGTGCGCAAGCGCGATTTCGACGCGCTGTTCGATTTCCGCGATTACGAGGTCACGACGGGCCATGTCTCGGCCTATTACGAGTTCAGCCAGGGCTTCATCGCGCAGCTGGATGTCGGCCAGTATCTGGCGGGCGACCGGGGCGCGACCTTCACGCTGACCCGCGAATTCGCCAATGGCTGGCGCGTGGGCGCCTATGCGACCAAGACCGACCTGTCGGCCGAGGAATTCGGCGAGGGCAGCTTCGACAAGGGCGTGACCTTCTCGATCCCGCTTTCCTGGGCGACCGGCACGCCGACCCGCGAACGGGCCGAAAGCCGCATCCGTTCGCTGTCGCGCGACGGCGGGGCGCGGGTCGAGGTCAAGGACCGTCTCTACGACAAGGTGCGCGACAGCCACAGCGTCAGGATGCAACAGGGCTGGGGGAGTTTCTGGCGATGATCACGAAACCGATGAAGGCCTTGACCGCCTTGGCCCTGCTGGGTGCGCTGGCCGCCTGCGGCAACGAGGGTCCGGGCGTCGTGACGCGCACGGCGCAGGCGGTGCTGGCCGACCGCGTCGCCCGCGCCCAGGGCGCGCCCGAGACACCCGCCCCCGCCCGCAGCGATGCCGAACGCGCCGCCGAGGCCCTGCGCGTCAATCCCGGCCCGCTGATTCAGGTCGGGTTTGAAAGCCTGGGCCAGACGCAGATCATGGCGATGGTTGGCCAGAACGGCGCCATGCGGACCTACATGACCCCCTCGGAAGAGGCGGTGATCCTGCGCGGCGGCATGCTGGTCGGCACGCGCGGTTTGGGCCGCGACCTGTCGGTTGCCGAGCCCGGCACCGAGGCACTGATCCGGGCAGGCCGTGCGGGCCAGGGCACGCGCGTCATGCGCTATCTGTCGGGCGACGGGCTGGAACGGCCGCTGCAATTCGCCTGCACCGTCACGCCGGGCCCGCAGGCCGGGCTGATGATCGAGGCTTGCGAGGGCCACGGCACGCGCTTCCAGAACACCTATGCGCTGGAGGGCGGGCAGATCCTCGTCTCGCGGCAATGGGTCGGGCCGGGGCTCGGCCATGTGACGATCGCGACGCTGCGCCCCTGACGGGGGCGTCCCCACGCCAACAGGAAAACGCCGGTCCCTTGCGGGGCCGGCGTTTTTCATGGTGCCTCAAGGCTCGCGCCGCAACGGACGAGGACGGCAAAAGGAAAGGGGCCGACCCGAACGGGCCAGCCCCCTGTCAACAGGCCTTTGAAAGACCCGTCGGATATCAGCTGTCGTCGCTGTCCGAAGCGACGGCGGCGATCACGGCCAGCAGCAGCAGGGCCGGAACGACCAGGCCAGCGTTGGTGGTGGCGGCGCTTTCTTCGACGACGACGGGCTCGACTTCGACGACGGGGGCAACGAAGCCACCGGCAACGGCCGAGGTAGCCGACAGGGTCAGTGCGGCAGCGATAGTAGCGAATTTGGTCATGATCATGCTCCGTTTCATTGAAGGCTGCCGTCACCGGCAACATCGAGGCGACACTTGCACAAACCCGGACGCTTGAAAAGAAGCATTAATTCAGAGGCGTTACCGGGTCTGGGCAGGTGTTGCATATTGGCAAACACCCTTGGGCGCGCTTCGTTCCAAACCCGGCCATCATCTTGGAATGCCGTTGCAAAACCGCACTAGCGGCGGCGAAGCATCTGTGACGCCACGAAAAAAATTGCCGCAACGGTCACAATCGTGGGACCTGCGGGACTGTCCAGACGCAAGCTTGCCCACATTCCCAGCCCCACCGAGGCGGCGGCGACCAGCGCGGCACCGGCGGCCATCCGCTCGGGCGAACCGGCCCATCCGCGGGCTGCCGCCGCCGGCACGATCAGCATGGCCGAGATGAGCAGCGAGCCCACCACTCGAATCGCAAGGGCGACCACCACCGCCAAGGCCAGCGACAGGACCAGCCGCTCGACCCGCGGATCGATGCCCGCGGCCATGGCCAGCTCCTCGTTCAGGCTGCTGGTCAGCAGGCGCTGCCAGCGGATCATCAGGACCGCCAGGACCAGCGCCGCGCCGCCCCAGATCAGCACCAGATCGCTGCGGCCCACCGCCAGGATGTCGCCGAACAGATAGCCCGACAGATCTGACCGCGCTCCCGGCACGAAGCTGATCGCCACAAGGCCGAAGGCCAGCGCGGAATGGGACAGCACGCCCAGCATCGTGTCCATCGCCTGCCCCCGCGAGACCAGCGCCGCGACCGTCACCGCCATCACCACAGCGACGGCCAGCGTGCCCGCATAGATCGAGACGTCGAAGGCCAGGGCCAGCGCCACGCCCAGAATCGCGGCATGGGCGGTCGAATCGCCGAAATAGGCCATCCGCCGCCAGACCACGAAGCAGCCCAGAGGCCCCGCCACCAGCGCCAGCCCAAGGCCCGCCAGAACCGCGCGGGTGAAGAAATCGTCCAGCATGTCCTGTCCTGTCGTGCCCGCCCCTCAGGCGTGGCTGTGGTCGTGATCGCAGCCCGGCCCGTGGACATGCCCCGCAGCCGTGCCGTCATGATCATGGTCGTGGTGATGTCGGTAAAGCGCCAGCATGCCCTGCGCCTCGGCCCCAAAGAGCGCGCGGTATTCAGGCGCGTTGCTGACATGTTCGGGCGTGCCCTCGCAGCAGACATGCCCGTTCAGGCAGATCACGCGATCCGACGAGCGCATGACCACCAGCAGATCGTGGCTGACCATCAGCACCGCCGCACCGGTCTGGCGCCGCACCTCGTCGATAAGCTGGTAGAAGGCGACGATGCCCGGCTGGTCCAGACCCTGCGTCGGCTCGTCCAGCACCAGCAGATGCGGATCGGCCAGAAGCGCGCGCGCCAGCAGCACGCGCTGGAACTGCCCGCCCGAAAGCTGCGTCAACTGGCGCTGGCCCAGGCCCGGCACGCCCGTCCGGGTCAGGGCGGCTTCGGCTTCGGCATCGCTGACGCGGCGGGGCAGCGACAGGAAGCGCCGGACATTCATCGGAATGGCGGTGTCGACATGCACCTTCTGCGGCACATATCCGATCCGCAATCCGGCCCGGCGCGAGACCCGCCCCCCGGCCAGCGGCATATGTCCCAGAAGCGCGCGCACCAGCGAGGACTTGCCCGACCCGTTCGGCCCGACCACCGTGACGATCTCGCCCGGCCGGATGCGGAAATCGACACGCTCCAGCACGGTAACGGCGGTGTCGGGCCGATTGATTGTCAGGGCCTCGGCCTCGATCAGCGCGCTCATGCGGCACCGTCCGCCGCGCAGGAGGCGCAGAGGCCAAGCGCCTCGATCGTGGCACGCTCGACCCGGAAGCCCGCGCCCGAGGCGACATCGGACAGAACCGCACGGATCGGCGCCGCCTCGGCCTCGGCCACCCGGTCGCAGGACCGACAGATCAGGAAAGCGGGCGTGTGGTCATGGCCCGGATGCAGGCAGGCCGCAAAGGCGTTCAGCCGCTGCAACCGGTGCGCCAGCCCGTGGCTGACGAGAAACTCCAGCGCGCGGTAAGCCACCGGCGGCTGACGGCCGAAGCCCTCGGCGGCCAGACGGTCCAGCACCTCATAGGCGCCCATCGCGCGAGGGCTTTCCAGCAGGATCTCCAGCGTGCGGCGCCGCACCGGCGTCAGGCGCGCGCCCTGCTGCGCCAGCCGCGCCTCGGCCGCGTCCAGCGCGGCACTGCTGCAATGGCCGTGATCATGCGGCTGGAAGGCTGCGGCAGGATCGGAACCCTGATCTGCGGCAGGACGGGCGGGGCGATCGGACACGGGGCCTCGCGCTCAACGAGCTGTTATAGTGTTACGGTTGTCTTGACTTGTTACCGTGTAACACGGACAAGCACTCCATCGCAACATGAGCAAGGAGGCCCCCATGCGTCACACCGCATCCATCGCAGCATTGCTGTCGCTGAGCGCCACGCCCGTCCTGGCTGCGCCGGGCAGCGTGGTGGCGGACATGCCGGTCACCGCCTCGCTGGTCCAGCAGGTGCTGGGCGATCTGGGCGAGGTGCGCGTGCTTCTGCCCGACGGGGCAAGCGTGCATCACTATCAGATGCGCCCATCGGACGCGCAGGCCCTGCAGGGCGCTGACCTGCTGGTCTGGATCGGGCCTGAATTGACGCCGTGGCTGGACCGCGCCGCCGCCAACCTGTCGGCCAACAGCGCGCGGCTGGAATTGCTGCGGGTCGAGGGCATCCATCTGCAGGATTACGCGACCGAAGCGGGCCACGATCACGGGCACGACCACGACCACGGGCATGACCATGACCACGGACACGACCACGACCATGGACACGACCACGACCATGGACACGACCACGATCATGGACACGACCACGATCATGGACATGGCCACGACCACGGACATGGGCACGATCACAGCCACGAGGGCATCGATCCCCATGCTTGGCTGGACCCGGAGAACGCAGTGCAATGGCTCGACGCGATTGCGGCGACCCTGTCCGAACAGGACCCCGAGAATGCGCAGACCTATGCCGCCAACGCGGCGGCGGCTGCGGACAGCATCATCGCGCTCCAGGCCGAGCTGACCGCGCAGCTTGCGCCTCATGCCGAACGGCGCATGGTCGTCTTCCACGACGCCTATGGCTATTTCACCAACCGGTTCGAGCTGGCGCCGGCCATCCCGGTGGCGCTTGGCGATGCCTCGACCCCCTCGGCGGCCCGGATCGACCAGATCCGTCGGCAGATCGCCGAGACGGGCGCGGCCTGCGCCTTCCCGGAATACGCGCATGACGCCCGCCTGATCGAGACCGCGATCGAGGGCACCGAGACCCGGCTGGGCGGCACGCTGGACCCGCAGGGCGGATCGGGGGCGGAATCCTATCAGGACATGATGCGCCAGATGGCCGACACGATCACCGAGTGCTTCGCGGCCGAGTGATCCGCACCGGACGCCCGGCAAAAAAGGCAGCAAGAATAGCAGGGGCGCGGCCGTCATGGTCGCGCCCTTTGTCATGGCGGCGAAAAATAGAGAAACCCGACTATTTTACTTTGACAATCCTTACGGAATCAGTCAGCTTTGGATTCACAACGTCAAACCCTTGTCACCAGAGGCCGACCATGACCGCAACGCGCCCCGCCGATTTCACCCGCCCCGGCACCTCGCTGCTGGCCCGCATCCCCCAGCACGACGCCACCCAGCTGACGCGCGGGGGCAATCAGGCCCTGATCGTGCTGGACGAACAGGTCTATCAGCTGCGGATCACGCGCGCGGGCAAGCTGATCCTGACCAAGTGACACCGGCAGGCCGCGCCGCCGAGCGACGCCCGGAATGGACAAAGGGCGCCCGACCGGGCGCCCTTTTCCGTTGGTTCAGCCGCGCGGGCCGCTGCCCTTGCCGGGCCGGGCCCCGCCGGGCCTGCCGCCGCCGGGCTTGCCGCCTGCGGGACGCGGGCCGGGCTTGAAGCCCGGCTTGCCACCCGGCTTGAAGCCGGCTTTGCCCCCTGCGGGCTTGCCGAAGGGCTTGCCGCCGCTGCGGGGCGCCCCGGCGCCCTCGGCGCGGGGCGCATCGGGCTTGCCGCGTCCTTCGGGGCGCGGAGTGCCGGACTTGCGGGCAAAGCCGCCTTCGCCGCGCGGGGCGCCGCCCTCGGGGCGGGGCTTGCCCTCGAAGCGGGGCTTTCCGTCAGGGCGCGGCTTGCCCTCGCCGCGGGGCTTGCCGCCCTCGGGTCGGTCCGCGCCGCCAAAGGGCTTGCGGCCGAAGCCTGGCTTGGCGCCGAAACGCGCGGGCTTGCCCTCGGCGGCATCGTCGCGGCTGCGATTCTGGTCGCGGTCGGCGGATTTCCAGCGCGGCTTGTCGCCGGCCGGACGCGGACGGTCGCCAAAGGCCGGACGGTCGCCCTGTTTCTCGCCGGGACGGTAGGCCGCCTTGTAGGGCGCGCGCTGCTCGCCCTCGACGCTGCGGGGGCGCGCGCCGAAGCTGCGCGGGCGTTCATCGCCCTCGGCCTCGCGCTTGCCGCGCGCGACAAAGCCCGCGCCCGCCGCACGAGGCCCGGCGCCCTTGCGCGCTCCCTCGCCGCCACGCGCGCCAAAGCCGCCACGCGGTCCCTCGGCCCCGCGCGGGCGCATCTCGCGCGGCTTTTCCTCGACCTCGCCGGTCAGAAGCCCGCCCAGCTGGTCGCGCAGCACACGGCGCTTGACCTCGGTCACCTCGTTCTTTTCCATCGTGCCCAGCTTGAAGGGGCCGTAGCCGATCCGGATCAGCCGGTTCACCTGCAGCCCGATATGGGCCATGGCGCGCCGGATCTCGCGGTTCTTGCCCTCGCGGATGCCGACGGTCAGCCAGGCATTCGCGCCCTGCTGGCTGTCGAGCTTGATCTCCATCGGTGCGAAATCCTCGCCGTCGATGGTCACGCCGCGACGCAGGGGCGCAAAGGTCAAATCGTTCGGCGTGCCGTTCACCCGCACGCGGTAGCGGCGCAGCCAGCCCGTCGCGGGCAGTTCCAGACGGCGCTTCAGCTCGCCGTCATTGGTCAGCAGCAGCAGCCCCTCGGAGTTCAGGTCGAGCCGCCCGACCGTCATCACGCGCGGCAGATCGCGGGGCAGCGCGTCAAAGACCGTCTGCCGGCCTTTCTCGTCGGATTCCGAGGTCACGAGGCCAAGCGGCTTGTAATACAGCCACAGCCGCGTCTCTTGCGGGGCCTCCATCGGCTTGCCGTCGATCACGACGCGGTCGGTCGGCAGGATGTCCAGCGCGGGGCTGTCGATCTTCTTGCCGTTCACGGTGACGCGGCCCTCGATGATCATGCGCTCGGCCTCGCGGCGGCTGGCGACGCCGGCGCGCGCCATCACCTTGGCGATGCGTTCGGGTTCGGTCTTGGGGGCGGGGGTCTTGTCGTCGGTCATGCGATCCTCCTGCGCATCGCTGCGGGGTCAAGTCTGCGCTTCTAGGCGCTGGACCGGCGCGGGGAAAGGAAAATCGGCGCGCGGCTTGCGGGCGGGGCGGGCTTTGGGCAAGACGGGGTGATGAGCCGCTTTCTCAGCCATATGGATCAGGCCCTGGCCGAGGCCCGCGCCGCCGCCCTGCGCGGCGAGGTGCCGGTGGGGGCGGTCGTCGTCTCACCCCAAGGGCGCGTGGTCGCGGCGGCAGGCAACCGGACGCGCGAATTTTCCGATCCGACCGCCCATGCCGAAATCTTGGCGATCCGCGCAGCCTGCGCGGCGCTTGGTTCCGAGCGCCTGCCCGGCCATGACCTGTGGGTGACGCTGGAGCCCTGCCCCATGTGCGCGGCGGCGATTTCGGCCGCGCGGATAGGGCGGCTCTATTTCGGGGCCGAGGATCAGCGGATGGGCGGCGTCCTGCACGGGGCGCGCGTCTTCGATCACGCGCAATGCCATCACCGGCCGCAGATCTATCACGGCCTTGCCGAGCCCGAAGCGCGCGCGCTGCTGCGCGATTTCTTCGCCGCCCGGCGCTAGCCTGTCCGGGGGCGCTTGAACCCCGGCGCCGCGCGGCCTATAGAGAGGCCATGCGGGTGTAGCTCAATGGTAGAGCAGCAGCCTTCCAAGCTGAATACGTGGGTTCGATTCCCATCACCCGCTCCAATCCCTCATCAGGAACGCAGGCCGGATAAAGGGCGCCGCAGCGCCCTCGGGCTCGCATCTCAGAAGCCGAAGCTGAACCGGCGCACCACGCCCAGGCGCAGCGAAGGCTGGTAGGTCTCGGCCACGATGGGCGAATCGGCGGCATCGCCGATCAGCTTGCCATAGCGGACCTCGCCCAGAATCGCGGTGCTGTCGCTCAGCGCATAGCGGGCCTCGAAGGTGATCGCGGCCTCGTTGAAGCCGCTGCCCGGCTGATAGGCCGACAGGCCGCCGGCCTCGGATTCGGCCTCGGTCACGCCGTAATAGGTCTGGTTGTAGCGCGCATTGCCATAGACGGCCTGCACGCCCGACGTCAGCGAGATCGTGTCCGACAATTCCGTGTGATAGCGCAGACCGACCGCGCCGGTCAGGCCCTCATGCCCGCCAAAGCCCCGGCGCAGCGTGACGTAGCCGGCCACGGGTCCGGTGCGATAGCCGATGCGGGCGCCGATCTCGCCTGCCGCGTCGATGGGTTCCAGCCCCGACAGAAGCGGCCCGTCGCCCTCGTCGCGCTTGCCCTTCAGGCCGAAGGACGGAGAGATGGTCAGCCCTTCGCCCTGCCCGCCGCCCCGGCGCAGGATGATCCAGGGCGAGGTGCCCCCGTCATCGGCGCCGGAATAGCGCGGCCCCTGCTCGACCCCAAGCCCCAGATCCAGCGAGACCGCGCGCGCATGCTGCGCGGCAAGCGGACCGCCTGCGAAGGTTGCGGCCAGCACGGCGGTCAGGGCAAGGCAGTTCTTCATGGGTGATTCCCGGATGCGATGGGGTTGTTTTGCAAGGCTTATGCCGCAGCGGCCGGGCAAGGCAATCTGCCTGACGGTCGCGCTATCCTTTTTCCGCGGCTTCAAGCCTTTCGAGCGCGGTCATCCACAGTTCTTCGGCGAAGGCCAGGGCCTGGACGGCCTCGGCCCGCTTCTTGCCCCATTTCTCGGCCTCGTAGGGATCGTTGTAGAGCGCGGGATCGGCCAGCTTCACGTCCAGCTTGCCCATCATCTCAGTCAGCTTCTGGACGCGTTCCTCGGATTTGCGGGCCTCGGCGCGCAGGGCCATCAGCGCGTCGCGCGACGGCTTCTTCGGCGCCGGGGGTTTCGGCGCCTCGGCGGGCTTGCCGGCGGGTGTGTCGCCCGACAGCAGGAACTTGCGGTAATCGTCCAGATCGCCGTCGTAGGGGGCGACGGCGCCGTCCTTGACCAGCCACAGCCGGTCGGCGACCAGCCCCAGCAGGTGCATGTCGTGGCTGACCAGCACCACCGCGCCGGTATAGTCGTTCAGCGCCTCGGACAAAGCCTCGCGGCTTTCGATGTCCAGGTGGTTCGTCGGCTCGTCCAGCACCAGCAGATGCGGCGCGTCGATCGTGGCCAGCAGCAGCGACAGCCGCGCCTTCTGTCCGCCGGACAGGGCGCGGACCTTGGTCTCGGCCTGCGCCTCCATCAGGCCGAAACCGGCCAGACGGGCGCGCTGCTTGGCCTGCCCCTCGTTCGGGCGCACGGACCGGATATGATCCAGCGGCGTCTCGTCCAGATGCAGTTCATCGACCTGATGCTGCGCGAAATAGCCCACGCGCAGTTTCGACGACCGCGTGACGCGCCCTTCCATCGTGCCAAGCCGTTCCGCCAGCAGCTTGGACAGCGTCGATTTGCCCTGCCCGTTCCGGCCCAGCAGCGCGATGCGGTCGTCCTGGTCGATCCGCAGGTTCAGCTTGCGCAGCACCGCGCGGTCGCCATAGCCCACGCTGACCCCCTCCATCGAGACGATGGGCGGCGACATTTCCTCGGGCTGGGGAAAGGTGAAGCGGTGGAACTTGGCCTCTTCGGGGGCGGTGATCGGCTCCATCTTGGCCAGCATCTTGACGCGGGCCTGCGCCTGACGCGCCTTGCTGGCCTTGGCGCCGAAACGGTCCACGAAGCTTTGCAGATGCGCGCGGCGGTCGGCCTGCTTCTTGGCCTCGGCCGCCTGCAGGGCGCGTTTCTCGGCGCGGATGCGGGTGAAGCTGTCGTAGCCCCCCGTATAGAGGGTCAGCTTCTTGTCCTCGAGATGCAGGATATGCCCGACGGCGCGATTCAGAAGGCCCCGGTCATGGCTGATGATGATGACCGTATGCGGATAGCGGGCCAGATAGCCCTCCAGCCACAGCGCGCCTTCAAGGTCTAGATAGTTCGTCGGCTCGTCCAGAAGCAGCAGGTCGGGCTGCGCGAACAGCACGCCCGCCAGCGCGACCCGCATCCGCCAGCCGCCCGAGAAATCGCTGGTGGGCCGGGCCTGATCGGCGGTCGGAAAGCCAAGACCGTCAAGGATCGTCGCCGCGCGGGCCTCGGCCGACCAGGCGTCGATATCGGTCAGCCGGGTCTGGATCTCGGCGATGCGGTTGGGATCGGTCGCGGTCGCGGCTTCGGCCAGCAGCGCGGTGCGTTCGCGGTCGGCGTCAAGCACCGTGTCCAGCACGGAACGCGACGTGGCCGCCGATTCCTGCGCCACCCCCCCGATCCGGGCGCGCGAGGGCAGACTGATCGCGCCGCCGTCAAGCTGGCTTTCGCCCTTGATCAGCCGGAACAGCGTCGTCTTGCCCGCCCCGTTCGGGCCGACCAGACCCACCTTGTGGCCTTCGGGAATGGTGGCGCTGGCCCCTGCGAACAAGGGGCGGCCCTGAATGGAATACGAGATGTCGTCGATACGCAGCATGGGGCGCGGCATGGCCCAAAGGGCGCGGGTCGTCAATGGCCGGTTGCGCGGAGTAATGTAATACTATAACTAAAGCGCGCCATCGCAAGGAGGTTGCCATGAACGCCGATCCCCGCCTTCCCGTCACCGTGCTGTCCGGCTTTCTGGGCGCGGGCAAGACGACGCTGCTGAACAATGTGCTGAACAACCGCGAGGGGCTGCACGTCGCGGTCATCGTCAACGACATGTCCGAGGTGAATATCGACGCCGATCTGGTCCGGGCCGAGGGCGGCATGACCCGCACGGACGAGACCCTGGTCGAGATGTCGAACGGCTGCATCTGCTGCACGCTGCGCGAGGATCTGCTGGCCGAGGTCCGCAAGCTGGCCGAGGCCGAGCGCTTTGACTATCTGCTGATCGAATCGACCGGGATCAGCGAGCCCCTTCCCGTCGCCACCACCTTTGAATTCACCGACGAGAACGGCGACAGCCTGTCCGACGTGGCGCGGCTGGACACGATGGTCACGGTCGTGGATGCGGTGAACCTGCTGCAGGATTATTCCAGCCATGATTTCCTGGCCGACCGGGGCGAGGTCATGGGCGATGCCGACAACCGTACGCTGGTCGATCTGCTGACCGATCAGATCGAATTCGCCGATGTGGTCGTGCTGAACAAATGCGCCGATGCCGGGGCCGAGCGCGTGGATGCCGCGCTGAAGATCATCCGCGCGCTGAACGCCGATGCCCGCATCATCCAGACCGATCACAGCCGCGTCGCGCCCCGCGACATCCTCGACACGCGGCTCTTCGATTTCGACCGCGCCCATCAGCACCCGATGTGGGCGCGCGAGCTTTACGGTTTCGCCGACCACACCCCCGAAACCGAGGAATACGGCGTCACAAGCTTCGTCTATCGCGCCCGGCTGCCGTTTGACCCGCAGAAGATCCATGCCGCGCTGAACGGCCCCCTGCCCGGCGTGATCCGCGCCAAGGGGCATTTCTGGGTCGCCACGCGGCCCGACTGGGTGGCGGAATTCTCGCTGGCCGGGGCGCTGTCCTCGGTCAGGCCGCTCGGGCAATGGTGGGCCTCGGTCCCCAAGGATCGCTGGCCGACCCATCCCGAGGGCCGCGCCTACCTGGACGCGCATTGGGCCGAACCCTTCGGCGACCGCCGGCAGGAACTGGTCTTCATCGGATCGGGCATGGACGAGGCGCGGCTGCGCGCCCTGCTGGATGCCTGCCTGATCCCGGCGGCGCTGGCCGCGACGCCGCAGCTCTGGCCGAACATGTTCGACCCCTTCCCCGCCTGGCGCCGCGACGTTCAGGCCGCCTGAGCGGGTCTTGCCCGCCCCCGCACCCCGGTCTAGCCTCCGGCGCGAGGGAGGACCGGGATGCAGGATCTGGGGGAATACGACTACATCATCGTGGGCGCGGGCTCGGCCGGATGCGTGCTGGCCAACCGGCTGTCGGCCGATCCGCGAAACCGGGTCCTGCTGCTGGAGGCCGGGGGCCATGACAACCGGCTCTGGGTGCATGTGCCGGTCGGCTATCTCTACGCGATGGGCAATCCGGCGCTGGACTGGTGCTACCGGACCGAGCCCGAGCCGGGCCTGAACGGGCGGCGGCTGAACTATCCGCGCGGGCGGGTGCTGGGCGGCTGCTCCTCGATCAACGGCATGATCTACATGCGCGGTCAGGCGGCCGATTACGACCGCTGGCGGCAGGCGGGCAATCCCGGCTGGGGCTGGGACGACGTGCTGCCGCTGTTCCGCCGCAGCGAGCGCCATTACGAACCCGCCTGCGACCTGCATGGCGATCAGGGCGAATTGCGGGTGGAAAAGCAGCGCCTGCGCTGGCCGATCCTGGATGCGGTGGCCGAGGCCGCGCAGGAAATGGGCCTGCCCGCCTGCCCCGACTTCAATTGCGGCGACAATGAGGGGGTCGGCTATTTCCCCGTCACGCAGCGCAAGGGCATCCGCTGGAACGCCCGCAAGGCGTTTCTCGACCCCGCAAGGGGCCGTCCCAACCTGCGGATCGAGACCGACTCCCAGGTCTCGGCCCTGACCCTTGAGGGCCGCCGCGTCACCGGCGTCTCGCTGATCCAGAACGGGCTGGCGCGCCATGCCCGCACCCGGGGCGCGGTGATCCTGTCGGCGGGCGCGATCAATTCGCCCGCGCGTCTGGAACGTTCCGGGATCGGTCAGGCCGAACGGCTGCGCGCGCTCGGGATCACGCCGGTCCATGACCTGCCCGGCGTGGGCGAGAACCTTCAGGACCATCTGCAACTGAGGATGATCTTCCGCATCGCGGGGGCGCGGACGCTGAACGACCGGGCGCGCACGATCTGGGGCAAGGCGGGGATCGCGCTGGAATATGCGCTGCGCCGGACCGGGCCGATGGCGATGGCACCCAGTCAGTTGGGCATCTTCGCGAAATCATCCGATGCGTTCGAGACGGCGAATATCGAATACCACGTCCAGCCCCTGTCGCTGGATGCCTTCGGCCAGCCCTTGCACGATTTTCCGGGCCTGACCGTCTCGGTCTGCAACCTGCGGCCGGAAAGCACCGGGCATTGCCACCTGACCACGCCCGACGGCCCGCCCGCCATCGCGCCGAACTACCTGTCCACGCCGGGCGACCGGCAGGTGGCCATCGACAGCCTGCGCCATGCCCGCCGCCTGATGGGAACGCGGCGCATGGCGGCCTTCACGCCCGCCGAGGTGAAGCCCGGCGCCGATCTGGTCAGCGACGCCGATCTGGCGCGGGCGGCGGGCGATATCGGCACGACGATCTTCCACCCGGTCGGCACCACGAAGATGGGCACCGATCCGATGGCCGTGGTCGATCCGCGCCTGCGCGTCCACGGGATCGAGGGGCTGCGCGTGGCCGATTGCGGAATCATGCCCTCGATCGTGTCGGGCAACACCCACGCGCCCGCCACGATGATCGCGGAAAAGGCCAGCGACATGATCCTGGCCGACGCGCTGGAGGGGGTGCGCTAGGCGCCCCCTCCGGCCAGCATGGCGCGAAAGGCGTACCAGCTTTGCTTGGGTGTGCGCGTCTGGCTGTCGTAATCGACATGGACCAGTCCGAAACGCGGCCCGTAGCCGAAGGCCCATTCGTAGTTGTCCAGAAGCGACCAGTAGAAGAAGCCCCGCAGATCGACGCCCTGCGCCAGCGCCGCACGGGCCGCGCGCAGGTGATCGCCGATGAACTGCACCCGGCGGGCATCGGCGGCCACGTCGTCGGGCGCCTCCAGCGCCATGCCGTTCTCGGTGACGTAAAGCGGCAGGGCGCCGGTATGGTCGCGCGCCAGACGGGTCAGGAATTCGGTCAGGCCCTCGGGGCGGATCTCCCATCCCATCTGGGTCTTGGGCAGGGGGCCGGGCGCCTCGGCGGCATGGGGCCACAGGCCCGGCGCGGCGGTATAAAGGCGGCGCGTGTAGTAGTTCACCCCCAGCCAGTCCAGCGGCTGGGCGATCAGCGCCATGTCATCCTGCCAGCCCTCGGGCAGATGCGGGCCGATGCCGTCCAGCGCGGCCTCGGGATAGCCCTGCCCCATCAGCGCGCGGATGAACCACTGGTTGTAGATCGCGTCCTGAACCTCGGCCGCGCGCACGGCCTCGGGCGTGTCATCGGCGGGATGGGCGGTCTCGAAGTTCAGCACGATCCCCAGATTGGCCGCGCCCTCGGCCCGCAGCGCCTGAACCGCTGTGCCATGCGCCAGAAGGACGTGATGCATGGCGCGGCTGGCGGCGCGGATGTCGCGCAGGCCCGGCGCGTGATGGCCCAGGAAATGCGACAGCCAGGCGATGCACCAGGGCTCATTCAGGGTGGCGGTGCTGGCCAGACGGTCGCCCAGACGGTCGTGCAGCGCGACGCAGAGATCCGCAAACCGCGCCGCGATGTCGCGGTTCTGCCAGCCGCCAAGCGCGGACAGATCGGCGGGCAGGTCCCAATGGTGGCAGGTCAGATAGGGCTTCAGCCCGCGCTCGACCATGCCATCGACGAGGCGGTCGTAGAAATCCATCCCCTGCGGGTTCAGCGTCACGCCGTCGGGCATCACCCGGGCCCAGGATGCGGAAAAGCGGTAGGCGTCAAAGCCCGCATCGCGGACAAGGTCCAGATCCTCGGGCCAGCGGTTCAGGTGGTCGCAGGCGACCCGGCCGTCGCTGCCATCGGTGACATTGCCGGGCGTCGCGGCGAATGTGTCCCAATGCGACAGGCCCGCCCCGCCCGCGCCCGAGCCCTCGATCTGATAGGCCGAGGTGGCGGCGCCAAAGACGAAGTCGGCGGGAAAGTCGGAGCGTGGCGGCAGCATGGCATGTCCTTGGCGATGTTTGCGCTGACAGTGACAGGTCGCGGGCGCGGCGAAAAGGGGGTCAGGCGCGGGCGGCTCCGATCTGCCGCCAGAGAAAGGCCAAGACGAACGCACCAGTGAGGATCACGATGATCGTGGGCGCGGGCGCGCTGTCCAGCCAGAAGCTGGCCCAGACCCCGCCAAGGCTGGCCAGCCCCGCCACCCCCGCCGCCAGCGCCAGCATGACGGGCAGCCTGCGCGTCAGCAGAAAGGCGATGGCGCCTGGCGCGATCAGCAGGCCCACCGCAAGGATGATCCCCACCGAGGACAGCATCGCCACCACCATCGCCGCGATCATCGCCAGCATCCCGTAATGCAGCCAGCCCACCCGCAGCCCCGCCGCCCGCGCCTGCACGGGATCGAAAGCCAACAGCGCGAAGTCGCGCCACTTGACCAGCAGGATCACCAGCACCGCCCCCGCGATGGGCAGGGCCTGCGCGAAATCATCAGGCGTCACGCCCAGGATGTTGCCGAACAGAATATGGCTCAGATGCAGCCGCCCCGGAAAGGCCAGGATCAGCACCAGGCCAAGCGCGAACATCCCCGCCATGACCACGCCAAGCGCCGTGTCGGGCTTGATCCGGCTGTTCGCGTCCAGCCAGCCCGAGGCCAGCGCGCAGACCATCCCCGCCGCAAAGGCGCCCAGAAGCAGCGGCAGCCCCGCCAGATGCGCCAGCACGATGCCCGGCAGGACCGCATGGCTGATCCCGTCCCCGATCAGCGCCCATCCCTTCAGCACCAGAAAGCAGCTGAGCAGCGCGGCGGGCAGCGCCACGATCAGCGCGATCAGCGCGGCCTCACGCATGACGGGAAAGGAAAAGGGCAGGATCAGGGTCTCGATCATGACGCCGCCCGCCGCCTGCGGCGCGTGGCCAGCAGCCCGTGTTTCGGGGCGAAAACCAGCGCTAGCAGGAACAGCGCCGTCTGCAACAGGACGATGATCCCCCCCGTCGCGCCGTCGAGGAAGAAGCTTGCATAGGCCCCGATCGCCGAGGACAGCCCCCCGATCGCCACAGAGATCAGCACCAGATGCGAAAAGCGGTCGGTCAGCAGATAGGCCGTGGCGCCCGGCGTGATGACCAGCGCGATGACCAGAAACGCGCCCACCGTCTGCATCGCGGCGACGGTCGATCCGGCCAGCAGCGTGAAAAAGACCAGCTTCAGCAGGCCCGGCCGCAGGCCCACCGTCCGCGCATGGCTTTCGTCGAAGAAGACGACCAGCAGGTCGCGCCAGATCACCGACAGGACCGCCAGCGTGACGCCCGCGATGATCACCAGCTGGACCAGATCCTCGGGCGCGATGGCCAGGATGTTGCCAAGCGTGATCGCCTGAAGATCCACAGCCACCGGGTTCAGCGAGACCATGAACAGCCCCACCCCGAAGAAGCCGGTGAAGATCAGCCCGATGATCGCGTCCTGCTTCAGCCCCGTGCGGTTGTTCAGAAACAGCATCGCCAGCGCGGCCAGCCCGCCCGACAGGAACGCCCCAAGCGCGAAGGGCAGGCCCAGCATATAGGCCCCCGCCACGCCCGGCACGATGGAATGCGAAAGCGCGTCTCCGATCAGGCTCCAGCCCTTGAGCATCAGATAGGCGGACAGAAAGGCGCAGGTCGCTCCCACCAGGGCCGAGGCCCAGATGGCCGTGACCATGTAATCGTAGGCAAGGGGTTCCAGCATCGTGCCGATCACGGACGCCCCGCGGATTGGTGGCGGTCGTCATAGAGGATCAGTGGCCGCTCGTCGTCGGTGAACACATCCAGCGCGCGGGCATCGGGATCGTCATGCAGGTCGCTGCCGGCCAGCACGAAATGGCGCAACGTGCCGCCAAAGGCGCGGCGCAGGTTCTCGGGGGTGAAGGTCGTGGCGGTCGGCCCGGCGGCCAGGACGGTGCCCTTCACCATGACCACCCGATCGCAATATTCAGGCACCGCGCCCAGATCGTGGGTCGAGACCAGCATCGCCCGGCCCTCGTCCCGCATCGCGGACAGAAGCGCGATGATGCGCCGCTCGGTCTCGACATCGACGCCGGTGAAGGGCTCGTCCAGCAGGATCACGCGCGCATCCTGCGCCAGCGCGCGGGCCAGAAAGACGCGCTTCTTCTGGCCGCCCGACAACTCACCGATCTGGCGGGTGGCCATGTCGGTCAGGCCGACCCGCGCCAATGCGCCCTCGACCGCCTGACGGTCTGCGGGGCGCGGACGGCGCATCAGGCCCATACGCCCATAGCGGCCCATCATCAACACATCGCGGACAAGGACGGGAAAGGTCCAGTCGACCTCTTCGGTCTGGGGAACATAGGCGACCAGGTTGCGGCGCAGCGCCTGCGCGACGGGCAGGCCCATGATCCGCACCTCGCCCCGGCCATGCGCGACCAGCCCCATCAGCGCCTTGAACAGCGTCGATTTTCCCGCCCCGTTCACGCCGACCAGAGCCGTGACCGACCCGGCCGGCACGTCGAGGCTGGCATCGCTGAGCGCGGTGACCCCGCTGCGATAGGCGACGGTCAGGTCGCGGACGGCGATGGCGGGGGTTTCGCTCATTCGGCGGCCAGTTCGGTGACGATGGTTTCGCCGGTCACGCGCAGCAGGTCCAGATAGGTGGGCACAGGGCCGTCGGGATCGGACAGGCTGTCCACATAGAGGATGCCGCCATAACGCGCGCCCGTCTCGGCGGCGACGCTGCGCGCCGGACGGTCGGATACGGTGCTTTCGGAGAAGATCACTGGCGCGCCCGTCTCGCGCATCAGGTCGATCAGGCGGCGCACCTGCTGGGGCGTGCCCTCGCCTTCGGCATTGATCGGCCAGAGATACATCTCGGTCAGGCCGAAATCGCGCGCCAGATAGGAAAAGGCGCCCTCGGAGGTGACCAGAAAGCGCCGATCCTCGGGCAGCGCGCGCGCCTGTTCGCGCAGGGGGCCTACCACCTCGGCCAGCTGGGCCAGATAGGCCTCGGCATTGGCGGCATAGGTCGCTTGATTGTCGGGATCGACGGCGGAAAGGGCCTCGGCGATGTTGCCGACATAGATCGCGGCATTCTCCAGCGACATCCAGGCATGGGGGTTCGGCTGGCCGTCATAGCCGCCGCCCGCGATGGCGATGGGCTCGACCCCCTCGGTCAGGATCGCGACCGGCACGTCGCCCAGACGCGCCAGGAAGGGATCGATCCAGCCCTCAAGGTTCATTCCGTTCACAAGGATCAGGTCGGCATCCTGAACTCCCAGAACGTCGCGGGGCGTCGGCTGGTAATCGTGGATCTCGGCGCCCGGGCGGGTGATCGAATGAATCTCGGCCAGATCGCCCGCAACGTTGCGGGCCATGTCGGCAAGGATCGTGAAGCTGGTGGCGACCTTCACCTGATCGGCCGAGGCCAAGGCGGGAAGGCAAGTCAGAGCGGCGGCAAGCAGACGGGTCATGCAATCCTCCTGTGCCGCATAGATGTGCGAATCGTTCGCAACTGTCAATAGTTGCGAACCAGTTGCAACTGGCGCCCGCTTGCGGCAGGATGACGCCATGAGCAAGGAACGCAGGAACAGGCTGGAACAGGCGCTGCGCGGCGCGGGGGTGCGGGTCACGCGGCAGCGCGCGGCGCTGCTGGGGGTGATCGCGGCGGCATCCGACCATCCGGATGCGGCGGAATTGCATGCGCGGGCGGTCGCGGCGGGGGCCGGCGTGTCGCTGGCGACGGTCTATCGCACGCTGACCACGCTTCAGGCGCAGGGCGTGATCGACAAGCTGGAATTCCAGGGCGAACCCGCCCGGTGGGAGGCCGCCGACGACGCCCATCACGACCACATGATCGACCTGGACAGCGGCGCGGTGATCGAATTCACCGACGACCGGATCGAGCGGCTGCAGGCCGAGATCGCCGCCGAGATGGGCTATGAGATCGTCCATCACCGGCTGGAGCTTTACGTCCGCAAGAGCCGGGACTGAACGCAAAAGGCCCGGAGCATGCTCCGGGCCTTTCGGGTTAGTGCTGCCTCAGGCGGCGCGTTCGACCATCATGTGCTTGATCGCCGCGATGGCCTTGGCGGGGTTCAGGCCCTTGGGGCAGGTATTGGTGCAGTTCATGATCGTGTGGCAGCGATAGAGCTTGAAGGGGTCCTCAAGCTCGTCCAGCCGCTCGCCCGTCGCCTCGTCGCGCGAGTCGATGATCCAGCGATAGGCATGCAGCAGCGCGGCCGGCCCCAGATAGCGGTCGCCGTTCCACCAGTAGCTGGGGCACGAGGTCGAGCACGAGGCGCAGAGGATGCATTCATAAAGACCGTCCAGCTTCTTGCGGTCCTCGATCGACTGCTTCCACTCCTTGCCCGGCGTCGGCGACTTGGTCTGGAGATAGGGGTTCACGCTGGCATGCTGCGCGTAGAAATGCGTCAGGTCGGGGACCAGGTCCTTGACCACCGGCATGTGCGGCAGCGGGTAGATCGCGACATCGCCTGCGACCTCGTCGATGCCGAAGATGCAGGCGAGGCGGTTGCCGCCGTCAATGACCATCGCGCAGGAGCCGCAGATCCCCTCGCGGCAGGACCGGCGGAAGGACAGGGTCGGGTCGATCTCGTTCTTGATCTTGATCAGCGCGTCCAGAACCATCGGGCCGCACTTGTCCAGATCGACGAAATAGGTGTCCAGACGCGGGTTCTCGCCCGTCTCGGGGTCCCACCGGTAGATCTTGAACTTGCGGACATTCGTCGCGCCCTCGGGCTTGGGCCAGGTCTTGCCGACCCGGATCTGGCTGTTCTTGGGCAGGGTAAACTGGACCATGGGTTGCTCCTTTCAGGAAGTGCCTTTGGACGGCCAATCGGCCGCAAACAATGTCTGCGAGCGCGCGACAAGGTCCGCCACCTTGTCACGGGCTGTAGGATTCAGCGCCAATTCGTTGATGCGACGCAGAAATTCGGTGGATCCATTCGACAGCCGCTCCATCGCGCGACCATCCAATGGCGGCAGCGCGGCGATGCGCGCCTCGTCCAGCCCGGCAAGCCGCAGAAGCTGCGTCGCGGGGCGGTCGGGATCGGTCTCGTCCTCAAGGCGCAGGCGGTAGACGCGGTCCGCGCCCAGCTTCGCGCCCATGCGGCGGAACAGGTCGCCCCAGCCGGGTAGGTCGGCGGTCTCGCGCTGGAACTGGTCCCAGTCGCCCGCATAGCCGTCCGTGCGCACGGCCTGCGCCCAGACCGAGGGCTTCCATGCCGTCATGTTGCGCGTGCAGATCGCGAAAACCGGCGCGAAGCCGCGTTCCTGCGCGACCTTGTCCAGAAGCTGCGCGATCCGGGGCAGAGCCGGATATAGCCGCGTCTCGCCACCATTGCCGGGCATGGCGCCCGCCAGGTTCTCGTGGCTGATCAGCGCGGTCTGCGGACCATCGGGCAGCGTGTCCAGCACATCCTCGAAGGCCACGCGCAGCGCGCGTTCGTTGTCGTCGCCGGAGGCAAGGCTCAGGCGGACCGCCGCGCGGCCCAAGGGGCGCATCGGCGTGCCTTCCTCGGGCGTACGGATCATCAGGCGGTCGGCCAAGGCGGGCGCATTCAGCCGCAGGAAGCGCTGAAGCGAGGTCGTGCCGGTCTTCTGCACCCCCAGATGCAGGATCATCGGACGACCGTCGGGCATCAAGCTGTCAGCCCCGGCCATGTTCAGCCCCGCCAGCCGGGTTGTTCGTAAAGCCCGCGCGCGGGCGGCTGCCCCGAGCGGTTGAGCACGCAGCGGTCGAAGACCTTGGCCGGGTCGCGTCCGGCCAGATAGTCGCTGCCGACCTCAAGCGTGACGCGGCCCGCGGTGCGGGTGCCGCCGGGGCCGGAACCGACCCCGATGGCCACCTCGCCCCGTGGACGCTGCGCCAGTTCGGCGTCGCGCAGGCAGCTGCGTTCGGCCTGCTCGACCGGGACAGGGCCGCAAGCGGCCAGCCCCAGTGCCAGAGGCAGAAACGTCAGAGCCAATGCCCGCGCGAACGCCATCGGATCAGGTCCGGCGCGCCGCGGCGGCGATGCACTGCGTCGTGGCCGGACGCGAGACGATGGCCGCCACGCTCTGGCTGACGCCGCTGGAGCCGGCATTCGACATCTGGGCGATGTCGATCAGTTCCGCGGTGGTCGCGTTGTTCATCACGCAATCCGTCCAGGGAGCGACATCCACGCCCTGAAAGCGGTTCTGGATCTCGTTCTGGATCGTGTTGCGCGCCACCTGACGCGACGCGGCATCCAGCGTCGTCGGCGCGGGCGCGGCGACAGGAGCCTGGGGCAGCGCCGGACCAGGCACCGGAACGGGCGCGACGCAGCCTGCCAGCACAGCAGCGGACAGACCAAAGGCCGCAATCAGTTTCAAGCGCATCAGTAAACCCTTTTCTTCGGAGCGATCTTCTGCAAATCGATCCCGCCTTCCTCGGCCTTGGTCAAAGGCTCGAGATGGACGGGACGATAGGCCAGTTTAACCTTGTTCCCCTCCACCCAGGCAAGCGAATGCTTGCGCCAGTTGGCGTCATCCCGCTCAGGCCAGTCCTCGTGCGCATGGGCGCCGCGGCTTTCCTTGCGGGCCTCGGCCGCGACGATGGTGGTCAGGGCGTTGGGCATCAGGTTCGTCAGCTCCAACGTCTCCATGAGGTCCGTGTTCCAGATCAATCCGCGATCCGTCACGCGAAGGTCGTCCAGCTTGGCGGCGATCGCCTCCATCTTGACGACGCCCTCGGCCAGCGTCTTGTCGGTGCGGAAGACCGCGGCGTCCGCCTGCATCGTGCGCTGCATCTGGTCGCGCAGCTCGGCGGTGCCGACGGTGCCGTTGGCGTGGCGCAGGCCGTCGAAGCGGTCCAGCGCGCGGTCCACCTCGGCCTTGTTGGTCGAGGGAACGGCGCCTTCGCGGTCCACGACCTGACCGGCGCGGATCGCGGCGGCGCGGCCAAAGACCACCAGGTCGATCAGGCTGTTCGAGCCGAGCCGGGTCGCGCCGTGGACCGAGGCGCAGCCCGCCTCGCCCACCGCCATCAGGCCGGGGAAGATGCGGTCCGGGTCATCCTCGGTCGGGGCCAGCACCTCGCCCCAGTAGTTCGTCGGAATGCCGCCCATGTTGTAATGCACGGTCGGCAGGACCGGGATCGGCGCACGGGTCACATCGACGCCGGCGAAGATCTTGGCGCTTTCGCTGATGCCCGGCAGACGCTCGGCCAGGGTTTCCGGCGGCAGGTGCATCAGGTTCAGGAAGATGTGGTCCTTGTGCTCGCCCACGCCGCGGCCTTCGCGGATCTCCAGCGTCATGCAGCGCGAAACCACGTCGCGGCTGGCCAGATCCTTGTAGGTCGGCGCGTAACGCTCCATGAAGCGCTCGCCTTCCGAGTTCGTCAGATAGCCGCCCTCGCCCCGTGCGCCCTCGGTGATCAGGCAGCCCGAGCCGTAGATGCCCGTCGGGTGGAACTGCACGAATTCCATGTCCTGCAGCGGCAGGCCCGCGCGGGCCACCATCCCGCCGCCGTCGCCGGTGCAGGTATGGGCCGAGGTGGCGCTGAAATAGGCGCGGCCATAGCCGCCCGTCGCCAGCACGACCATCTTGGCGTTGAAGACGTGGATCGTGCCGTCATCCAGCTTCCAGCAGACGACGCCGGTGCAGCGGCCATCGGTGATGATCAGGTCCAGCGCGAAATATTCGATGAAGAATTCCGCGTTGTTCTTGAGCGACTGGCCATACAGCGTGTGCAGGATGGCGTGGCCCGTCCGGTCGGCGGCGGCGCAGGTGCGCTGCACGGGGGGGCCTTCGCCGTATTCGGTCGTGTGGCCGCCGAAGGGACGCTGATAGATCTTGCCCTCTTCGGTGCGCGAGAAGGGCACGCCGTAATGTTCCAGCTCGTAGACGGCCTTGGGGGCCTCGCGCGCCAGGTATTCCATGGCGTCGGTGTCGCCCAGCCAGTCCGACCCCTTGACGGTGTCGTACATGTGCCATTGCCAGCTGTCGGGGCCCATATTGGCCAGGCTGGCGGCGATGCCGCCCTGGGCGGCCACGGTGTGGCTGCGGGTCGGGAAGACCTTGGTCACGCAGGCCGTGCGCAGACCCTGTTCGGCCATGCCGAGCGTCGCGCGGAGGCCAGCGCCCCCGGCGCCCACCACCACGACGTCGTAATCATGCGTTTGGGTTTGGTAAGCAGCCATGTCGTCCTCAGATCACGGGAGTGGTGAAGGCCATCTTGGCCAGCGCGAACAGCGCCGTGGCGATGACGCCCCAGCCGAAGATGTGCGAGACGATGATCGCCACGCGGTTGGCGGTGCCATGCAGGTAGTCGTCCAGCATGATCCGCGTGCCCTTGATGAAGTGGACCATGCCCACGACGATGAACAAGGCGGTGATGATCCCGGCGAAGGGCCGGCCGAAATGGGCGATGACCGCCTCGCGTTCCAGCCCGATGGCGCCGCCGACGACGATCAGGAAAAGCGGCGTCAGGATCAGCAGCGCCGCCGAGGTCACGGTCATCTGCCAGTGATGCAGCGTCCCGGACCGGGCCGAGCCCATGCCGATCGCGGCCTTGCGGGGGGTGATGTAGCGCATTGTCTGCCCCTTGGCTCAGATGAAGAAGATGATCAGGCTCAGCACGGTCAGCGCGACCGAGCCGATGATGATGCCCCACGAGGACCGCTTGGCATCCTCGATCTCGAGCCCCATGCCGGCGTCGTAGAACAGGTGGCGGATGCCCGCCAGCAGGTGGAACCACAGTGCCCAGGCCGAGCCCAGCATCACGAGAAACCCGAGCCAGGACCGCAGCACCCAGTCGGCGGCGGCGAATGCGCCCGGGCTGGAGACGGCGGCGACCAGCCACCAGACCAGCAGCAGGACGCCCGCGACCAGCGCGTGGCCGGTGATGCGCGTCATGATCGAGGTGATCGCCGGCAAAGGCAGGCGATAGACCTGAAGATGGGGGGAAAGCGGCCGGTTACCCCGGTTCACATCGGCCATGAGGCGGCCCTCCTTGATCGGTTCTGACAGAACCCGCGCCAGCCACCGTCCTTGGGTTCGGGCTGGCCGCGCGGGCTGGCGATTTGCGGTCTCTTGACCTCTTTTGTGGCGCCTGTCACTTGCTGATTCCAGACGCTGCGCGGAAATGGCGCGGATTTGCGGGCTTTGTGATCACACATGTCCCGCCTGTGATCACAGCGGATCGCGCCGCGCACAACCTGTCGTGCAAGCCCTTGTCGGCGTTAGCGCAACCGGCGGCAGCGCCGCGAATCCGCCGGTCATTGCTGGCCCAGCTTCATGTCCGGACTGTAGGGCGTCTCGATCTCTTTCGTGACGGCCTGCCCGCAGCGCATCACGCCGCGCGCGACGTCGAAGGCCATGGTCGGGCTGCCCTGCAACTGCCAGCCTTTCGACAGCGCCTCGCTGACGCGGTGGCAGAACTGGGACGTGTCGTCCTCGGTGATCATGCGATAGATCAGGGGCATCACGCGCCTCCGAAGGGCCAGGGGCCGATCCAGCCATGGATCATCCCGACGATCAGCATCACGACGACGGCACCGGCTGCCGCCATCGCCTCCTTGCGGGCGGGGAACGGGCCGCGGGGGCGGTTCCAGACCGGCACGGCGCGGTTGATCACGACGATCTCGACCAGCGCCCAGACCAGCAGCCCTCCGAACAGGATGAAGGACGGCATGTCGCCGTTGACCAGAAGATGAGCGAAGGCCCAGAGCCAAAACGCCGTCAGCTGCGGATGGCGCAGCCAGGCGGTCACGCGGGTCTTCATCCCGTCTGCGGCGTAAAGATAGAAAGCCAGCAGCACGAGCAGGTTGTTGATGCCGACCAGGGCCGGATGCGGCCCCCAGAAGAACGCCCCGTCCGCGCGGCGATAGCCGACCACCATCAGCACCACCGACAGCAGCAGCACCAGCGCGACCAGCCCCTTGCCCCGGTCGCCCATCGCGGCGCGGCGTTCGGGGGCGATGCGCTTGAAAAGATGTGCCGCCCACCACAGGGCCACGCCAAGGATCAGGATCGTCATCTGGCTTCTCCGGCTGGATCGAGACTGCTCGCAGACTGCCCTTGATGCGCGTGTTTCGCAATCGCCTCGGCGCGGGCGATCAGGCGGCGGGCCGTTTCGACATGCAGGTTCTCGACGATGCGGCCGTCCAGCACGGCAATGCCCTGCCCCGCCGCCAGCGCGGCCTCGTGTGCGGCGATCTCGCGGCGGGCCTGCGCGATCTCGGCCTCGGTCGGGCCGAAGCACGCATTGGCGACGGCGATCTGGTCGGGATGGATCAGCGTCTTGCCATCAAAGCCCAGATCGCGGCCCTGCTCGGCCTCGGCCCGCAGGCCGTCGATGTCGCGAAAGGCGTTGTAGACCCCGTCGAGGATCAGCCGGTCATGCGCCCGCGCCGCCAGCAGGCAGGCGCCAAGCGCGGGCAGCAGCGGCAGGCGGTCGACGCGATTGCGGCAGCGCAGGTCCTTGGCCAGATCGTTCGTGCCCATGACCAGCGCGTGCAGGCGCGGATGCGCGGCGATCTGCGGGGCCGACAGAACGCCCTGCGGCGTCTCGATCATCGCCCAAAGCGGCAAACCGGGCACCAAAGCGGCCAGCGCATCCAAATCCTGCGGCCCGGCGGTCTTGGGCAGCAGCACTCCATCCAGATGCGCCGCCATCCGCGCGGCCAGCGCCGCGTCATCGGTGCCCCAGGGCGTGGCCAGCGCGTTGATCCGCAGGATGCGCTGGCGCGGGCCGTAATCGGCCTGAAGCGCGCGGGCCAGATGGTCGCGCGCCCCGGCCTTGGCATCGGGGGCGACGGCATCCTCCAGATCGAAGAGGATCGCATCGACGGGCAGGCTGCGCGCCTTCTCCATCGCGCGGGGATTGGCGGCGGGGATATAGAGGGCGGAACGCGTCATCGTGCCTCCGGTTGGGCGGTCGGCCCAGACCTAACCCGCCACGCCGCGTTCGGCCAGTCCCTGCCAGACCAGCCGGATCGAGACCAGCAGCAGCCCCCAGGTGATCAGCCGGTAGAACAGCGCCTGCGGGATCACCCGCACCAGCGCCAGCCCCGCCCAGACCGAGACCAGCGCGACCGGCATCAGCACCGCCGCGATTGTCAGGTTCTGCGCCGAAAGCTGCCCAAGCGCCGCATAGGGGACCAGCTTGATCCAGTTCACCACCGCGAAGAACCAGGTCGTCGTGCCCGCAAAGATCAGCGAGGGCAGACGCAGCGGCTGGGCATAGACCTGCCAGGGCGGACCTCCGGAATGGCTGACAAAGCTGGTGTAACCCGCCAGAACTCCCCAGGAATTTCCCCTTGACCTGGAAACGGCGCGCTCGGCGGGCGCGGGCCTTGGCCGCAGCGCGTTCAGCGCGAAGACCAGCCCGATCAGCCCCACGATCAGCGTCACGCCCCAGACCGGCACCAGATGCGCCGTGGCCCAGCCGATCCCCACCCCCGCGACCGCACCGGGCAGCGCGCTGTTCAGCACCGACCAATCGACATGGCGGCGATAGACCAGCAGCCCGCCCAGATCCGACACGATATAGACTGGCAGCAGCAGCCCCGCCGCCTGAACGGGCGACATGACCAGCGACAGGACCGGCACCGCGATCACCGCGACCAGCGCCAGCCCTCCCTTGGCCAGCCCGATGGCGGCGGCCGCGATCACCGCCAGAATCCAGCCCTCGGGCGTCAATGCGTCCATGCGATCCCTCGTCCTTTGCGCGATTGATCGGACGCGGCGCGGGAAATGACAAGTGTTAGGGATACCAGCGCCGCGCCGCAGCGCGCGGGCCTTGCGATTCGTTGCGCGACCCTCTAACCACCGCGCAACATTCCACCTGGACAATCGGAGGTAATCCATGGCCCGACCCAAGATCGCACTCATCGGTGCGGGGCAGATCGGCGGCACGCTGGCACATCTGGCCGCGATGAAAGAGCTGGGCGACGTCGTCCTGTTCGACATCGCCGAAGGCACGCCCCAGGGCAAGGCTCTGGATATCGCGCAATCGGGCCCGTCCGAGGGTTTCGATGCCGTGATGAAGGGCGCCAATGATTACGCCGATATCGCGGGCGCCGATGTCTGCATCGTCACCGCCGGCGTGCCGCGCAAGCCGGGCATGAGCCGCGACGATCTGCTGGGCATCAACCTCAAGGTCATGAAATCTGTGGGCGAAGGCATCGCCAAATACGCGCCGAATGCCTTTGTCATCTGCATCACCAACCCGCTGGACGCGATGGTCTGGGCGCTGCGCGAATTCTCGGGCCTGCCGCACGAGAAGGTCTGCGGCATGGCAGGCGTTCTGGACTCGGCGCGTTTCCGTCACTTCCTGTCGCTGGAATTCGGCGTGTCGATGCGCGACGTGACGGCCTTCGTTCTGGGCGGTCATGGCGACACGATGGTGCCGCTGGTGCGCTACTCGACCGTGGCGGGCATCCCGCTGCCGGATCTGGTCAAGATGGGCTGGACCACGCAGGACAAGATGGACGCCATCGTCCAGCGCACCCGCGACGGCGGCGCCGAGATCGTGGGCCTGCTGAAGACCGGCTCGGCCTTCTACGCCCCCGCGGCCAGCGCCATCGAGATGGCCGAGGCCTATCTCAAGGACCAGAAGCGCGTCCTGCCCTGCGCGGCCTATGTGGACGGCGCCTATGGCCTCAAGGGGATGTATGTCGGCGTGCCGACCGTGATCGGTGCCGGCGGCGTCGAGAAGATCATCGACATCGCCCTGAACAAGGACGAGCAGGCGATGTTCGACAATTCGGTCAACGCCGTGAAGGGCCTGGTCGAGGCCTGCAAGGGCATCGACAGCACCCTGGCCTGATCCGGCCCGGCAAATGACCGAAGGGGTCCGGCCGCTGGCCGGGCCCTTTTTCTTTGCGTCACCCGGAATTTTTCGCTGCAATGCGGCATCTTGGGTCTTGCAACCGGCGCCTTGAATGCCACCGCGCGTCCCGAATCAACCTGCTTGCGCTATCAGGCGACATGCTGTGATCACAGTATTTCGGACTGTGATCACATTGATCGCTTTCCCGCCGGTTTTCCCGATTTCGCCGCGATTTCTGTTCTCGGCCCCTCCGGCTTGTGGCACAACGCGCCAAATCCTGGAACCGAACGAGGGGGTCCCGATGAACATTCACGAATATCAGGCCAAGGCGCTGCTGCGCCAGTATGGCGCACCCGTCAGCGATGGCCGCATCGTGATGAAGGCCGACGAGGCGAAGACCGCTGCCGGCGAACTGGACGGCCCGCTCTGGGTGGTGAAGGCGCAGATCCATGCGGGCGGCCGCGGCAAGGGCAGCTTCAAGGAAGCCGAAGCCGGTGAAAAAGGCGGCGTCCGCCTGGCCAAGTCGGTCGAGGAAGCCGAGGAGCTGACCCGCCAGATGCTGGGCCGCACTCTGGTCACGCACCAGACCGGCCCGGTCGGCAAGCAGGTCAACCGCATCTACATCGAGGACGGCAGCGACATCGCGCGCGAGCTGTATCTGGCGCTGCTGGTGGACCGCCAGACCTCGCGCGTCAGCTTCGTCGCCTCGACCGAGGGCGGCATGGACATCGAGGAAGTCGCAGCCCACACCCCCGAGAAGATCGTCAGCTTCTCGGTTGATCCCGCCTCGGGCCTGTCGGATTTCCACGGCCGCCGCGTGGCCTTTGCCCTGGGGCTGGAGGGCGCGCAGGTCAAGCAATGCGTCCAGCTGGTCAAGAATCTCTATCGCATGTTCATCGAGAAGGACATGGAGATGCTCGAGATCAACCCGCTGATCGTGACCCCCGAGGGCCAGATCAAGTGCCTCGACGCCAAGATGGGCTTTGACAACAACGCCCTCTACCGCCAGCCCGACATCATGGCGCTGCGCGACGAGACCGAGGAGGACCCGAAGGAACTGGCCGCCTCGAAGTTCGACCTGAACTACATCGCGCTCGACGGCGAGATCGGCTGCATGGTGAACGGCGCGGGTCTGGCCATGGCGACCATGGACATCATCAAGCTGTTCGGCGCCGAGCCGGCCAACTTCCTGGATGTCGGCGGCGGCGCGACCAAGGAGAAGGTCACCGAAGCGTTCAAGATCATCACCTCGGACCCGAACGTGAAGGGCATCCTGGTCAACATCTTCGGCGGCATCATGCGCTGCGACATCATCGCGGAGGGCATCATCGCCGCCGTGAAGGAGGTCGGCCTGCAGGTCCCGCTGGTCGTGCGCCTCGAGGGCACGAATGTCGAGCTGGGCAAGGAGATCATCGCCAAGTCGGGCCTGAACGTGATCGCCGCCGACGACCTGTCGGACGCCGCGCAGAAGATCGTCAAGGCCGTCAAGGGCTGATCCATCCGGGCGCGCGTTGGGCGCGCCCTCCTCTGGAACATCGCGGCGCATGGGCGTCGCTTACGCAAGGAGGCCATGATGGCCGTTCTCGTCGACAAGAATACCAAAGTCATCTGCCAGGGGATCACCGGGTCCCAGGGCACCTTCCACACCGAACAGGCGATCGCCTACGGCACGCAGATGGTCGGCGGCGTGACGCCCGGCAAGGGCGGCTCCGAGCATCTGGGCCTGCCGGTCTTCAACTCGGTCCACGAGGCCGTGGCCAAGACCGGCGCCAATGCCAGCGCGATCTATGTCCCGCCCCCCTTCGCGGCGGACTCGATCCTCGAAGCCATCGACGCCGAGGTGCCGCTGATCGTCTGCATCACCGAGGGCATCCCGGTTCTGGACATGATGCGCGTCAAGCGCGCGCTGGCCAACAGCAAGTCGCGCCTGATCGGGCCGAACTGCCCGGGCATCATGACGCCGGACGAATGCAAGATCGGCATCATGCCGGGCAGCATCTTCCGCCGCGGCAGCGTGGGCGTCGTCTCGCGCTCGGGCACGCTGACCTACGAGGCGGTCAAGCAGACCTCGGACGTGGGCCTCGGCCAGTCTTCGGCGGTCGGCATCGGCGGCGACCCGATCAAGGGCATGGAGCATATCGACGTGCTGCAGATGTTCCTTGACGACCCCGAGACCGAGTCGATCATCATGATCGGCGAGATCGGCGGTTCGGCCGAGGAGGAAGCCGCCGAATTCCTGGCCGAGCAGAAGCGCAAGGGCAAGTGGAAGCCCACCGCGGGCTTCATCGCTGGCCGCACGGCGCCTCCGGGCCGTCGCATGGGCCATGCCGGCGCGATCGTGTCGGGCGGCAAGGGCGACGCGGAATCCAAGATCGAGGCCATGAAGAAGGCCGGGATCGTGGTTGCCGACAGCCCGGCAGGGCTGGGCGAGGCCGTGCTGAAGGCGATCAAGGGTTGATGATTTGACCCCCCGCCCCCCTTGCCTATGTAAGGGGGGGGGCGGCATGACGACGGGGAAGGACCGGACAGTGACAGGACCAAGGGCTGATCAGCCCCGGCAAGACCCGACGCACCGCCTTGCGGTGTGCCGTCTGCCCCTGTCGCTGGCGGCCCTTCTGGCGTTGACGGCCTGCGGCGAGCGGATGACGACCGACATCCTGCCCGGCGGCATTCCGGCACGCACCGACCTGCATCTGGCGACGACGCTTCCGCCCGCCTCGGTCCGCACCGTGGCGCGGCGGGATTTCGGTTGGCGGGTGATCTATCAGCCCTCGCTGGCGCCGCCCGATGCCGAAAGCCGCGCGGCTTTGGCCTTGTGCGGGCTGGAGCGGCGCGCCCCTGCCTTTGTCCAGCCGCAGCCGAGGCTGGACCCCTTCGCCGATCCCGGCGCCCGCATCTTCGACATTCACTGCGCCTGAGCGCGCTTTTCCGCCCTGAACCGGGGACTGACCATGACCGAGCAGCCTAAGAACACCGACTTTCACGATTCCTCGTTCCTGCAGGGCCACAACGCGGCCTATGTGGAACAGCTTTACGGGCAGTGGGCAAGGAACCCGGCTGCGGTCGATCAGGCCTGGGACGCGTTCTTCCGGGGCCTCGGCGACGAGCAGTCCGATGCCGCCCGCGAGGCCGAGGGCGCAAGCTGGTCGCGCAAGGACTGGCCTCCGGTTCCCGCCGACGAACTGACCAGCGCGCTGACCGGCGAATGGCCGGCGGGCGGCAAGGCCGAGGCCAAGGCCGCCGGCCAGAAGATCGCCGCCAAGGCCGCCGAGAAGGGCGTCTCCCTGTCCGAGGCGCAGCTGCGTCAGGCCGTTCTGGACAGCATCCGCGCGCTGATGCTGATCCGCGCCTACCGCATCCGGGGCCATCTGCATGCCGATCTGGACCCGCTTGGCCTGCGCAACGTCCCCGACCATGGCGAGCTGAACCCCGAAAGCTACGGCTTCGGCCCCGAGGACATGGACCGTCCGATCTTCATCGACAACGTCCTGGGCCTTGAAGTCGCGTCGATCCGCCAGATCCGCGACCTGATGGAGCGCACCTATTGCGGCACCTTCGCGCTGCAATTCATGCATATCTCGAACCCCGAGGAAGCCGCCTGGCTGAAAGAGCGGATCGAGGGCTTCGGCAAGGAGATCCAGTTCACCCGCGAAGGCCGCCGCGCCATCCTGAACAAGCTGGTCGAGGCCGAGGGCTTCGAGAAGTTCCTGCATGTCAAATACATGGGCACCAAGCGTTTCGGCCTTGACGGCGGCGAGGCGCTGATCCCCGCGATGGAACAGATCATCAAGCGCGGCGGCGCGCTTGGCGTGAAGGACATCGTGATCGGCATGCCCCACCGGGGCCGCCTGTCGGTTCTGGCCAACGTGCTGTCCAAGCCCTATCGCGCGATCTTCAACGAATTCCAGGGCGGCAGCTTCAAGCCCGAGGATGTAGACGGTTCGGGCGACGTGAAGTATCATCTCGGCGCATCCAGCGACCGGGAATTCGACGGCAACACCGTCCACCTGTCGCTGACCGCGAATCCCAGCCACCTTGAAGCCGTGAACCCGGTGGTGCTGGGCAAGGCGCGCGCCAAGGGCGACCAGCTGGGCGACCGCACCGACCGCAGCTCGGTCCTGCCGATCCTGCTGCATGGCGACGCGGCCTTTGCCGGTCAGGGCGTCGTGGCCGAATGCCTTCAGCTTTCGGGCATCAAGGGGCACCGGACGGGCGGCTGCATCCATATCGTTGTGAACAACCAGATCGGCTTCACCACCGCGCCCCATTTCAGCCGCACCTCGCCCTATCCGACCGATATCGCGCTGATGGTCGAGGCGCCGATCTTCCACGTGAACGGCGACGATCCCGAGGCCGTGGTCCATGCCGCCAAGGTGGCGACCGAGTTCCGGCAGAAGTTCAAGAAGGACGTCGTCATCGACATCTTCTGCTACCGCCGCTTCGGTCACAACGAGGGCGACGAGCCCATGTTCACCAACCCGGCGATGTATACCCAGATCAAGGGCCACAAGACGACGCTTCAGCTTTACACCGAGCGTCTGGTCGCTGACGGGCTGATCCCCGAGGGCGAGATCGAGGACATGAAGGCCGCCTTCCAGAAGCACCTCAACGAGGAATTCGAGCAGGGCAAGACCTTCAAGCCGAACAAGGCCGACTGGCTTGACGGCAAGTGGTCGGGCCTCGACCGCGAGGGCGAGGAATATGTCGCGGGCGAGACCGGCATCGACCCCGAGGCGATGACCCGCATCGGCGCCGCGCTGACCACCGTTCCCGAGGGGATGAACCTGCACAAGACCGTGGGCCGTCTGCTCGAGGCGAAGAAGCAGATGTTCGCCACCGGCGAGGGCTTCGACTGGGCGACCGGCGAGGCGCTGGCCTTCGGTTCGCTGCTGCTGGAGGGCCACGGCGTCCGTCTGGCCGGTCAGGACAGCACCCGCGGCACGTTCAGCCAGCGCCATTCGGCCTTCATCGACCAGCAGAGCGAGGACCGCTATTACCCGCTGAACCACATCGCCGAGGGCCAGGCCCAATACGAGGTCATCGACTCGATGCTCTCGGAATATGCGGTGCTGGGCTTCGAATACGGCTATTCGCTGGCCGAGCCGAACAACCTGGTCATGTGGGAGGCCCAGTTCGGCGATTTCGCCAACGGCGCGCAGATCATGTTCGACCAGTTCATTTCCTCGGGCGAGAAGAAATGGCTGCGCATGTCGGGTCTGGTCATGCTGCTGCCCCACGGCTTCGAGGGTCAGGGTCCGGAACATTCCTCGGCCCGTCTCGAACGCTTCCTGCAGGGCTGCGCAGAAGATAACTGGATCGTCGCGAACTGCACGACGCCGGCGAACTACTTCCACATCCTGCGCCGCCAGCTGAAACGCAAGTTCCGCAAGCCGCTGGTCCTGATGACCCCGAAATCGCTGCTGCGCCACCCGATGGCGATCAGCAAGGCCGAGGAATTCCAGACCGGCAGCACCTTCCACCGCGTGCTGTGGGACGACGCGCAGCGCGGCGGCTCGGCCACGGAACTGGTCGCGGACGACAAGATGAAGCGCGTCGTCGTCTGCTCGGGCAAGGTCTATTACGACCTGCTCAAGGCGCGCGACGAGGCCGGGATCACCGACATCTACCTGCTGCGTCTGGAACAGTTCTATCCCTTCCCCGCCCAGGCGATGGTCAAGGAACTGGGCCGCTTCAAGCAGGCCGAGATCGTCTGGTGCCAGGAAGAGCCCAAGAACCAGGGCGGCTGGAGCTTTGTCGAGCCCTATCTGGAATGGTGCCTCGAACGTCTGGGCGCCAAGCACACCCGGGCGCGCTATGCGGGCCGCAATGCCGCCGCCTCGGTCGCCACGGGTCTCGCCTCGCGCCACAAGGCCGAGCAGGAGAGCCTGATCGCCGACGCGCTCGGCCTAGAAGGTTGATCCGATGAGCACGCCAGTCCACGTTCCCGCTCTGGGCGAGTCCGTGACCGAGGCGACGGTCGCCACCTGGTTCAAGAAACCGGGCGACCGCGTCGCGGCCGACGAGATGCTCTGCGAGCTGGAAACCGACAAGGTGACGGTCGAGGTGCCAAGCCCCATCGCGGGCATCCTGGCCGAGATCGTCGCAGCCGAGGGCGAGACCGTCGCCCCCGACGCCCTTCTGGCACGGATCGGCTCTGCCGATGCCGGCGCCAGCGAACCAAAGCCCGAGAAACCGCAGGCCCAATCGCAGGCCGACAAGACCCCGGAAGGACAAGGCAAGATGAGCGGCAAATCCGTGGACGTGATGGTCCCCGCCCTTGGTGAAAGCGTGACGGAAGCGACCGTCGCCACCTGGTTCAAGAAGCCCGGCGACCAGGTCGCCGCCGACGAGATGCTCTGCGAGCTGGAAACCGACAAGGTCTCGGTCGAGGTCCCGGCCCCGGCTGCGGGCGTTCTGGCCGAGATCCTGGCCGGCGAAGGCACCACGGTCGATGCAAAGGCCCGCCTCGCGATCATCACCGAAGGCGCCAGCGGCGCGAAATCCGCCGCCGCCAGCGGCGCGCAGGCCGCCCAGGACACGGTGCTGAAGAATGCCGGCCCCGAGGAGATGCGCCCCCGCGACCCCGAGGACGCGCCTTCCGCCAAGAAGGCCATGGCCGAGGCCGGTCTCAACCGCGACCAGGTCCAGGGCTCGGGCCGCGACGGTCGCGTGATGAAGGAAGACGTGGCCCGTGCCGCCTCGGCGCCCGCCCCGGCCCCGGCGGCCGCCCGCGCGCCCTCGTCCGCCGATGACGCGCCGCGCGAGGAGCGGGTCAAGATGACCCGCCTGCGCCAGACCATCGCGCGCCGCCTGAAGGACGCGCAGAACACCGCTGCGATGCTGACGACCTACAATGAGGCCGACATGAGCGGCATCATGGCGCTTCGCAACGAATACAAGGACGCCTTCGAGAAGAAGCACAAGGTCAAGCTGGGCTTCATGTCCTTCTTCGTGAAGGCCTGCTGCCACGCCCTGAAGGAAGTCCCCGAGGTCAACGCGGAAATTGACGGCACCGACGTCGTCTACAAGAACTTCGTCCATATGGGCGTCGCCGTCGGCACGCCCTCGGGCCTTGTCGTGCCGGTCGTCCGCGACGCCGACCAGAAATCCTTCGCCGCGATCGAGAAGGAGATCGCCGAACTCGGCACCAAGGGCCGCGACGGCAAGCTGTCGATGGCCGAGATGCAGGGCGGCACCTTCACCATCTCGAATGGCGGCGTCTATGGCTCGCTGATGTCCTCGCCGATCCTGAACCCCCCGCAATCGGGCATCCTCGGGATGCACAAGATCCAGGACCGGCCGGTCGTGGTCGGCGGCCAGATCGTCATCCGCCCGATGATGTATCTGGCGCTCAGCTACGATCACCGCATCGTCGACGGCAAGGGCGCGGTCACCTTCCTCGTCCGCGTCAAGGAGGCGCTGGAAGACCCCCGCCGCCTGCTGATGGATCTCTGATCCGCCGAATAACCTCGGCCCGGGCGCGCCACCGCGCCCGGGCCCTGCCCGGCCAAGGACAGCCCATGCCGACGCCCGCCCCGATCACCCGCATCCCGATCCGCCCGCACCCCGCCCCTGGCCCGGCGAACACGTTGCGCCGCCATGCGGTAACGCGCTAAGGCGGGACAAGGGACAGAGGGGCGCGAAACGGCATGACCATGACACCCGAACTGACCGTGCTGGCGCTGGCGGGCCTGCTGCAATTCGCGCAGATGATCGCCTTCTCGCTGGCTGCGCAGCGCCAGATCGGCCGCCGCGCGGCGATGGGCAATCGCGACGATCTGGCGGGCCACGCGCTGTCCGGTCGCGCGGGCCGCCTGCAGCGCGCGCTGAACAACCATTTCGAGGGGCTGATCCTCTTCACCATCGCCGTTGTCGTGGTGACGCTCGGCCAGAAGGCCTCGACCCTCACCGCCATCCTCGCCTGGACCTATCTCGGCGCCCGCATCCTCTATGTGCCCGCCTATGTGCGGGGCTGGGTGCCGGGCCGCTCGATCATCTGGGCGGTGGGCTTTCTGGCGACCATCCTCATGATCATGGCAAGCCTGCTGTGATTTGCCTTGGACCAAATATCCCGCGGGGGTCCGGGGGCGCGAAGCCCCCGGTCCTGCGGCCTGACGAAAGGAATTGCCATGTATGACCTGATCGTGATCGGCGCCGGACCCGGCGGCTATGTCTGCGCCATCCGCGCCGCCCAGCTGGGCCTCAAGGTGGCCTGCGTCGAAGGGCGCGAGACGCTCGGCGGCACTTGCCTCAATGTGGGCTGCATCCCGTCCAAGGCGCTTCTGCACGGCACGCATATGTTGCACGAGGCCCATGAGAATTTCGAGAAGATGGGCCTGATGGGCGCCCATGTCTCGGTCGATTGGGACAGGATGCAGGGCTACAAGGCCGAAACCGTCGCGGGCAACACCAAGGGGATCGAATTCCTCTTCAAGAAGAACAAGATCGACTGGCTCAAGGGCTGGGCCTCGATCCCCGAGGCCGGCAAGGTCAAGGTCGGCGACACCGTCCACGAGACGAAGAACATCGTGATCGCCACCGGCTCGACCCCGGCGCCGCTCAAGGGCGTCGAGGTCGACAACGAGGCGGGCCGCATCGTCGATTCCACCGGCGCGCTGGCGCTGCCGCGCATCCCGAAATCCATGGTCGTGATCGGCGCGGGCGTGATCGGGCTGGAACTGGGCTCGGTCTATGCCCGCCTCGGTGCCGAGGTGACGGTGCTGGAATATCTGGAAGTGATCACCCCCGGACTTGACGGCGAGGTGCAGAAGCAGTTCCAGAAGATGCTGGCCAAGCAGGGGCTGAAATTCACCCTCGGCGCCGCCGTGAAATCGGCCGAGGTTGCGGGCGACCAGGTCAAGGTCAGCTACGCCCTGAAAAAGGACGACAGCGCGCAGGAGATCAGCGCCGATGTCGTGCTGGTCGCCACCGGCCGCCGCCCGCATGTCGAGGGTCTGGGCCTCGACGCGCTTGGCGTGACGCTGACCGATCGCGGCTTCGTTCAGGTCGACAAGCACTGGGCGACCAGCGTCAAGGGCGTCTATGCCATCGGCGACGCGGTGCCCGGCCCGATGCTGGCGCACAAGGCCGAGGACGAGGGCATGGCCGTGGCCGAGGTCATCGCGGGCAAGCACGGCCATGTGAATTACGACGTCATCCCGGGCGTCATCTACACCACGCCCGAGGTCGCCAATGTGGGCCTGACCGAGGAACAGGCCAAGGCGGACGGCCGCAAGATCAAGATCGGCAAGTTCCCCTTCATGGGCAATGCCCGCGCCAAGGCGCAGTTTTTGGGCGAGGGTTTCGTCAAGCTGATTGCGGATGCGGAAACCGACCGCATCCTCGGCTGCCACATCATCGGGCCGTCGGCGGGCGACCTGATCCACGAGGTCTGCGTTGCAATGGAATTCGGCGCCTCGGCCGAGGATCTGGCGCTGACCTGCCACGCCCATCCGACCGTGTCGGAAGCGGTGCGCGAGGCGGCCCTGGCCTGCGGCGGCGGGGCGATCCATGCCTGAGGCGGCATTGCCCGTCTTGTTCGGCGCGGCGGGGGAGCTTTCCTCCGCCGACCGGAACAGCACCCGGAATCAAGACATCGCTCACCGCCTCGGGCGGCGCGGCCTGATCCTCGGGGTCCTTGCACTTGCGGCCTGCGGGGGCGGCGACAGCGCCACCTCGCGCCGCGGCGTGACGCATACCGGCCTCTACCCGAACGAGACGCCCCATCTGCGCCAGCGCATCAATTTCTGGGCCGGCCATTACGACGTGCCGCCCGCCCTGGTGCAGCGCGTGGTGCTGCGCGAATCCGGCCACCGGCCGGGCGCCCGCAACGGCCCCTATTACGGGCTGATGCAGATCCACCCGCAGACCGCCCGCACGATGGGCTTTCGCGGCCCGGATACGGCGCTTCTGGATGCGGACACGAACCTGAAATACGGCGTGCGCTATCTGCGCGGCGCATGGATGGTCTCGGACGGCAATCCCGACCGGGCGATCATGTGGTATTCGCGCGGCTATTACTACGAGGCTCGCCGCAGGGGCCTTCTGCGCGAGACGGGGTTGCGGCGCTAGGCCGCGACCCGCTCAGCCTCCGGCGATGATCCGCACATAGTTGCGGGTCTCGCGATAGGGCGGGATGCCGCCATATTTCTGCACCGCCCCCGGCCCCGCATTGTAGGCCGCCAGCGCCAGCCGCCAATTGCCGAACTGGTTGTACATCATCCGCAGATAACGCGCCCCGCCATCGAGGTTCTGCATCGGATCATGCGGGTTCACGCCCAGCTTCGCCGCCGTGCCGGGCATCAGCTGCGCCAGCCCCATCGCACCCTTGTGCGACCGCGCATTCGGGTTCCAGCCCGATTCCTGCTGAACGAGGCGCAGGAACAGGTCCTCGGGGATGCCGTGGCGCTGCGCCGCCGCGCGGGCATGGGGCAGGTATTCGCTGCGCCGCCCGGTATAGCGGGGGATGTTGCCGCCGTCGGGGGCCAGCGGCATGGCCTGCTCGATCCGGCCGGGCTGAAGCCGCGCCGATTGCTGGTATTGCGTCGAGAGCCGCGAATCCATCAGCCGGGTCTGGCGGGCGAATTGCTCGGCGCGCGACTTGGACGAACTGCCCGACAGCCGCAGCCCCTCGGCCGAGACCGGCGCCGCGACGCCCGTGGCCAGCGCCGCACAGATCGCGAGCCTGAGAAGATGAGTGAACCGCATGTCTCTGCCCTCGTGTTCGTCAGCTTGTCGCTGCTTCGACGCCGGGCACTATACACCGGTTTGCCCGCTCCGCCACCCGCCGCCTGCGCCCGGACGGGGACGCCCCGCCCCGCTCGGCGGCGGCTTGCCCATCGCCTGATGGCTTGCGGCTGGGGGCGCGGCTGCGCTAGACCGGCCTTCAACACTCGGAACAAGGGAACCCCGTCATGGCAGGCAGCGTCAACAAGGTCATCCTGATCGGCAATCTTGGGCGCGACCCCGAGATCCGCAGCTTTCAGAACGGCGGCAAGGTGGCCAATCTGCGGATCGCCACATCCGAGACCTGGAAGGACCGCACCACCGGCGAGCGGCGTGAAAAGACCGAATGGCACACGGTCGCCATCTTCAACGAGGGCCTCGTCAACGTGGTCGAGCGCTATCTGAAGAAAGGCAGCAAGGTCTATGTCGAGGGCGCGCTGGAAACCCGCAAATGGCAGGACCAGTCGGGCCAAGACCGCTACTCGACCGAGATCGTCCTGCGCGGCCTGGGCGGCAACCTGACCATGCTGGACGGTCGCGGCGAAGGCGGCGGTGGTGCGGGCGGCGGCAGCATGGGCGGCGGCTATGACGATTACGGCAGCAGCCGCGGCGGCCCCTCGGGTGCGCCGTCGGGCGGCGGACGCCCCGATTACGACGACGAGATCCCGTTCTGATCCTGACGGTTCAGGGCGAATCACTTCGGGGGCGGTCCGGCGGGCCGCCCCTTTTTCATGTGGCGCGCCGCGGCGCGGCGTAGCGATCTTGCCGCCGCCCCTGCCCCGACGATTTGCAAATTGCGCGCCGATGGCCCTGCCCTTTCGGAATGATCCTGCGCTTGCAACGGCTTTCAGGCGGCGTTTTCTGGTCTGAAGGACCTGACATAGGATAGCAGCCATGCCCCTGACCCTGACCGACCTGACCCCGCCCGACGGTTTCGAGCGCCTCGTGCTGGCCCAGCACCCCGAGGCGGGTCTGCGCGCGCTGATCTGCCTGCATTCGACGGTGCTCGGCCCGGCGGCGGGCGGTTGCCGGATGTGGCCCTATGCCGATGACGCGGCGGCCATCCACGACGTGACGCGGCTGGCGCGCGGCATGAGCTACAAGAACGCCATGGCCGATCTGGGCCTGGGCGGCGGCAAGGCGGTGATCATCGGCGATGCGCGCCGGGACAAGACCCCCGCGATGATGCGCGCCTTCGGCGAGGCGGTCGAGGCGCTTGGCGGGCGCTACTGGACGGCCGAGGATGTGGGCATCTCGCCCGAGGACATGGCCCATGCGGCCGAGGCCACGCGCCATGCGGTGGGTCTGTCGGGCGCCTCGGGCGACCCCTCGCCCTGGACCGCCGAGGGCGTGTTCCGCTGCCTGCGCGTCGGCGCGGCCCATGTCTTCGGCAGCGACGACCTGACGGGGCGGCGCGTTCTGGTGCAGGGTCTGGGCCATGTCGGCCTGTCGCTGGCCGAAAAGCTGGCCGCTGCGGGCGCGCGGCTGATCGTGACCGACATCCATCACGCGGCGCTTGACGATGCGGCGGACCGGCTGGGCGCCACGATCTGCGCGCCCGATCAGGTCTTCGCGCAAGAGATGGACATCTTCGCGCCCTGCGCCCTCGGCGGCGTGCTGAACGCGCAGACGATCCCGGCGCTGACCGCGCGGCTGGTCTGCGGCGCGGCGAACAACCAGCTGGCCAGTGACGACCTGACCGAGACGCTGGCCGCGCGCGGCATCACCTATCTGCCCGATTACGTCGTGAATGCGGGCGGCATCATCAGCGTCGCCAGCGAGATCCACGGCAAGAACGACGCCTGGCGGCTCGAGCGTCTGGCGGGCATCGCAGGCCGCGTGGCCCAGATGCTGGACCGCGCCGCCGCTAGCGGCCAGCCCCCGGCCCGCGTGGCCGATGCCATGGTCGAGACGATGCTGGACCGCAAGCGCGCCGCCTGACCGGGCTTGCGCGGCAGCCAGCCGAGCGCCCCCCCCTCGATGGGGGGTCGCGCGGCTTTCCGGGCCGGGACGGACGCGGGGCCTAGCGCGCGTCGCGCAGCACGGCTTCCAGTGTCGCGGTGTCGACCGCGTCGCTGACAAAGGCCTCGCCGATGCCGCGCGCCAGAACGAAGCGCAGGCGGCCGTCCACGACCTTCTTGTCCTGTCCCATCAGCGCGATCAGCGCCCGGTCGTCGGGCAGCGCGCCCGCGATCTCGGACAGGCGCGAGGGCATGCCCATCTGCCGCAGATGCGCCAGAACCCGGCTGGGCGCCTCTTGCGAACAAAGCCCCATTCGCGCCGACAGATCGAAGGCCAGCGCGCAGCCGATCGCCACCCCCTCGCCATGCAGAAGCCTGTCGGAATAGCCCGTCGCGGCCTCCAGCGCATGGCCGAATGTGTGGCCGAGATTCAGCAGCGCGCGCTCGCCCTGCTCGGTCTCGTCGCGGGTGACGATCCCGGCCTTCATCGCCACGGAATGCGCAACCGCCTTCAGCCGCAGCGCCGGATCGTCGCGCAGGCCCGGCGCGTTCTCCTCCAGCCAGTCGAAAAAGGCCGCATCCCCCAGCAGCCCGTATTTCGCGACCTCGCCGTAACCGGCCAGGAAATCGCGCGGGCTCAGCGTGTCCAGCACGTCGATATCGGCCAGCACCAGCGAGGGCTGGTGAAACGCCCCGATCAGGTTCTTGCCGTGCGCGCTATTGATGCCGGTCTTTCCGCCGACGCTGCTGTCCACCTGCGCCAGCAGCGTGGTGGGCAGCTGCACGAAACGCACGCCCCGCCGCAGGATCGCCGCCGCGAAGCCCACAAGATCGCCAATCACCCCGCCGCCAAGCGCCAGCACGACATCGCGTCGCTCGACCTGCTGTTCCAGCAGCCAATCGACGCAGCGCGTCAGATGCGGCCAGCTTTTCGTGGCCTCACCCGCAGGCAGCACTAGCGCGCGGCTCTCGATCCCTTCGGCCCGCAGCGCGGCCTCCAGCGCGGGCAGGTGCAGTCCCGCGACCACGGCGTCCGTCACGATGGCGACGCGCGGCCGCGCCAGCAGGGGCGCGATCTGTGCCCCCGCCAATCCGATCAGGCCCCGCCCGATGCGGACATCATAGGCGCGCGCGCCAAGGGGAACATGGACGGTGACGGTCTCGGTCATCAGGGTCGGTCCTTCGGAACAGGGGCAAAGGGGGACGAGGCGGCATTCTCGAGCGCCGTCAGCAGGCGCCGGGTCGAGGCCTCGATGCTGTCGCCCGCCTGCGAACGGAACCGCAGGTCGGCCAGCCCGTAGACCGGCGCGCGTTCCTCCATCAGCCGGATCAGCGTGCCTTTCGGATCGGCCGTCTGCAGCAGAGGCCGGGTCGGGCGCTGGCGGACGCGCTGCCACAGCGTCTCGATCTCGCAATCCAGCCAGACCGAGACCGCCGCCTGACCGATGGCCTTGCGGTTGCCCTCCTGCATGAAGGCGCCGCCGCCGGTCGAGATGACGCTGGCCGGCCCGGCCAGAAGCCGGCCCAGAACCTCGGCCTCGCGGGCGCGAAAGAAGGCCTCGCCGTCGCGGGCGAAGATCTCGGTGATGGTCATGGCGGCGGCGGTCTCGATCTCGGCATCCGAGTCGCGGAACGGCACGCCGAGGCGCCGCGCCAATTCGCCCCCGATCGCCGTCTTCCCCGCCCCCATCATGCCCACAAGCACGATATGCCTGATCAAGTGCCGTCGCATCGCAATCCCTTTATCTTGCGACTGAATGGCGTGATCTTCCCGGAATTGCCATATATAATCCTCTGGACCCGGCATCAGACCGGGCAAGGGCATGACAAGACCCCGATGGCAACGGGCAAGCAAGGGCAGGGCGATGCGGCTGATCAAGGTTCTGGCGGTGGTGATTCTGGCGGCTGTGATCGGGCTGGCCGGTTACGCCTATTTCGGCGACATGGAGCCCGCGCGCAAAGAGACGCGCCTGCCGCTGCAGCTGGGGATGCCGGGTGACTGAACGGCGCACCTTCGCGGCCCTGCTGGCCCTGACCCTTGCCCTGCCGGCGCCCGCAGCCTTGGCGCAGGGTCAGCCCCTCTCTGCCAGCGACTGGCTGTCGGGCAGCGTGCGCGGGCCGCAGCGCGAAACCTCGGCCTGGCGGCCCGGCGATCCGCCACCGCCCGAACAGGGCGCGATGTCGCGCCAGCCCGTGGCCGTCAGCGGCGATGTCGGGCCAGTTCTGGTGACGCGGCTGGATCAGGGCAATCCTGACGGCGCCGGCACGATGACGCCACGCCGGGCGGGGCTTCCGGCCGATCTGTGGGCGGGCAGCGACCCGGCCGAATTGTCGGCGCTGCTGCTGCGCACCCCGGCCCGGCTGCAATCCATGCAGGCGCTGATGCGCCGGGTCCTGTCGGCGCAGCTTGCACCGCCCCAGATCGACGGTGCGCCCGATCCGCAGGGACGTCTGTTCATGGCGCGGGTCGACCGGTTGCTGGACATGGGCGCGCTGGACGAGGCTCAGGCCCTGCTGCTGGCCGCCGGTCCCGGCGATCCCGAGATCTTCCGCCGCCTCTTTGACATCGCCCTGCTGGAAGGCGACGAGCACCGCGCCTGCCGGATCATGAACAACACGCCCGGCATCGCGCCCAGCTTTCCGGCGCGCATCTTCTGCCTGGCGCAGACCGGCGACTGGGCGGCGGCCGCGATCAGCCTGCACGGCGCCGAGAGCCTGGGCCTGATCGACGAGAGACAGGCGATCCTGCTGACGCATTTCCTGGACGATGCCTTCGTCGACGGCGAAGAGACGCTTGAACCGGCCGAGCGGATGACGCCGCTGGAATTCCGCATCCACGAGGCGATCGGCCAGCCGCTGCCCACCGTCACCCTGCCCGTCGCCTTCGCGCAGAGCGATCTGCGGCTGAACAGCGGCTTCAAGGCCCGGCTGGAGGCGGCCGAACGACTGGCGCGCTCGGGTGCGCTGCGACCCTCGACCCTGCGCTCGATCTATGGCGAACAGCGGCCCGCGGCCTCGGGGGGGGTATGGGAACGCGCGAGCGCGATGCGCACGCTCGAGGCGGGGTTGCAATCGGGCGAGCTGGCGCAGGCCCTGCCCCGCGCCTTTGACGAATTCGCCGCGGCCGGGATGGCGGATCTGCTGGCCGCGATGGTGGCCGCCGACCTGCCCGACCATTATCCGGGCGACGCGCGGACCGCCGAGATCGTCACCCTGCTGCGCCAGTGGCGCGGCCTGACCGGAACCGCAGCGCTTGAGCCCGCCCCCGAACTCGCCGCCGAGGCCGTCGAGCCGCCGGAAACGCAGCGGGGCGAGGCGCTGCTGCTGGCCATGGCCGATATCGACGCCGCGCTCGAGGGCGATCTGGCGCGGGCAGGGCGCGGCATCGCCATGCTGCGCGCGCTCGGCCTGCCCGAGGATGCGCGCCGCGCCGAGATCCAGATCACGCTTTTGCCCCGCATCGCCGGCGCCCCATGAGCCGCGACGCTGCCGCCATATCCGCCTTTCTGGATGCCCAGGCCGCCGAGGCGGGGGCGGCGCGCAACACGCTTCTGGCCTATGGGCGCGACCTTGGCGACCTGTCGGGCTGGCTGGCGCGGCAATCCCTGACGCTGGCCGATCTGACGCGCGAACGGGTCGAGGATTATCTGGCCTTCTGCGAGGCGCAGGGCCTGTCGCGGGCGACGCGGGCGCGGCGGCTGTCCTCGATCCGGCAATTCACGCGCTTCGCGCTGGAAGAGGGCTGGCGCCCCGACGATCCCGCGATCCGCATCAGCGGCCCCGGCCGCACGCACCGCCTGCCCCGCAGCCTCAGCCAGGCAGAGATCGCCTTGCTGCTGGACGCCGCCCCCGCCATCGGCCGGACCGCGCCCGACCGCGCGCGTTCGGCCTGTCTGGTCGAACTGCTCTATTCGACGGGCATGCGCGTCAGCGAACTGGTCGAACTGCCCGTCGCGGGCTGCCGGGGCGATCCGGAATTGCTGCTGATCCGCGGCAAGGGCGGACGCGAGCGGCTGGTGCCCCTGACCCGCCCCGCGCGGACGGCGCTGGCGGCGTGGCTGGCCCATCGCGACGCCCCGCCCGAGGGCAGCCCGCTGGCCCGGCTGATCGCGGGGCGCGGGGCGCGCTGGCTGTTTCCCGCGCCCGGCAAGGCGGGCCACATGCCCCGGCAGGCCATGTCACGACTGCTGGAACGCATTTCGCTGGCCGCCGGGCTGGACCCCGCCCGGGTGACGCCCCATGTCATCCGCCACGCCTTTGCCACCCATCTGCTGGAGGGCGGGGCAGATCTGCGGGTGATCCAGACGCTGCTGGGCCATGCCGATCTGGGAACGACGGAGATCTACACCCATGTCGTCAGCGCAAGGATGCGCGAACTGGTGCTGAACCATCATCCGCTTGCAGATGCAAGAACCGATAAAACATAGGTTTATCAAATCACAATGGACGATCCTTCAAGTAGTATCGACGGCGTCTTCTGGCTGACTTGCGGCGCCATCGCCTGTCTGCTGGCCATCTCGGCCTTCTTTTCGGGTTCGGAAACGGCGCTGACGGCTTCCAGCCGGTCCAAGCTGCAGGCCCGTGCCGACAAGGGGGAAAGCGGGGCACAGGCCGCGCTGCGCGTGACCGAGGACAGCGAAAAGCTGATCGGCGCGATCCTTCTGGGCAACAACGTCGTCAACATCCTGTCGGCCAGCCTCGCCACCGCCCTGCTGACGCGGGTGCTGGGCAGCAGCGGCGTCGCCATGGCCACTCTGGTGATGACGGTGCTGGTCCTGATCTTCGCCGAGGTGATGCCCAAGACCTATGCGATCTCGGCCCCCGAAAAGGTCGCAAGCCTTGTCGCGCGGCCGATCCGGCTGGTCACGATCATCCTGTCGCCGGTGGTCGCGGTCGTGCGTCTGATCGTGCGCGGCATCCTTGGGCTGTTCGGTCTCAAGACCGATGCGGGCGCGCACATGTTCTCCATCGAGGAAGAGATCGCGGGCGCGCTGTCGATCGGCCATGCCTCGGGCGCCGTCCAGAAAGAGGACCGCGACCGCCTGCTGGGCGCTCTGGACCTGGGCAACCGCACCGTCGAGGAGATCATGCGCCACCGCAGCGAGATCCAGATGATCGACGCCGACATGGCCCCCGAGCGCATCCTGGAAGCGGTGCTGTCCAGCCCCCATACCCGCCTGCCCGTCTACAAGGACGAACGCGAGAATGTCGTGGGCGTGGTCCATGCCAAGGATCTGCTGCGCGCCGTCAACCGTGCCGTGCGCGACCAGCGCGACCCTATGGCCGACCGCCGGCTTGACGTGATGGCCGTGGCCATGCCGCCCTATTTCGTCCCCGAGACGACCGCGCTGGACGAACAGATGCGCGAATTCCTCAAGCGCCGCACGCATTTCGCGCTGGTCGTGGACGAATATGGCAGCCTGCGCGGCCTCGTGACGCTGGAGGACATCATCGAAGAGATCGTGGGCGAGATCACCGACGAACACGACACCGAATCCGACCAGACGCTGAAGCCCGGCCCGCAGGGCGATTACCTGGTCGAGGGCGGCATGACGATCCGCGACCTGAACCGCCAGCTGGACTGGAACCTGCCCGACGACGAGGCGAACACGGTCGCGGGGCTGGTCATCCACATGGCGCAGTCGATCCCGGAACAGGGTCAGGTCTTCAGCTTCCACGGCTACCGCTTCGAGGTTGTGACGCGGCGCGAGAACCGGATCACGCGGCTCAAGATCAGGCCGCTTGCGGCGGCGCGGGGGGGCGAAAGCTGACGCCCGGCTTGCAACCCGGCCGCATCCAACCTAACAGGTCTGCGAAGCTTCTTGCCGCAAGGGACCCGTCATGGACATCGCCGCCCGCCGCTCCGCCAATCCCGACCACTGGAACCTCGCCGCGGCCATCCGCGTGCTGTCGATGGACGCGGTCGAGGCCGCCAATTCCGGCCATCCGGGCATGCCGATGGGCATGGCCGACGTGGCGACGGTGCTGTTTCGCAACCACCTGAAATTCGACGCCTCGGCGCCACACTGGTTCGACCGCGACCGCTTCATCCTGTCGGCGGGCCACGGTTCGATGCTGATCTACAGCCTGCTCTACCTGACGGGCTACCAGCAGATGACGCTGGACCAGATCCGCAACTTCCGCCAGCTGGACGCGATCACGGCGGGCCATCCGGAATACGGCCATGTCGAGGGCGTCGAGACGACGACCGGTCCCCTGGGCCAGGGCATCGCCACCGCCGTCGGCTTCGCCATGGCCGAAGAGGCGATGCGCGCCGAATTCGGCTCCGATCTCTGCGACCACCGCACGTGGGTCATCGCGGGCGATGGCTGCCTGATGGAGGGCATCAGCCAGGAGGCGATCGGCCTGGCCGGCCATCAGAAGCTGGGCCGCCTGATCGTGCTGTGGGACAACAACGACATCACCATCGACGGCCGCGTCAGCCTGTCGGACCGGACCGATCAGCGCGCGCGCTTTGCGGCCTCGGGCTGGCGGGTCCTGTCCTGCGATGGCCATGACGCCGCCGATATCGACCGCGCGCTGCGCGAGGCCGCGCAGGATGACGGCCGCCCGGTTCTGGTCGATTGCAAGACGGTGATCGGCTTCGGCTCGCCCGCCAAGGCCGACAGCAGCAAGGCCCATGGCTCGCCCCTTGGCGCGGCCGAGATCACCGCCACGCGCGAGGTCTATGGCTGGACCGCCGGCGCCTTCGAGATCCCCGGCGAGATCCTTGACCAATGGCGCCAGATCGGCGCGCGCGGCGCCGAGGCGCGCGCCGCATGGCAGGCCCGCGTCGATGGGCTGGAGGCCGCCGGGCGCGACGGTTTCGCCGCACGCATCAGCACCGACCCGAACCCGCGCCTTGCGCCGACCATCGCCGCCTTCAAGCAGCAGACGCTGGACGGCAAGCCGAAGGTCGCGACCCGCAAGGCCAGCGAGAACGTGCTGGAAGTGCTGAATGCCGAGATGCCCGAGAATTTCGGCGGCTCGGCCGACCTGACCGGTTCGAACAACACCAAGACCGGCGGTCAGGGCGTCTTCAGCCCCGAAAACCGTCTGGGCCGCTACATCCATTACGGCATCCGCGAACACGGCATGGCCGCCGCGATGAACGGCATCTGGCTGCATGGCGGCTTCCGCCCCTATGGCGGCACGTTCCTGACCTTCACCGATTACGCGCGTGGCGCGATGCGCCTGTCGGCGCTGATGGGCGTGCCGGTCGTCTATGTGATGACCCATGACAGCATCGGCCTGGGCGAGGACGGCCCGACCCACCAGCCGGTCGAGCATCTGGCGATCTGCCGCGCCACGCCGAACACGCTGACCCTGCGCCCCTGCGACCAGATCGAGACCGCCGAGGCCTGGGAAATCGCGCTGTCGCAGACGAACCGGCCTTCGGTTCTGGCCCTGTCGCGCCAGAACCTGCCGACGCTGCGCGAGGAGATCGCCGAGAACCTGTCCGCCAAGGGCGGCTATGTGCTGCGCGAGGCCTCGGCCGCGCCGCAGGTCGTGCTGATGGCCTCGGGCTCCGAGGTCGAGATCGCCGTTGCCGCGCGCGACGCGCTGGAGGCCGATGGCATCGCCACGCGCGTCGTCTCGGTCCCCTCGATCGAGCTGTTCCTGGCCCAGGACGAGGGCTACCGCGCCAGCGTCCTGCCCGCCGGCACCGTCCGCATCGCCGTCGAGGCGGCGATCGGCCTGCCTTGGGACCGGCTGCTGCTGGGTCTTGGCGGGTCCGAGGCGAAATCGGCCTTTGTCGGCATGACCGGATTTGGCGCATCGGGTCCGGCGCCCGCGCTCTACAAGCATTTCGGCATCACCGCCGAGGCTGTCGCGGAACGCGCCAAGGCGCTTCTGTGAGGCGCAAGCCCGCCCTGGAGGCGGAAAGCGGTGCAATTCGCGGCCCCCTTGGTGACAAGCGGGCCGCGGGCCGCACCCGCTGATGACCATGCCACGGCCTGCCATCGACTTGGCCCCGCCCCTGGGCCGCTTCTCGGGCCAGTCGGCGGGGATCGGGCTGCTTCTGGCCGCGATCCTGGGCTTCACGCTGATGGATGCGACGGCCAAGCACCTGACCCAGACCTATCCGGCGGGTCAGGTGATCTGGGCGCGCTTTGTCGGCAACCTGCTGATCTTCGCGCTGATTTTCCACCGTCACCTGCCCCGGCTGATGCGGACGCGGCAACCGGGGCTGCAATTCGCGCGCGCGCTGATGCAGCTGGGCTCGGTCGGACTGTTCTTCACCTCGCTGGCCTATATCGGACTGGCCGAGGCGACCGCGATCATGGACCTGAACCCGGTACTGATCACGCTTGGCGCGGCCCTGTTTTTGGGCGAGAAGATCGGCCCGCGCCGGGTCGTGGGCATCGTCGTCGCGCTGTTCGGGGCGATGGTGATCATCCGGCCCGGTCTGGGCGTCTTCCAGCCCGCCGCACTGCTGCCGCTGGCGGGGGCCTTCACCTTCGCGGCCGGCGCGCTGCTGACGCGGATGGTGCGTGGCGACAGCGTCGTCACCTCGGTCCTGTGGTCGGCGGTGGTGGGGACGGCGCTGACCAGCTTGGCCCTGCCCTTCGTCTGGCAGCCAGTCGCCGCCTCTGACCTCTGGGCGTTCGGGCTGCTTGCGATCCTGGGCACGGTCAGCCAGTATCTTCTGGTGCGCGCCTTCTCGCAGGCCGAGGCCGGGGCGCTGGCGCCCTTCGGCTATACCGGGCTTGTCTGGGCGGGGCTGTGGGGCTGGCTGTTCTTTGGCCAGCTTCCCGATATCTGGACGGTGGCGGGGGCGACGGTGATCGTTCTGGCAGGGCTTTATGTCTGGTCGCGCGAGGCGCAGGCCGCGCGCGCCGCGCGGAGGGCCGGATGAGCGACGAACGCCCCGGCCTTGCCGATCGCCTGGGCAACGCGGCCTTTCTGGCGCTGATGGGCGCTGTGCGCCTGCTGCCCTACGAGAGGCGCATCCCGGCGATGGGCTGGATCTTCTCGCGCCTGCTGGCTCCGGTCGCGGGCTGGCGGCGGCGCATCCGGGCCAACCTCGCGATGGCGCGGCCCGACCTGTCGGAGACCGAGATCGCGGCGCTTCTGCGCGCGGTTCCCGACAATGCCGGGCGGTCCCTGGCCGAGATCTATTCCGGCGAGGACTTCACCGCCCGCATCCATGCCTCGGACCCGCTGGAGGGGCCGGGCCTTCCCATGCTGGAGGAAGCCTTTGCCCAAGGCCGCCCCGTGATCCTGGCCTGCGCGCATTTCGGCAATTACGATGCGATGCGCGCGGCCCTGGCCGGGCGCGGCTGGCCGGTCGGCGCGCTTTACCGGCCGATGAACAACCAGGCCTTCAACCGCCATTACGTCCCCGCCATCACCGCCATCGCCGAACCGCTTTTCCCGCGCGGCCGGGCCGGACTGGCCGCGATGCTGCGCTTTCTCAAGGGCGGCGGCTGGCTGGCCTTGGGCTTTGACCAGTTCGACCATGACGGGGCCGAGCTGCGCTTTTTCGACCTGCCGACCCGGACCGTGCTGACGCCTGCCGAGCTCGCCCTGCGCTACGATGCGGTTCTGGTGCCCATCGCAGGGATACGCCTGCCCGACGGGCTGCGCTTTCGCGTCCATGTCGGCAGCCCGGTCGCCAAAGGCAGCCCGGCTGAGATGATGCAGGCGCTGAACGACGATCTCGAGATGCTGGTGCGCCAGCACATGGATCAGTGGTTCTGGGTGCATCGCCGCTGGAAATGAACAGGCCGACATGAAAAGGCCCCGCCAAGGCGGGGCCGTTCCATTCACCGTGCCCGCGTTCAGGCCCGAGCGACCTCGCGCAGGGGCGCGGCCTCTTCGCGGCGTGCCCGCAGTTCCTCGGCCACCAGGAAGGCCAGTTCCAGCGACTGGCTGGCGTTCAGGCGCGGATCGCAGGCGGTGTGGTAACGGTCCGACAGATCCTCGTCCGTCACCGCGCGCACGCCGCCGGTGCATTCGGTCACGTCCTTGCCGGTCATCTCGAAATGCACGCCGCCGGGGATCGTGCCCTCGGCCTTGTGGATCGCGAAGAATTCCCGGACCTCGCGTAGGATCGAATCGAAGGCCCGCGTCTTGTAGCCGGTCGAGGACTTGATGACGTTGCCGTGCATCGGATCGCAGGACCAGACGACATTCGCGCCCTCGGCCTGGACGGTCTGGATCAGGCGCGGCAGGTGGTCGCCGACCTTGCCCGCGCCGAAACGCGCGATCAGGGTCAGGCGGCCCGGCTCGTTTTCCGGGTTCAGCTTGGCCATCAACACCTTGAGATCGTCCGCCGTGGTGGTCGGGCCGCATTTCAGGCCGATCGGGTTCTGCACGCCGCGGCAGAATTCGACATGCGCGCCATCGGGCTGGCGCGTGCGGTCGCCGATCCACAGCATGTGGCCCGACCCCGCGACGGGCAGGCCGGTGGTCGAATCGATGCGTGCCAACGCCTCTTCGTATTCCAGCAGCAGCGCCTCGTGGCTGGTGTAGAAATCGACCTTGGAGAGCTGGTGCGCGGTGTCGGAATTGACGCCCGCCGCCCGCATGAAGGCCATGGCGTCGCTGATCCGGTCCGCGATGTCGCGGTATTTCGCGGCTTCGGGGCCGCCCACGAAATCGGCGATCCAGCTTTGAACGCGCTGCATGTCCGCGAAGCCGCCGGTCGAGAAGGCGCGCAGCAGGTTCAGCGAGGCCGCGGCCTGCGTATAGGCGGCCAGCATCCGCTGCGGATCGGGGATGCGCGCCTCGGCGGTGAAGTCGAAGCCATTGATGATGTCGCCCCGGTAGCTGGGCAGTTCCAGACCGTTCACGGTCTCGGTCGCGGCGCTGCGCGGCTTGGCGAACTGGCCCGCCATGCGGCCGACCTTGACCACCGGAAGCTGCGCGCCCCAGGTCAGCACGACCGCCATCTGCAGCAGCACCTTGAACGTGTCGCGCAGGTTGTCAGCGCTGAACTCGCTGAAGCTTTCGGCGCAATCGCCGCCCTGCAGCAGGAAGCTGCGGCCCGCGGCGACATCGGCCAGCTGCGCCTTGAGACGTCGCGCCTCGCCGGCAAAGACCAGCGGGGGGTAGCGGCGCAGCTGATCCTCGACCGCGTTCAGCGCCGCCGCGTCGGTATAATCGGGCATCTGGACGCGCGGATAGGCGCGCCAGCCGGCCTTGTCCCAGCTTTGGGTGGCGGCGGGTTTGCGGGGCTCCTGCGTCATCTTCCATGCTCCTTGGGAAAAACGATGCGGCCCGTATAGTCGCTAACAGCCGCCGTGGGAAGGCTTGGCTGCATTTGCGGCCGCTTTGCACAAGGGTGCCAGCCATGCCCTTGTGGCGGGGCCGAAAGCCTGTTTCTGTGAGGGTGGAACCGCAGCCAAGACAGCCCTCATGCCATCCCAAAAACCGCGCCGATTCACCTTTCTGCTTCTGGATCGATTCACCATGCTGCCCTTCACGGCCGCGATCGAGCCGCTGCGCCTGGCCAACCGGGCCTCGGGTCAGGCGCTGTTCGAATGGCGTCTGGTCGGCCCAGCGGGCGATGTGGCCACCTGCTCGAACGGGACGCGGGTGCTGCTGGACGGCGGCCTCGAGGGCGAGGCCACGCCCGGCCGGGACGAGGTCGTGATCGTCTGCGGCGGCACCGACATCGCGCGCGAGGCGACGCGCCCGGTCCTGTCATGGCTGCGCCGCCAGGCGCGCGGCGGCGCCTCGGTGGGGGCGGTCTGCACGGGGGCCTGGATCCTGGCCGAGGCCGGGCTGCTGGACGGGCGCAAGGCGACGATCCACTGGGAGAACCATGACGGCTTCGCCGAGGCCTTTCCGGGCGTCGATCTCTATCGGTCGGTCTTCGTGCAGGACGGCAACCGGCTGACAGCGGCCGGGGGCACCAGCTCCATCGACCTGATGCTGCACCTGATCGCCGAGGATCACGGCGACCAGATCGCCGCCGAAGTGGCCGACCAGATGCTGCATACCGCGATCCGCACCGATCAGGACCGCCAGCGCCTGTCGATCCCGACCCGGATCGGCGTGCGCCATCCGCGCCTTGCCGCCGTCATCGCCCGGATGGAGGCCAATCTCGAAGAGCCGATCAGCCCCGCGCAACTGGCCCAGGATGCCGGCATGTCCACCCGCCAGCTCGAGCGCCTGTTCCGCCGTTATCTGAACCGCAGCCCCAAGCGCTACTACATGGAGACCCGCCTTGCCCGGGCGCGCAACCTGCTGATGCAGACCGAGATGTCGATCATCGAGATCGCGCTGGCCTCGGGCTTTTCCAGCCCGTCGCATTTCTCGAAATGCTACAGGGCGCAATATGGCAGCACGCCCTATCGCGAAAGGGGAACCTCGGCGCCACGGGGCAAGGATTCCTTAACCTCTGTTAACCAAGCGTTAACCTGTTGACGCTAACCCTCTGCGGAACACGCATCCGCGCGTCAGCGGTTGCAGGGACAGGGGCAGTCGATGGAACGCGAGATCACCGTCCTGACGGTCAGCCAGCCGATCAATGTCGGCAGCGGCTCGCCGCAGATGTATGCACCCTTCTTCGGGCGAACCACGCCGTTCACGCTTGACGGGCCGGTCATCTCGACCATCCATCTGCTGGATGACGACGACCGCTTCCACAACAGCATCTACACCCCGGACGAGACCGGCCAGAGCCTGACGCGCCCCGCCACGATCGGCTTCGGCGACACGGCGGTCACCCTGCCGGCCGGCACGCGGCTGAACAATTTCATCGGCTCCATCATGGTGGACAGCGAGGGCAACCGCTTCGCCATGATCCTGCCGCGCCGCTTCGTGCCCGACGATCTGGGCGAGGAACTGGGCGACCGCCACAGCGTGCTGGTCTTCCCGTTGCCGGTCACGGGATCGGACGGCGCCACCACATTTCCGCGTTTCGACCCCACATTGCCGCTGCGCTATGCGGAGGTCTACCAGATCGGCGGCACCGAAAACTCGCTGGCCTATGCTCCGCCTGCCGAACCAGCCTTGCCCGATGATCCGCCGCCCTGTCTGGCGGAGGGCACGCTGGTCCAGACCTCAACCGGCCCCGTGCCGGTCGAGCGCGTGCGTCCCGGCGCGCGGCTGATGACGCTGGATCACGGCTGGCAGAGGCTTCTGTGGTCGGGCAGTCGCCATCTGGACCGGCGCGCTCTGGACCTGCGGCCCCAGGACCGGCCCATCCGGATCGAGCCCGGCGCGCTTGGCCCCGGCCAGCCGTCGCGCACACTGTTCGTCTCACCCCAGCACCGCGTCCTGCTACGCTCGCGCATCGCGCGGCGGATGTTCGGACATGACGAGATCATGGTCCCCGCCCGCCATCTGCTCGGCCTGCCCGGCATCTCGGTCGATCACGGCGCCCTTGCCGTCACCTACTGGCATCTGCTGACGGAAAACCACCAGATCCTGCTGACCGAGGGCGCCTGGACCGAAAGCCTGCTGCCGGGCCCGCAGGCCCTTCGCGCCTTTGGTCCGGCTCTGGCGGCGGCCATTCGTGACATCGCCCCTGCTCTTGCCGCCGACCCGGTCCCGGCACGGCCGGTGCCGCCCGGCCATGCGACGCGCCGCCTGCTACGGCGCCACATCGCCAACCCGGCCCGCGCGCTGGTCGAAGCTGCGCCGGAAAGCGTGACCTAGCCGTCCAGCCCGACCAGGGCGCGGGCGAATTCCCCGGCATCGAACGCATCCAGATCGTCGATCTGCTCGCCCACGCCGATCGCATGGATCGGCAGGCCGAACCGGTCGGCCAGGGCCACCAGAACCCCGCCCTTGGCGGTTCCGTCCAGCTTGGTCATGACCAGCCCCGAAACATCGGCCAGCTTGCGGAAGGTCTCGACCTGGCTCAGCGCGTTCTGGCCCGTCGTCGCATCCAGCACCAGCAGCGTGTTATGCGGCGCCTCGGGGTCCTTCTTGCGGATAACCCGGACGATCTTGGCCAGCTCCTCCATCAGATCCTGACGGTTCTGCAGACGCCCGGCCGTGTCGATCATCAGAAGGTCGGCGCCCTCCGCCTCGGCCCGGACCATTGCATCGAAAGCCAGGCTGGCCGGGTCGCTGCCCTGCGGGGCGACCATCACCGGAACGCCCGCGCGCTGGCCCCAGACCTGCAACTGCTCGACCGCAGCAGCGCGGAACGTGTCGCCCGCCGCGATGACGACCGACTTGCCCGCGGCGCGGAACTGGCTGGCCAGCTTGCCGATGGTCGTGGTCTTGCCCGCGCCGTTCACGCCCACGACCAGCACGACCTGCGGACGCTTGGCATAGATCGGCAGGGGGCGCGCGACGGGCGCCATGATCCGCGCGATCTCGTCGGCCAGAAGCCCGCGCAGCTCGGTCGAGGACAGGCGCCGCCCCATCCGCCCCTCCGCGATGTTGGCGGTGACGCGCAGCGCGGTCTCGACGCCCAGATCGGCCTGGACCAGCATGTCCTCCAGCTCCTCCAGCATGGAGTCGTCCAGAACCCGGCGCGGCTCGGCGGCCTCGGCCTCGCCCCGCCCGAACAGCCGCCCCACCAGACCCGCAGGCGCAGGCGCGGGCACAGATGCGGGCGCGGGCTCCGCCTCGCCCACGATCTCGTCAAGCCCCGCCCCGATCTTCGAGGAGGATCGCGTCAACCGCTCTCGCAGCTTCGAGAAGAACGCCATATCAAGTCCTTTCGCTAGCGTCCGGACCCTAGCCCGGACGCGCGGAAAGGAAAAGCCGCCCGGCCCTTGCCTTGGGCCAAATATCCCGGGGGGAGTCCGCAGGACGGGGGGCAGCGCCCCCCTGCCCGGTCGGACGCGCGGTGCCTCAGCCGCGCATCTGCCGGATCAGCCCGGCCAGCCGCTCGGTCGAGCCGTCATGGCCGCCGCCACCTTCGCCCTTCAGCAGGGGCTCGACCTTCAGCGCAAGCTCCTTGCCCAGCTCGACCCCCCATTGGTCGTAGCTGTTGATCCCCAGGATCACGCCTTCGACAAAGACGCGATGCTCATACAGCGCCACGATCTGCCCAAGCGCAAAGGGTGTCAGCATCTCGATCAGCAATGTGGTCGAGGGGCGGTTGCCCGGAAAGACCCGGTGGCGGGCCTGCCGCTCAAGCTCGTCGCCCTCAAGCCCCTTGGCCGCCATCAGCGCGCGCGCCTCGTCAAGGCTGCGCCCGCGCATCAGCGCCTCGGATTGGGCAAGGCAATTCGCGGCCAGCAGGATGTGGTGATGCGCCAGATCAGGCTCGTGTCCGCGCGCGGCCAGGATGAACTCGCAGGGCACGGGCGTCGTGCCCTGATGGATCAGCTGATAGAAGGCGTGCTGCCCATTCGTCCCGGGCTCGCCCCAGACGACCGGCCCCGAGACGACCGGCAGATCGCTGCCATCCATCGCCACGCGCTTGCCGTTCGATTCCATCTCGAGCTGCTGCAGATAGGCGGGCAGGCGCATCAGGCGGTTGTCGTAGGGCAGGACCGCGCGGGTGGGATAGCCGCAGACCTGATGGTGCCAGATCCCGACCAGCGCCAGCAGCACCGGCAGGTTCGCCTCCAAGGGGGCTGCGCGGAAATGCGCGTCCATCGCGGCGCCGCCGACGAGGAATTCGTCGAACCGCTTGGGCCCCACGGCCAGCATCAGCGACAGGCCGATCGGCCCCCACATCGAATAGCGCCCCCCGACCCAATCCTCGAAGCCGAAGACGCGCTCGGCCGCGATGCCGAAATCGGCGGCCTTGGCGGTGGCCGAGGACAGCGCCACAAATTGCGCGCCGGGATCGGCGACCGAAGCGGCCATCCAGTCCCGCGCGGTCTGCGCATTCGTCATCGTCTCGATCGTGGTGAAGGTCTTCGAGGCAACGATGACCAGCGTGGTGGCCGGGTCCAGCCCCTTTAGCCTGTCCGCGATGTCGGCGCCGTCCACGTTGCTGACGAAATGGGTGCGCGGCCCGTCATGATAGGGCGCAAGTGCCAGCGCCGCCATGGCCGGACCCAGATCCGACCCGCCGATGCCGATATTGACGACATCGGTGATCCGCCCGCCCTGCCCCGCAAAGCCGCCCTCGCGGACCGCGCGGGCAAAGGCCGACATGCGCGCATGGGTGTCGCGCACGGCGGGCATCACGTCCTGGCCGTCCACGACAACGCTGCCCGAAAGGTTGCGCAGCGCGGTGTGCAGGACGGCGCGGCCCTCGGTCTCGTTGATCTTCTCGCCCGAGAACATCGCCTCGCGCCGCGCCTCGACCGCCGCACCGCGCGCAAGGTCCAGCAGCAGATCGCGCGCATCCTCGTCGATCATGGTCTTGGAATAGTCGAGGACCAGCCCGTCGGCGCTGGCCGAAAACCGCGCGGCCCGGTCGGGATCGGCGGCGAACAGCGCCTCGATCCGCGCATCGCCCTGCGACTGACGATAGGATTGCAGACGGTTCCAGAGATCAAACATGTCGGTCCTCATTCCGCCCAATGAACGATGGCTTGGTCGAGAAAGGCGCGGATCGGCGCCTCGAGCGGGTCCAGCTTCTGCGCGCGGTCCAGCGCCTCGCGCTTTTCCGGTCCCATGATCAGGACGTGGATGTTCAGCGCATCGGCCAGCACGGGTCGCGTCAGGGTGATGCGCGGCTCTTCGGCGCCCTCGGCGCGAATCGCCATGACCGGGGGCGCGTCAGGGGCCATCGCGGCTGCCAGATGGTCGGCGCCCGGAAACAGGCTGGCCGTGTGCATGTCATTGCCCATGCCCAGCAGCACCACCGTCAGCGGCAGATGCGGCGCCAGCCGCTCCGCCAGCCCCTCGGTCGCCAGATCGGGCGAGGCATCCCCGGTATAGAGGTCGATATATTCGGCCGCCTCGGCCTTGTCCTTCAGCAGGTGCCGCCGCAGCAGGCGCGAATTCGACCGCTTGTGATCGCCATCCACCCAACGTTCGTCGCCCAGAACCACGGTCACGCGGCCCCAGTCCAGATCGGCGCCCGAAAGCGTCTCGAAGACCGGCGCGGGCGAGGTTCCTCCCGGCACGCAGAGCGTGGCGCGTTCGTTGCTGCGCAGATGCTGCGCCAGTTGCGAGGCGATGCGGTCCGCCAGCGACAGGGCCAGCATCTCGCGGTCGGGATAGTCGCGGAATTCCATGCTCATGACCTGATCTCCCTCCAGCGGCGATTGTCGCGGTGCATCAGGCGCAACGCTTCCTCGGGGCCCGAGGATCCGGGATCATAGGGTTCGGGACGGCGCTTGCTGTCCTCCCAGGCGTTGATGATCGGATCGGTCCAGGCCCAGGCGGCCTCGACCTCGTCGCCGCGCATGAACAGGGTCTGGTTGCCCCGGATCACATCCATGATCAGCCGCTCATAGGCATCGGGCATGTCCGCCCCTTCGGGGCCGAGCGCATCGGCAAAGGACATGTCCAGCGGCACCTGCACAAGACGCATCCCCCCCGGCCCCGGCTCCTTGATCATCACCTTGAGGTTCATGCCCTCGTTCGGTTGCAGGCGGATGACAAGCTCGTTGGCCTTGGGCTGGCCGCTATCGTCAAAGATCGAATGCGGCGGTTCCTTGAAGGTGATCGCGATCTCGGACGTGCGCGCGCGCAGCTTCTTGCCGGTGCGCAGGTAGAAGGGCGTGCCCTGCCAGCGCCAGTTCGAAATGCGGACCTTCATCGCCACATAGCTTTCCGTGCGCGATTCGGGGTCCTCGGCATCCTTCAGGTAATCGGCATCATCGCCGCGATACTGGCCGCGCACGATATCTTCGGGCGGCACGGCCTCCAGCGCGCGGATCACCTTGAGCTTCTCGTCGCGCACGGCATCGGGGTCGAAATGATAGGGCGGCTCCATCGCGATCAGGCAGAGAAGCTGCATCATGTGGTTCTGGACCATATCGCGGATCGCGCCGGACTTGTCGTAATAGCTGCCCCGGCCCGCCACGCCGACGGTTTCGGCGACCGTGATCTGGACATGGTCGATGAACTGCGCGTTCCACAGCGGCTCGAACAGCACGTTGGCAAAGCGCACGGCCATCAGGTTCTGGACTGTTTCCTTGCCCAGATAATGGTCGATCCGATAGATCTGATGCTCGTCGAAATGCCGCGCCAGCGTGGCATTCAGCGCGCGCGCCGAGGCCAGATCGCGACCAAAGGGCTTTTCGACCACGATGCGGCTGTCATCATCCGCGATGCCATGCCCGGCCAGCCGTTCCGCGATATCGCCGAACAGTGCCGGCGCGACCGAGAAATAGAAGGCGTGAACGGCGCCCGGACGCATCCGCGCCTTCAGCTCCTGCCAGCCGCCCTCGCCCCGCGCATCGATGGCGACGTAGCCCAGCAGCGGCAGGAATTCCGCCAGCTGCGGATCCTCGCCGGTCACGCCGCCGAATTCGCGGATCGCGCCCTCGGCCTCGGCCCGGAAGGCGTCGTCGTCCTGGGCGGTGCGGGCGGCGCCGATGATGCGGCTGGTCGCCGGGATCTGCCCGGCCTTGAAGCGCCGGAACAGGCCCGGCAGGATCTTGCGATGGGCCAGATCGCCCGTGGCACCAAAGATCACCAGATCGAAATCATCGACCGGAATGACGCGCGAGACCATGCTGTCCTCCTTGTGGATCGGCTTCGCCTTATCCGTTGTTAGCGTTAACAGCAACCGGGTTCAACCTTCACCACTCGTGCCAGCCTTGGCAGGCGGCAGCGTTTGAGCATCTGCGACATGTCCATGCCACCGCCAAGGGCAGCGGCCTTGGCGCGCGCGGCCTCCAGCGCGGCGCGCAGGGCGGCGGGATCGGTGCGGTGCAGGTCCAGCAGGAAGGCGTCGGGATGCACGGCCCGCAGGCCCAGATGCGCCATGATCCGCGGCGGGAAATCGCGCAGATTGGCCGTGACGACCAGATCGGCCCCGCCCGCCAGCGCGGCCTCGATCACATGGCGGTCGGCAGGGTCGGGCAGGTCCAGATCGATCGCGGCGGTCCCTTGATCGTCGCATTCCGCCTGCGGAAACCGCAGCCGCAGCAGCGCGATCTCGGCCCCTGCGACGGATGCGGCCTCGTCGCCCAGGCGCGCGGCGGCATGGCGCCATTCCTCGAGGATGCGCGGCGACCACAGCGGCTGGAACAGCCCCGCCCCCGCCAGATCCGACAGGATCTCGCGCAGGATGGTGGGGTAAAGCACGTTGGCGTCCAGCAGGGCGCGCATCAGTCCAGCCGGAAGAACAGCGCCTTCAGATAGCCCGTCTCGGCCAGCTGCGGCAGGGTCGGATGATCCGGCCCGGCCTGCCCGGTATGGATCAGCACGCCGCGCCGCCCGCCGCGCCCGATCCCGCGCGCGCTGACCTTGCGGAACGCGGTCAGGTCGGCGGCATGACTGCAACTGCACAGCCCCAGATAGCCGCCCGGCGCGACCAGAGGCGCCGCCAGCTTCGCCACCCGCTCATAGGCGCGAAGGCCGGCCTCCAAGGCGGGTTTCGAGGGCGCGAAGGCCGGCGGATCGCAGATCACCACCTCGAACCGGCGGCCTTCGGCGGCCAGCGCCTCAAGCGCGTAAAAGGCATCGGCGCGCATGATCTCCAGCTTGTCGGCGGCGCCCATGGCCTGCGCGCCCTGCTGCGCCAGCTCCAGCGCGGGCGCGCTGCCATCGACGCACAGCGCGCTGGAGGCCCCGCCCGCCAGCATCGCCAGCCCGAACCCGCCGACATGGCTGAACACGTCCAGAACCGCGCCGCCCCCGGCCAGCCGCTGTGCAAAGGCGTGGTTCGGCCGCTGGTCGTAGAACAGCCCGGTCTTCTGGCCGCCCATCAGATCGGCCATGTAGACGGCGCCGTTCATCGATACGGGCACAGGCCGTTCGGGGGCGGCGCCGCGCAGAACCTCCATCCGCTCGTCCAGTCCCTCAAGTCCGCGCGCGCGGCCCTGTCCGTTCAGGATGACGCCCGTGACGCCCGTGACGGCGATCAGCGCATCCGCGATGGCATCGGCCATCCCGTCCGCCCAAGCGGCGTTGGGCTGGATCACGGCATGATCGCCGAAACGGTCGATCACCAGACCGGGCAGCCCGTCAGCCTCGGCATGGACCAGCCGGTAGAAGGGCGCGTCATGCAGCCGCTCGCGCAGGGCCAGCGCGCGCGACAGGCGCGCCTCCAGCCAGGCGGCGTCGATGCGCGCCTCGGGATCGGCATCCATCACCCGCGCCACGATCTTCGAGTTCGGATTGACCGTCACCAAGGCCAGAGGCCGCCGTTCGGCATCCTCCAGCACGGCCAGCGCGCCCGGCGAGACGCCGCGCGTGCGCCGGTCCAGCACCGCCTCGTCGGCATAAACCCAGGGAAAGCCGTGGCGGATCGCCTGGGGCTTCGATTTCGGACGCAGGCGGATGACGGGCAGGTCGGACATGGCGGGATTCCTTTCGTGGCCGATCTGACACGCGCCGCCGCGCCAGACAAGCCACAGCCGCAGCCCCGCCGGATATCAGCGGCACCGCAGGCGGAGGAACGGCGCCCCCACCCCGCCGCCAAGCGGAAGCCCGGTTGAACTGTTACCGCTAACGATGTATATGACACCCATAGCCAGAGGAGCACCAGATGACCCTTCACGCCACGCTCGACCGGGTGACCGACCGCATCCGCGAACGCTCGCACAAGGCGCGCAGCGCCTATCTGGCCAAAATCGCCCGGGCGGCCCAGGACGGTCCGGCGCGCGCCCATCTGTCCTGCGGCAACCAGGCCCATGCCTATGCCGCAATGGAGGACAAGGCCGATCTGGCCACCTCGCGCAAACCCAATATCGGGATCGTGACCGCCTATAACGACATGCTCTCGGCCCACCAGCCCTATGAGCGCTATCCCGACATCATCCGCCGCGCGGGCCGCGCAGCAGGCGCCACGGTGCAGGTCGCGGGCGGCGTCCCGGCGATGTGCGACGGCGTCACGCAGGGCCGCCCGGGGATGGAGCTGTCGCTCTTTTCCCGCGACGTGATCGCGCTGGCGGCGGGGGTCGCGCTGTCGCATGACTGCTTCGACGCCGCGCTCTATCTGGGGGTCTGCGACAAGATCGTGCCGGGGCTGATCATCGCGGCGGGCACGTTCGGCCATATCCCGGCGGTCTTTGTCCCGGCCGGGCCTATGCCCTCGGGCCTGCCGAATGACGAGAAGGCCAAGGTCCGCCAGCAATTCGCCACGGGCGAGGTCGGGCGCGAGGCGCTCATGGCCGCCGAGATGGCCAGCTATCACAGCGCAGGCACCTGCACCTTCTACGGCACGGCGAACACGAACCAGATGCTGATGGAGTTCATGGGCCTGCATTTGCCCGGTTCCAGCTTTGTCAATCCCGGCACGCCGCTGCGCGAGGCATTGACCGTCGCCGCCGTGCAGCGCGCCGCGCAGCTGACCAATCTGGGCAACGAATATCTGCCCGCAGGCGAGGTTCTGGACGAACGCGCCTTCGTGAACGGGATCGTCGGGCTGATGGCGACAGGCGGCTCGACCAACCTCGTCCTGCATCTTCCGGCCATGGCGCGGGCCTCGGGCGTGATCCTCGACATCGAGGATTTCAACGACCTGTCCGAGGCCGTGCCGCTTCTGGCGCGGGTCTATCCCAACGGTCTGGCCGATGTGAACCATTTCCACGCGGCGGGCGGGCTTGGCTTCATGATCCGGCAGTTGCTGGAGGGCGGGCTCTTGCATGCCGACGTGAAGACCGTGAACGGCACCGGTCTTGACGGCTACATCGCCGAACCCAAGCTGGACGGGACGGCCATCCGGTGGGAGGAAGGGGCCCGCGAAAGCCTGAACGACCGGATCGTGCGCCCGATCAGCGACCCCTTCGCGCGGACGGGCGGGCTGAAGCAGCTTTCCGGCAATCTGGGCCGCGGCGTCATCAAGATCAGCGCCGTCGCCCCCGAACGCCACATCATCGAGGCCCGCGCACGTGTCTTCGAGGATCAGGAATCGGTCAAGACCGCCTTCAAGGCCGGGGAATTCACCGAGGACACCGTGGTCGTCGTCCGCTTCCAGGGTCCGCGCGCCAACGGGATGCCGGAACTGCATTCGCTGACGCCCACGCTGGCCGTGCTGCAGGATCGGGGCCTCAAGGTCGCGCTGGTGACGGACGGGCGGATGTCGGGCGCCTCGGGCAAGGTGCCGGCCGCGATCCATGTCGCCCCCGAGGCGGCGGGCGGCGGTCCGCTGGCGCGGCTGCGGGACGGCGATCTGGTCCGGCTGGACGCGGTGGCAGGAACGCTGGACTGCCTCGAACCCGGCTTCGAGACGCGCGAGCCCGCGATCCATGACGCAAGCAGCAGCGCCGAGGGCGTGGGGCGCGAATTGTTCGCGGCCTTCCGCGCCGTGGCGGGCCCCGCCGATGAAGGCGCGGGCGTCGTCGTCTGACGCCCGTCCTGCCGCCACGATGACAGGGGGCGCGGCCCGCCGCGCCCCCTTTGACCCTCAGCCGACCTGCAGGGGATAGGCTCCCACACCCAGATCGTGGCGCAGATAGGCCAGAGCCGTCGCCATCACCCCTTCGGGCTGCGGGGCAGCATCGCAGATCGACAGGATCGCGGCGTTGAGCGTGTCGTCATCGGCCTCGGGGTCGAGGCCCAGAACCCGGCGGGCATCGCCGCGATGCGCCTGGATCTTCGTCAGGCTCCAGCTCATCATCGCGTGAAGAACCGCGTCATCGTGATCGCGCAGCGCCAGCTGCGTGACGGCCGCGGCCTCGGGCCAGCAGCCGGCACGCGCCGCCGCGATCAGCCCGAAGGCCGCGATCTCGGCATCCGCGCGGCCCAACTGAAGCACACGGCGCAGCAGCGGCGGCGCGCTGGCATGGCGATGCGCCCGGTCCAGCACGTCCAGCATCAGCGCATATTGCGAAAGGGGCGGCGCGAGCTGCTCTGAGGGGTCGCAGAGCAGGTCGTTGAGCCACTGGAACGCCGTGCGCGCGCGCTCGGACGCGAAGTGGAAATGGAAGTTCGACGGGTAATCGTTCGGCCCCTTGACCAGCAGCACGCCGTCCCGAAATCCCGACATGTGGATCACCAGAGGCGCGGCCTCGACCGGCTGCACATGCGGAAAGGGCACTGCCTGCTCGACATGGTCGATCTGCTGGAACAGGTTGAGGATCGGCGCGACCTGCGCGGGCCAGCCCGGGATCGCCAGCGCGTCGCCATCGGCCAGCTGGTCCAGCCGGTCGCGCAGGGCCACGTGATCCTCCCACAGGGCGGGGTCGCCTTGTTCGACGCGCGGCTCGGACAGTTCGATCCCCCAGAGGCCCGCGCGCCCCACCGCCTGGGCTGCGGAGCCGGGCGCCAGAGGCAGCGTCTCGGGGGCCGCGCCGGCCTCGGCGGTGCAGATGGCGATGATGTTGTGCATCCGGTCGATGCGCGAGATGACAGGCCCCGCGGGAAGTTCGGCCCCCGGCCGCCCCAGATCCAGCATCAGCGATCCGAAGCTGCCGATCGTATTCGGCGCCGTCATGGTGATCGAGCCGCCCAGCCGCAGGAAGAACGCCGTCTGCACGTCCTCGACCAGATACAGCCCGCCGGGCTTGAGCGCCGGGAACAGCATCCGGAAGCTTTCCCAGACATGGGCGTTGTCGTGGCTGCCGTCATCGACGATCACGTCGAAGGGACCGTGATCTGCAATCAGCCGCGCGATCACGTCCGGGTCGACCTGGCTGCCCTGAACCAGCGTGACGCGCGGCCCCAGATCCAGTTCCTTGGCGGCGATGTCCAGCGCGACGATATCCGCGTTCGGCATGTAGTCGCGCCACATCGCCAGAGATTCCCCGCCCGCGTGGGGATCATCATAGCCGCCGATCCCGATCTCGAGCAGTTTGAGGGGCTTGTCGCGGTGCTCCGCCAACAGCGCGTGATAGACCGGCGTATAATCGTGCATCCCGAACTTGTCGGTGCCGTGAAGGATCGCCAGGCGGGTGAGCGGATCGACCATGAAAACTCCTGCAATTCACGGCGCACAGGATGCCCGCAGCGCCGCCCGCTTGGCAAGGTCTCAGGCCGCCGCCGCGACCACCTCGCAGACGGCGCGGCGCAGATAACCCGTAAAATCCGAGGCAACCAGACGCGCCGGGCCGTCAGCGACATAGACGTTCAGCCAGGTCGGCGGCAGGGGCGGCAGCGCGCCGCCATGTTCGACCACCTCCAGCCCCGGCGTCGAGATCCCGCGCGGCAGGATCGTGATTCCCAGATCCGCCGCCGCCAGGACCCGCCAGGTGTCGCTGCCGCCATCGCCCACGACCTGCACCCATTCGATCCCCGCATCCTGCAGGGCCGCCATGCCCACCGGGTAATAGGCGCAATGGGGGGAATTCGCGATCGGCAGGGGCCTTTCGCGCCATGCACTGCCCCGCAGCGCGCCGAACCAAGCCAGATCGACCTTGGCCAGATGGGTCGCGCCGGCGGGCGCGTCGAATTCCGTGGTCAGGATCACGTCATGTTCGCCCCGCTTCATCTGGGCGCGCAGATCCTTGCTGCGGGCATCGTTGATGATCAACTCGACCTGCCCGTTCTCGCGGCGGAAGGCGCGCACGGCCTGCGCCACCCGGTCGAACAGCCAGTCGCTGGTCAGCCCGACGCGCAGCCGCATCTCGGGGCGGGCGCCGGTGAAGCGGGACAGGATCGCATCGTTCAGCGCCACCAGCTTGCGGCTTTCGCCCAAGAGATCCTGCGCGAAATCCGACAGGACCACCCCCCGCCCCGAGCGTTCCAGCATCGGGCGGCCAAAGACCTCCTCCAGCCGCTTCATCTGCATCGACAGCGCGCTCTGGGTCATGTTCAGCGCCTCGGCCGCGCGCGTCACGGCGCCGTATTCGGCCACCGCCTGCAGCGATCGCAGCGTGGCTATGTCCAGATTTCGCATCCCGGTCGCATCCTTCAGCATCCATGATGGGACAGATCAAAAGCATTCGTTTCACAAATATCAGCCGCCGGCTTATCCATCAATCAGGAATATCGGAAACGCCCCAATCATCCATTCTGATGATGATAATGATCAGCGGAGTTGAACCATGACTACCAGATCCAATGCCATGCTGCGCGTCGTCACCGGCCAGGGCCTGATCCCCCGCCCGCGCCTGCTGGAACGCCTGCTGACCATGTTCGACGTCAAGCGCACCCGGATCGACCTGTCGCGGCTGGATGACGCCATGCTGCGCGATATCGGCCTGACCCGCGAAGAGGTCGAGGCCGAGATCGACCGCCCGATCTGGGATGTGCCCGCCAATTGGCGGCGGCGCTAGTCGCTCTCTGCCGGGCGGTGCACGCCGAAGCGTTCGCGCATCCGCGTCTCGATCTGGTCGCGCACCTGGCGATAGAGCGCCAGCTTCGCATCCCGGCCCTCGGCCAAGCCCGAAGGGTCCATGATGGGCCAGTATTCGACCTCGATATGGGCATGGCGCGTCATTTCCAGCGCCATCCGCTGGCTGGCGGGGGACAGGGCCACGATCAGGTCGAACTGGCCCAGATCGTCGCCCCAATCCTGCATCTCGTCGAAGCTGCGGCTGCGGTGATGGGCCAAGGGCACGCCGATCTCGTCGCAGACGGCGATGGCGAAGCCATCCACCTCCATGTCGTTCTTGACGCCCGCCGATTGCACATAGGCGGCACGGCCGTAGAACTTCTTCATCATCCCCTCGGCCATGGGGGAACGGATGGCATTGTGATCGCAGCAGAACAGTATCGACGACGGGATCTTGTCCTCGGCCATCGCGTCACGCCTGCGGGATCAGCGCGCAGATCAGCGTGAACAGACGCCGGGCCGTGTAGACATCCAGATCGGCCTTGCCTTCCAAACGTTCCTGAAGCGTGCGCGCCCCCTCGTTGTGGATGCCGCGGCGGGCCATGTCGATGGCCTCGATCTGGGCCGGAGGCAGGCGGCGCACGGCGTCGAAATAGCTCTGGCAGATCTGGAAATAGTCCTTGACCACCTGCCGGAACGGCCCGAGCGACAGATGGAATTCGGCCACCTTGTCGCCGGTTTCCTGCTGCACGTCGAAGACCAGACGCCCTTCGCGGATGCACAATTCCAGCACGAAGGGGCCGTCGGGGGCGGACTGGCCGTCACGGCCGGGAATGGCGAAGCTGTTCTCCTCGATCAGGTCGAAGATCGCCACGCGGCGCTCCTGTTCCATCTCGGGGGTCGCGGGCGGTGCCGCGCTGTCGTCAATCTCGATCCTGATCAGGCGGCTCATCCGGCAGGCCTTTCGTTCAGCGTCCCCAGCCGAGCCTGAACCGAAGCGCCATGCGCCTGCAAGCCCTCGGATGCGGCCAGCCGCACCGCGGCGGGGCCGATTGCCGCCAAAGCGCCCGGTGTCAGCCGCGCCAGCGTCGTGCGCTTGAGGAAATCCATCACCGAAAGCCCCGAACTGAACCGGGCGGACCGGGCGGTGGGCAGAACGTGATTCGGCCCGCTGACGTAATCGCCGACCGCCTCGGGGGTGTGGGCGCCCAGAAAGATCGCGCCCGCATGGACGCATTTGGCGGCCAGTGCCTCGGGGTCGGCGACGCAGAGTTCCAGATGTTCGGGCGCGATCCGGTTCGACAGGGTAGCCGCCTGGTCCAGATCCTCGACCACGATCAGCGTGCCGTAATCGCGCCAGCTGGCACCTGCGATGGCCGCGCGGTCCAGCGTGGGGATGATGCGATCGACCGCCTCGGCCACGGCGCGGGCCATGGCGGGATCGGTGGTGATCAGGATCGACTGCGCGTCGGCATCATGTTCGGCCTGCGCCAGCAGGTCCCAAGCCAGCCATTCGGGGTTCTGCTCGCCATCCGCGATGACCAGCACCTCGGACGGGCCCGCGATCATGTCGATGCCCACGCGGCCAAAGACCTGCCGCTTGGCGGCTGCGACATAGGCGTTGCCCGGCCCGGTGATCTTGTCCACCGGCGCGATGGTCGCGGTGCCGTAAGCCATCGCCGCCACGGCCTGCGCGCCGCCGATGCGGTAGATCTCGTCCACGCCGGACAGGCGCGCGGCCAGCAGGACCAGCGGATTGACCACGCCCCCCGGCGTCGGCACGCAGATGACCAGCCGTTCCACCCCCGCCACGCGGGCGGGAATCGCGTTCATCAGTACGCTGGAGGGATAGGCCGCCTGCCCGCCCGGCACGTAAAGCCCCGCCGCCGAGACGGCCGACCAGCGCCAGCCGAGCGTCGCGCCCTCGGGGTCGGTCCAGCTGGCATCCTGCGGCATCTGACGGGCGTGATAGGCGCGGATGCGTTCGGCGGCCAATTCCAACGCGGCGCGATCCTCGGGGCTGACAAGGGCGATCTGGGCGTCGATTTCATCCTGCGAGAAGCGCAACCCCTCGGCCGGCAGGTCCAGCCGGTCGAAACGGGCCGTCAGCTCGCACAGGGCCAGATCGCCCCGCGCGCGCACATCCGCGATGATCGCGGCCACCGCGTCGTTCACATCGGTCGAATCCTCGCGCTTGGCCGACAGCATCCGGCCAAAGCCCGCCTCGAAATCGGCATCCGCCATGTTCAACCAGACAGGCATCGTGTCTCTCCTTGCCGAAAACCGGGCGCTTGATCCCGGACACGTCATCCGCGCCCCGCGCGGCGCATGCCATCGGACAGGGTGACGCGGACGCCCTGCCCGGCCGCCCTCAATCCGGGTGGTTCGGCGCCTGACGCGCCTGCGCCAGATGCGGGCGCGTCACGTCGCGCAGGTCGAGGTTGATGCATTCCACCTCGGCCACGATCGTGCCGTCGCCCGCGAAATCCAGCACCAGACGCCCCGTCCCGTCCTCGCCGGGCTGCCAGCGGATCGCCAGAAGCGCCAGCACCGTATCCGCGTCGCGCGCCACGCCGTCGCTGAGAACACGCATCACGTCGCCGATGGCCAGAACCGAACGCACGCGCTCGAAGGGGCGGCCCTCGGCCTCGGCGGCCTCGGCATCCTCCCACCGGAAGCGCGTCAGCAGCAGCGACAGGCAGCGCCGGCGCGCGTCATGGGAAATGTCGGCGCCCGCCAGAACCGCATCCTGCACCAGCGACGACAGGATCCGCAGATCGACCTCGTCCTCGGCCTTCAGGGCCAAAGGCCGCGGGTCGGCATCGGCAAAGCGGGCATCGCGGGTCATGCCTGATCCTCCTTGACACGTTCGATATGGGCTCCGACGCCGCGCAGCTTGCGCACGACATGTTCGTAGCCGCGATCCAGATGATAGACGCGGCTGACCGTGGTCTGCCCCTCGGCGGCCATGCCCGCGAGGATCAGGCTGACCGATGCGCGCAGATCTGTCGCCATGACCGGCGCGCCGCGCAGCGTCTCGACTCCGTGGACGGTGGCGTGACCGCCCTGAACCTCGATGCGCGCGCCCATCCGGGCCAGTTCGGGGGCGTGCATGAAGCGGTTCTCGAAGATCGTCTCCTCCAGGACGCTGGTGCCGTCGGCAAGGCACATCAGCGCCATGAACTGCGCCTGAAGGTCGGTCGGAAAGCCGGGGAACGGCGCGGTCGTCACGTTCACCGCACGGACCCGGCCATTGGGGCGCGAGACCTTGATGCCGCGCGCCGTCTCCTCGACGACAAGCCCGGCCTCGACCAGCTTTTCGCAGAACGCCTCCAAGAGCTCGATCCGGCCGCCCAGGCATTCGACCTCGCCGCCGCACATGGCGGGGGCCAGCATGTAGGTGCCCAGCTCGATCCGGTCGGTGACGACGGGATGGGTCGCGCCATGCAGGGCATCGACGCCCTCGATGGTCAGGATGCCGGTGCCCTCGCCCTCGATCCGGGCGCCCATGGCGCGCAGGCAGCGGGCCAGATCGACGATCTCGGGCTCGCGGGCGACGTTCTTCAGGACGGTGGTGCCGCGCGCCAGCGTGGCGGCCATCAGCGCGTTCTCGGTCGCGCCCACCGAGACCAGCGGGAATTCGAAGACCGCACCGCGCAGGCCGCCATGCGGCGCGCGGGCATGGACATAGCCATCGCGCAGGTCCAGCGAGGCGCCCATCGCCTCGAGCGCGCGCAGATGCAGATCGACCGGCCGCGCCCCGATCGCGCAACCGCCGGGCAGCGAGACCTTGGCCACGCCGTCCCGCGCCAGCATTGGCCCCAGGACAAGGATCGAGGCGCGCATCTTGCGCACGATGTCGTAATCGGCGCGGTGGCTGGTCAGCGCATGGCTGGACAGCGCCAGGACCTGGCCTTCCTGCAGCGCCGCCACTTCGGCGCCAAGCGATTGCAGCAGCGCGGTCATGGTGCGGATGTCCGACAGGCGCGGCGCGTTGGTTAGCGTCAGCGGCTGGTCGGTCAGAAGCGTCGCGGGCATCAGCGTGAGGCAGGCATTCTTCGCCCCGGCAATCGGGATCTCGCCCTTCAAGGGGCCGTTGCCCCGCACGATGATCTGATCCATCAGCTTTCGTCCCCGCCCGTGTTCTCTTCGGCCGCCTGTGCCGCGGCCCTGCCTGTTTCGTCCGACCCGGCGGCCCCGCCCGCCCGCGCGCGGGCCTGCGCCTTGCGCCGCTGCAGATTCGCCCGCAGCGCCTCGCGCAGCCGGTCCTCGCGGCTGGTCTGCTCTGTGCCGGTTCCGGATCGTTTGCTCATGCCACGCCCTTAGCGCCGCTTGGCGCGACAGTCCAGCAAAGCGACGCGGCGCCCCGGGCGGTGTCACATTTTCCGCCGGAAATCGCGCGACCCCCCTTGCGCTGCCCCGACGCATTGTCTAAACGCCGCTGCACAAATGCTGTGGTAGCTCAGTGGCAGAGCACTCCCTTGGTAAGGGAGAGGTCGAGAGTTCAATCCTCTCTCACAGCACCATCCTTCCCCATTGATTTGCTGGAACTTCTCGCCATAACACGGACATGGTCCGCGTCACTGGTGCACAGGGCTTGGTCACATGGGCTTGAGAATGGCGTCACCTTGGACGCATCCTGAACCAAGTCGCTTCTACCTCCTGACCTGCCCCCCTCGTCCCTCGCTCATATCGAGAGTGAGCTGATTTGAGATTGGTAGTCAGCGGGTGGTTTCGTGCCAAGCGCGCCGGGCGCGGAGCCATCAGGGAGCGCAAGCGTCCGGCGCGCTTCGATCGGCGTCAGGTTGCGAAGCGAGCAGTGCGGCTTGACGGCGTTATGGTCGTAGCGCCAAAGGGCGATCTTGCGTCGGGCGTCATCCAGCGTGTCGAAGATCTCCTCGTTCAACAGCTCGTCGCGCAGGCAGAAAATCGCCCTTGTCTTTCGACCAGCGCACGCCTACACGATCGAGAATTGCGGCCAGCAGGTGACGTTCACCAAGGCGCCCGAACGGGCGGTCGCGCTTGGCCATAACAGCGCCGAGATCCTGTTCATGCTTGGGCTCGAGGACCGGATGGCGGGCACCGCCTTCTGGCCGAACCGTGTCCTGCCCGAGCTTGAGGACGCGAATGCCAAGGTCGAGGTGCTGACCGTCGAATTTCCGACCCTCGAGGCGATCTTGGCCAGGCAGCCCGATTTCGTGCCCGCGATGCTGCTGACGCTGCTGGGACCGGACAGCAAGGTCGCCAAGCGCGAGGATTTCGAGCGGCTGGGCATTCCGACCTATCTGTCGCCCAGTGCCTGCACCACCGTCGCAGATACCCGGAACGAGGCTGGCAGCAAGGCCACCGGCGTCTTTGGCCTGCGCGAGACCCTCTGGAACATGGACCTGCTCTACCAGGAAATCGACGATCTGGCGCGCATCTATGACGTGCAGGACCGGGGCGAGGCGCTGATCGCCGATCTGAGGGCCAGAGAGGCCGCGCTGCGCGAGGAATTCGCGCGACGCGAGGATCTGACCTTCCTGTTCTGGTTCTCGTCCCCCTCGCCCTCGGACGATGCCTATCTGGCGGGCGGGAACGGTCCCTCGGGCTATATCGCCGACCTTCTGGGCGGCTCGAACGCGCTGAGGACCGAGGCCGAGTGGCCTGCCCTGGGATGGGAGGGGATCATGGCCGCGAACCCGACCGTGATCGTCGCCGCGCAGGTCGATCGCAAGCGTTGGGGGCTGGACGAGTCCGAGGCCAAGATCGAGTTCCTGACCACCGATCCGGCCATCAGCCAGATGGAGGCCGTCAAGGCCGGCCGCATTGCGGTGATGAGCGGGGCGTCGATGAACCCCTCGATCCACACCCTTTATGGCGCGGAACAGCTGGCCGAACAGCTTCGGACGTTTGACCTGCCGTGAACATGGACGACGAACAACAGGGCGGGGCGGGACGGCTTGCCCTGTTCCTTGGGCTGGTGCTGATCCTGCTGGCCGTCGCGGTCGCCTTTGCGGCCGCGATCGGCGATTACCGGATCGGTGTGGGCACGGTGTTTCTGGCGGTGACGAACGGCCTTGGCCTGACCTCGGCCGAGATCCCGCCCATCGAGCAGAGCGTGGTCTGGGATCTTCGGTTGAGCCGGGCGCTTGTCGCGGCCCTGGCGGGGGCGGGGCTGGCGATCTGCGGCGCGATCCTGCAGGCGCTGCTGCGCAACGCCCTGGCCGAGCCCTTCGTGCTGGGCATCTCGGCCGGGGCCTCGACCGGGGCGGTGGCGGTGATCGTGCTGGGGATCGGTGCGGGCAGCCTGACCCTGTCGATGGGCGCCTTCGCCGGAGCCTTCGCGGCCTTCGCCCTTGTGGCGATGCTGTCGAACGGCGCGACGAGCGGGCCGAACCATACGATCCTGGCGGGCGTGGCGGCGTCGCAGCTTTTCAACGCGCTGACATCCTACATCGTGACCACGTCGGGCAATGCCCAGCAGGCGCGCGATGTCATGTTCTGGCTGCTGGGCAGCTTAGGCGGGGTGCGCTGGCCGGACTTTCAGCTTCTTGTGCTGGTCGTCTCGGCCGGGCTGGCCCTGTGCCTGTTCATGGCGCGCTCACTGGACGCATTCACCTTTGGCGACGAGGACGCGGCAGCGTTGGGCGTGCCGGTCGGCCGGATCCGGCTGATCCTCTTTGCCGCGACCGCGCTGATGACGGCCACCATCGTCAGCATGGTGGGCACGATCGGGTTCGTCGGCCTCGTCGTTCCGCATGCCGCGCGCTATGTGGTGGGGCCGCTGCATCTGCGCCTTCTGCCCGCCTGCGCGGCGGTGGGGGCGCTGTTTCTTGTGCTGGCGGACATCGCCTCGCGCGTGGTGGCCCATCAGCAGACCATTCCCATCGGGGTCGTCACCGCCCTCGTGGGCGTGCCCTTCTTCGCCATCATCCTTTACCGGGCAAGGCCGCAGACATGAGCGTGATCGCACAGAACCTGATCTGGGGCGTCCGGCGCAGGACCATCGTGAACGATGTCTCGCTGACCGTGGCCGAGGGCGAGACCCTGGGCCTGATCGGGCCGAACGGATCGGGGAAGTCGTCGCTGCTGCGGCTTCTTGCCGGGCTGAAGTCCCCCGGGTCCGGCCGCGTCGAGATCCTGGGCCAGGACATCGCCCGCGTCTCCCGCCGCGCGCTGGCGCGGCAGGTGGCATTCGTTCAGCAGAACGCGACCACGGACACGAATGTATCGGTCCGCGACGTTGTGCGGCTGGGGCGCACGCCGCACCGCTCGCCCCTGGCGGGCTGGACGATGGCGGACGAGGCTGCGGTCTCGACCGCGCTGGAACAGGTCGACATGGTGGGTCTGCGCGGCCAGGCGTGGCAGACGCTGTCGGGCGGTGAGCGTCAGCGCGTCCATATCGCCCGCGCCTTGGCCCAGAGCCCGCGCGTGATGTTCCTGGACGAGCCGACCAACCATCTGGACATCCACCACCAGATCGAGATCCTGCGCATGGTGCGTCGCCTTGACCTCACCAGCATCGTGGCCCTGCATGACCTGAACCTTGCCGCCATGTTCTGCGACCGGATCGTCGTTCTTCAGGGTGGACGCGTGGTGGCCTGCGGCGTGCCCGCCGAGGTGCTGACCCGGTCCCTGCTTCAGGATGTGTTCCGGGTCGAGGCCGAAGTGACCCCCGGCCCGCTTCCCGGCCAGCCGCATATCCGCTTCATGGCCGCCTGACGGCTTGCGGGGCCGAGGTCGCCCGGCCGCAGAATGACCTTCCCGCCCCCGCGCTTTTGACTTACGCTCGTCACGATCCGAAGCCAGAGTATCGCGCCGACATGTCCCGCCCCACCATCCATGACGTCGCCCGCGTAGCGGGTGTGAGCCTGTCCACCATCGACCGCGTCCTGAACGGGCGCAGCGGCGTTCGCAGCGTCACCCAGCAGCGCGTGGCCGATGCGATGCGTGAGCTGGGCTATGAACGCAATGCGGCCGCGGCCAATCTGGCCAGGCGGCGGCAGGACCGGCTGCTGTTCATCCTGCCCGCCGGGACGAACAGCTTCATGCGCGGGCTCGAGCGCGAACTGACGCAGCGGGCCGATGCCTGGCAATTCACCTCGATCAGCGTCAGGACCGTGCCCGCCTTCGACGACGCGGCGCTGGCCGAGGCGCTGCAGGCCGTTGACGCCGACAAGACGGACGGCGTCGCGGTCGTGGCCACCGACAGCGCCGTTGTGCGCGCCGCGCTGGCCGAGTTGCGCAACCGGGGGGTCGCCGTGGTGACGCTGGTATTCGACCTGCCCTCGTCCCGGCGCCAGCATTTCGTGGGGATCGACAACGTGCAGGCGGGGCGGACTGCGGCCAGCCTGCTGGGACGGTTCTGCCGGGGGCGGCCGGGGCAGATCGTCATTGTCGCGGGCTCGATGCTGGTGCGCGACCATGCCGAGCGCAGGCTGGGCTTCGAACAGGTGCTGCGCGCCGAATTCCCCGAGCAGCAGGTGCTGCCGCCGCTGGAGGGCCTCGACGATCAGGATATCGTCGCCGCCGAGCTGGAGGCCGTGTTGCGCGCCAATCCCGACGTGACCGGCATCTACAGCCTTGGCGCGGGGACGAGGGGCGTTGCCCGCGCGCTTGCCGTATCCGGCGCGGCGCTGCCCCGTCCATCGGTCGTGGTGCATGAACTGACCGCCCATTCCCGGCAGGCGCTTCTGGATGGCAGCTTCGACGCGGTCATCCACCAAGACCCCGCGCGCGAGATCGCAGCGGCCGTCTCCGTCCTGCAATCGCTGGTGCAGGGCCGCCCGGTCGAGCCTGATGCGGGGCGCATCAGCATCGAGGTCTTCCTGCGCGACAATCTTCCCTGACGCCGCCCGCCGGAATCGGTTGCGGTGCGCGCATTTCTGACTTACGTTAGTCATATTCTGACGCAGATACGCCAGAATGCCGGCGGGGGAGCCGGTCAGAGGGAGGACAAGATGAAATATCCGACCGCGGCCCTGGCCGCCGCCATTGCCCTGGCCAGTGGACCGGCCGCCTTGGCACAGACGCAGATCAACGTGCTTCGCGTCGTCGTGAACCCCGAGCAGGAGGCCTATCTGGAGCAGATCGCCCGCGACTTCGAAGCGCAGCGCGACGGCGTCACCGTCACCTTCGATTACGTCGCGAACGAGGCCTACAAGGCGCGCCTGCCGACGCTGCTTCAATCGAACGCGGCGCCCGACATCTTCTACAGCTGGGGCGGCCAGACCGTGGTCGAGCAGGTCGAGGCGGGCTTTCTGCAGCCGATCGACGACCACCTGCCCGAGGGGTTCCGCGAGACCATCCCAGAGGCCGGGCTTCAGGCCTACGAGGTCGAGGGCCAGCTTTACGGCCTGCCCCAATACGCGACCGAGGTCGTGCTGTGGGCCAACCGCGAGCTGACCGAACAGGCCGGGATCGATCTGGATGCGATCCAGACATGGGACGATTTCCTCGGAGCGGTGCAGACGATCAAGGATGCCGGGATCACCCCGATCATCGCGGGAGGTCAGGACAAGTGGCCGCTGCATTTCTACTGGAGCTATCTGGCGCTGCGCCATGGCGGCCCAGACATCGTGACCAATGCCATGGCCGGAGAGAACGGCGGCTTCGAGAACGAGGCCTTCATCGAGGCCGGGCGCGAATTCCTGCGCCTTGTCGAGCTTGAGCCGTTCCAGCCCGGGTTCATCAGCACCACCTACGAGACCGCCAGCGGCATGTTCGCCGACGGCGCCGGCGCCTTCCACCTGATGGGGGACTGGGACTACCTGCCGATGCGCGAACGCTCGACCAGCGGCGAGGGGCTGCCCGACGAGCAGCTGGCGATCATCAGCTTTCCCACCGTCGCGGAGCCTTTGGCCGAGGGCGGCAACGAGGCGACCCTTGGCGGCATCAACGGATGGGCGGTCAGCGCCAGCGCCGAGCCGGAAGCCATCGAGTTCCTGGCCTTCATGATGAGCGCCGAGAACCAGCGCGAGGCCGGGGCGCAGGAATTGTTCATCCCGATCGCCATCGACACGTCGGATGCGATGGAGAACCCGTTCTACGTCCAAGTCGCCCGGAACATCGAGGCCAGCAGCTACCACCAGATCTTCCTGGACCAGTTCCTGGGTGCCTCGGTGGGCGCCACGATCAACGACATCTCTGCCGATCTGGCGCAAGGCACGATCACACCCGAGGATGCCGCCGCGCAGGTCGAGGAGGCCTGGGACTTCCGCTGAGCCCTCTTCCCGGCGGAACCGGCGGGGGCGCAAGTCGTCCCCGCCGCCAGCACAACCCACACCAATCAGGAGCCGGAATGACACTCGCCGACGCCGAAAGGCGGCTGCCCGCCTCTGCCCGCTGGCGCCGCGCCGTCTCGAACGGCCGCGTCTCGGCGGTGCTGATCCTGCTGCCGCCCGCGCTGATCCTCTTCACGATGTTCGTGACGCTGCCTTTGGGCGAATCCGCCTGGTATTCCTTCTTCAACTGGAACGGCTACGGGACGCCCTCGAACTTCGTCGGCTTCGGGAATTACGAGCGCATCCTGAACCATTCCGTCTTCCACATCGCCGTCGGCAACACGTTGAAGATCGTCGCGATCTCGCTTCTGGTGCAGATGCCGCTGGCGCTGTTCCTGGCGCTGCTGATCTACAAGAAGACGCCCACCAACGCCGTCTTCCGGCTGGTCTTCTTCCTGCCCTACATCCTGGCCGAGGTCGCCGCCGGCCTGATCTGGTCCTTCGTCTTCGACGGGAACTACGGCGTCACCGCCTCGATCGCGCAGAGCTTCGGGCTGGGCAACGTCTTCATCCTGTCGGACCCGGACCTCGCCTTCATGGCGATCATGACGGTGATCGTCTGGAAGTATTTCGGCTTTCACATGATGATCTACATCGCCGCGCTGCAGAGCGTGCCGCAGGACCAGATCGAGGCCGCCAGGATCGAGGGCGCGTCGCGCTGGCAGGTCGTCCGCTACGTCCAGATCCCCCATATCCGGCCGGCCATCGCGGTCAGCGCCTTCTTCGCCATCATCGGCGCGCTGCAGGTCTTCGACGTCATCATCCCGCTGACGAATGGCGGGCCGTCGAACCAGACGCATACCATCGTGACTTATCTCTACACCTTCGGCCTGACGCGGCTGAACATCGGCTTCGGCTCGGCGGTGGGCGTGATCCTCTTCATCGGCGCGGTGACGGTTGCGGTCTTCTACCAGCGCATCTTCATGAAGAGGGCCGAGGCATGACCCGCAACATCCTGCGCGTGACGCTGCTTCTGATCGTGGCCAGCTTCGTGCTGGCCCCGATGATCGCCACCATCCTCGGCGGCTTCAAAACGAACGCCGAGATCCGCACCAACGCGCTCGGCCTGCCCGCCATGTGGAACACCGAGTTCTACGGCCAGATCATCACCGACCCGGCCTTCTGGCGCTACCTACGCAACTCGCTGATCATCTCGGTCGGTTCGGTGGTGCTGACGCTGATCGTGGGGGCGGCAGCAGCCTATGTCTTCGCGCAGATCCGCTTCTTCGGCTCGCGGATGCTGTTCTCCTACATCCTCCTTGGCCTGATGTTCCCCTTCGCCACCGCGATCCTGCCCCTCTTCATCAAGGTCCGCGACATCGGGCTGCTGGACACGTGGTGGGCGGTGATCCTGCCGCAGACCGCCTTTAGCCTGTCGCTGGCGATCCTTCTCTTCCGCACCTTCTTCGCCCAGCTCCCGAAAGAGCTGTTTGAGGCCGCCTATATCGACGGCTGCGGCTATGTGCGCTTCTTCTGGCGCTTCACCCTGCCCCTGTCCGCGCCGATCCTGGCGACCGTCGGCGTCTTCGTCTTCGTGCAAAGCTGGAACAACTTCCTTCTGCCGCTGGTGGTCCTCAACTCGCGCGAGGTGTTCACCTGGCCGCTCGGGATGATGCAGTTCCGCGGCGAATACGTCACCCAGTGGAACCTGACGCTGGCCTTCGTCACGCTGACCATCGTGCCCGCCATCGTCTTCTTCCTCGCTGCCCAGAAATACATCGTCGCCGGCCTGACGGGCGGCGCCGTCAAAGGATGAGACCCATGATCCAGAACCCGATCCTTCCGGGCTTCAACCCCGACCCCTCGATCGTGCGGGTGGGGGCCGACTACTACATCGCCACCTCGACCTTCGAATGGTATCCGGGCGTGCAGATCCACCATTCGCGCGATCTGGCGAACTGGCGGCTGGTGACGCGGCCCCTCGCCCGCGCGGCGCAGCTGGACATGCGCGGCGATCCCGACAGCGGCGGCATCTGGGCGCCCTGCCTGACCTATGCCGATGGCCTCTTCTGGCTGATCTATACCGACGTGAAGCGCCGAGACGGGGCGTGGAAGGACAGCCACAACTACCTCGTCACCGCGCCCAGCATCGAGGGGCCGTGGTCGGACCCGGTCTACCTGAACTCGTCGGGCTTCGATCCCTCGCTCTTCCACGACGCGGACGGGCGCAAGTGGCTGCTGAACATGATCTGGGACCACAACCAGACCGGCGGCGACCGCTTCGGCGGGATCGTGATGCAGGAATACTCGCCCGAGGACCGCAAGCTCGTCGGCCCCGTCCGCAACATCTATCGCGGCACGGATCTGAAGCTGACCGAAGGCCCGCACCTCTACCGCAAGGACGGCTTCTACTACCTGCTGACGGCCGAGGGCGGCACGGGCTATGACCACGCCGTGACGATGGCCCGCTCGAAGGACCTCTTCGGGCCCTACGAGACGGATCCTGCCAAGCATGTCCTCACCGCGCGAGGCACCGACGGCCTGCTGCAACGCTGCGGCCATGCCGATATTGTGGAAACGCAGGACGGCCAGTTCTACATGGTCCACCTCTGCTCGCGTCCTTTGGACGAGACGCGCCGCCTGCCCGCCGGCAATGGCGGCATCCATGCCGATGACGTCCGCCGCTCGCCGCTTGGTCGCGAGACGGCGATCCAGAAGCTGGACTGGCCCACGGGCGAGTTCCCCCGCATGGCCCATGGCGGCAACGCCCCCGCCGACACCGCGCCCTGCGATCTGCCCCCGCACCCCTTCCCCGAAGACGCCCCCCGCGTCACCTTCGACGGCGCCCTGCCCCCGGCCTTCCAATGGCTGCGCACGCCCGAGGCGGACCGCCTCTTCAGCCTGACCGAGCGCCCCGGCGCCCTGCGGATCTTCGGCCGCGAGTCCCCCGGCTCGGCCTTCGAGCACGCGCTGCTGGCCCGCCGGCAGACCGCCCTCAGCTTCCGCGCCGAGACGACGCTGGAGATGGAGCCGGGCGATTACCAGCACTTCGCCGGCCTCATCGCTTGGTATGGCCGCTTCAAGTTCCACTACCTTGCCGTAACCGCCAACGAGGACGGCCAGCGTGTCCTGACCGTCTACAGCTGCGCCGCCGACTGGCCCGACGCGCGCGTCACCTACCCGATCACGCCCATCCCGCTGCCGGACGGCCCGATCCAGCTGGGCTGCGACGTTGACGGCATGACCCTGCGCTTCCGCTACAAGACCGATGGCGACTGGACCGACCTCGGGATCACGCTGGACCAGTCGGCGATCTCGGACGAGGCCGGCAACGGGCCGGGCAACAACTTCACCGGCGCCTTCATCGGCATCTGCGCGCACGACACTTCGGGTCGCGGGCGGCATGCGGATTTCCTCGATTTCACCTATCAGCCGCTGAACGGCGGGCCGCAGGTGAGCCATGGCTGAGGTCCGCCTGCACAACATCACCAAGTCTTTCGGCGCGCTGACGGTTCTGCCGGACCTGAACCTGACGGTGCCGGACGGCTCCTTCACCGTGCTGGTCGGCCCCTCGGGCTGTGGCAAGTCCACGCTCTTGCGCATCATCTCGGGGCTGGAGGAGCCGACTTCCGGCGCCGTGATGATCGGCGGGCAGGACGTGACGCTGGACGAGCCATCGAAGCGCGGCATCTCGATGGTCTTCCAGTCCTACGCGCTCTACCCGCACATGACGGTCGCGCAGAACATCGACTTCGGCCTGCGCCTTGCGAAGATGCCCGCCGCCGAGCGTCAGTCCCGCGTGGCCGAGGCCGCGCGTATCCTCGCGCTGGAGCCCTATCTCGACCGCAAGCCCGCGCAGCTTTCGGGCGGCCAGCGCCAGCGCGTCGCCATCGGGCGTTCCATCGTGCGCCAGCCCAAGGTGTTCCTGTTCGACGAGCCCCTGTCGAACCTCGACGCGGCGCTGCGGACTCAGATGCGGGTCGAGCTGGCGCAGCTGCACCAGTCGCTGGACGCCACGATGATCTACGTCACCCACGACCAGGTCGAGGCGATGACCCTGGCCGACCAGATCGTGGTGATGAATGCGGGCCGGATCGAGCAGGTCGGCGCCCCCATGGAGCTTTACGACCGTCCGCAGACCGTCTTCGTGGCAGGCTTCATTGGCTCGCCCAAGATGAACCTGATCCCCGCCGCCTCCATCGGCCAGCCCCATGCCCGGACAGCCGGCATCCGCCCCGAACATCTGGTCATCGACCCCGAGGGCCGCCCCGCCCGCGCGCTGGTGGTAGAGACCCTCGGGGCCGACACGATCGTGCATGCCGATGTCGAGGCCATCGGCCCCATGACGATCCGCCTGGCCGGGAACAATCGCCTGCGCACGGGCGACGTGATCCGCGTCAGCCCCCAACCCGGACAACTGCATCTGTTCGACGAACAGGGACAGCGCCTGCCGGACCCGGAGACCACGACCCTTCAAAGGAACCAACCATGAGCTATTTCAAGGACATCGCCCCGATCCGCTACGAGGGTCCGAACAGCGACAACGAATTCGCCTATCGGCATTACAATCCGGACGAGATCGTGATGGGCAAGCGGATGGAGGATCACCTGCGCCTTGCAATCGCCTATTGGCATTCGCTGGCCTATGAGGGCGGCGATCCCTTTGGCGGGCGCACCTTTGATCGGCCGTGGTATGGCGACGATATGGCCGCCGCCCGTGCCAAGGCCGATGCGGCCTTCGACCTGTTCGGCATCCTCAACGTGCCCTTCTTCTGCTTTCACGACGCGGACGTCCGCCCCGAGGGCAGCAGCTTTGCCGAGAGCCGCCGCAATCTGGAAGAAATCTGCGATGTCTTCGCCGGCAAGATGCAGCAGACGGGCACGAAGCTGCTCTGGGGCACGGCGAACATGTTCAGCCACCGCCGCTGGATGGCCGGGGCCGCGACCAACCCGGACCCCGAGATCTTCGCCTATGCCGCCGCGACCGTGAAGGCCTGCATGGACGTCACGCATCAGCTGGGCGGCGAGAACTACGTCCTCTGGGGAGGCCGCGAGGGCTATGAGAGCCTCTTGAACACCGACCTGACCCGCGAGGCCGAGCAGGCGGGCGCGTTCCTCAGCAAGGTCGTGGATTACAAGCACAAGATCGGCTTCAAGGGCGCGATCCTGATCGAACCGAAGCCGCAGGAGCCCGCCAAGCACCAGTACGATTTCGACGTCGGTACGATCTACGGCTTCCTCAAGCGCTTCGGCCTTGAGACCGAGGTCAAGCTGAACATCGAGCAAGGCCACGCCATCCTCGCCGGCCACAGCTTCGAGCATGAGCTGGCGCTGGCGGGCTCGCTTGGGCTCTTGGGCTCCATCGACATGAACCGCAACGACTATCAGTCTGGCTGGGACACGGACCAGTTCCCCAACAACGTCCCCGAGGTCGCGCTGGCCTATTACGAGGTGCTGCGCGCCGGCGGGTTCGAGACCGGCGGGACCAACTTCGACGCGCGCATCCGCCGCCAGTCGCTGGACCCCGAGGATCTGGTCCTGTCCCATGTCGGCGCCATCGACATCTGCGCCCGGGGTCTGAAGGCGGCCGCCGCGATGCTGGAGGATGGCGGCCTCGAAAAGATGCGGGCCGAGCGTTACACGGGCTGGGACAGCCCAGCCGCACAGGCCATGCTGAAGGACGAGCCCCTCGAGGCCATCGCTGCGCGGGTCGAGGATCAGGGTCTGGACCCGCAGCCCCGTTCGGGCCGGCAGGAACGGCTGGAGAACTGGGTCAGCCGCTTCGTCTGAAGCACTTGTTCACGAGGCGGACGGCAGCCTGCGCTGGTTGTTTCACAGCGTGGTTTGTCGGGCATGACGATGACATACTGGCAATCCGCCCGCACCAATGCAAATCGTCAACCCCGGCGCTGTGAATAGCGCCGGGTCTGCCGGAGGCCCCAACTCCCGGGTTGGATGGAGCGTCCTGAGCAAAACAATGAACAAGTTTGCCCCGAAGTGCGCGAAGGTGCGGGGCGGTCAGCCTCCGACAACGAGGGTCAGCACGAGTCGCGGTGGCAGTCCATCTTGTCGATGAGCGGGAAGATCGGCTGCTTTATGAAGTCAGGAAGGCCTGGCGGCAGCCTTGTAGAAGCGGCCGTTTGTCCTCGAGGGGCACCTTCTGCGTCTTTATCCACCTGTCGAGCGAGCAGGGATCGCTCGCGTTGCGACTGGCAGAGCACCAAGCTTGGCTTCAGGAGGGCGGCGCGTGGGAGGCGAGCGAGGCAGCTGGAAAGCGCGCGACCGAGGAAACGGCCGCGTGCCGGCCAACGTAATGCGCGATTGTGCACAAGGTCGAGACTCGCGCAGTCGGCAGCGCGTCGCGCAGGATGACGCCGCCGACCCCGGGACGTCATGCACAAAGCCACAGAGCCCGTCGTCATGCCGTGTCCGCCAGACGCCGTCTCGACAGATGCAGCAGCCCCTTCTGCAGCAGGATGAAGGCCAGCAGCAGCAACCCGATCACGATCTTGGTCCACCAGCTGGACAGCGAGCCGTCAAAGACGAGATAGGTCTGGATCAGACCCATCGTTAGCACGCCGACCAGCGTTCCGAAGACATAGCCGGCCCCGCCGGTCAGCAGGGTGCCCCCGATCACCACCGCCGCGATGGCCGTCAGTTCCGTCCCGACCGCCGCCAGCGCATAGCCAGAGCCGGTATAGACCGAGAAGACGATCCCGGAGAGCCCCGCCATCAGCCCCGAGAAGGCATAGACCAGCACCGTCGTGCGCCCCTGCCTCACCCCCATCAGCCGCGCGGTCTGCTCGCCCCCGCCCAGGGCATAGACCGAGGTGCCGAAGCGTGTGCGATGCGCCAGGATCATGCCCAGAATGACAACGGCCACCATCAGCATCCCGATCAGCGTCAGGCGCCCTCGGCCCGGCAGCAGGATATAGGCGCCCTGCAGCGTCTGGTAGAAGGGATGGGTGATGGGCACCGAGGGGATCGACAGCATGTAGGCCGCGCCGCGCGCCAGGAACATCCCCGCCAGCGTGACGATGAAGGCGGGCATGGCGAGCCGGTCGATCATGAAGCCCATCCCCGCTCCGAAGGCGCTGGTCAGGACCAGAAGCATCACGAAGACCGGCAGCGGATGCAGCCCGGTGTCGCGCAGCATCACCGCGATGAAGACGCCCGAGAAGGCGATGACCGAGCCGACGGACAGGTCGATCCCGCCCGACAGGACCACCAGCGTCATGCCCACCGCGACGATGCCCAGATAGGCGTTGTCCGTCAGCAGGTTGCCGAAGACACGGGTCGAGATGATGTTCGGAAACTGGGTCCATGCCAGCAGGCAGGCCAGCAGGAAGATCACGATCGTCGCATAAAGCGGAAGGGCGCGGGTGTTCATTTCCGGTTCCCGGTGGTGGCTTCGGGCGGGGCGCGCCGGGCGCTGCGGGGCTGGGCGCGGTGGCTTTCACGCATGAGCTTCCATTCCGCCGAGATGCGAGGCGATTGCAGGACGAGGATGACCAGCACCAGCCCCGCCTTGATGACGAGGTTGTATTCCGACGGAAAGCCCGCCAGCAGGATACCGGTGGTGATCGTCTGGATGATCAGCGCCCCGAGAACCGAGGCCGCGATCGAGAACCGCCCACCCAGAAGCGAATTGCCCCCGATGACGACGGCGAGGATCGCATCCAGCTCCAGCCAGAGGCCGGCATTGTTGGCGTCGGCGCCGCGGATGTCGGCGGTCACGATGATGCCCGCCAGTGCGGCGCAGAGGCCGGAGGCGACATAGACCGCGATCAGCAGCACGGTCGCGTTCACCCCGGCCAGACCCGAGGCGCGGCGATTGACGCCCACGGCCTCGATCAGCAGGCCCAGGGCGGTGCGCCGCATCAGGGCCGCGACCGTCAGCCCCGTCGCCAGCCACAGCCAGACCGGGACCGGAAGGCCGAAGGCGATGCCCGATCCCAGCCAGGACAGGCCCGGATCGTTGAAGGTCAGAATGCGGCCCTCGGTGATCAGCTGCGCCACGCCGCGCCCCATGGTCATCAGGATCAGCGTGGCGACGAAGGGCTGGATGCCCAGCAGCGCCACCAGCACGCCGTTCCAAAGACCGGCAGTCGCCCCAGCCGCCAGCGCCAGCGCCAGGGCCGGACCCGTGCCCCAGCCCTGGGTGATTGCCCAGGCGGCCGATGCTCCGCAGATGGCCATGATCGCGCCCACCGACAGATCGATGCCGCGCGTGGCGATGACCAGCGTCATGCCGATCGCCAGCAAGGCCACCGGCGCGCCGCGCTTGAGGATGTCGATGACCGGCCCGACGAGCCGCCCGTCATTCAGCTGAACCGACAGGAAGGCGGGATAGAAGACCGAGACCAGTGCCACCAGCGCCACAAGGGCGACCAGCTGGGGCGCGATGCGCTGCAAGGCCCCGCTCATGCCGCCGCCCCGTCGGTCGTGCCGCCCTGCGCGATGGCGCGCATGATCGCATCGCCCGACACCTGCTCGCCCGTCAGTTCCGCGACATGGCGGCGGTCGCGCAGCACGATGACGCGGTCCGCCACGGCGACCATCTCGTCGATCTCGCTGCTGATGACCAGGACGGACATGCCCCCGGCCGTCAGGGTGCCGATCAGGCGCAGGATCTCGGCATGGGCGCCGACATCGATCCCGCGTGTGGGTTCGTCGAGGATCAGGAAACGCGGGTTCATCGCCAGCCACCGGGCCAGCACGGCCTTTTGCTGATTGCCGCCGGAAAGCTCGCCGATGGGCTTTTCCCGGCCAGAGGTGCGGATGTCGAGCCGCCTGATATAGTCGTCGGCCAGCCGGTTCTGCTCGGCCCGGGAGATGGGCCGGGCCCAGCCCCGCCGCGCCTGCAGCCCCAGGATGATGTTCTCGCGGATCGAAAGCTCGGCGACGATCCCGTCGGTCTTGCGATCCTCGGGGGCAAAGCCGAAACCTGCGGCGATGGCTGCGCGCGGGCTGCGCAGGTCAAGCGGCCCCTCCGCATCCCGCGCGGTTCCGGTTTGCATGGGCCTGATGCCGAACAGCAGTTCTGCCGTCTCGGTCCGGCCCGAGCCCAGCAGACCCGCAAGGCCAACCACCTCGCCCGCGCCGATGGCCAGGTCGAAGGGCTCGACCGCCCCTGACCGGCCGACGCTGTCAAAATGCAGCACCGGCTCGGGCGCGACGGCCGCGCTGGTGCCGGGCGCCTGGACGACATCCTCCAGCACGCGGCCCAGCATATGTTCGACAAGGGTCATCCGGTTCAGCTCGGCGGTCGGCGCGGTGATGATCTTGCGGCCGTTCCGCAGGATCGTCACGCGATCGCTGAGATCGAAGACCTGATCCAGGAAATGGGAAACGAAGACGATGCCCATCCCCCTGTCGCGCAGGGACCGCACCATGTCGAAGACCATCGCCACCTCGGCCGCGTCAAGGCTGGCGGTCGGCTCGTCCAGGATCAGCACCTTGCCCGAAACCTCGACCGCCCGCGCGATGGCGATGATCTGCTGGATGGCCACGGAAAAGCTGCCCAGGTCGCGGTCCACATCCAGATTCAGACCGTAACGCGCCAGGATGTCGCGCGCCTGCAACCGGGTGGCGCGGGTGTCGATCATCCCGAAGCGACGCGCCTCGCGCCCGAACATCAGGTTCTGCGCGACGGTCAGGTTGGGCAGCAGGTTCACCTCCTGATAGACGGTGCCGATGCCCAGTTCCTGCGCCTCGCGCGTGGAGCGGGGGTCGATGGCCGCGCCGTCCAGCGTGACCGCGCCAGCGTCACGGCGATAGGCACCGGTCAGGCACTTGATCAGGGTGGACTTTCCGGCGCCGTTCTCGCCCAGCAGGGCGTGAACCTCGCCCGCCGCAATGTCCAGATCGACATCGTCCAGCGCCCGCGTGCCGGGAAAGACCTTGGTGAGGGATCGGATTGAAAGCAGCATTCCAATGGGCCTTGTTCAAGGTTCGGACGGACCGCAGCTGCGGCCCGCCCGAAGGGGATCAGTAACCCAGATCCTTGCGCCGATCGTATTCGCCCTGCGGATCGTCGGCCTGGGTATACAGCCTGGATTCGGTCTGGATGAACTTCTCGGGCATGGTGCCGTCGGCCCAGTAGGCCTCGAGCGCGTCGAAGGCAGGACCCGCCATGTTGGGGGTCAGCTCGACCGTAGCATTCGCCTCGCCCGCCGCCATGGCCTGGAAGATGTCGGGCACCGCGTCGATGGAGACGACCAGGATATCCGTGCCCGGCTGCAGCCCGGCCTCCTTGATCGCCTGGATCGCGCCCACTGCCATGTCGTCGTTATGGGCGTAGAGCGCGCAGATATCGGCACCGCCATTTTCGGCCTGAAGGAAGCTCTCCATCACCTCCTTGCCCTGCGCCCGGGTGAAATCGCCGGTCTGGCTGCGCACGATCTGAAGGTTGTCATGGCCCGAGATGGCATTCTCGAACCCGGTCTTCCGGTCGATGGCGGGGCTGGAGCCCGTCGTGCCCTGCAATTCGACGATGCGGCATTCCTCACCCGCCACCTGGTCGACAAGCCACTGGCCGGCCACCTCGCCCTCGTGGACCAGATCCGAGCCTACGGCGGTCAGATACAGGCTTTCGTCGCTGTCGACCCTGCGATCCAGCAGCACGACGGGGATTTCGGCCTCCTGCGCCTCGCGCAGGACGGCATCCCAGCCGGTTGCCACAACCGGTGCCAGCAGGATCGCATCCACGTCCTGGGCGACGAAGGACCGGATCGCCGCGATCTGGTTTTCCTGTCGCTGCTGGGCGTCCGAGAATTGCAGCTGGTAGCCGCGTTCCTCTGCCTGCTGGCGGGTCAGCGTGGTTTCCGCCGCACGCCAGCCCGATTCCGAGCCGATCTGCGAAAAGCCGATTGTCCTGGTTTCGGCTAGGGCGTTCGTGGCCGTCAGCGCCAGCGCGGCGACGCTGGCCAACATGGTGGTTCTGTTCATCGTTTCCTCCCAGAAAGTGTGATTAGAGTTCGTCAGCTTCGGGCGCGCAGGTCCTTGGGTGGCAGGTTGGCACCGCGGATCGACCGGTCATCGGCGGCCCTGACGTCGCGGGCGGCGGCACGAGGCAGGGTCATCCTGCGAATGGCAGCCCGTCCCGGCACGTCCTCGCCCCCGTCGATCATCTGCCCGACCTGGACCGGGTGGTTTGTCATGTCGTCATTGGTATCTTGCGGGCCTGTCTCGCCGCCCGCTTGCAGGAACCGTTTCACCGTGCCGTTGCCCGCGAAGACCAGCCCCGCATGAGACGCGATGCCGTTCGGGATGCGGACGGTCTGGGCGACAGTGCCCGCGACCGGACAGCAAAAGACGGTCGCCAACGCGATGTCCGTGGTCCTGATTGTCATGTTCCCCCCCGGTGGCGGACAGTTCCGCCGCGCCCGATCTAGTGCCGTCTCCCCTCGGCACGCGATCAGCATAGCAAGGCCGGGACATGATGGTAAAATGACATTATTCCGAATCTGCATAACGATATTGGTATGTTCATTTTCCTGCCCGACCCGTCGGCGCGGGGTGCATGACGCAGGCACCAGCGCTCGAACCGGTGCGCACAGCCAACGGTAAGGCCTGCGTCGCAAGTGATCGGAGATTGCTGTTGCTATCGCTCTATCTGATCACCGCAATCAGCATCTCGGGCCCGAGGACGGCCAGCGCTGCATGGTGAAACTAGGGGTTCCAGGCGTTTTGCCTAGGTTGCGCAGACGATACAAGGATCGGTCGAGGCCGAGGCGCTTCTTGCGTGACGTGCGCATTGGCATGACGGGCGAGACGTCGCGTTTGTCCATGAAATTGCGGATGCTGTCAGCGTCTTAGCCTCGGTCGGCCGGCAAGACGCTTGAGCTGGGCAGGTTTCCGCGATGACCAGATCGAAGCCAAGATAGTCAGAGGTTTGCCCCGCGGTGATCTCGGTCCTCATGGGCAGCCCTGCAGCATTGACGAGGAGGTGGATCTTGGTCGTGAAGCGGAAGGCGGTCCAGAAAACGATCCACTGGATCGTTTTCCCACCGGACGCTCTTGAGCGGCCTAAACCCTGTCGCCTTCGCCATGGTCTCGAATCAGTGGCGCCTCATGGCTAAGCCCCCTTTAGCGCCCGCTGCCTGATGATGGGCGCGAACGACCGTGCCGTCAGTCATCTGGAGTGCGTGCTGTACTGCCCCGCTTTCGTTCAGGGCGTCCATGACCTGCTGCCAGAGCCCCGCCAATGCCCAACGCCGAAACTGCCGGTAAACACTGGACCACTTCCAGAACTCTGACGGGAGGTCCCACCACGGGATTCCGGTGCGTGCAATCCAGAACACGCTATCCAGAACAAGGCGGTGGTTGGTAGATTTGCGTCCGTTCGGGGCGCAGACCGTCCGGGATGAACCGCTCGAAGAACGCCCATTCCTCGTCCGACATCAGCGTCTCGTGCCAACCTGGTCTCCATCGCAGACGCCAGCTTGAATCACGATCAGCTCTGTGAATCCCTTTTGTCAACGTGACCTAGCGATCAGCGTGCAACGAACGCCATCTCACTTGTGGTCATCAAGACTGAACTGGCCCCCTTTTCGACCGGACACTCGGGCATAACCATGGAGGCTTAGGCATATGCCTGAGCACGTGCTTATGTCTTCTTTGGTTGCCGCCCGTGATGCAAGAGGCTTCAGACCCCGGTG
>NZ_JAUVVF010000046.1 GCF_030604785.1 Paracoccus sp. (in: a-proteobacteria) | reverse complement strand
TCATCTGACCGTCGCCCAGACCGACGAGGCCGCCCCCGAGACCGAGGATCAGGCCGACCGTTGGGCACAGCTGAATGCCGGGGTGGACCTGTCGGCCGAAACGCTGGAGCGCATCGGCGAGATCGCCGCAGGGCAGGCCATGATCCACGGCATCATCGCCGAACTGGCCGAGACGCCCCTGCCCGAAATGATCGCGCAGACCATGCGCCAGCATCACGACGACCCGCGTCAGGCGCTGGCCGCGCTGCGCGCCACGGCGGAACAGATGATGGCGCGCCTGCGCGATCTGGCCCAGGCCGAGACGCAGGTCCTGTCGCAGATGACCGAATTGCAGCAGACCACGGCAGAGCTTCGCTCGCGCCCGGTCGAGACGCTGCTTCGGCCCTTTGCCGCGATGGTCGCCACCGAATCCCGCCAGCGCGGCCGCGAGGCGCGTCTGACCACGGCGGGTGACGGGCTGTCGCTGGACGTGGCGCTTCTGGACACGCTGAAGCGCGTGCTGCGCCCGCTGGTGCAGGCCCGGCTGGGCGATCTGGACGATGCCCCCCGGCGGATGCACCTGTCGGTGCGGCGCGGCGACGACCTGCTGCTGGTCACGCTGGAGGACGATGGCGGCACGCGGTCCGAGCCCGCGCGTCTGGCCCAGGCCGAGACCGAGCTGACCCGCGCGGGCGGCCAGCTGCGGTGCGTCACGCTGCCCGGCGGAGGGCTGCGCCATCATATCAGCCTGCCGATGAACCTGATCGTGCTGGAGGGCATGGTGGTCGGCGCAGGCGGAACGCGCTACGTCCTGCCGGTCGCGGCGATCCGGACGATCCTGCAACCGGACCCGGCCAACCTGGTCGAGGTCTCGGCCACGGGCGGAAGCCGATGGCTGCGGCTTGGCCAGGACGAGGTCGTGGCGATCCGCAGCCTGAACCCGGCCTCCGAGGAGCGCGCGGCGGCGGGCGAGGGCACGACGCGGGTGCATATCATCCTCAGCCACGAGGAAGGCAGCGTCGCCATCCCGGTCGACGAGCTGATCGGTCAGCAGCTTGTGCTGCTGCGGCCTCTGCGCGGGATGATGTCGCGGGTCCGCAAGGTGTCCGGCGTGGCGCTTCTGGCGGGCGGCGATGTCGGCATGGTGCTGTCGCCCCGCGCACTGCTGAACCTGCGTCAGGGCGGGGCCGAGACGGCGATGGCGCATGCCTGACCCTCTTGGCCGCCGGCAGGCATGAACGGCAAAGGCCCGCATCCTGGGATGCGGGCCTTTTGCTTGGCGGATCGGATGTCAGCGGGCTTGCCCTGACGGCAGAAACGGAAAAGCAGCGGCCGGGCCAGCCGCTGCCTCCGGAAGGCGTTCGCCTCCTACTGCCGGACGAGGCCGACAGATGACGGGTCACACCAGACCCAGCCCCTGATCAGAGCGGGTGGCCCGCATAAAGACGCTCGCCCACGCGGACCAGCAGACGCCCGCGCGAGTCGGTCCCCTCGTAGAGACCCTGAACGTGGATGTAGTCGGAGATCTTGATGGTGCGGACCATGGTAGTGCTCCTTGATGAGATTTATCCCACATTAGCCCAAGTCACGCCGCAGCGCCCGGCGGCAGAGGCATAGCGCACCCCATCCCTTTGGCGCCCCGCCGACCGATGCCCTATCCTTCCGACTAGAACAGCATCCTAATGCGATCATTGCCCCGTTCCGACGGGTGTGTGATCCTCTGGACAAGCGCGCGTGCAACGGCGCTCTCCTCGGGTGGTCTGGGCGATGCGATTTCAGTTCTACGTTCTTCTGGGCGGTTTTCTTGCCGCCATGGGCGCTGTCGGCATGGCGATCTGGATCTACAGTGCCGATGCGCGCGGGAAGATCGACCAGCTTGCCGCAGCGAATCGCGATGCCACGCAATGGTCCCTTGCCCAGGCCGAGGTCGAGCTGCTGGCCTTCCAGCTGGCCCTGGCCGAGGCCAGACATGCCCCTCCCGACCAGCGCGAGAATGCCATCAACAGCGTGCGCCAGCGCTTTGACATCTTCTTCTCGCGCATCGCCACCTTTCGCCGGGGAACCGTCAGCGAGGATCTGCGCAACGACAGCGTGACGAACGATCACATCAAGGAGGTCGAATCCTATCTGGCACGCACCGCCCTGACCATCGACGCCGACAACGAGCGGCTGGCCGCCGCCCTGCCCGCGCTGGAGGCCTCGACCGCGCGGATCAGGCCGTTGATGCGGACCATCTCGATGGACGGGGTGCGGCTTCTGGCGCGCAGTTCCGACGCGCAGCGCGAGCGCCTGTCGGGCGCGCTGACCGATCTGGCGTTGATCGTGCTGATCCTCTTTGCCGCGCTGGTGACGGCGGTGGTGGCGATGTCGGTGCTGTTTCATGCCTCGCGCCTTCAGGCAGAGCGCATCGCCAATGCCCGCAACCGCCTGCAGGCCGTCATCGGGACATCCATCGACGCCATCGTGGTGGCAGGCTCGAACGGGCGGATCATCGATTTCAACGGATCGGCCAGCCGCATCTACGGCTACAGTTCGCAAGTGGCCATCGGGGCGAATCTCATCGACCTTCTGGTCCCCGAGGATCAGCGCGCGCGCTGCCGGTCGCTGCTGCGGCGCCTGCGGACCGCGCCCAACGATCCCATCCGGCTGGACCCGATCGAGGCGACGGCGCGCCACAGCAGCGGGCGCGTCTTTCCGGTCGAGGTCGCGATCTCAAGCGCCATGAGCCAGCGCGGGCCGGTCATCGTGGCCTTCATCCGCGACATCTCGAACCGCGTGGCCGAACAGCAGGAACTGATCCGCGCCCGCGACCGGGCCGTGGCCGGGGAACGCGCCAAGGCGCGGATGCTGGCCGTCATGAGCCACGAGATGCGCACCCCGCTGAACGGCGTTCTGGGCACGCTGGAGCTGCTGAAGCTGACGCGGCTGAACAAGATGCAGCAGCATTATCTGGACGTGATGGAGCAATCGGGCCGGATGCTGCTGGGTCATGTGAACGACGTGCTGGAAGTGTCGCGCGGCGAGGCCGGTCAGATCAGCCTGGCCAATGCACCCTTCGATCCGGCAGACGTCGCCCAATCGGTCGTCAGCGCCCTCGGCGCGCAGGCCGGGCAGCGCGGGAACCGCCTGAATGTCAGGATGATCGGCCCGTCGTCCACCCTGCTGATGGGCGATCAGGGGCGACTGACGCAGGTCCTGATGAATCTGGTCGGCAATGCGATCAAGTTCACCGAGGCAGGGGACGTGACCCTGGAGGTCGAGCGCGGGCCCGCCCCCGGCGCGGTCGAGTTCCGCGTGATCGATACCGGCATCGGCATTCCCCCCGAGGATATCGACCGCATCTTCGACGAATTCGTGACGCTGGACAGCGCCTATAGCCGCGCGGTCGAGGGGACCGGGCTGGGCCTGCCCATCGTGCGCCGCCTCGTCAAGCTGATGGGTGGGCGCATCAAGGTCGAGAGCACGCCCGGCCAAGGCTCGGTCTTCCGGGTCAGCCTGACCCTGACCGAGGTGCGGGGGAACCAGATCGCATCCGACCGGCAACGCAGCCATGTCGTCGTCAGCGCCGATCCCGCAGGCAACAGCGGCGAGATCCTGGTGGTCGAGGACAATGCGATCAACCGGATGATCGCCCGCGACATGCTCACCCGTTCTGGCTACAGCGTGGTCGAGGCGCAGGACGGTCGCGAAGGCGTGGTGATGGCCTCGCAGAAGCGCTATCTGATGATCCTGATGGACATCTCCATGCCGCGCATGGACGGGATCGAGGCCACGCGAGAGATCAGGCGTTCGGGGCCGAACCGCGACACGCCCATCATCGCCCTGACCGCCCATGCCTTGCCCGAGGATCTGGCGCGGTTCGACGATGCCGGCATGAATGCAACGCTGACCAAGCCCCTGTCGATCGAGCGTCTGCGCGAACAGCTGGACACGGTCCTGGCGCTGAGCGCGCCGACCGTCCCTGCCCTGCCGGCACCATCCGCCAAGGAACCCGAAGTCGAGACACCCAGCATGCCAGCGACGCCCACCCCTCCGGCACAGGAGCCGGGCAAGGCCCGGCTGGAAGAGGCCCGGCGCAACCTGGCCGAGGCGATCGGCGAGGATGCCGCAGGTCTCATGGCCGCCCGTGCCCTGACGGAACTGGCCACCGGCCTGAACGAACTCTGCGCCCTGGTCGAGGACCACGAGCGCCATCCCGAACTCGGGGCACTGGCGCATCGCATGGCGGGAACGGCGGCTGTGATCGGCTTCACCGATCTGCATGCCCGGCTGGCCGAGATCGAGACCACCGCCAAGGCCTCGCGCCCCGGCCCGCGCGATGCTCTGGCCCTGTCGGACATGATCGAGCTGGCACGCCACGTCCTGAACGGCACCCGGCCCGAGCCGCAGGTCGCCGACGGAAAGCAGTGCCGCGTGGGTTGAACGGTCTGCTTCAGTTCACGAGGCGGCGATCCCGCGCGATCATGGCGGCCTGCGTCCGGTTGCGCGCGCCCAGCTTGCGGCACAACGTCTTGACGTGCAGCTTGATCGTGACCTCCTGCAGGTCCAGCTCGCGCGCGATGTCCTTGTTCGAACGGCCCTCGGTCAACCCGCGCAGCACCTGCATCTCGCGCATGGTCAGATCGCCGGTCGGCTTGGCATCGGCCTGTTCCAGAAAGCCGTAGGGCACGAACACGTCGCCGCCCGCGATGAACTGGATCGCGGCGGCCAGGGACTTGGCGCCCATGGTCTTGGGCAGGAAGCCCCGCGCGCCCGCCTCGATCGCGTCCCGCGCGACCGAGGGCGAGGCCGTGCCCGACAGGATCGCCACCGGCCGCCCCTGCATCGCGTTGCGGATGCGCGCCAGCCCGTTCAGGCCGTCCATGCCGGGCATGTCGTAATCCAGCAGAACCAGATCAAAGGCGTCGGGCGCCTGCGCGATGGCGCTTTCGGCCTGATCGACGGTCCCGACTTCGGCAATGTCCGACAGGCCCTGTGCCTTCAGAAACATGACCAGGGTTTCCCGGATCAGGTCATGATCGTCGGCCACCAGAATTCTCATCATGCCCCCTTTGGAAGAAGCCGGTTACACCCGGCTGCTCCGAACATATTCGTGTTTGCAGCTAAAGAGCAGTTCAAAGACCATCGACTATTCACAAATGCCATAACCTGCCGAGCGTAGGTTATTGGTGTCTATACGAAAGTATACGTTACCATACCAAGTAACCGATGCAAGAATTTCATCGCCATGCGACATTGCGGCACAATCTGTTTCCGCATGCCCGGGTGATCCATGTATCGACTTTCGACTCCTCTCGCCATGGCCACCGCGCTGTTTTTCTGCGCGAACGGCGCCATTGCCTCGCCGCTGCTGACCGTCACGCTTGGCGACGAGACGCGCGAATACGACATCCCGGCGCTGCAGGAACTGGGCGCGGTCGAGATGGCGACAACCACGATCTGGACCGAGGGTGTGCAGAAGTTCACCGGCGTTCCACTGGCCTCGGTCCTGAATGACGCGGGCATCACCGAGGGCAGCGTGACCGCCACGGCGATCAACGAATATTCCATCGACATTCCCGTATCCGAGATCACCGAGGAATATCCAATCATCGCCTTTCACCTTGACGGAGAGCCGATGTCGGTCCGCGACAAGGGTCCCTTCTGGATCGTCTATCCCTTCGATGCGGCGCCCGAATGGCGCAGCGAGGTGAACTTCTCGCGCAGCATCTGGCAGCTTGATCGGCTTCAGCCCTCCGATTGATCGCTGCTTCGTCCCAACCATCCGACATCAGGGCATCGAAGGCCGCCCCAGAAGCTGCGCCCGACCCCGATCAACATCTCCTGCGCCGCGCCCCCCCAAAGGCGCGGCGTCCTGTTTTGGCAGCGGGCGTCCCGACGGAACGGGGCGCGGGGCTGCGACGTTTCACATGCTGCGCCGGGCCAAGGCCGGGCGTCACGGGGGTATCGCAAGGGGGGCATCTCGGAGCATGCACGGCGCGGACGAACGTCTGGCCCGTCCGGGACAGAATTGCTGGCGCATCGAACGGTCTGGACGCTTCACGGTGATCCGGGACGGCGATGCCTATTTCACCGCCGTCCGCCAGGCCATGGCGCAGGCCCGCCGCAGCATCCTGCTGATCGGTTGGGATTTCGACGCGCGCATAACCCTGGGCGACCCGGCGGGTGATGGCGGCCCCGCCCGGCTGGGCGATTTCGTCCTCTGGCTGGCGCGCAGCCGGCCCGACCTGCATATCCGCCTGCTGCGATGGGATACTGGCGCCTTCAAGTCGCTGTTCCGGGGCACGACCCTGCTGACGATCCTGCGCTGGAAGCTGCATCCACGCATCACGCTGCGCCTTGACGGGCATCACCCGCTGGCCAGTTCGCACCACCAGAAGATCGTGGTGATCGACGATTGCCTCGCCTTCTGCGGCGGCATCGACATGACCGAGGGCCGGTGGGACACGCCCGAGCACCGCGACGAAGAGCCCCGCCGCACCGACCCGGCGGGCCGCCCGGTCAAGCCCTGGCATGACGCGACCACGGCCTTTGACGGCCCCGCCGCGCGCGCGCTTGGCGATCTGGCGCGCGAACGCTGGCGCATCGCAACGGGCGAGCAGCTTCCTCCCGTCACCGACATCCGCGATTGCTGGCCCGACACGCTGGACCCCACCTTCCGGGGGGCGGCGCTGGCCATCGCCCGCACGCGCCCCGCCATGAAGGCGGTCGAGCCGATCCACGAGATCGAGCAATTGTCGATCGACCTGATCGGCCGGGCCCGTCATTTCATCTACGCCGAAAGCCAGTATTTCGCCTCGCGCAAGATCGCGCAGGCCATCGCGCAGCGCCTGACGCGGCCCGACCCGCCCGAGATCGTGGTGGTCAACCCGGTCAGCGCGCAGGGCTGGCTGGAACCTCTGGCGATGGACACGGCACGCGCCCGGCTGGTCGAGGCGCTGCGGGCGCTGGACAGCCAAGGCCGGTTCCGCATCTATCATCCCGTGACCGAGGCCGGGTCCGAGATCTATGTCCATGCCAAGCTGATGATCGTGGACGATCTGTGGCTGCGGGTTGGATCGTCCAACATCAACAACCGCTCGATGCGGTTGGACAGCGAATGCGACGTGCTGGTGGCGGCGGATCGCGAGGACCGGGCCGAGGACCGGCAGCGCATCGCCGACCTGCGCCACCTGCTTCTGGCCGAGCATCTGGGTCTGCCCGTCGAAAGGATCCCGCAGCTGATCGAGGACCATGGCGGGCTGATCCCGATGATCGAGGCGACGCGGCGGCCCCCCGGCGGGGGCCGAAGCCTCGTGTCCTATGAGCTGCCCGAGATGAGCGGGTTCGAGGAATGGCTGGCCGAGAACGAGATCCTCGACCCCAACGGCGCCGACCGCATCTTCGAGCCGCTGAGCAAGCGCAGCCTCTTTCGCGGCTGGCGCTGGCCGAGGCCGCGCAGGTGGCGCCGAAATTAGTCTGCCGGCCCGCGCGGCCGGGCTTGCAAGGCCGCTGCGACGGCTTATCTTGACCGGCGGCCGGACCCGTCCCGGCCTCTGGCGAATTTCCATGCATGTCCCGACCCCGCCCCTGACCCTGCTGCGCCGCGCCTGCCTTGCGCTGGCGGTGCTGCTGGCGCTCTCGGCGCCGGGCGAAAGGCTGCCTGACAGGCTGGCGGGACCGGATCACGACCTGCTGACCGACCGGGTGTTGCTGGTCGCCTCGGCCCTGCCCGACCGCTTGGCCCCGCAGCCGGGGCATGAGGGCGATCCCGCCACGCTGGCCGCATTCCGGGCCGATCCGCGGCGGGATGCGCAGAGCCGAGCCGCGCGCCTCGCGCGGACAGGACCCCCGCTTCGCGCTGCCGCGCGGGTAGAAGGCCATGGCGCCCGCGCGCCCCCGATGGATGCCGACAGGATCTGAGACGCCCGACAGGGCAATCCTTTCGTTGCAGACATCAAGGACAAGACGATGACCGACAAGACCGGCCCCGAGACGGCGGCCCGGACCACGCCCGATGGCGGCGCGTTCCAGACGCTGATGCACTGGCTGCTGCTGACCGCGATCATGACCGCCCTGATCGGCGGTGCGGCCTGGCTGTTCTAGGCTATAGCACGCTAATGCGAGAGGCTGCGCGCCAGCGCGGCCTCGATCGCATCGCGCTCCATCCTTTCGCCCAGAAAATCGAGGATCTCGGCGACGTAGTCCGCGCCCTCGGAATAGCGCTCGTATCGGATCGTGAAGCATTCCGCGGGATGGGCGGCCGCGTAGTCGGCGAACAGATCCTCGGCTCCGCGCAGCTGCGCGATGACCTCGTGTCGCGGCTGCTGCGCCCACCAGCCCGACCGCGCCACCGCGTCCCGATCGCGTGTCTGGAACAGGAACCGCGTGCGGGGAAAGCTGTCGCGCAGCACGTCCAGATAGGTGGCGAAGAAATCCGGGTCCTCGTGAAAGCGGATCTCCTTGAAGCCGCTGACGCGGCAGCCGGGCCCCGGTCGCAGCACCTCGCGCGAGAAGACGTCCATCAGACCGCGGCGCAGCGCATCGGGATCGACGAGTTCGGCCCCCGCCCAGGGGTCGTGTGGCTGACCCACGAGGGGCGCCAGATAATCGCTGCGCCGCTCGGGCGGCAGGGCGGCATCCCGCCGGCGCAGCGCGAACATCTCGTGATGGCCCACCAGGTCGCAGGCCCGTGCCAGATACCAGGCCAGATTGCCGTTCTCGCCCCGGATCTGATAGCCGGGCAACGTGTTCAGAAGGCTCTGCGTCAGGGTCGATCCCGAGCGGCCATAGGTGACGATGAAGACATGGGCCTCAGGCAGATCGCCGGGTTCAGGGCTGTTCTGGATCATCGGGCCTCCTTCGGTTCATGGCAGAGGGTTTGCCCCGAAGGGCGTCAAGCCGTAGGTTGTCCCGTCGCGACAACCTGCTACAACACGAGGATATCCCGAAAGCGAGACGATGAAAGCCGAACCGATCCCCGCCACCCCTCCCGGACAGGGACGACAGCCCACCGAGAAGACGGCCGAGGATATCGCCGACATGGTTCGTGCGGCGGCAACCGTGTCCGAGATGTTCGCAGCCGCGCTGAAGGCGATCGATCCCGATCTTGCCTTCACGCATTGGAACCTGCTCAGCCTGCTGCGAAGCGAGGGGCCGATGCGACCGTTTCAGGCGGCGGCAAGGCTGCGGGTGTCACGACAGCTGGTCTTTCAGACCGCCAAGAAGCTGGGGCGGCTGGACTATGTGTTCTTCAGTTCCGAAGAGGATCGCCGCGCGGTGACGATCACCTTGTCGCCCAAGGCTGAAGCGATGCTGGTTCGCATGGACGAAAGCCTCGCCTCAATTGCCTTGGGCCTGAACGAGCGCGCACCGGGCGCGGCCCTGAGACCGCTGCGCAACGTGCTGGCGTTCATCGCGAACGGGTTGAACAGGGAAGTCCACGATTCCGTAGGCCGCTAGAACGCCCCATTATCAACATACCGATCGTTCAAGCGATTTGCCGGCTTTCACTCCGACGCCTTTTGTTGTCAAGCGCCAGAAACCGCTCAAAGCTTTCACTGGCAGCGTGACCCAAATCGGCAAAATCACCGCCAACTTTATCCCGCAGCCAAGCTACCGCCTCGTCGCAGACTTCGGTCAACTCATTGAGCGAGGTCATGTCCTGTTCTCGGGCTTGGCGGGATGGGAACTCTACCCCCAGCAGCTTTTCCGCCCAGAGAATGTCTTCCTGTCGTAGCGCAGACGCCGATTGATAGAGGTCGGGATGAATCGATAGCTTCCGCCCGCCGAAACCACGAATCCATTTTCTGACTTTTCGCCACTCTGCCGGGCGACGATTGTTTGCTACACGCCAGCGGTTCATTGCGAAGATCAATGAAAGAGCCTCGTAGGTAATGCTCTCATTCGTGTTTTGAACATCAGTCGGCGCCACATCCAGCCCGACGCGGTGAAAAAAGTCCTGAACAGCGCAGCCGTTAATTAAACTAGCCCTATCGAAATAGACAGGCTGAAACTTGGCAGGCAATTCCTGATACTTTTTAAGAATGCGCCGATAGTGCGGGATGAGGCTGGAGGCGTCAGAGAACGATGTGCCGCCCGTCTTGATCCGCTGCTGCAGAAGGCTTTCCATAGCGCTGTGAGGTGCACGGATGTAGCAGATTATTGTTATATCGTCATGCGGAACGAGGCTCAGTAGGTCTCGAACCTCAGAGAGGTCAAGGTTCTCGAAACCTTCGGCAGATACAATCACCGAACGATCCGCGTTATCGGCGAAAAAACTCTTAAAGTGATTAAGCGCCGACTGCTTTCTTTTGCGAAAGTGATCGACCGTGTCGCGACTGGGGATTGCCATCTTCCTCATGGCGGATTTTTCGGGATCCTCGAAGGCGATCCGCAAAGCATCGCTTACGTTGGCCCGCGGTGCGAGCATCAAGGCGTACTTTTCCGGGTCCAAGTGCTTTTCCAGTGTCGCCTGGATAGATGATGACCCGGTTTTGCGCATACCCACATGGAGAATACATTGGCTCATTGCGTTAACCCCTGTCACCAGCCGCCCGATATCAGCAACGCTGCGCAAGAAACGAGAATTTCGCCGCTTCTTGCGCAGCAGCACTTTTTGAAGTTTGCCGAGCGACTAACCTTGAAAAAGGCTCTATCCGCCGCTAGGCCCAGACACGTCTCATTGCACTGAACGGCAACAATTACATTGTCCCCTACTTCTGGACGACTGTGAATCCTTTCGCTTCCAGACGGCGCAGCACCTTACGCGCGGTACGCATCATATCGGTTTTGTCGGCCTGCCAAGCAGCATTGGCCTCTTCACCAGAAGGCTCTTCAGTAGCATCTGCTTCCTCGGCGCCTTCCACAGCTTTGGCAGGACGCTTCGTTACAGCCCAGATCGCGCGAGCAAGCGCGCGGGCGGGCTCGCGATTCTCGGCGGCGACAGTGGTCTCTTCTTCAGTCATTACAGTCACTCCTTCAACTGTTAGAGACGAATGACACTACTCGGGCGCAACGGCATTTAAGTAGCGTTGCTTTACTATCTACCATTATATTTCAACAATCAATAGCAATCAGAGGGCCGGAGGCCGCCGCCACAACGTTCACGCCGCCATTTCCGGCAGGGACCGCGCGCGCAGGCGGCGGTGCGTCAGGGAGACGGCGTTGAACAAGGCCTCGTCCAGGCGGTTCATCGCGCGGATCCGATCAAGCTGCGCCTCGGTCGGGCGCTCGGCATTCGCTGCTACCTCTTCGGTGGTGCGGCGATGCTCTGCCTCGGCCTCGGGCATCCGCAACAAGTGCGACAGGATCGCGTGCGACAACGCCATCTCCTCGAGCAGGCCGATATAGTCGAAGCGCGACAGGATCCATGGAACGATCTCGGCGGGATCGCCATCCCGCACCCCGGCCAGGAAGAAGACCGTCTTGTTGCGCACGGCCGGACTGCCCTCGATATAGGCGTCCAGATCCGGGAAATCGGCGAGCTGCTTTTCCCAATGCGCATGGGCGGGGGTGCGCGAATAGCGGAAATCCGAGATCACGCGGCGCACGGGCTCTCGGACGAAGGTGAACAGCCGCGCATTCGGGCTGCGCGACAGCAGCAGATCGACATCCGACTTCCACAGATGCCCCGAGACGGAGCGTAGCGGAACGCCGTTCCGCTCCAGCGGCGCGTTGGCCGCCATATCGCGGTATTGAGCCCGAAGCGGCTGGTCCGCGGCGCGGTCGGCGGCGATGTTGGTATAGGGCGCGGCATGCGCCGACAGCGCCGCCGTGATCGAGCTTCCCGCTGTCTTGGGAACGTGCTGGAAGATCCACAGGCCGTCATGGGCGCTGTGATGGGCCAGATAACGCTGCCAGCTTGGCGGCCTCAGCTTGTCGAACTTCATGTCTCTCTCCGGTCCGGTTGCGCGGCGGGGCGCGGTGGTCGTCAAGTCCGGCTGACAGGCCGTTACACGGCCGCGGCCTGGGTCGTGCGGAAATCGTCTCGATGGGACAGCAGAACCTCGCGGACATGCTCGTAGAGCACGAAGTCCTTTTGGTTGTGGTGGCGGATCATCTCGGACAGGGCGGGTGTCACCTCGACCTTGTTCACCTCGCTCGCCACGGTCTTGCGCTTGTGCTCCTGCGGCCACAGGCCGTCGACCCCGATCAGCCGGAAGATGATGTTGAAAGACATCGGATACATTTCCAGAAGCCCGATAAAGTCATGGCGCTGTCCCACGCGGTCGCGGATCTCGTCGTCGCTCATCTCGGATGCCGCGTCGCCCAGCAGATAGCGCGCCATGCTGTTCTGGTTGCGCGGCGCCTCGACATAGCTTTCGACGGTCGGATAACGCTCGATGAAGTCGCGATAGGGCGGATGGGCGGGCGTTCGCTGATAGCGGTAATCCGAGATCACCCGCGCCTGGGGCTCGCGCAGGAAGGTGACGACGCGCGTCTCGGGGTGGGCTTCGCGGATGCGCTCGACCAGATCGATGGACAGATGCCCCGAGGCGGACCGGAAGCGCCGCGTCTCGGCGCTGGACAGAAAGCGCGCGGTCGCGGCGGCGAAGGCGTCGCCGTAAGGGGTGTCGCGATCCTCGTAATCGATGAAGATGTTGAAATAGGGACCGCTATGCTTGGCCAGCTCCGCCGAAAAGGACGAGCCTGCGGTTTTCGGGATGTGCTGGAAGAACCAGAGCGTTCCGTCATCACCCTTGTTGCGATCGATGAAATCGTTCAGCGACATGGTTTCGAGGTCGGAAAATGACATGGAACCGCTCCTTCAGGCTCTGATCTTGGTCCACGCATCGTGAAACCCCGCCATGTCCAGCGGCGGTTCGATGCGGGCGATGTGTTCGGCAAGGATCTCGGGGCGGTCGTGGACCGACAGGATCGCGGCGGCCAGGGCGGCAGGGTCGCCGACCGGGAATTGCACGCCCCAACCATGGGTCTTTTCCGCCATGCCCCCGATATCCGATGCGATCATCGGCGTGCCGGCCGCCCGCGCCTCCTGGATGACGACGGGCGAGTTCTCCCACCAGATCGAGGGGATGATGATCCAGCCGAAGCGCTGCATGATCGAGACGCAATCCTGCGGCCGATAGCGGCCGCGGAACTGCATCCATTCGGGGGGCTTCAGACCCGGCCACAGCGCCGCAAAGCCCTCGGCGGTCACACCGTAGACTTCCAGCGTGATCGGCGTGGCAGGCGGGGCGGCCTCGATCAGTTCGGCCGCGCGGACCAGGATGTTCAGCCCCTTGGTCGGCGTCGCCTGCCCGAAGAAGGCGAAGCGGCGGCTGCGCTGCAGCAGGCTTTCGGGCGTCCGTACGGGCAGCGTGTCCAGATGGTCCAGCCCGTTCTCGATAACCGAGATGCGCCCGGCCGGCACGCCCCAGGCCTCGAACCGGTCGGCCAGGAAGCGGCTGGGCGAGAGCAGCACGTCGAACAGGTCCAGCAACTCGGCCATGCGGGCGCGGCGCAGCGCGAAATCGACCGGCGGGCGGTTCAGGCAGGCCGCGCAGGCGACATCGGAAGCCGCATGGCACAATTCGCCCGAGGTCTTGAGCATCTGGCCGTGATTGGCGCAGATCGCGGTCATCTCGTGCAGGGTGCAGATCATCTGCGCCTCGGGGCGCAGGCCGCGCAGGCGCCGGATCGTGCCTGCGCCGATGTTCCAGAAATGATGGAAGTGATACACGTCGCCCTGCAGCGAAGCGAGGAAGTCCAGGACCCAGTCCTCGTCCTCGATGCGCGGATGCTCCATCGAGAAGCTGTCCATGCCCATGCCGCGCATGCAGAAATCGCGCTCGGAAAAGCCGAGGACGCGCTGGCCGGGACCGAAGAAGCGCGCGGCGTCCTCAGGGCCGATGGTCGAGCCGACGAACCAGGCATCCTCGTCCTGCGACAGCAGGTGCTGGAACTGGCGATAGGCCGCGACCTCGCCACCGCCATAGCGCAGGGCCGGGTGTGAATGGGATACGATCACGATGCGGGTCATGCGGCCTCGGTCAGCAGAAGGGCCGAACGGCCGTCGAATTCGTGCCAGCCCATGCCCTCGATCAGGCTCTGGCAGAAGGGGCCGCGATTGCCAGCAAGGAAGCCTTGGGCGGGGGCGGCGACAATGCGGGCCTCGTCCTGCGCCAGTGCCTTCAGCGCCAGCGCGCGCCAGCCCGCCTCGGGGGTGAGATAGGCGGAGGGCAGGGCAAAGGGCGCGAGCAGCGCGGCGGCGCTGCCGCAGCAGGCAAAGGGCGGGCGGTCGGCGGCGAAGCGTCGGCGCAGGGCGGCCTCGTCCCCGCCACCGGGCAGCGCCGCCATCGGGTCCAGCGTGGCGATCAGCAGCGTCCGGTCGGCGGGCGCCAGCAACGCCTCGGGGTCCAGATGGAAGAGGACCGAGGACCGCGCGAAGATCGCCAGCCCCTCATGCCCGTCGGGCGCGGGCGGGGTCAGCGCGCAACCCGCAAGCGTCAGGGGCGATGCGGCCTCGCGCGCGGCGCCGCGCAGCGCCTGATCCAGCGCCTCGGTCAGGGCGGGCCGCAGCAGGTGGACGGCCAGAGGCCGGTCAAGCACGGCGGTGACGCGGCGCAGAACGTCGCGCAGGTCGATGTCGTTCAGATCGTGATCCAGCACCAAGAGGACCGGCGCCTCCGGATCGACCTCGGCCGCGACCACCGGCAGTGCCGGAGCCTCGGCGGGCAGCGCGTTGCGATGCAGACGGCGCGCCAGGGCCTGATCCTCGAGCCCCTGCCCCGTTTCCAGGATCACGCGCGCGATCTCGGCGGGCTGGGCCAGGTCCAAGGGGTGCAGATGGCCGGAATGGTCCAGATGGCCCGGCGGCATCAGCAGCAGGCGCGGCTGCGCCTTGGGTGTCTGCGGCAGACGGAAGGACGCGGCCCAGCCATCGCGCCCGCCAAAGGCGTAGCGCGGCGCGAAGCCCGCCAGATCGGGGCGCGGCAGGCAGGCCTGCATCAGATCGACCGGCGCGATCCGCCCGTCGCAGATGACCAGCGCGCTGAGCCTCTCAGCCTGCCGGGACGCGCCGAGGAACCAGCCGGTCGCGACGCCCTGCCCGTCGGGCCCGATCAGGCCGCGGTCGATGCTCAGCGCGTGATCGGCGCTTTCGCGTTCCAGCCGGGGCGCGGCCATGATGCGGTTCACCACCTTGCGCGCGATCGGCTGGCCGGGCGCGGGGATCTCGCCCCGCGCGACCATGCGGACATACGAGAAGAAGGTCTCGTCCACGCCGATCTCGACCATCTTGGCGATGTCCGAGGCCAGCCGGTCGTCGGTGATGGGCACGTATTCCTTGCCCATCCCCAGAAACAGATCCTCGGAGGGATCGTTGGCGCCGGGCTCCTGCGACAGGTCGAACAGAGCCAGAAAGCCCATCGGCGACAGCGACCGCAGGTCGCGGCGCGGAAAGCGCCGCAACAGCACCGGCTGCACCGAGGCATGGCCCGCATGCAGCACGATATCGGGCTGGGGCCGGGGCGACCAGCCCGCGGCCAGGACCCTGTCGGCGGCGACGGAAAAACAGAAATCGAGATGCAGTTTCAGGTCCACAAGGTCGTCCGTTCACGAAGGGGCGCGGCGGTCTCAGACCACCGTCAGCGCGAGACTCTCGAAGGAAAAGCGCAGCGGCGGCTGGCGCAGGTGGATGATGACGCGGCGGCCGGTCACACCCTTGGCGCTTGGCGGCAGGACCAGGCTGCACAGCGATTCCCGGTGCGCGCCCAGCACCCATTCCTGATGCAGGCTGTCGGCGATGCTGCCATCGGCCTTGAACTCGCGCAGGAAGACATCGGCGATGGCGGGGGCGGGAAAGGACGCGCGGGCATCCAGATAGCAGGTCTGCTCGTCGTCGGTCTGGGGCAGCTGGCCCTCGATCGTCATCCAGGTCATGCCCGAATTGCGGAATTCCAGGCCCAGCCCGTCCTCGGCCTGCGCGAATTCGGCGCGCGCATCGCCGGGGATGCAGATGCCGACCTTGGGGGCCAGGGCGTTGTAGCCCTCGTCCAGCAGCATCTTGGGTTTGCCGTCGAGACAGCGCCCTGCCTCGGCAACAAGATTGGTGCGCTGCTGCTGAAGGCTCATCAGCACGGCAGCGGCAGCTTCAAAGCTGCGAACGGCGCAATCGTAAATGGTCGGCATCTGGTCAATCCGTTCAGGTCAGGTGGAGGGAACGAGGCTGCCGGGCGGCAACCGGAGGGGAAAGGGGCAGACGTTCCTGCAGCCAGCCGCGCAGGGTCGCGGTCGCGTCGCGCCAGGTGCGGCTGTGGCCGGCCGTCCGGGCGCTGATCTCGGCCAGCAGATCGCGGTCGCGGTCCAAGGCCAGGATGCGGTCGATGATGTGGCGTTCGCATTCGTCCTGGGGAACGATGAAGCCCGTCCGGCCCTCGTCGATCGCCTCGTGCAGGGCGCCAGCCTCGGCGGCCAGCACGACGACGCCGCAACGCTGCGCCTCGAGAACCGACAGCGGCAGCCCCTCGAAATAGGACGGCAGGACCAGGATGTCGGTCTGCGTCAAGAGCCGCGTCAGCGCCTCGGGGCCGAGCACCGGGCCGAGAAAGCGGACCTGCGGCGGCCAGCTCAGCTGCTGGCCCTGATCCTCGACCACGGCACGCCCTGCGATGGTCAGGTCGATCTGCGGCAGCCTTTCGGCCAGCACGTTGTAGATCGTGCAAAGCCTGCGGATGCCCTTTTGCCGGTCGAACCGCCCCAGGAACAGCACCCGCAGGGGCGCCCGGCGGCCATGCGGATTGCCGCGGAAGCCGGTGATGCAGCGCTGCTCGGCGGGGCTCATCGGATAGCCCGGCGCATTGGGCACGGCGATCAGCTTCTCGGCCGGGATGCCGTTGCCGTGCATCCACAGCCGCAGCGTCTCGGAGCAGGTCAGGAACAGGTCATAGGCCTGCTCATAGGCAAGGGCCAGATGCGGGGGGCCGTAGCCGCGGCCATAGGTGCTCTGTTCGACCAGATGCTCGTGGTCGATCATCAGGACGCCGCGCCGCCGCAGCCCGTCGGCCACCTTGTGCAGGGCCGCCGAATGGGCGTTGATCACCGCATCCATCGAGGCCAGCAGCCCCATCAGGTCGGGCGCCTGCATCCCCTCGCCCCAGGCAGGCTCGGCCGTGCCGAGATATTCCTCGCCGCTCCAGTCCAGCGCATCGGCATCGGGCAGCCAGTTCACGGTCGAGAAGGGCTCCAGCGCCCACGGCTCGGCATGGACCGGGCGGTCGCTGATGACGAACAGGTGCAGCCGGTAGCCCTCGGCGCGCAATTCGCGGGCGATGTTGGCGGCGACCTTCTCGACGCCGCCGAAGCTGAAGATCGGCAACACGATGCCGATGTCACGCACATCGTCATGCTTCAGCAGCGGCATGGCGATGCCGCCCTCGACCGCGCCGCGCGGGATCTGGACGACGCGCTCGCGCCGGATCGCGCCGCCGGGGGCGCGCCAGTTCCATTCCTGCGTCAGCGCCCCGCGCCACGGGCTGCGTGCCAGCGACAGAAGGGCCGCGCGCATGATCTCGGCGGCGCTGGTGCTGCCGCCGCTTTCGGGCAACCAATGCGGGCAGCGGATCGACCAGCTTTCCGTTTCGCAAGGCAGGGGCAGGCTGTCGAGACGGCGCAGCCAATCCTCATCGGGGTCGCGCACCATCCGCTCCAGCGCCGAGATGGACAGGCAGATCGCATCGGCCGGGCGTTCGGGATTGCCGCCATCGGTGACCAGCGACAGGCTGCCGTCATCGCTATGGTCCAGAAAGAACAGCTCCATGTCGCGGCCCGATCGCTCGACGCGGCGCTCACAGGTCCACAGCATCGCGTGGATCAGGCGCATGCTGGTCAGATGCTCGGCCACGCCCTCGCGCAGGAACACCAGATAGACAGGCGCATGGTTGGCATGGGGATCGGCCAGATGCGCCATGATCATGCGCTCCAGCGCGCGCCAGTCGCTGCCCCTGGGCTCCAGCGGATCCACGCACAGCGTCACCTTGCGCGCCTCGCCCTCGATCAGGGCGAAGCGGGGGAACCGCTCGGCCTCCAGCGCGACCAGCTTGGGCAGGCGGTAGAGCCAGTCATGCTTGCGGTGCAGATAGCGGCGCAGTTCGTCATCCTGCGCATGGGACCGGCTGAGCATGCTGACGGGGCGCTTGCGGTAATGCAGCAGCGGCTGGCGCGCCGAACGGCCCTGAAAGCCCAGACGGGCGGCCTGAAGCCAGAAATCCCAATCCTCGTAGCCCTGCCGCATTTCTTCGTCGAAGCGCACGCCCGCATCCAGAACCCGGCGCCGGATCAGGCTGCCGGCATCGCAAGGATTGGCCTCGGCGGCCAGAAGCAGGTCGAATTTGGGCTCGGTGATGTATTGGCCGTTCTGGCCGAAGAAATCGAATTCGGGATAGAACCAGTCGGCCTCTTTCCAGCCCGACAGCAGATGGCCCATCCGCGCGCCCGCCCCCTCGGCCAGCATGTTGTCGGCATCCAGCAGGAAGATCGCGTCAAGATCGGGGTCCAGCTCCAGCGCCGCCGCGATCCCCCGGTTGCGCGCCCGGCTGAGACCGCCATTCTCGGTATGCAGCACCATCATCGAGACGCCCAGCAGCGCCTGCCACGAGGCCAGCGCGCGGCGCGTCTCGTCATGCGCGCAGCCGTCCTCGACCACGATCAGGCGGCGGATCACCCCGGCCTCCAGTTCGCGTTCGACCGAGGCGATGGCATCGTCGATCAGCACCGGATGCCCCTTGACGGGGATGATGACCGTCACATGCCAGGCGCGGGCGGGGGTCATTCCTCGGCCTCGTCCAAGGGGGCGCCGGTGACGACCCGCAGGCCCCGGAACAGCGCCCAGCTGAGGTCGTTCGGCCCGTCATGGGCCAGCGAGGCGGCCAGGAAAATGTCGGCGCGGTCGCGGATCGGCTCGGACGGGACGCAATGCGCCTGTGCCCAGCCAAGCGCGGGCAGGCCGTGGACCCAGGGACCGATGCGGCCCTGCCAGAAGCCGTCGCGCCCGACGAGCCCGGCCGGGGCCACGCCCACGGCAAGGTTCAGGTTCGGCGCCTGGGGATGGCCCACCGTCACGACGGCGGTGATGTGGCTCAGCCTGGGCAGCGCCACGTCGCGCAGAACCGCGCAGACCGGGCCGCTGCGCGAGGGATGGACCATGATCGCATCCTCGTTCTCCCAGTAATCGGCGGTGACGTAATCGGTGGCCGAGGCGGGCTTGGCGAACAGTTCCGGCTCGGGCAATTCGCCCGCCGACAGGAACCGCGCATGGCGGCCGTCGCCCAAGGGCGAATGCAGGACCAGCGGCTCGTCCGGCAGCGAGGCGCCCGCGACCGCCTTCCAGACGCGCAGCGCCAGCACCATGTCGTTGTCGAAGCCGTCGCCCTTGGCGGCAAAGCGCGGATCGGGCACACGCGGACCCATCCCCACCGCCAGACGCGCCGCCCCCGTATAGCGCAGCATCAGCGAGCAATTGCGCGGATCGCCCGGCAGGGGCGCATCCAGCAGATAGCGCACCCAGCCCGACCGCGTCTCCTGGCCGCCATAGGCCTCGGTCATCTCCAGCGTCTCGCCATTGGCGTCGATCACGGCGACGGTAAGGCCCAGATCGCGGTTGCGCGGCAGGTCGGGCAGCCACAGATCGACCGCCGTGATGCTGACCGCGTCGATGGGCAGGCGCTGAAGCAGCACGGTGTCGCGCGTCATGTGGCCGATCACGCCGGTCGGTTCCCAGGACAGGATGCGCGCGATCTGCGGCTCGCCCAGGGCATAGAGAAAGCTCTCGATGGCGCGGAAGCGTGTCTTGTCGGACTGCCCCTCGCGGCGCAGCATCGCCGAGGCGGCGCGCATCTCGCCCAGCTCACGCTCGGCTGCCAGCATCCGCTGGCTGAGCAGACCGAACAGGTTCTGGCTGGCACGTTCCGGCGAGGCGGGATCGACCTCGATCACCGGCAGATCGGCAAGGCCCCGTTCGCGCAGCCGTAGGCGCCAGCCGGGCGCGTTCATGGGCGAGACCAGAGCCGCCAGACAGGACCGGCCCGGCGCGGGCGCGGGTTCCTCGCCGCCCTCGGCGTCGGCCAGAATGACCATGCCATCGGGCAGAAGATTGCGGCAATCGGCAGGAATATCGGGATCGACGAACAGCGCGTAATTCTGACCTTCGGCACCCATCACAGACCGACCTTTCCAATCAACAAGCCTGTCCCGGAACCGGACAGGGCGGGGGCCTGACGACACTTTCGCCGGGGCGCACCCGGCCCAAGCCTTATGTCTGTGCCAATGCTCCGTCAACCAAAACAACACTGCTCAGTTCAGTTTATTTTCAGCTGTTACAAGAGTGAACGGTATAGTTTTTACATGACACAAAGATCACGGCCCCGACCGATTCCCAAGGGGTCAGTCGGGGCCGTTGCGCCAAGGGCACCACAGGTGATGGAGGATGCCCGGCAAACACCCGTCAGTGAGTGAAAGCCGGGCAGAATCGGAACGAATCGCGCTTCAGCGGCCGCCGCGATAGCGGGCCAGCGCGGCGCGCACGCCGTCCTGCCGCAACCGGTCGAGCTGCGCGGCAAAGGCGGCGCGCAGCGTCGCATCGGCGCCAAGATCACCGAAGACCGCGACATTGGCCAGGAAGGCGGCCGGATCGTCCTGCGCGGCGATTGCGTGGTGGCGCAGCGTCTCGTGGGCGTCGTCATTCGGCGCGATGGGCTGGCCTTCCTCGGTCATGCCCTCGCAATAGCGGCACCACAGCGCGACCTCCAGCGCCAGACCGTCGACCGGCAGGCCCGCTGCCAGCCGGTCGCGCAGCGTCGGCAGGATGAACTTGGGCTGCCGGTTCGACCCGTCCAGGCACAGGCGCCGGATCGTGTCGCCGATCCGGGGATTCGAGAACCGGCTGACGATCAGCTCGAGATAGGCGCCGTAATCCACGCCGGGAATGGGGGCGAGGGTCGGGATGATCTCGCGCGTCTCCAGCGCGACCAGCCAGTCGCGGATATCGGCGTCGGCCATCGCGTCATGCACGAAGTGATGCCCCAGCAGCGCAGAGGCATAGGCGATCGCCGCATGGCCGCCATTGAGGATGCGCAGCTTCATCAGCTCGTGCCGCGCCACATCCTCGACGAATTCGACGCCCACCTTTTCCAGCGCGGGGCGGCCTTGGGGAAAGCGGTCCTCCAGAACCCATTGCCGGAACGGCTCGCAGACGACGGGTGCGGCATCCTCGATCCCGAAGGTGTCACGCACCAAGGCCCTCTCGCGGTCGCTGGTCGCGGGGGTGATGCAATCGACCATCGAGTTCGGAAAGGCCATATGCGTCTCGATCCAGTCGGCCAGCGCCGGATCGGAGAGCCGGGCAAGGCCGGTCAGGGTGCAGGCCGCGACATGACCGTTCTCGGGCAGGTTGTCGCACGATAGCACCGTGAAGGGCGCAAGCCCCCCCGCCCTGCGCGCGCGGATCGCCGCCAGCATCATGCCAAAGACCGTGCGCGGCGCATCGGGATGGGCCGCGTCATGGCGGATCTCGGGATGCGCGGCGTCGAAGCCGTCGGTCAGTGCATCGACGAAATAGCCGCCCTCGGTGATGGTCAGCGAGACGATGCGGATTCGCGGGT
>NZ_JAUVVF010000021.1 GCF_030604785.1 Paracoccus sp. (in: a-proteobacteria) | reverse complement strand
CTGCACATGATGCTGATGGCCGCGACCTTCGCGGGCCGCCCGCTCGGCCTGCCCGATCTGCAGCGGCGCTGCGATGAGGTTCATGTCCGCCTCTGCCGCCATCTCGGCCTCACCCCGCCGCGCTATCACCGGCCGGCGGCAGGGCCGCGTCTCGCGGTGTTCTGCCCGTCGCGCCGCCTGCGCAGCGCGGATCGGCGCCGGATGGCCTCGGACATCGGCACCGCCCTGATCCGGTGGCAGCCGACGAGCCTGCCCGGATTGCAAACGGCCCTCGTGGCCTCCGGCTCCCCTGTGCGGGTGGAGGAGGTCAGGAAGGCCGATTGCCGCGTGATCACGTTCAGCCTGGGGCAGACACAGGTTCCCGGCCGCGCGCTCAGCGATGAGCTGGACCGGTTCAACCTGCTGTCGATCCTGGATCATGCGAGGCGGTCCCGCCGTCTTCGCGGCCTCATCGACCGGCGTCATCTGTTGGCGGCATTGGCCTCGGCCGATGCCGCGCTGCAGGACATCTATGAAGGGATCAGGAATGACCGAAACCACCGAACCGCCGTCGCGGGTCGCGACGAGCCCCGAGATCATGCAGGCCCTGCGCCTGCTCGTGGACCGTCAGCAGGAGATCCGGCACCTCTCCGGCGAGACCTACGAGACGGTCCTGCCGCTGACCGCGCTTCTGGACCTGCTGCATCGGCCGCAGGACCAGGAGGAGCTGGGTCGGCAGCTGGCGGAAGCCCTGCGCCAGATCCTCGTGTCGGTCCAAGGGGCCGCGCGGGACACGGCAGCCCTGGTCTCGGCGCAGCGCGACCTGCGGCAGGAGGTGCGGACCCTCAGCTTGCGGCTTCAGACGATGGAGGAGGCGCAGCAGCGCCTGATCCGCGGCCAGAGCGCGCTGGACCAGGCGATCACCGCGCTCGGCGACAACCTGTTCGCAGACGAAGGCGCGCCCTAGACCTGCTCCTGCTTGCGCGGCGTATCTGTCGGGGGCTTGGTCTGGCAGCCTTCCCCGCCATCCGCCGCGGCGACCATTCCGTCATGATCGGCTTCGAGGACGACAGCGCGGTCCGCATCCACCCGGACATCGTTCTCCTGGCGCGGCCCGGCCCCTCCCGCGCGTCCATGGCGCGGAGCTTTGCGCGGGCATGGGCACAGGCGAAGCGCTGGATCAGCGGCCCCGAGGACATGGCATGGCCGAGGCCGCGCCCCGGCGGCCCCGCAACGCCGCTTGCCGGAACCGCGGAGGCGCTGCGTGCCCACATGGCCGCAAGGATGCGGGGATGCAGGCCGGTCTGCCTTGCCGAGGACCCCTCCCTGCGCCAGCGGGCAGCTGCGCTCTGGAAGGACTTTGCGGGGTCCAGTCCCGCTGTGGCCACGCAAACGGACGTGGTGCTCGTCCTGACACCACAATGCCTCGGCGCGCTGGCAACCCCGAGCGCCCGGACCCTGGAGCGGATCGAGGCGCTGTCGGCACGCCACCCCGGGATCACGGTAGCGGCCTTCCTGACACGGGACGGCGTGCCTCGCCTGCTGTCGATGGACCGGCTCAGAGAGTGTAGCGGGCCACGGAGTTTTGCAGGGCGTGACAAGAAAAACTGCAGCAAGCGGAGCTTCTGACGAGCGCCTTCAAAAGGGTTGTAATGATCCCCTAATGCTCATTCTCAGAGGTACTTTGATGCTTAATCGACTGGAGCCATTCTTCGTCTAGACCGATCTGACAGGCCGCAGCGAAGCGCTTGCCCCACGGGCTGACAGTTGCGGCGAGTCTAATGAAATTCCCCTGTGAGACGATCGCCGCTTTCCTTGCCGCATCCTCATAATGCTGCCTTTCCCGGCCGGTGTTTTCCAGAGCTCTCATGAGTTGCTCAGCACTGATGCTGCCGCGTCGTGTGTGGTTTGGCGGAAAGGACCCCGCTTTAAGTGGCTGAATAAGACCCAGCCGAAGTAGGTTCTCCGAACTCGCGGATAGTTGTTCCGGGCTCTCGATTCCTTCTAGGAGCGCCCTGATGATGGTGAGTTGTGGCCCAACCAGTGCTTCGTGCCGTCTTGCGTGTTCAGCAAAAATCTTGCTGCGCTCGACTTCTGATACATCCGGGTGGAGCGCCTCAGCACGAGTTGACAAACTTTGAGCAGAAAGAAGCCGCCGCTCGATGGCGCGAAGCTGCTCGACTAGACAGATGGCTTGAAAGAGTGCGGCGTCAGCCTCCGCAAGAAGGCCCATGGTGTTTTGGTAGGCCCGGTTCGATCCTTGTGGCAATTTAGGATCGCGGGCGCTTGCAATCAAACCGGCCCATAGCTCGGACAAGTTAGGCTCGTCGACGTCCGATATGCTTTGAATGACCGACACGGCTTCCCTCAGTGGCAAAGCTCGCGCGCTCTCCGATTTGATGCCTTTGGCTTCCATCCTCTGAACTGTGCGACCGAGGATCCGCCTTTGATTCGCCGCTCGGAACTCCTTGACTGGATCGCGCACCAGCCCCACCAGATCACCCGCCAATGCCCCAATTTCATGTAGTGCGGGTCCAATTGCTGACGAAAGCAAATCTGAAAGAGCTTCGTCTAATTTCTGACCAGGCACAGTGACTGAGAAAGAGACTGGTAAAGCCAAAGCGAATCCCCGCATGGAGTTGCAACCTGACAAAAAGTAGTCGAAACGCGGGCCGTATACGAGTCATCCGTCGTCAGCTGTCTAGGTCCCCCACCAAGGCTAAATCGGCATTGTTCGCGGGATGTGGCTTTAGCCCGCCTCCGGCAGCCGCTCAATTGCTTCGACCACAGGCAGTCCCGTGGCCTCTGCCTCGGCGTGATCCGCATAGGCCTGGCCACCCGCGATCCAGAATATCCTCGGCTCTCGATGCGGGGCAGCGACCCGGAATGCGACGACCGCCGACCAATCGGCCGCACCGGCCGCGGCGGGCGCAGCGGTCGTGATTGGATAGCCCTCGGCCAGGTGGCAGAGGATCACCCCGTCGCGGGGATCGACGGGACATTCAGCGGCGCCCGAATGACGGTGCCATTTGCCATTGCGCACGATCATAGCCAGGTCTCCATCATTTGCAGCAGCCGCGCCTGCGGGCGGCCATCGACCCAGAAAATGGCTTTCTCGAGCCATCCGACGAATTCGTGGGTGGTCGTATTGGCCGCGCCCCCGATCCGCAGGACACCGCCAAGGCTCAGACCCGCGATCTCGAACCCACGATCATTGATCGCCACCGCCACCCGGTCGCCCGTGCGCGAGATGCCGACCCGATACTGGGTCAGCGCGCGATAGGGCACGCCGCTGTCCCAAATACCTTGGTTGTTCGCGCTGTTGACGACGAACATGTTGCCATTCCCGCCCGCGCGGATGCTGATGCCGTTCGTTCCCAGCACTGCGAAGGAGGATCCTGCTGCGCCCGGAATGGCGCCGGTGCGCAGGCTGAATACGCAACTGAAATCGCCGTTCTGGGTCCAGCCGGTGTAGTTCGGCTGGAGACTTTCGGCGTTGTGGGTCGCCGTCGCCGTGTCGGGCCATGGATGCGCCCAGCCCCTGTTGGCTGCGCCCGCGCTGTATAGGCGCGGCGAGATGATCTCGGCCGGAATGCCCGACGCGCCCCGCTTGGGCGTGTCCATGGCCGCCACGCTAGCCGCATAGATCGCCACATCCTCGAGGCCGCCGACCGGCACCAGGCCGCGCACGAAAAGCGTCCAGATGCCACCGGGGCGCGGGATCATCTGCGCCGCAGCCCCGTCGAAAGCCTGAACCTGTCCCGTCCGCAAGTTGAAATTCGCATGGCCCGTGCCGGCCGATCCGACCTGTACGATGCCCGACCCGCGCGCATCTATGCTGGTGTAGAGGTTCGTCCCTGCCGTCGCGATGGCCGAGGTCGCGAATGTGACGCTGGCCTCGCCCGCGCCCGAGGGTGTGAGCGAATACCACTGCTGCCAAGGCTCGGCCGCGCTGCCCGAGGGCGCGATGACTGCACCGACTGCCGTGCCATTGGTCAGAACCTGCCGCTGCGAACTCACCACCCGCTGAGTATAGGCACCCTCGATCCGCAGCCCGAGAGGAAGCCCTGACCGCGCATCGAATTCCCGCCGGGTCCAGCGCGCGGCGGTCGTGCGCTGGATGACCCCGTCCTGGTCATAGTAAAAACCCGGCGTCAAACTGGCCGTTGTCAGAAAGACAGGGCTGGTATTGTCCACCGTCGCAAGACCCGCGGGGGTAAGGTGCAGACCGGTCATAAAATCGGCATAGGCCGCTGCGTCAGGCGGCAGCGGCGCCCGTGGAGGTATCGGATTGCGCCCGGGGAAAGAGACGTCGGAGACAAGTTGCAATGCCATAATCAGCCCTCCTGCGGCCCGCCAAGGCCGGCTGTCCACGTAGCGGATGCCCGTGATCCGGACATCCGGCTGTTCCTGAAAACCAGATCGTTTGCACTGGCTTGCTCTTTGCCGAGCGAGGCCTGCGCGGCGTTACCCTCGCACCGGGAGTGGTCGATAATGCGACGAGTGATTGCCGGTTCAGACTGCAGTGCCATGTGTCAGATCCCCGGGTTGCGGCCAAAGGTGACGCCGCTCTGGGCGCCGGTCAGGCTGATCGGCGAGACGCCGAAGCCGTGGTTTTCAGCGATATCCACGCCCGTCAGGGCGCCTGTCCCGGTGATCGACGCGGTCGGCGCACTCTCCGCGACCGTGTTGTAGATCTCGTTCCCGAAGATCCGGCCACCCCGCACTGCGCCGTTCACGCGGATCCCCGCGCCCTGGTTATCAACCAGGCTTGCCCCCTTGATCACGAGACCCGCATAGGACCCCGCGTTGACCCGGATGCCGTCGCCCGCGTTCTGGGCAATGTAATCGCCGTTGAACTGGGTGCCGATCAGATCGCTCGTGACATTGCGCGAGATCGAGATGCCGTGCCGACCGTTGCGGTGGATATTGTTCCCGCTGGTCTGGATGCCGCGACGCGGCGCAGGCCCCGGCGCGATCAGGTGGATGCCGTCAATCAGGTTTCCAAAAATCTGGTTTCCGATGATCCGAGTATACTCACCAGGATGCGGCACGTTCGAGGTGGGCGAACCGCCCAGGGTGCCACGATCCAGCGCGACCCCGTATTCCTTGTTGTTGTAGAGCTGACAGTTCGCGATGATCATGCCGCTGCCACCTGCATCGGTGACGCCGAAAGCGTTCTCGCGGCAGATCAGCTCCGAGAAAATCACGCCAATGGCCTCGTGGACCGACGACCCGCCCGCTTGGCGCTCGACGAAAGCGCCGTTGTTGCGGTTGTTCTCGCTGATGCAGCGCGAAACGATGACGCGCTCCTCCGGGAATCGCCCGGTGCCGAGGCCGATCCCGGACGACCCGCCCGCGACCACATCGTCGGGGGTGCCGCGCCCGTTGCCCTGCAGCAGGCAGTCGGTATACCAGACGTCCCTCGCCATGTCGTTGCCAAGGCCGGTGGCCCAAGCATCGTGGCACCAGACGCGCTCGAAGAAGCACTCCCGATAGTCGATGATGTAGGTGCCTTTGGTGCGCGCCGAAGGTCCGCCACCGCCCTGGTTGGCGCAGTCGATCTCGACGTCGAACATCGAGAAGCGGAAAAGCGTCTGCGGATTGAGGTCGCGCCGGAAAGCGGCGTGCTGGTTGAACGGCAGAAAGCGCGCGCGGCCCCAGCCCGCGCCCTGGATGATGACATTCGAACGCGGCTCGACCGACCCGCCCTCGATCCGATAAACCCCCGGCGGGAAATAGATCACACCCGGCCCGCTGGTCGCCGCCGAGGCGCTGACGAAATCCAGCGCCGCCTGGATCTGTGTGCGGGCATTCGTGATCCCGTCATTCGGAATGGCGAAGTCCAGCACCGCATCATAGACCCGGCGGCGCGCGAGGATCGCGTCCACGGCGCGCTGCGCCTTGCCGTCCGTCTCGCCGATCTGGCGATAGGCACGCCTGAAATGGTCTTGAACTGACACGCCGCCCAGGCTGGGCAGATGCAGGCCACCTCCGAAATCGACATGCTCATGCGCCACGAACTCTGCGCTCGTGCTGCGCCGGATCGCGGGCGCATCCACGATCTGGACATTGGGCGGGCGCTCGGTCGAGGTGATGCGCCAGAAACCCGTCGCGGGGTCCAGATCCAGCGTCAGGGGCGGCCCGGAGAACAGCCCACCAACCGGCACCACATCACCAGTGTAGGTGCGGACTGGCACGGACGTCAGCCCGTTGATCGACAGTCGGACATTGGTGTTGGCATTGACGGCTGGGGCCTGCAATTGCACCCGCGTCAGGCTGGCGGGCGTGACACCCAAAGCAGCAAGAGCTGCAGGGATTTCGCCGAAGATCGTATCTCCGACCTGCGTTACATTGACCAGCCGAACCCTCGCAGTCGCGTCCAGAACTGTGGAGATCGTTGCCGCCCGGGCACTGGCCTCGGCTGCCAGTTCGACATGGGTGACATCGCCGCGCACGACCAAGACCTGGCTACCCGATCGGCGCAGCACGTAGCCCCGGTTCGCGACGATCCAGCCGGTCGGCAGGGTGCTGCCATCCCCACGCCGCATGCCGCGGGAGACATTGAGGCCGATGGTCAACGAGGGGTTCGGCCCAGCATTCGTTGCCGGCGCGACCCACAAGAACTCAGCCCCGTCTCCGATGTCTGTCAGCCCGATGGCGGCAAAGCGGCTGTCGATGGCCGCGGAATACGTGTTTGAACCGCTGGCATAGCTGTTCGAAGACAGCCTGATGGGTCCGCCCGTGTTCACGGCCGATCGAAGTGGCCCGGTCTCGGATGTGAGCATCGCCTGGACCTCATCGATCGACGACAGGCGCCGCGCCACGCCCCACCGCGCCCCCGATGGGAAGAGAGGATCGACCGAGGATGCAGTGCGCCCGCGGACGGCCACGCCATAGCTTTCAACGGTCAGAATGTGGGTGATCCCGGAGGGCAACGCCTGAGCGTTCGCCTCTGCTTCAGCGCGCGTTCCGTAGGCACGGACGCCGAAGCTGTTCAGAGAGACGACGATGTCATCAAGCAGCGAAAGCTCAAGTGCGCCTGTGGGCAAGTCGCCGATGCGGCTCCAGCTGCCGCTGCCGCTGTTTCCAGACTTCTTGTAGACCCCGTTGAAGGCGGTGTTTCCGTCCGCTCGCACATATCCGATGGCTCCTGCAGGCCAGTTCAGATCGGCAAAAAGCTGCGAACGCTGCGCATAGGTCGGCCCCATCAGCGCCGCGATCAGGGCCACGAGCCTGTCAATCGGGATCCGCCGGGTGTTTCCCCCGGAATTTCCCAGGACGTCATCCACGGTCGTGGAGGTGGGGAGATTTGACGTCGCGACTCCGGTCATGTGCTCGATCCTCTATGCAGACGAGCAAACCGTTACGCGCGCGCGCGAGACAGGGGCCGGGGGATGCTGTTTCGAGGGTCAGGTCACGTCGATCACGAACGGCCCCGCGATCGGGCCAGGAACGCCGTCACGGTTCTGCGGCTCGACCCAGACATAGTGCAGGCCTGCCCCGAGTGTGGCGGCGGTTTCCAGATAAACCACGATGTCCGATACTGCGCCATCGAACAGGGAACCCGCCAGCAGCTCAAATCGCGTATTGCCCGACACCGCGTCCAGACGCCCGGTCGCCCGGCCATTCGCACTGACCACGCTGCCGGACACCGTGCTTCCACCTGCAAGACGCGGGGTCAGGTTGCCGTTAGTTCGTCCCGAGACCGTCAGACCATAGCGGTAGCTGCGCCCGGAGATCAGATCGATGTTCTGCCCGATAGCATCGACGCTGCCCGGTGCATGAGTGAGGGTGCTGCCCAAGGCCGACCAGCCGCTGTCGCCAGCCCAGGCCCCCGTCAGCAGGTTGCGCCGCGTGGTGTCCCCCAGACGCAAGGTGATCGTTTGCAGCGGCTCGACCGAGACCGGGTTTCGGATCTTGTGCTGGGCGCGATCCAGCACCGGGGTGCGCGCCCGGTAAAGCTGGATCCGCTCGGTCCCGACATCAGTGCCGGTCGTGATGTCGACGAATGCCCCGCCCAGGACGGTCGTGATCTGGATGGCCTGCGGGTCCAGAGCTGCCGGGATCGGTGATCCTGCCGCGCCGACGGTGATCGGCACGGTCGCACCGTAAGGCCCGCTGACATTGGCCGATGACACGGCCCGCGCGCGCAGCTGGATGGCGGTGCCGTTCTGATACGCGGTGATAAGCCCGCCGCCATTGGCAGCCGGGATTTCGATGGCCGTCCAGGTGCTGCCACCAGCAAGGCGATGCTCGACGACATAGGACGCCACGCTGATCGGGCCGGGGCCGGGTTCTATGAGATAGCTCACTGACCCTGGCGCGGCCGGATCGAATGAGATCGAGGTGAAGCGCGGCGCAGCCGGCGCCAGCAGGCTTTCATCGACCTCGGCCCCGACCCGCCCCGACCAGGCGGGGACGCTGTCCTGCGCCAGCAGCGTGTCGATCTGTGGCGCGGCAGGGACGAGATGCAGGATCGAGGCCATGTCCTGGGCCGCCTCGACGCCAGTGACGATGCAGGAAAACGTCTCGGTGCTGGCGCGTCCGAAATAGACCAGATCGCCCGGCATCGGCGTGCCGCCATTGCCCTGCAGCGTGATGACCGAGGTCTGGCCGGGCTCGGCCGCGACCGGCCGGACGACAGAGGTGCCGATACTGTCCGAGGCATTGGCGAAGACGCGGAAGCGGACGCCGTAGTTCTGACCGGCCTCGATCGTCACCTCATCCTCGAGATGCAGTTGCGCCCCGACGATGCTGCGGACCCGGCTCGCCATCTGGACGCGGTCGAGGATGTGATGGCTCAGCGCCACGGTATCGCCCCGGGTGGCGACACGGGCGGGACCGTCCTGGGTGACCTGCAAGCGATCCGGACGATGGATCACCTCGTACATGCGCCGCCGGGCCTCTCGCCAGATTTCGGCGGGGTCGGTTTTGCCAGGCATGTCCAGCGCTTCGGTCTCTGTAATCGGTCCCGAATAGCCGGGCCAGCGGATCAGGCGCTCGGCAGGCTTCCAGTCGTTGGTCTGGTCAAAGAACGTGCACCGGAAGGCATGAGGCGGGCGCAGATAGCTGCGCGAGGTTGAAAACGACCAGCTGTTGCGCGGCCCGATATGGTCCACGACCAGATCGGAGGGCCGGTCGATCACCACGCCCCATTTGAGGCCGTCATGACGCGGCGAGGCGCGGCCTGCGGCCGCAATCTCGGTCAGCACATCGCGCAGGACCGTGCCGCTCTGATCGAGGATGCGGTCATATTTGAGGCCCCGTATCCGGCAGAAATCGTGCCAGTCCTCAAGCAGGGGCAGATCAAGCTCGGCATTGGTAACCGGGCGGGGATTGGACGGATGCTGCAGAACGTGGCGGAACAAGGCGGCAGGGTTCGACGTCTGCCGCTCGACCCAAAGGCCCGTCGTATGTTCGTAATCAAGGCACAGGCCCGCGCCGATCGCGTTCAGGCTGTCGAGGTTGCCCGAAAGCTGATGTGTGGCCCGCGCGCGGACGGCGACCAGAGCCAGGGGCCTTGTATGGTTGAGCGGATATTCGGGACGCCGCGTCTGCAGCGCGGCCCAGGTAACGCGGCGCTGGACCTTCGTGTCGGTCGTCTCGTCCGTCAGCATGGTCAGCCGGATCTGCCAGCGCCCGCGGGTCGGGAAAGACCAGCTGTGCTGGCGATAGAACAACTCCAGCTTCTTGGCGCGGATCGCCAGCGTGGTGACGGTCTGCCAGGCCTCGGCGTCGATCCGGCGCTGTTCGATCCGGATGCTGACGCTTTCATGCCGCTGATCGCCATCATCGTTGAACCGGACGAGGCCAGCGGGGAAGGACAGGATCACCGATGCGCCACGCGCATCGACGCCTGTCGTCCGCACTACGGGCTTCTCGATTGCGGGTCCGCTGGCCACTTCTCCGGCGCTGTCGCGCGGCAGCGGCCTGACCAGTTCGACGCCAACGGCCTCTTCGAGGATCTGGCGGGTGATGATGGTCTGGGGCAGATCGCTGGCGCGGCCGTCGCGGATCTCGACCTGAACATCCTCGAACTCCTCGATCGAGGTCTCGCCGATCCGCAGGTCGCTGATCTGGACTGGCCCTTCACCCATGCAGAAGACCGCCCGGATATACTGCTCGTCACCCACGATCTCGGAATGGCTGAAACAGGCGAAGGGTGGCGCGCAACGATGACGGCCGAGAACCACGGGCACGGCGCCGTCCGGGTCCAGCCGGTTCTGCCAGCCCGCGATCGTGTAGCGCGCCTGTGCGTCCCGGCTTTCGGGCTTCACGGGCGGGATCAAGGCCGAAAGCAAAAGGTTTCCGACCAGGGTGACGCCGGTGGAAAGCAAGGCCGTTCCGATCGCCGCGCCGAACTTGCCGGACAGCCCCAGTGCGGCGGCGAAGGGAGCGCCGTAGATCGTGGCGACTGCCAGCGCAGCCACGGCAATAGCGATGGACAGGACCGCCTTGATGGCGCCCTTTCCGGCGATCACCCGGACGACGACGCGGATGCCGGGGCGCGGGCGGACGCGATGCCACAATTCCGGCGCGATCACCTCTGCCCCCCGCTCGCTGACCAGGCTGACGCGGCAGCGGCTGCGATCGGTCTCGCCTGCGGCGGGCAGCGCTGCATCGAGGATCTCGGCGATAGACATGCCGGCACTGCATTGCAGGGAAATGCGGCCCGCACCCGGGTCGAAATGCGGCGCGGCCAGGACGTCGATGCTGCCGGTCATCGCTTCGCCTCGGTGATGATCTGGACGGGCCTTTGATGGGGGCTTGAACGGTGGCGCCAATGGCCCTGCAAGCGATGCGACCATGGCCCGCTGCGGTAATCCGCCAGCTTCGCGCAATCCTCTTCCTGCATGTGGATCATCAGCCCGTGACGGATGACGATGCCGACATGGCTGGACAGCCGCCCGCGCCGGAACACGGCCAGGTCGAAAGCAAGGGCGGGGCCGTTGACAGGCACCCAAAGCGGCGAGGCCTCTTCTCCGGCGATCAAGGCAGCGATCTCGGCATGCTCGTCTGCGGAGGAATAGGCCCCCAGATAATCCGGCAGGCTGATCCCCAACTCCTCGCGGTAGATCACGCAGGCGAGGCCATAGCAGTCGCAACCCGCCGGGCTGCGGCCGAATTCCTCGAAGGGGATGCCGACAAAGCGATTGGACCAGCTCATAGGTGCAGCCCCGGGAAACGGTCGCGGCTCATGCGCCCGGCCGGGAAGAACTCGTTCTCGATCTCCTCGCGGCTGATGGTCAGGATGATCTCGCCTGCATCGGCATCGACGGTCGTGATCAGCAGGTTCGACCACTCGGCTTCGACCACATCGGGACTTGAGGCCAGCACCACGGCCATGCGGATCGTGGGCGGGGTCGTGATGCTGCGGACCGTTTGAACGATGTCGTGATCCAGCGCCTCGATGGCGATCTGCGCGGCGGCTGGTGCGTCTTCCAGATCGCTCGGCAGGATCGCATCGGCAATGGCCCAGAGATAGGGCTCAAGCAGCGGGTTCGCACCCGCCCAGCTGGACCGTGTCCCGTAGACGGTCGGGTCAGTCAACAGCCTTTCGGTGTTGTCGGTTGACAGCCGGATCGGCGTGGGCAGGCTGGGATGATCGATGCGGAACAGCGCGACATAGATCTCGTCGGTGTTCGCTTCCTCTTGCGCCAGCCGCGCGTTCATCGAGATCCGTCTCATGGCAGCACCCAGATGTTGAAGGTCTTGCGGAATTGCGTCTGGAACACGATCGTCTCACTGGGCGGCGGGTCGCCAAAGACACACAGCCAGCGCTCGGCCAGCAGCAACGGGGTCCCCCGACTGGTCAACGGCAGCCCCGCGCTCGACAGCAGCGGCCAGCCATGCGTCGTCGGGTCCGGCATGCGGAATTCGCGGCTGCCATGCGCGCAGGTGACCTCGTAGAAGCTGTCGAACAGCGCCTTTTCATTGCGCGTCACGACCAGCGACAGCGAGACGCCCCGCGCCACACTGGAGAACCGGCGGCGATAGCTGGGCGGTCCCGCCTCGTTCGGACGGCGGATGCGCGGATCCTGCGGCTGGATCTGCCAGCCTGGGCGCTCGAAGCGGTTCAGTGCGGCGGGCCATTCGGGGATCATCGCGGAATTCCCTGCTTGCGGACCCCGTAACGGGCCTCGATCGAACGCCCGAACGGATTGCCCGGCTGACCGGCGGCGGCGGCCATCTGGCGCCCGATCGTCATGGTCAGGGTCGGATTGCCGCGGCTGTCAGTGCCTTGCTCGGCTTGCACCCCCCCTGAGTAATCCTGGACGATCACTGTCATCGGACCTTGCTGGCCCTGACCGATGATCACGGGCTGCGAGGCCTGCGAGGCGATGGCGGAGAGGTTCGAGATCAACGCGCCCGCATTTTCCAGCGCGCGCGAGGTCATGATCTCCTCCCCGTCGCGGACCATGGTCAGCCGCTCATCGGTCCGCATCCGGTCACCGAACCCGCCCAGATTATAGCTGCGCATCACCCCGGGCGAGCCGGTATGGTTGGTGCTGACGGGCGCGGCGGCCCCGGGCACCCCAAGCGCGCTGCCGATGGCGCCGGTGATCCACGAGCTGAACCCGTTCATCAGCGGGGCGACGGTCTGCTGGTATTGCAGCCGCAGGAATTGCTCGAGCGTGAAATCGATCAGATCCTGAACGCTCAGCTTGCCAGAGCGGCCAAAGGCGACAAAGGCATCCTCGCCCTGCTTGGCCCATCCCGTCACCAGATCCTCGGCCACGTCTGCCCAGGTCTTCATGTCGTCCTCGACCTTGATCAGCGCGCGCTCGACACCCGCCGCCCAGTCCTCGCGGCGCGCCAGATCATCCTCATAGGCCTTGCGCAGGCGCTCCTGATAGATCGTCTCGACATCGGCCGCGAACTGCGCGTAGCCGTCACGGGTCGCGTTCAACTGCTCCAGCGCCTTTTCCCGCCACGCGGCAGCGGCCGCGATATCGGCCTCGTAGGATGGCTTCAGGCGCGCAAGCTCGGCAGTGATCGACGCCCCGGCAGACGCCGCCGACCGACCCGCGCCACCGCGATCCCCGCCGGTACCGCCACGACCAGGACGATTGGCCTCTTGCTCGCGCCGCCTCGCCTCCTCACGGGCAGCGGCCAGTTGTGCTTCTTGATCTACCCCGGCATTTTCCCACCAGTTCCGTGCCATCGCCGCGGCTCTTTCAAGCGGGTTACTTGCAGCCATGATCCGCGCGCCTTGCTCCGCCTCCCTGCGCAGTTGCTGACCCCTGGCGGCTGCATCCGCGATGGTCCCGCCTGCATTAAGAACCTGAAGCTCGGCCGCCCGCGCGGCGCGATCAACGACGCCACCGGCCAGAGCGTTAAGGCTTGCGAGGATACCGCCGATCTCACCCTTCACGTCGGCCATGCGTGCTGCCCAGGTTGCAGTCGCATCCGTGAGCTCCTGCTTGCGGTCGTAGGCGGCCATCAACTGATCCAGCGCTTCGCCGGCGATGCCGTTGCGCTCCAACTCCAGCGCGATGTTCTCGCGCGCGATGCGCTGCTCTTCCAGCGCGGCTTGCCGGCTATCGGCGCCGAACCGGGCGCGCGTCTCTGCCAGAGACAGTTCCTGTTCGGCCAGACGGGTCCGCTCTGCAATCTCAGCGCGGAGCGCTTCAGCACGGGCAGTACCATTGAAATCCGCCTCCATCTGGGAGGCGGCCTGCGCCAAGTCGCGCAGCGTCTTCAACATCGTTTCAAGCTCGGCCGACATCTGCTCGAACGGGGCATCGCTTGTGAAATCGTTGATCAGCGCCGTGATCTCTTCCTGCACCCGCTTGACATCGCCGTCCCCGAGCAATTGGTCGATGAGGCTCCGGCGGGCGGTGAAATCGTCGTAGGACGGCCCGCGGCCGCCCGTCATTCGCGAGAAATTCCGCGCGGTGAAACTATCCAGCGTTTCGTCCATGCTGGCGGAAGTTCCAGTGGTGCCAAGAAGCGTCGAGACCCTTTGCAGGATCGTGGGCTTGGTATCCTCGGTCAGCAGGCTGTCGAGACTTTCGCGCATCGATCGAAGCTGCGCTGCGCGATCGAGATCAAGCATGGCCTCGGTCATTTCCCGGACGGAGGACGTCATGTCACCGAAGGTAAAGCTGAGGTTTTCGTCCCGAAGGAGCTTGAGACTTTCACGCACAGCCGAACTTGCCTCGTCCAGCCGCCCCATGCGCTCATCCAGCGTCCCCGCCGCATCGCCACTTTTCAGCAGCATGGTCACCAGCGGCGCGCCGACTGCGACCACCGCGCCCATCACGGCGCCGAGAATGCCGAAGCCTCCCAGCAGCTGCGGCAATTGCTGCGCCAGTGCCAGCGAGGCCGATTGCCCGGCCTGAACCTGCACCGCGAAATCCGCGATCTGATAGCTGGCATTCTGGACGCCCATGCCCATGGACATGCCGCCGCGCTGCACCGCCTGCTGCTGAGCCTCATAGAGGGTCATCACCCGGGTCGCCTCTTCCTGGGTGATGATGTTCATGCGCACCGCGCGCTGCAGCTGCTGCTGGGTGCGTTCCAGATCGGCGGTGGCGCGGGCGGCCGGGTCCAGCGCCAGCGTTAGCTGACGGATGGCTGCAGCCTCTTCCTCGATCGCCCGCTCCATGGCGCGGGCGCTTTGCGCGGCCGGGGACTGGCTTTGGACGAATGACCGGTGGCCTGCCTCCAGACGCTGCAGCGTGGCCGAGGCCTCGGTATTGGTGATGACGCCTGCCGACAGGACGCGATCCACGATTGCCTGGCTCTGGGCCAGTTCGCGCTGTGCGCGGATGACGGGGTTGTGGCTTTCGGCCAGTGCCTGATAGGCGCGGGCGGCCTGCTCGGCCTGGGCGCGGGTGCGGGCGGCATAGACGTCGCCATCGGGCGACAGGCCCGCCACAGGCACCACGGGGGCCAGCGCCCGGGCTGCGCGCTCGCGGGCGGCGGCGGCCTCGTTGGCGGTGATGGCGCTGATACGCTCGGCACGGGCGATGGCATCAAGGGCCTCTTCATAACGCTTGGACTCGGCGTAAAGCGGGCTGAACACGCGCCGGACCTCGTCCAGAGCCTCGCCATAGACGCGCGCCTCGACGGTGGCCTGCATCATCTCGTCCACTGCCGCCGAGACCGTATCGCCAAGCCCTGACACGGTCTGGCGCAGGCCGTCTGCCGCAGTTTCGGCGATGCGGAACTCTCCGGCATCGAAGACGCCGGAGACAGCAGGGTTGATGGCGGGCGACGGGGTGGCGAAGCTGCCGCGCCCCTGTGCTGCCGCCTGGCGGCGAACCTCCAGGGCGCGCTTTTCGGCTGCTACCAGATCGTCCTGGTGCAGTGCGGCCTTCGCGGCAGCGGCAGCCATGCCCTCAAGGGCCTGCCGCTGCGCCCCGGCCGAGTTGTTGATCGCATTGGCGGTGGTTTCGCCCTCGCGCCGCAGGTCGCGCAAGCCATCCTTGCTGCGGCGCATCTCGGTCACGAGGCCGTTCGCATCGGCTGTGACCGTCAACCGGGCGCGCATGTCGGTGCTCATGGATCGGTCCTCATCAGCTTGAGGGCCTCGCGCTCGATGATCGCGAGGCCGTCGAAAAGGCGGGCATCAGGGGTGATGCCCAACCACCTCGCGGCAACATCGGCTGCGACCAGGTCGATGGCGATCGGGCGCATCCCGCCCAGACCGGCAGGCCCCATGCGCCATTGCCCGGCGCTGGCCAGCACAAGCCGGATCAGCGGACGTTCCGACATGGGCAGCACGATTGCGTCTTCCTCGACGCCCATCATCGCGCGTGCGGTCTTCACGGCATCCGGGCGGCTCAGCCCGCCCTCTGCCATCAGATCGCCGACCAGCGCTTCGTTCACGGCAGCGCCGCCCCAGATGGCCCGGGCGGCGCGGATCAGTTTTTTTCCCGGATCCCCAGAATGGCCTCGGTCAGGGCCTTGTCGACGGCCAGCCGGATAGGGCGCTGGCGCAGCAGCCGGTCGCGGTTCGCCTCGGTAAAGGGCAACTCGCCCCCGGCCTCGACCGCGATGCCCTTCCAGCCGACCCAGTAGCGCGCCAGCCGCTCGCGGGCGAAGGTCACGACGCCCGCCATGTCGTCAGCGGGCTGGTCGGCGAAGATCTCCAGTTCGTCCTCCGGCATCACGAAGATGCCGGTGAACTCCTGGATCAGATCCTCGCCGGCGGCGGGCAGCTTGACGCGCACGGGCCATTCGAAGGTGAAGCGGTCGGTGAAGGTGAACATGGCAGGCTCCGGCGGGCTGATTACGAGAAGCGGATTTCGATGTCGTCATTGCCCGCCGCAGTCGGCAGGAAGACCAGGTCCAGCGTGACGCCGAGATCGCCCTCGATGTCCTGCTCGCCCGCGAACTTGATCTGGACCTGCGGTGCGCTGATGGTCAGCACCGTCCCGGCATCGCGGCCGAGGGTCCAGACAAGCGGCTCGGTCACGCCCGAGCGGATGGCGGCCAGCAGATCCTTGGCGGCAAGGTCGGGCCACCGGACCGTCATTGACCCCGTGACGTTGCGCGGCCCGAGCGTGGTGCCTTCCAGGTTCATGTAGGTGTCGACGCGCGGCTGCCGCCCGTCATTCCAGCTGAAGCTGCGGACCGGCAGCGTCACGCCGCCAAGCGTGTGGGCGAACATGTTCTCGGGCGTGCAGGTCAGCGCGCGGGGCCAGCCGGAAAAGTCATGTGCCTCGGGCGTGAAAGCGACAGGGGCGGCGTAGCGGCCGCGCCGGTTGAAGCGAAAGAACGGCTTGCGGCCCGTCTCGGCGGTGAAGGCCACGCTGCCACGGCAGCCGGCCACGTTCTGCATCAGGGCGCCGTTGCGCAGCTGCAGCGTCGTCGTGGGAATGACCTGACCCTCGGGCAAGGGCGTAAAGACGATATCGCCGTCGTCGATCGCCTGGGCGAAGCCGCTGGAGCGCAGCAGATGCCCGTAGAGCGGCGGCTGCCCGGCGGTGGCCGGCGGCGCAGCCTCGATGTCGTACTCGGCGCCGGCATGGATATTGTAGACGTCCTCGCCCTGGGCGCCTTCGATGCCGACCGCGAAATCCCGGGCCTGGTATTCGGCCTCGAGGTTCCGGAGGGTCACGTTTCGAGCCATGATGGCATCCGTCGCAGCGGTGGCGACCGGCGTGCCCGGGGTGGTTTCGATCTTCTCGCGGATCAGGCGCTGCGCGTAGCGGGCCATGATGTCTCCTTTCAGGTGATCTGGATGCGCCGGTCAAAGCGCAGGGTGAATTCGTCCTGCCAGAACAGCCCGCCCCGGCTGTCCACGCCGCTCAGAAGCTGGCCTCGGCTGAAACGGAAGGCCTGGTCGGCGCCGGCCGGAACATGGCGCCCGAGCGCCAGAAGCACGGCCGAACGCATGGTCTTCAAGTCTTCGCCCGCCCGCGCGCCTGCCCGGTCCGCGATGTCGCGCACCGCCAGGATCACGGCCACGCGGCCCGTAACCTGCTGCTCGACCGCATCATCGGAGGCGTAGCGGATCTCCGAGGCATCCTCGGCCAGCAGCACGATCCAGGCGGACGGAAAGCGGATCGTCTCGCGGCTAGCACTTGCCAGATCGCGGGCGTGACCGACCGCGACCAGCTGAGGCACGGCCAAGGCCAGATGGGCGGCGAGGGCCGACACGTCGATCTGCTGCATCACTCGCCCCTCCCGCTCAGAAGGCCGTCGAAGAAGGCGGCTGTGATGTCGCCGATATCGGCGGCCTCGTCATCCGAGATCCCCAGATAGGGACGGGCGGGGATCGTGACTTCGCCGGCCGTGACGCTGTCGCCATTGGCCAGGGCGAAGGACAGCGCCTTGGCATTGACCGGACGGATCGTGGCGCCCACCTGGTGGACGCCGGCATAGATGAGGTTGCTGCCGACCGTGACCTGGCGCGCCTGCGGCGAGGCGGTGATCGAATTGAGCAGCAGGCCCGTCTCCCGCAGCGTCGGGCCTCCAGCGATCGTCGCGCGCAGGCTTTTCGGCCATGCCACCCCGGCGGGCGTGACATTGGTCTGGGCGATCCGCTCGCGGGCGCCATTGACCAGCACTCGCCCGATCGCGTCCATCAGACCAAACAGGTCGGCCCCGGCTGTTGCCACGCGGTCAAAGGCGTCGATGACGGCCACGTCTTCCAGAGCGATCATGTAGGAGACCCCGGCCATGTCAGTAACCCCGCAGCCGGTCGCGGGTGAATAGCCGCTCGGGACCGTCGGTCACGGCAGCGCCAGGCGAGGTGATGACCTCGCCCCCGCCAGGTTCGCCGCCGATGGCCAGATCTCCGCGCGCGATCGCGCGCAGCGTCTCGATGTGATCCCGGCGCATCCTGTCATGCGAGGCCATGTCATGGCCGAGGTTGCGGTATAGGCGATGCATCGCCAGATCACGGCAGATGACCGAGAGGTGCCGCGGGGGATCGATCAGGGGCAGTGTGGCCACCTTCGCGATATAGCCGTTGATCTCGGCCGTCGCGTCGGCCAGGGCGGAGATCAGGCGATCATCGGCGGGTTCGCCATCGCGCTCGAAATCCGTGAGGAGTTCGAGATCACGAAGCGGGATGACCGCCTTCAGCTCCGCCAGCGTGGCATACATGGCTCAGCCCTTTTCGAACGGAGCGATGGTGAATTGCGGGTCGCCCATGAGCTGCGCCAGCTCGTATTCGGTCAGCTCGCCCTCCCGTACCGACGTCTGGCCATGCGGCCAGCGGCGCCCGCCACGGCGGCGCCCCCCGTCACGATGGCAAATGACCAGATAGGCAGGCGCGTCCTCATCATCACCGCTGATCGAGTGGGCCGGGGCGACGATGCCATCATCGGCACCATCGCCCGCCCCGCCGGGCGCAACGGGCGGCCCGGCGGTGTCGGGGGCATCGGGGCTTGCGCCGGCCGTGCTGGTTCCCCTGTCATCCTGGTCGCCGGCCGCATCCGGCACGGGCTGGCCGATCGCGCTCACCCCGCCCTGATCGGGCGCGGGATTGGCGTTGGCGACGGGCGTGGCCTCATCGCCTTCGGGCGCGGCAGTGGTCGGTTTAGCGGGCTTACGTGCCATTTGGGCCTCCTGTCAGCTCATCAATGGGGGCGCGGGTCGCGCCCCCACGGGAAGATGACCGGCTCAGATCAGGGTCAGGCGGCTCTCGACATGCAGGTCAGCCGAGTTGCGCCAGACGTTGGTGGCACCGGCGGCGTTGCGCTCGGCCATCAGGATCTCGCGGCCGGCGCCCTCCAGGGTCGAGGGCACGACCAGCAGGCGGGGACGCAGGTTCAGCTTGCGGCCCTTGTGGCCGCGCATCGCGCCCATCGCGGCACGGGCCGCCTCGTAGTTGGCGGCAGTCAGCGGCTGGCGGCTGGCATAGATCAGCTGCCAAGCCCCGAAACCCGCAGCACAGCGGCGCTTGGCGCCCCAGATGAACTCGTCCTGATGGAAGACATTGTCGTCGTTCAGGTTGGTCTTCGAGGTGATCCGGGCCGCCTCGCGATCCTGGAAGATCATCGGCTTGATCGCGCGGCTGTCGTCGATCAGGTACCAGGCCGCGCCGGTTCCGCCCTGGAAGTTCGAGACCGAGACCTCGTTGCCGGTCTCACCCACGACAGGATGGTCGGTGTCGAAGAACATCTGGCCGTCGTAATGCTCGGTCGTGAAGCCCTGCTCCAGACGCTCCCAGACCAGATCGTCGGGCAGCTCGGCCGCGACCTGGGCCATGTCCTGGATGATCGGTGTGTAGAGGCCGATCTGATCATCGCTGATATCGTCGATCGAGACAGCCACGGCCTTCTCGAACTTGCGGTTCGCGATCGTGAAGCCGTCCTTTTCCAGACGCTCGATATAGCGCTCACCGATCCATTCGCGCATCGGACCCAGCTCGGACAGCTTGGGATAGGTCTGGTTGCGCGTGGTCGAATTGACCGTCATCGCGATCCGGCCATAGGTGGTTTCAACCCCGGTCAGACGGGTGTTGAAGGCGGTGGTGAAGGCCGTGTTCAGGGCCAGCAGGGAAGCGCGGTTGATGTCCATCTCGTGGCTCCGGATCAGAGGATTTCGACGACGACGCCGTGAGGCGTGACGTCCAGGCATTTGCCCGCGATCAGCGGGGTGCCGCTGCCGGGCGGCGGACCGACCGTGTTGTCATCGACCACGACGACGTTGCCGCCGATATGCGCGCGGGTGACGGTGCCGGAATTGGCGAAGAGGAAGGCGCCGCGCTCGATCTCGACCGAGACGTCGCCTGCCATGCCATCCGTATTGTCGGCCTCGTGCAGAGCGACGCCGCGGATACGGGCGGCATTCGGAGCGGCCGGCAGGGCCTGACCCTGCGCGTTCAGCGCGACCAGCGCGCCGGTGAAGATCCGGACATCGGCCGCCAGCGGATCGACGAAACGGCGACCGTCGCCAACGCGGGTGCGGCCGGAGTTCTTGGTCAGAGGTGCCATGGATCAGGCCTCCTGGTTGCGGGTGGCGAGGAAGGCTTCCTCGGAGACGCCGAGGGCCGAGGCCATCTGGCGCTCGATGGGCGTCAGCTTTTCGGGCTTCGCGACAGGCGGGGTCCGACCGGCCAGCTGGCGCTGACCGAGCGCGACCACGACAGGCGCGGCAGCTTCCCAGGCCTCGAACTGAGCCAGATCCTTGGAGGCGAGTTGCGTGGCCCATTCCTCCATGCCGGGCGTCAGCTTGCCCGCATCGCGGGCGCGCTCCAGCGCTGCCTCGGCCTTGCGGCTGGCCATGTCCGATTGCAGCGAGGCCAGCTGCGTCTGCACCTCGGTGAAGGCGGACAACGGCACGAACCGGGCCGGATCGGGCTGCGACGCGGTCAGCTTGCCGCAGATCTGGGTCGCGACGTCATCGCCGGTCACCCCGGCGGCCGCCACGATGGAGGCCAGCTGGGTCTCTGCCGTGGCGAGCGCGGTCACGCGCGCCACGATGTCTTCGGGCTTGTCGGCGGCGATGCCGAGCACGCCCGCGATCTGCTCGATCGGGTCCATGTCATGTTCCTTGGAGGCAAGTTGACGAAGTTGCGGAAGCGCCGGGGCGTTGACCAGCCCGGCGCCCTCGATCAGCACGACCCGACCATCGGGCGTGTTCTTGAAGACCGGGGACAGGAAGCGATAGCTGCGACCCTGGATCGCGGCGGCGCCTTCGGCGGTCCATTCGACCGATGCCATGATCCGGTCGCCTTCGACACGCAGGGCGGTGATCCAGCCGGCAGCGCGGCTGTCCTGCTCGCCCTGCTTGGCGAAGCTTCGATGATCGAAGTCGATGGGCAGGACGCCACCGGCAGCCGAGGCAAGGCTGCGCGCGATCAGTCCGGCAGCATCGTCCGTCACCAGTGACAGCCGCGACCGGCTGTCACCAAGCCGGAATGCTCCGACCGGCAGCAGTTCGATCTCGGCCGGGGGCTCGGCGGACAGCGCCGCGAGGGCGCACATATTGCGGATCAGGTTGGTCATGATCCGGCATTGCCATGACCAGGGCGAAAGAGGCCGGGGGATGCAGTTTTCAGGGGGGTGGCGCCCGGACCCGCCCCGGCGCTCGGACCTTCGCGCCGAGACCGCGTTCAAATCGCCCGGAGCGCGTTCAAAAAGGCCCTTCTCGGCCTTGGACGGGGGACGATAGCCCCCGAGGCTCTAGACCGCCTCTGAGGGCCGTTCTGCGGGGCGTCGATTTTCGAGCAGCGCGATCATCTGTTCAGCGCGCTCGATGGCATTGGCGCGGGCGACGATCGGCTCGGCTTCGGTGCGCAACCATTCGAGGTGGCGCTTCCAGCCATCCAGGTCGAACAGGTCAGGCGTCGGGTAGAAGGCGATCATCGCTCAGGCTCCTGATCAGGTCGGCATTCCGGTCGAAGATCTGCCGGTTCCGCTCTGATGCCTCATGAAGATAGGTGATGACGCCTTTTCGCTCAAGCCACAGCATCAGGGCGTGTTGGTAGACGGCCCGCCCCTCTTCCGGTTCGAGCGCCGCGAGCTGCTGGTGGTATTGCCCCATCGCACGGGCAATGAACTCGCCCGCGGCGCGGCGGGGCGTTTCGGTGCCGCGAAGCGCGCGCCAGATGGACCCGTCCGGAGAGATCGCCGTGATCGAGGCGCCGTCATGCAGAAAGAGGGTCTCGATATCCTGGACCGAAAGCGTGGTCGCGCTCAGGTGGGAATGCAGAAATGCCGCTTCGGCAGGGATCATCAGATCGTCAAGCGTGATGCGGTCGGGGCGATCCGGCGCGGCGGTCAGCATGCTGACGGGCCTGGACGCGCCATCCGCGACGATCAGCGTCTCGCGCTGCTCGGACAGTCGGCGCAGGCGCAGCCCCTCGATCAGACCATATTCGGCGGCGCGGCGTTCAGGCTCCAGGTCCGAAGCCACTCGCGCCCATGCCTCGCGGCCGTCCAGCCAGACCGCCCCGGGGTTCGTATCGAAGCCAGGCGTGACGCCCCTGGGGATCTGATAGACCTCGCCCGAGCGCGAGTTGGTCCAGGCGACCTCGTCCAGGTCGGGGGCAGGATCGACTGTCCGGCCCTGCCTCTCCATCCAGCCCGCTGTGCGCTGGATCACGGTGCAGCCGCAGAAATAGCCGTTGGGCGGATAGATGCGCTGCCAGATCGGATCCTCGACCGGCCAGATCTTGTCGTGGAACCGCTCGTGATCATGGCGCTTGGTCGGCCGGTCGATCTGGATGTAATGCAGGAAGGGGAAGGCGCGGCGCGTGCGCCAGATCGCCGCCCAGTGACCCGCCGCATGGGCGGTCCGCATATTCGTGTCGAAAATGGTGCGCAGCCGGTTCATGGAGCCGAGCTGCACCTCGACAGTCTCGCCGGTCACCGGATCTTCCATCAGATCCTTGCCCCACCAGCCCATGGCAATCAGGCGCGGCGCCAGATCCTCCTGGAACTGCTGAAGGGTGCGTCCCTCGGTCAAGGCGCGTTCGACCTCGGCGCGGATCGCGCGGGTGACGTCCTCGCGCATGGCCTTGGCGACCACCCAGTTCCGGGCGTGCTCTTCGCGGAAATGGTCGAGATGGTGGAACCGCTGCAGCTCATGGGCAAAGCCTTTCGAACGCAGGTATTCGATCGCCTCGCGATGGGGCAGCGGTTCCAGCGTGATCCGTGTCATGGTCAATCCCTGATCGCCGCGCCGACTTCCCCGGCCAGCCGTGAAGCCAAGGTGCTGCGCGACAGCAGATCCCGGAGCGGACCCGGCGCCGCCCCCACGAAGGCGCCCAGAATGTCCTGCACCTCCTCCATCGTCGTGGCCCGGCGCAGCGCCTCGATCAGCGCCCCGAATTCGCCATCGGCCGTCATCTGCATGTCCCCCTCGGCGATCAGCCGACCGACAAGATCGTCGATGCTGTCGACCGGAGCGCGCCCGGTCACTGCCGAGGCCGCGATCCGGGTTGCTTCACCGCCTGGCGAAACCTTGGCCGGAGGGGTCTCCGGCGCAGACGCCGCGGGTTCTGCCAGCACCTCTTCGTCCTCTTCCGGCTTGCGCAGGCTGAATGCCCGATAGACATCGGCCGTCGCGATGCGCAGTCCCGGTGGGCGGCGCTCGATCAGACGCAGAAGCAGATCGGGATCCAGCGCCTCGGGCAGAGCGAAGCGGATATTGGGCAGCGCGACATTGGCCCCCGAAGGGAAGGCGACCCTGCGGAGCGCTCCGGCAATATCCCGCTGGAGCGTTGCCGCCAGCTGCTCGGCATCGGCATCCCGGATGTCGTCGCGGACATTCTCATGGATCTTGCCGACCGCATGCCCCCCGGCAATGGCATCCGTGGTCGCAACCTGGCCGAGGACACCCTTCGAAAGCTGCTCATCCCACCAGCGGCCCTTGCCCTCATAAAGGGCCTCCGCACCCGTCGCCGAGCCATTGACGATCTCGACCTCCATGGATTTTGGCACGATCGCGGCCATGTCCACCCCGATCTGCCGGACCGCACGCAGGAGGGTCTGGCGGTCGGCGGGCGTGGCCGAGCTGTCGTATTTGCCAAGCCGCAGGGGATGCCCATAGGCCTCGCAGAAGATCGCCCAGTCCTTCACGGTGAAGTTCTTGAACATGAACGCCCATGCCGCCAGCCGCGCCAGACCGCCTCGGATGGGCAGGCCGGATTTGGCTTTCGCCATGTGGATGACATAGCTGTCCGTTCGCAGCGGCTGCGGCCCGGCATTGTCGCGCAGATAGAGGTGACGGCCATTGTCCCGGTCGAACTCGAACCAGCGCGGATCGACCCAGTCGATATCGGCGATTGTCAGCTCGCGGCCATTGCGCTCCCAGACGATCTCGCAGACCGAATAGCCCTTGCCGATCGCGTCCATCATGTCGATCAGCGACGTCCGGACGCCGCTGGAATGCAGGACGTTGCGCGTCATCTCCGCCAACTCGCCCGCAGCGGCGCTGTCATCCCCCGGTTCGACATGCAGATCCAGCGCCCGGATCGCGCGCTTGCGAACGCCCAGCACCGCCGAGTAATGCAGATCCTTCTCCTCCATCTGCTCGGCCAGTTCGAGATAGGCCGTCGCATCGCCTGTCTCGGCCTCGCGCAGGATCGCGGCGAGACGAAGCGGTGTCAGGCCATCGGCGGGGTGGCCGGACTGGATCTGGCGCACCGAGCCAAGCGCAGGGACCGCCTGGCGTTCCAGAAGGGTATTGTCTGGGACGCGCTGCACCGGGCGTCCGAATTGATCCAGAACGGGCATCACCATGTTCCTCTGCCACTGCCCGAGCGGCCGCCATCGACCGTCTCGTCGTCGTCATCCGCAGGCGCCCAACGCGATCGCGCGCCCGGCACCCCCTCATACTCATAGACCGCCTCGCCCAGCTCGGCTGCGCTGATGGCAAGCGCGCCGGCCCAGAAGCGGTCGGCATGCCCGTCGCTGTCGCCATCCGCCACCAGACGCCGGATGCCCGTGACGCCCACCTGGCTCTTGATCGAATGCAGGTCGGCGCGCAGCACGGCGTCCCCGGCGGGTATCCTCACACGGCGATCCTGGAAGCGCTCTTTCATGGTCGTGGCCAGATCGAGCTTGGTCGCGGCCGAAAAGAGCACGCCCTGGACACGGTCCTCGCCATGCCGGCGCTTGGCATCCTCGACGGGCTTCTCGCCCATGCCGGTCTGGTCCATGGCCACGCGCACGACGCGATACCGGCGCATGACCCCTGCCAGCAGATCATCCTGCTCCGCGAAACTGATGCGGCGCCGCGCGATGATCTCGCGCGTGACCAGGACGTCGCCGACCAGTTCCAGCACCCAGATCACGAACAGGTCGTTGCGCGCGGCGATATCGACGCCGACGAAGCACATGCCGCCCATGTAGAGATCGGGGATGCCGGCCGATTTGCCCTCGCAGCTGGAGATCAGGTCGTAGTCGAGCCAGGCCGAGGCTTCGTCCAGCCATTTCAGCTCGTATTCCTGCGCCCAGGCATCCTCGTCCGCCATCCCGCGACGCAGCATGTCCACATCTCGATCGAGCCCTTCGGCCACGGCCTGGTAGATGTCGACGACATGGCGCGACCAGACGCTGTCCTGGGCCGTCATCAGCTCGTAGAACTTGTTGCCCTTGCCATTCGGCGTCGAGATGACGCGCAGCTTCTGGCGGCCCTTCGAGATGACCGGGAACAGTGCGGCCCAGATGTCTCGGGATTTCGCATGGAAGGCAAACTCGTCCAGGATCACATTCGCGCTGAAGCCCCGGGCTGTGTCGGGGTTCGCGGGCAGCGCCGTGATGCGGCTGCCGTTCGGGAATGCGACCTCAAGTGCCTTGTAGACCGCGTCCGGTCCGCTCTCTTGCGGAGCGCGGAATTCGCCTTCGCTGAACGCGGGCTCGCCGCCCTTCAAGAGGGTGTTGTAGACCTCGTAAAGCGCCTTGGTGAACGGCTTGATGACCTCGGTCATCATCTCGGCGGCCTGCCGTTCGCCACGCGACAGGATCACCCAACGCGTGCGGCGGTCCTCGATCCAGCCCCGAAAGCAGTCATCCGCGCATTCCCCGCCCGTCGTGAAGGTCTTCCCGGTCTGCCGACTGAACATGCCGATCTTGAAGCGGCTGTCATCCTCGATCCAGCGCCGTTGATAGGGCAGGAAATTGACGACAGGCTGAAAAGGCGTGCTCATGCGGCATCTTCCTCCTGCGGGATCTCGGCATAGCCACGCAGCCAGACCAGATCATCAAGCAGGCGCTCGATCTCGTCCGCGCCGCGCCGCAGGCTCCGGCAGACGCCGTCCATCATCGAACCCGAGACATGGCGCCCGTCCAGCGCCGCCGCCTGGGCGCGCATGTCATTGATGATCTCGCGGGACGAGGTCATCAGGCAAACCCCATGATGCGCCGCGCCTTGGCGGCTGCCTCCGCATCGATGTCGCCCGCCTCGACCGCCGCCTCCAGCTTCTCGGCCTGCATCTTGCGCTCGGCCGCCAGCATGGATTGCCGGATGCCTGCGGAGGCCATGATGTCCTTGAGCATCCGCCCGATGAAATGCAGTTCCTTCGGATCGATCTCGTCGCCGTCCTTCTCCATCTTGGCCTCCATGGCCTTGAAGGCGAGCGCGGTGACCATCTGGAACAGCACATTGTGACGCTTGGCCTCCTCTTCGAGGCCGTTCTCGGTCATCCATTCCTGCGCCCAGGCGCTGGCGGTCTCCTGCGTCTTCACGAAGGCCCGGTATTCCTGGCTGAACCGATGGACGGTGGCGTGGTGGAAGGTGACAACCTTGCCGGCCTCGGCCAGCTTGTCGTTCAGCTCTTCGGTGACAGCGACATAATCGGCAAAGCCACGCTCGCGCAGCGTGTCCTGCAGCCAGGCCCGGATCTCCGGCGGCAATTGGTCGACCTTGCGGGGCGGGGGCATGTCAGATCCTCGGGCGCGGGCGCTGAACGCCCGGATGGCTGGACAATCCGCGCGCCAGATCGACGCCACGCCGCGTCCCGGTCACGACGATGAAGGCCGCGCCGGGGTCGCATTCCACAAAGCCCTGCTCGCGCAGCCAGCTCAACTCGGTCACCAGCGCATCGAAGGACAGCGGCAGCCCCAGCCGGGCCAGCACATCCTGTAGGATCGACGCGTTCGAGACGTATTCCGGCACCTCCGCCAGATGACGAAGCACCGCCAGACGACGGTGGCGGCTGACATCCTCTGCATAGCTCATCAGCTCTTGCTCCTCATCAGATGGTCCTCCTGCCGTGAGACCACGCTTTCCAATCGCGTCAGGATCTGGCGCTGCCCGTCCACAGAAGCGCCCATCGCGCGGATGTCGCCACGCAGGTCTGCCAGCGAGATCGACAGCTGATGCATCTCGTCCTTGCCGGGCATCCCCTTCATCGACATTTCGACCGCGCTCAGCCGTGCATCCAGCCCGTGCAGCGTCTCGCCATGCGCCTCCAGGGTGCGGGCATTGGCCCGGCTGCCTGATGCCAGAAGGTTCCAGACCGTCAGCCCGAAGGTGAGCAGCTGCGACAGCGCGACCACCCACACGATCAGCGGAGAGATGTTCAGCACCTGCGCTTCCATTACCGCTCGCCGCCCCAGAACTTCAGCTGGTAGCGGGGCGCCCGGCGCTCGATCCACGACCATAAGCCGAACGCGATGGGCAGCAGCTGCTGGACGGCACTGACGGCACGTTCGCCGGTCGCGATCACCTCGTCAGGCGTCCGCCCGAGGCCCATTTCTCCAAGGGCGGCGAACAGGTCGACCCCCATTGCGTTGGCCAGAACCGACAGCACCAGCAGAAGCTGCGCCCAGAACGATGCGGCGCGCCATGCAGGCAGGGCCGGCAGCGCCTTGTTCGTTCCGGTGGCAAGGATGGACAGGGGCAGTTTCACGGCATCACCTCATGCAAGCTGGGTATAGGCATCGACGATCCAGCCTTCCTGGCCGTCGAAAAGGACAAGGGACCAGGCGCGGCCGTCAATGACCCCCGACCGAATGACGGGCACGACGGTGCCCTGCGGGATCGCGCGGATGACATTCGGGTTGAAGCTGGGCCAGCGGCGCATGTTCAGGCCAGACTGGGCCTTGATGCGCAGCATGGTCGCCGTCGGCACTGGCTCGGACTGCGCCTCGGCCGCACGCTCGGCGGGATCGTCCCGGCCCAGAATGCGAGCACGCAAATGCTCAAGCGGGAAAAGCGGATTGGTGTCCACCTTCCGCCCTGGCGAGACATACCAATGCGTGGTGATGTCCTTCAGGGTCGGGACGCCTGCGAACAAGGCGGCGAGAAGCCGATCCAGCGCATCCAGCTGCGCCTCGGTATAGGCCATCCAGACGCCGGTGCCGTGCTGCGGCGTGGTGATCTCTGCCAGATCGACGCCGCCGCCTAGAGTGTCTCCGAAGGTCTGGCCGAACCAGGCGCGGGCGATCCGTGCATCCCGGTTCGCCCAGGTCATGCGGCCCGGATTGATGATCTCGATCCCGACCGAGAAGGCATTGCAGTCACGCCGACCGTGGAACATCGACTGGCCGGCATGCCCGGCGCGCCGGTTCGTCGGCACCTGCTGTTCGATGGCGCCGTCGCGCTCGATCACGAAATGGACACTCACGCCCGCGGGGTTGTCGCGCAGATAGGCCGCGCTGTTGCCCGGCGTCAGGCGGCCAGCGGTGTCATGCAGGATGACGATTTCAGGGGTGATCTGCCCGCCGATGGATCTGGCTGCGCGATAGGGAATGCCCTCGACGCGGTGATTTTTGACACGCATGTCCGATCTCCGTCAGGGAGCCGGAAAATGGCCCCGTCAGGTCCGGTGGTGCCATGCGATGTCAAGGAGTGGCCGGGGGATGCAGTCCAGAGGATCAGCGCGCGTCGTCGCCGAAGAACGGAAGCCAAAGCTGCCCCTCGGCGTCCATTTCCTGCCGCATCTGGGTGCGCAGCTTGTGGACCCACGCGGCGGTGACGCCGAACTCGGCCGCGATCACATTGGCCGAGCGGGTCGGATGGGTCAATCCGGCCTCGAGGATGGCTGCGCGCAGTTCGCTGGCGCGGCTCTGCTGTTCCCGCGCCCGCATGCTGGGGATATCGAGCGCGGTACCGGCGAAGCGGTTTGCAAGCCATTGCACCACATCCGCGCCCACCTCGGCCGACAGCTTCGCGCCCTGGGCGCGATGGGGGATGTTGCGTCTCTGGCCGCCGGCATTGGCCAGCAGCCGCAGAACCGCCCCGGGGCCAAGCTCGGCCTCCATTTCGTCGATCCAGGCATCAACAGGGCGGTGATTGGTCATCAGCTGATCTCGATCCCGGCCCGGCGGCACATACCCTTCAGCGCACGGGTCACGTCGTTGATCTGGCTGGCATCGCGCAGCGCGTCGATGTCGATCGGCACGGCCTCCCACTTGCTCTCGAAGCGGGCGCGCAGAAAGGCGTTGAGGCCCTCGCGGCCCGGACGTTTCAACGCCCCGGCCTCGCCCAGAAGCCGCCACATGACGTGGATGAACCGAAGGTCCGCGCGTGGCGCAACCCCGTGCCCGGATGGCTTCCCCGCGCCTTTGACGCTGGTGAAATAGGGGCTTCCACAGGGCTTGAAGCCGCGCTGGCGCAGGGCTTCAACCACGCTGCGCAGATCGGCCTCGGTCATGTCCTTCATGCTGGCCTTGCCCGTCGCGACCAGTTGAAGGTCGCGACGGGTGTCGTTGTCCAGGCCGAGCTGCTTGCAGCCGACATGGATCATGCGCTTGAGGGTCAGGGCCGCGCTCATGAGGCACCCGACTGCATGATGCCCCAGACCGACCATGCCGTGATCTGCAGCACCGTCAGACCCAGTGCCGTCAGAACGCTGCCAATGGCCGGCAGCACGAGGCCGCTTCCAAGCGGCGTGCGCCGATCATCCCAGTCCATGCCGATGCCAAGCGCGAACCAGGCACCGGCGGACAGGGCCGACAGCGTGATGGCCAGGACGAACAGACCGGATACCATCTCAGGCACTCGCCAGATCGATGGTGATGGCCCGGCGCGGCTGATCATGCGCCTCGCGCATCCAGAACCGGATATAAGACTTCGACCCGGTCACGCGCATCGCATCGCGGATCGCCCGCATGGCACGCCGCCAGCGCTCGTCGGTGATGTCCAGCCGCAGCAGCATGAAGATCTCCGACCGATTGATCTGTCCTTCCTTGTCGGTGTTGAAGGCGCGCGTGACGATGGCGCGGATCTCGGCCCGGGCATCCTCGGCCCATTCGTTCAGGCATTCGTCCACCAGGGTCTTGGCAATCTGCAGCTCGGGGCCGAACTCGATCTGGTCCTGAACGCGAACCTCGACCTCGAACAGGCCGTCATGGGTCTTGTAGCTGCGATTGCCCTTGGGACCGCCCTTGCGCAGGTCGTATTCCTGCGCCAGCAAGGCGTCGAACTCGCCCAGGTCCGAGACGGTATGGCCCTTGAAGCGGCTGATCTGATCGCTCAGCGCCAGCGCAAAACCCATGATGCGGCGGACCGTCTCGTCCTCGAGCTGGACCTGCGGTTTGATCAGCTCGACCGGGACCAGCGCACCCTTGGCATCGGGCATGTAGCGCTTGCCACCGGCCTCGACGATGCCGTCAGGAATGGGATGGGGGGTGAAGGCGGTCATTTCGGAACTCCTTGATGGTGGATGAGGGAAAGGTCGGCTTGTGCCGCCTCGACGGCGGACAGGGTTTCGGAGAGCCGGGCGTGCAGCCCGGCCAATTCCCGCAGGATCGGCGCCAGCGGTTCCGCCGGATCGGCACCGGCCAATCCCTTGCCGGTCATCTGATCGACGTGACCAAGCAGCGCGTCCGTCCGCTGGCGATATTCCGGGTCCAGGGAGCGGCGGCGCTCGACACTCGTGATCGCCGTCAGGACGGTCGTGTGGTCGCGGTTGACCATGCGACCGATCGAGGCCGAGGACAGTTCGGTGCGAAGCCTCAGCGCCCAGCAGGCCTCCTGACGCGCCCAGGCGGCAGGGCGCTCCCGGCGCAACCCGGACAGATCGCTGACATGAAGACCGTGGAACGCCGCCACCGCCCCCATGATCGTGCGGGCGGTCGAGCGGGTGAGAACGGCCCTATGCATCATGCACCCGCCGCTCGGTGATCAACTGGATCATGGCATGGGCTTCGCCGCGGATATCGGCCAGCAGATCCTCGAGCGTCTTGATCGGCTCGGGATCCTCCATCGCCATCGACGTCATCACGATGGTCGCGGCATGGATCGCCGCGAGATAGCCCACCGAATGCCCTTCGATGAAGGCGAGGATAAAATGCGCCATGTCCTTGACGGCGGCGGTATCGGGATCGGTTGCGGTGACGGCGTCATGCATCGGCTTTGGTCCTGAAACGGGGGCAGGCGTGGCAGGCGCGGTACATGCGCACACGCTGCGAGTTGACGTTGACGAACCGGCCCGCCTTGGCCTGCCAGTCCCGGCATTCGTTCGTGGGCAGCGTTCCCAGGGCCGGGCACTCGACCACGGCCAGTTCAAAGACGCCGCGATAGACTTCCTCGACGGCCTCTAGGCTGCCCTTGTAGGTGTTGGCCAGCACGGCCGAGACCAGCGATGCAGAGCGGTTCATGCGGCTGGCCACCTTGCTCTGGCTGCTGTCCGCGCAGGCGCGGGCAAGGCCCATGACCCAGTCCGGCATATCCGCGCCCCAGGCCTTGCTGGCCTTCTCGATCGGCCCGCTCATTGGCTGCCTCCGGGGACATGAACCTGACGCGTGTTCGGGTCGAAGACATGCTTCACACGCTGCACCTGCGGCGGCAGCGGCCCGGAGTTTCGGATCAGCCGATAGACGGCCTGGCGTCCCTTGCTGGGTTCGGCCTTCTGCACCACGCGCAGGAACCCGGTCTTCAGCAGCATCTGGCAATAGGACTTGGCCGTCCATTCCGTGACCTCGACATCGACGGTGGACGAATGCGCCGCCAGATCGCGCGGGCTGAATTCGGCAAGCCCGCGCATTGACCGCCAGAGGTTCTCGACGCCCGCACCCTGCGTGACCGGCTTGCCTGCCCGGTTCAGGCGCGGCGCATGAAAGCCCCGGTCGTCGATCAGCCTGAAGCCATCCTCGCCCTCGACCTGGACGATGCCGCCCGGCACGAGGCAGCGCAGGTAATCGGCCGTGGTCTTGCGATGGGCGCCGGTGGCCTTCACAAGATCGTCCAGCGTAAACACCTGATCGGCGCGGTCGCGGATCGCCTGCCAGATCTCCTGACGACCCGGCGTGGGCGCGTCTGCCGGGCGGCGGCCTGCCTTGCGAATGCCCGTCATGCCGAAATCCTCCGGGGTGCCGGGGCATGGCCGGTGAAGAAGCCCGCCTTGCCCCATTGGCTGCGGGTGACCGAGGTCAGGGAATTCGTCAGGGCGAACTCGCGCACCCGGTCCAGGTTGATGCAGATGCGCCGGATCGAGGCGTTCGACTCCTTCAGCAGATAGGCTTGCAGGTCGTCATCCAGCGTGATGCCCGCGCAGTAGATCCGCGCCAGATGCCGGACATCGCCGATATCGCCCGGCTGCGCGGGAACCCAATCCAGCATCCGGCCATGGACGCGCTCCCACTTCTGCAGCTTCTGGGGCAGCAGCTCCTCGCCGATCAGGATCACCGTCGCGCCCGAGCTTTCATAGATGTCGCGTACGATCTCGATCATGTTGCGGCTGACCAGCTGGTCGGCCTCGTCGATGATCAGCGGCCGTCCCGACTTGGCAATCTCGCCCGAGATGTCGTCGATCATGTCGGCGATGGTGCGCGCGGCCGGAATGCCCAGATCCTGAAGGATGGCGCTGCACAGCTTCTTTGCCGTCCAGGCCGACTTCACCTGCACGGTGTAGGCGCGATAGCGGTTCGCCGCATAGACGGCTGCCGTGGTCTTTCCATAACCGGAGGGGCCGTAGAAGGTGGCCATGCCGGGCAGGCCGAAGCCCCGCTTCTGGACGCGGTCGATCAGCTCGACCAGGGCGCCGACATTCCTCAGCGGCGCCACGGTATTGTAGAGAGTGCGTTCTTCTGTCATCGTTGCCTCACGTTGTCTCTGCGCCGCGGGTCTGCACGCCCGCGGCGTTTTTCGGCTCAGGCGAGCCCTTCATCCCCGAAATCCTCGAACAGCATCCGCTGCCGCGTGAACTCCGGGGTGTTCTGGTAGATCGTGACCCACTCGGCCTCGGCGCTGCCGACAGGCAGTCCGGCCTCCGCGCGCCCGAGAATGTCGATCGCGCGGCGGAACCGGTCCGCAGGCGTCTCGGAAGGGACCACAGGCTCCTCGACGGGCGGAAAGCTCAGCAGGATGCCTGCGCGCCGCTCCTCGAGCGCGTCGTCCACTTCGGGGACCGGCATTTCGCGCTCGAAGACCGGTTTCGCCCGCCGAACCGGCGCCAGCTCCACGACCTTGGCCTCGATCAGCGGCGTCTCCGCAGGCTCGATCGCGTTCAGCGCATCGGCCAGTTGATGGACACCGACCGGACGCATGGCGTCCAGCAGCTGCTTCTCGGCCTTGCGGCGAAGGCGCTGCTGACGCTGATGCAGCTTCGCTCCGACCATATCGAAGAAGCCCACCTTCTCGCGGCATTCGGCCTGGCCGAGGAACTCGCCCTCGGGCGTATAGATGAAGACCCCGGCATGCAGGTTCTCAGGATCGAACCGGGCCACGATGCGGCGCCCTGCATGCTCGTTCATCCAGTCCGACCAGTAGCCGTTCTTGAACAGCATCAATCCGCCATGATTGCGGTGCAGCTTGCGGACTTCCTGCCCCATCAGCCACAGGCGATGCTGCTCGGGGGTGGCCTTTCGGATCGGGGCGCGCGCATAGCTTTCGGCGAAGGTCTCGTCGAAGCTGCGTCCGCGCGCCGTATCGGACAGTCGCCCCTTGCGCGCATTGTGATCGCGGACGCCCTCCTCAAGGACGGCCAGAAACTCGTTGAGCGGGATGGCGCGGCTGCCGTAATCCTCGGGCTTGGCATCAGGCCGGTTGCCGACATAGGCCCCGGCGAAGCGGGGATCCTTGGCGATCCGGTCCGCAAAGTCCCGAAAGCCACGCTCGATGGGCTTGGCCTGACCATGGCCCGGCGTTGCCCAGTGGACCTTGATCCCCAGCATCGGCAGCACGCCAAGCGGGTCGTCCTCGCGGACCTTGAAGCGGAACCGGGTCGGCGCGCCGCCGGTCAGCCACTTGTTGGCGAATTCCCGGCCGTTGTCGAAAAGGCAGTGCCGCGGGATCCCGTAGGCCTCGACCAATTCGCCCAGGGCGGACATGACAGCCACCTTGTTCGGGTCCAGATCAACCCGCCATGCCAGCATCTTGCCCGAATAGAGATCCTGAAACGCGACGATCTGCGGACGCACCGGCTTCTCGATACCGGGCCATTGCACGAAAACGTCGATCTTGTGGCAGTCGGCGTTCACGGCCTCGAGCGCCTCAAGCTGCGACCGGTCCCGGATCTGCGGCGGGAAGCAGCGCGCCAGCCCTTTCTCGCCCTCGCGAGCAAAGATCTGCGTCACGCGCGGGACATTCTCGTCCATCCAGCGGCGCGCCGTGCGCAGCGTCAGGACATCAAGCCCGCCTGCCGTGGCCAGCTTGACGGCCCGCTCGTAGCTGCTGTTAAAGCTTGGACCGGCCAGGCGAAGATAATCAGCCTTCAGCCATTCGATGAATTCGCGGCTGCACCGGGCGCGCTCGCGGCGGGGCTTCACGGCACGATGGCGAGGGGCCAGATAGGGCAGCCTGTCGGCCTCTTCGACACCCTCGATCATCTCCAGCCAGTTCCACAAGGTGCGCGGGGCCTTGCCCTCGGCGCGCGCGATGGTTTCGACCGCCAGATACTTGCCAAGCGCGTCCTGCATGCCCTCGACCAGCTGGATCACGCGCAGCCTGCCGCGCGCCTCTGCCTTCACGGGCTCAGGAAGGGCATCGAACCACGCCCAGGCATCGCCGCGCTCCATGCGCGCCGGGACCGTCTCTGTCTCAGGGGCTGCTGCATTGCGCAGCAACGCCGCCTGCGCACGCGAGGGCAGCAGCTTCCAGTGATACTCCCACCCCCCGCCGCGACCGGCACGACGGCGCGCGAATTGCGGATGCGCCCGCCAGTCCAGGCGCTTGATGTGCAGTTCGACACCTTGGCGTGTCTCTGGCAGATCAGGCAGGCCGGACGCCGCCAGCTCGCTGGCCGTCCACCATTCCTGTTGGGGGGCGATCCGTGTCAGTCCGCGGCCACCACGCTCAGCTTGGCGCGCATGGCGGCGATTTCGACCTCATCACGATCCCCTGCCTCATCAACGACAAGCGGAGACAGCGCATCGAAATGGGCCGCGACGAAGCGGCGACGTGCAGCCGCACCGGCCCGCAACCATGCCTTCGAAAGCGCCTTGAACTGCTCTTCAAGCGGGTCGGCCTCGACCGCCTCGACCGGGGCGCGGCGGGCCTTCAGCGCGGCGCTGGCCGATTTGGCCGACCCCGCCGCCAGCGCTTCCACGACCCCGTAGCGATCGACCGGATTGGCGATGCGAGAGATGTCCTGAAGGTCTTTCAGCGTGACCTGCCGGGGTGCCTGCCGAAGCCGGGCCACCTCGTCCCCGCCAAGCTTGGCGCCAGCGGAAACGATCTTCTGCACTTGGCGAGCGGTCATGCCGAACTTCTCGGCTGTCACCGCAGCAAACGAACTCAGTTCGCTTGCTGAACCCTGCCGGGCCAAACCGCCTGCGACCCCTGCCTTGGTCTCCGGGTGCAGACGCTCATAGACGGCCTTGCGGGTCGCCAGGAAGACGGCGGTGTCCAGCGGGTTCAGCTCGGCCCCCGACAGGTTGCCGTCGATCTCCATGATCCGCGCCTGGTCATCGTTGCACTCGAAGACCCGCACAGGCACCTCGGTCCAGCCCAGCTCGACCGCCGCAGCCAGCCGGTGCGCGCCGTCCAGGACGCGCCACACTGTTTCGCCCTTGCGCCGCAGCTGGCGCACCACCACCGGATTGGCCAGTTGGCCGATCTCGCGGATCGAGGCGACAATGGTCGCCACCCCGGCGGGGCTGACCGGACGCAACCGCCCGCTGACCTCGATCTGGTCAACCGGCAGCGTCGTCTTGCTCTGGATCAGGGTTGGTTCCGTCATGTTCACTGTCCGATGTTCTTGGGCCGATCAGGCCGTGACGATGAGAAAGAGGATCAGGACCAGCCAGATACTGACCGCTCCGATCAGGTCGCCCAGGGGGCTGTCATCCAGCGCCCGCAACCGCCGCCGCAGCCAATGCCAGCCCGCGCGCTGGGAGGAGGAAGCGCGCGGGCCGACAGGCTCTCGCCGCTCGACGGTGGCAGCCGGAGCGCGGAGAGTTTCGCCACCCGGCACGCCCGCGGAAATCGCTTTGGACTGGGCCGGGTGGCCCCTACCATCAGCCGTGCCAAAAACCTGATGGAGGGATTTCATGAGCGAAGACGCTGACCTGCGCAGGCGCATCAAGCGCCTGGAAGAAACAGCCCATACCTTGACCAGCGCATTCGGCATGTTGCTTTCGGTCGTCGGCGCGGCCGCTGTTCGGGAAGACCCCGTTGCAAGAGAGCGCATCACCAACGTGATCGACACATTGGCGTCTTCGCCGGAGACCGACAGGGTCACGCGGTTCGCCTTCGAGAAGTTCATCGAGACATTCTCACAGCTGAGCGAAGAAGGCCTCGACGACCCCTCGGCTTCCTGACGCCGCGCCTTGTCCCAAGCGTCCCTGACCTGTTGCAAAGTGGTCATTGCGCCCTCCGCAGATTGCAGGATGGCGGGACCGTGCTAGTCTGGCGGCACCGGGAAGCGTTCGCACCGCCCCCCGGCGCCTTCATCCCCTTCTGACACACCCACAAGGAGACGATCTGAATGCAATTGAACAGACTGCAGAGTGGATCAGTGGTATTCCGCAAAGAGGTCAAACCCGAGGCAGAGCGGCGTGAAACGGACACCACAACGCCCAATGTGACGATAACGAATGTCACACCTGCCACGGTGGGATCTCCTGCCAATTTCGAGGTGACCTTCACGCTCGATAGCTCCCATCAGGTTGATGGGGTTGAGGTGCGGAATTATTTTGGTCTCTCGACGGTCGTGATCGGTGATGCACATCGATCATACTTTGAGGTTGAAGATGCAGCTGCCGCACAGTTGCCAGAACTTCTGCGCGCACTAGCTGATGCGGTGCAGGCTGATCTCGACCGGGTGAATACTGGTCGCCAATCCATCTCCGCGTCCTAGAACAGATACTCGACTGTGCGGTCGACACTTGTTCGGCAGTAGCCGGTAGCCCGGCTACTGATCCCGACAGGCGCGCATGCACCGCCGCGGCATCCCCATAGACCTCCGCCAGCTCATGCAGCGGGTAACGCTCATCGATGATCTCCTGCATCCGCAGGCTGGCGGTGGCCCGCAGCTGCGAAAGCAGGTCCAGCGCGCGCGGCCCGCTCAGCGCCGCTGCCATCTCGACCATCAGCGCCACCCGGTCGCGGTCGCTCATCTCGGTCAGAACAGACCGCGCCAAATCGCGCAGGTCCAGGCGATCCCCGTTCATCATGCTGCCTCTCTGGATTTGGGTTTCGACGGCCGCGGAATGTCGCGCGGCCACTCAAGGTCGGACGGCCAGTTGTCGGAGAACCAAGCGGTAACTTTTCCGACCCGGCGAAAGGTGCAGCCCGCGACCCCGCTCTGGAGGCTGCCGAAAAACTTCCCGTCTCCAGCGGCATAAGTCGAGACGGTCGAAAGCTTCAGGCCGCTATGTCCGGCATACAGGACCGCCAATTTCAGGACTGCGTCGATGCTCATTGCAACTTCTCTCGGTTTCATTACCGATATTTGTGCCGGTAACGTTCCCGATTGTCAAGCGGCGCGCATTCGGTAAATATCCCGAACCATGAGCCGTGTAGATGAGACCTTTGCCGAGACCGTCCGGACCAGGCTCGCCGAGCTGGGCACGTCTCCGTTTGCGGTCGAAACGAAGCACAACCTGCCTACCGATGCTCTTCGCAACGTGCTGAGACGAAGCAAGGCAGGTCCAACACTCAATCGCGTTGGCGAAATTTGCGAGGCTCTGGGGCTGGAGCTCTACATCGGTCCGCCAAGAGCATCCGCAGGTGGGAAGGGCGCCGATGTGGATGGTATGGAGTTCGCAGCAGTCCCGCGCTTCACCGCCCAGCTTTCAGCCGGGCCAGGGGCCGACCACGATGGCGATATGTCTGTCGGGGCGATCGCGTTCAGGCGCGACTGGCTGGCTCGCGAAGGCATTTCGCCCTCGTCCGCGATGGTCCTGCCGGTCAAGGGCGACAGCATGGCGCCGACCCTCTGTGACGGCGACCTGGTCATGATCGATCGACGAAAGGTCACGCCCACAGGGCGCAAGATCTATGCCCTGATCGGCCCCGACGGCGAAGCCCGCGTCAAGCGGATCGAACGCCTGCCGACCGCGCTGCTGCTGCACTCCGACAATGATGGCTTCCCCACCGAACTCGTGGCACCTTCGGATGCGGACCGCATCCGCATTCTGGGCCAAGTGGTCTGGTGGGGGCATACCGCGAGGGACTGAAAATGCGCTACTCAATTGTACTTCTCGCCTTGGCGATTATGTATTTTGCGGTGCCTGCCCAAGGGGAAGGGACCAGTCACACCCTGTCAGATGTCGAAATTGCAATGGTTCAGGAGAGCGTAAGGCGCGATCTTGTCGATCCGGCATCGGCGCAATTTGGACCGATTATAGCGAATAATCACAAAGATGGAAAAGTGTATACCTGCGGCTTTGTAAACGCCAAGAACCGGATGGGCGGATTTACCGGTGACACCCCCTTCATGGTTGTCCTATCCCCAAACCGGGATAATCCAGCGGGTAGAGCACTTCTCCCAGGGCCAAATGATCCTCGGTCGGTTATCGCGGTGTGCCGAAGCAGAGGTGTAATAATAGCGCGGCAATAGACGATCTGCTTTCCTCTTCATAATTTCAAACAACGATGCAGCTTTGACCATAATGCCGCTGGCGGGGCCTAGTCTGTTCCTGTTATGTTCTCATTATGAGAGCCAGACGAGGAACCCCGATGATCACCCCTGTCGCCCCGACAAATCCCGTCGCCCCATGGCTTGGAGGCAAGCGTAACCTCGCGCGACGCATCTGCGGGTTGATCGATACGATCCCCTGCCAGACCTATGCCGAGCCCTTCGTCGGCATGGGCGGTATCTTCCTCCGTCGCGCGGCGCGGCCCAGGGCCGAGGTGATCAACGATCGGGGCCGTGACATCGCAAACCTCTTCCGCATCCTCCAGCGACACTATCCCCAGTTCCTCGAAGTGCTGCGCTTCCAGCTCACCACGCGCTCCGAGTTCGAGCGCCTTGTCCAGGTCGATCCGGTGACGCTGACCGATCTCGAACGCGCTGCCCGCTTTCTCTATCTCCAGCGCACGGCCTTCGGGGGCAAGGTGTCGGGCCGCAATTTCGGTGTCTCGCGCGACCGACCGGGCAGGTTCAACCTGACCACCCTCGAACCCATGCTCGAGGATTTGCACACTCGGCTCGCGGGCGTCATCATCGAATGCCTGGACTGGGCCGATTTCATCCCGCGATACGACAGCCCGGGAACGCTCTTCTACCTCGACCCGCCCTATTGGGGATGCGAGGATGATTACGGCAAGGCCATGTTCGACCGCTCGGACTTCACCCGCATGGCTGCCGCGCTCGGCGCGATCCGGGGCCGGTTCATCCTGTCGCTGAGCGATGTCCCCGAGGTGCGCCAGATCTTCGCGGCGTTCCACCTGCAGCCGGTCTCCACGACCTACAGCATTGCCAGCCATCCGGGTTCAGCCGCCGCCGCGCGCGCCGAGCTCCTGATCGGAAACCACCCGTTCTGAGCCAAAATCAGTTGCATGTTCAGCACTGCGCCGGATCAATGCGGCGTTCAAACAAGATATTGATAAGTAGTCTTTTTCGGGAACATGCAAGCTGATGAACGAACATGCGGCTCCAGTTGCATGTTCGGATCGCAAAGTCGGTTGCTTCCGAAGGACGACGCAGCGTCTAAAGACCTATTTTTCCGGGCTTTTCCGCCGATCACCCCGGCGCCCTCAAATCAGCGTCACCGGCGCTTCAACCTGCCTGCAAGGCCCCTTTCAAGCGCTCCTGCAAGACATCGCCGCATCCGCTCGTAGCACCACTCCAAAGGGCCTTTTCCCTAGCCTTTACTGGCCCTTCGCAGCACTTCGCGGATCTTCGGACCTCTTCGCACTTCCCTGCAGATATCTCTGTCCCATTACAGAGAGTTTGTGCAGTCACGGTTGAAAAAGGAGGGCATCACGGTGGAACTAGACGCCGATCAGGACGATCATCCTGACCCCGGCGTTCACTAGCTGGCCCGGATACCGATCTGGAGTGGCGACGGATCAGGCGCTCGGAAAGATGCAATGCTACCCCGGTCGCTACCCCGCAGCCGGTCCGAACAAAAAAATACTGCAATATCATGAACTTGGAAAAGGGAAGTGGCGGAGCGAGAGGGATTCGAACCCTCGAGACGGTTTCCCGCCTACACACTTTCCAGGCGTGCGCCTTCGACCACTCGGCCACCGCTCCGATGTCGTTCGTCTAGCCGCTCTGGGCAATGGGTGCAAGACCGATCACAGGCGCGAAATCCGGCGCTGCAACTCGGCGAGCTGGCGCTTGATCTCTTCCATGTCGTCGCCCTCGGCCGCACCGGCCGGGGTGTCCTCCTGGTCGGGTTCGGGTCCCGAGCCGCCGCGCCAGCCGCCCATCATCGCCTTGAGGAACATCTGCTGCTGTCGCTGGAGCGCGTCGAAGCCGGGCATCTTGGCCATCGGGTTCGGCATCGAGGCCATGTTCTCCATCATCTTGGACTGCCCCTCGCGCAGCATCTCGAAGCTGGCGGCGAGGAATTGCGGAACGACGGATTGCGCATTCGTGGCGTAGCTGCGCACCAGATCCGTCAGCACGTCCAGAGGCAGCACGTTCTCGCCCCGGCTCTCGTGCTCGGCGATGATCTGCAGCAGGTATTGACGCGTCAGATCGTCCCCGGACTTGAGATCCACGATCTTGACCTCGCGGCCGTCGCGGATGAAGGACGCGATGTCCTCGAGCGTGACGTAATCGCTGGTCTCGGTGTTGTAGAGCCTGCGACTGGCATAGCGCTTGATCAGCAGCGGCGCGTCTTGTGTGGCCATTGCGGCTTCCTTGCTGTTCCGTCCGCGCATGATGAAAGCTGCAACCGGAAAAGGCAAAAGAAAAAAGCCGGGACTTCAAGCGGTCCGGCCGGGCAGGGGCATGGAAAAACCCCCGGCGCGATGCGCCGGGGGTCTGGTCGACGTGGTGGCCTGTCAGGCTGCGGCGAGGTTGCGCAGCACGTAGTGCAGCACGCCGCCATTCTTGAGGTAATCGATCTCGACCTCGGTATCGACGCGGGCCTTCAGCTGGATCTGCTTCACCGTGCCGTCGGCATAGGTGATGGTGCAGGGCACCAGCGACAGCGGCTTGAAATCGCCCGCCAGACCCTCGATCGAGATCACCTCGTCGCCGGTCAGGTTCAGCGAGTGGCGGGTGTCGCCATTCGTGAACTCGAACGGCACGACGCCCATCCCGACGAGGTTCGAGCGGTGGATGCGCTCGAAGCTTTCGGCGATGACAGCCTTGATGCCCAGCAGGTTCGTGCCCTTCGCCGCCCAGTCACGCGACGAGCCGGCGCCGTATTCCTTGCCGCCGATGATGACCAGCGGGATGTCCCGCTCGACATAGGACATCGCGGCGTCGTAGATCGCCGCCTGATTGCCGTCGGCGTCCTTGGAATAGCCGCCCTCGACGCCGTCCAGCATCTCGTTCTTGATGCGGATGTTGGCGAAGGTGCCGCGCATCATGATCTCGTGGTTGCCGCGGCGCGAGCCGTAGCTGTTGAAATCGCGCGGCGCGACCTGACGTTCGGTCAGATACTTGCCGGCCGGGGTGGTTGGCTTGAACGAACCCGCGGGCGAGATGTGGTCGGTCGTGATCATGTCGCCCAAGAGCGCCAGGATGCGGGCGCCCTTGACGTCGCTGATCGTGCCCGGCTCCTTCGACATGCCCTGGAAATAGGGCGGATTCTGGATGTAGGTCGAGGAAGCCGGCCAGTCATAGGTCTCGCTGTCGGTGATCTCGACGCCCTGCCAACGCTCGTCGCCCTTGAAGACGTCGGCATACTTCTTCTGGAACATCTCGCGGGTGACGATCGTGTCCACCAGATCCGCCACCTCTTTCGAGGTCGGCCAGATGTCCTTCAGGTAGACCGGCTTGCCGTCCGGCGTGTGCGCCAGCGGGTCCTTGGTCACGTCGATGTTCATGTCGCCGGCGATGGCATAGGCCACGACCAGCGGGGGCGAGGCGAGGTAGTTCGCGCGCACGTCGGGCGAGATGCGGCCCTCGAAGTTGCGGTTGCCCGACAGGACCGAGACCGCGACCAGATCGTTCTCGTTGATCGCCTTTGAGATTTCCGGCTGCAGCGGGCCCGAGTTGCCGATGCAAGTCGTGCAGCCGAAGCCCACCAGGTTGAAGCCGAGCGCGTCTAGGTCGTCCTGCAGGTTCGCGGCCTTCAGGTATTCCTCGACCACCTGCGAGCCGGGGGCCAGCGAGGTCTTGACCCAGGGCTTGCGGGTCAGGCCAAGCGCGCGCGCCTTGCGGGCCACGAGGCCCGCGGCCATCAGCACATAGGGGTTCGAGGTGTTGGTGCAGGAGCTGATCGAGGCGATCACGACCGAGCCGTCGCGCAGCTTGTAATCCTGACCTTCGACGGCAGCCTCGGTCATGTGCTTGTCATTGCCGGGGATCTCGGCCGGGGCCGGATCGGGCGAGCCCGCCTCGGCGGTCATCTTGGCCTTTTCGGTGGCCGGGACCGAGGGCGCCGTGCGCAGGCCGCGGATATACTCGCCAAAGGCGCTGGCGGCGTCGGTCAGGGCGACGTGATCCTGCGGGCGCTTGGGACCGGAGATGGCGGGGACGACCGTGCTCTGGTCCAGTTCCAGCGTCGAGGAATAGACCGGAGCGTAATCGGCGGTGCGCCAGAAGCCGTTTTCCTTGGCATAGGCCTCGACCAGCGCGATGCGGTCCTCGTCACGGCCGGTCTGGCGCAGGTAGCGCAGCGTCTCGTCGTCGATCGGGAAGAAGCCGCAGGTCGCGCCGTATTCGGGGGCCATGTTGGCGATCGTCGCGCGGTCGGCCAGAGGCATGTTGTCCAGGCCTTCGCCGTAGAATTCGACGAACTTGCCGACGACGCCATGCTTGCGCAGCATCTGCACGACCTTCAGCACCAGGTCGGTGGCGGTCACGCCTTCCTTCAGCGCGCCGGTGATCTTGAAGCCCACGACTTCCGGGATCAGCATCGAGATCGGCTGGCCCAGCATCGCGGCCTCGGCCTCGATCCCGCCCACGCCCCAGCCAAGGACCGCGAGGCCGTTGACCATGGTCGTGTGGCTGTCGGTGCCGACCAGCGTGTCCGGGTAGGCCACGGTCTTGCCGTTCTGGTCCGTGTCGGTCCAGACGGTCTGGGCCAGGTATTCCAGGTTCACCTGGTGGCAGATGCCGGTGCCGGGCGGGACCACGCGGAAGTTGTTGAACGCCTTCTGGCCCCATTTCAGGAACGTGTAACGCTCCATGTTGCGCTCGTATTCCAGCTCGACGTTGCGCTGGAAGGCGCGGGGGGTGCCGAACTCATCGATCATCACCGAGTGGTCGATGACCAGATCGACGGGGTTCAGCGGGTTGATCTTCTGCGCGTCGCCGCCCAGAGCCTTGATCCCGTCGCGCATGGCGGCGAGGTCGACCACGGCGGGAACGCCGGTGAAGTCCTGCATCAGCACGCGCGCGGGGCGATAGGCGATCTCGCGCGGGTTCTGGCCGCCGAGATTCGCCCATTCGGCGAAGGCCTTGATGTCATCGACCGAGACGGTGCGGCCGCCATCCTCGAAGCGCAGCATGTTTTCCAGCACGACCTTCAGCGCGGCCGGCAGCTTCGAAAAATCGCCAAGGCCCGCCTCGGTGGCGGCGGCGATCGAGTAATAGTCAACGCTGGCAGCGCCCGCATTTAGCGTGCGGCGCGTCTTGGCGGTGTCGGTTCCGGTCTGGATGGGCATCAGGGCCTCCCTGTCTGCAAGAATGGATGGGTCCGGCGTGCCCCTGCTTTGCCCCATCGGGGGGCGTTGCGCAAGGGCGGCGACGCAAGATTGTATGCAATCGCATACCAGATGTCGGGCTGTTGCTCAAGAGGCACGGACGGCCCTCAGGGCTCAGCTTGACAAAGCGTTGATTGTTCCTTGCTGCGAGGATTGGCTATGAAGATCGTCGTGATGAAGCAAACCCGACAGAACCATGGCTTGAAGACCGCCCGGCAAGGTGTCAGCGCCTCGGTGGCGGCTCTGGCGCTGCTCATCTGGGCGACGCCGCTGACTGCCCAGCCGCTTTCCGACATGCCCGCCGATGGCCCGGCCGACAGCATCGCGGCCGAAACGCCCGACGGCCCGTCACCGGGCGGGTTTTCCCCCGACCTCCCCGCTGCGGATCACGCGCCGGTCATCTCGGCGCCCGATTATCCGGGCCGCACGGCGCCGGGCGTGGCCTTTTCCGAGCGGGCGGCGCCGGCCTTCAACAGCTTTTCGGGCGCCGACGGCCAGACGCCGGCCGTCACGGCGATGCCGCAGGCCGCGGCGCTGCCGGTGGTGGTCGAATTGTTCACCTCGCAGGGCTGCTCGTCCTGTCCGCCGGCCGATGCGATGCTGGCGATGATGGCGCAGGACCCCGAGATCCTGGCGCTCGCCTATCACGTCGATTACTGGGATTACCTGGGCTGGGCCGATATCTTCGCCCGCCCCGAATTCACCGCCCGGCAGGAATCCTATGCCCGCGCGGCGGGCGAGCGGTCGATCTATACCCCGCAAATGATCGTCGCGGGGCGCGACACGGCGCTGGCCCCCGGCCCGGCGCAGCTGATGGGCCTGATCGACGCGGCGCGCTACCGTCCCGCCATGGTCACCGTCCAGCGCGAGGGCGACGGGCTGAACGGCACGATCGAGATCATGCCGCTTTCCGATCTGGGCGGGCGCGTCGACGTGTCGATGGTCCGCTATCTGCCCGAACGCGAGGTCGAGGTGACGGCGGGCGAGAATCGCGGCCGCGTCGTCACCCATGTCAACATCGTGCAATCTGTCGAGACGTTGGCCGCGTGGGACGGGCTTGCCCCTCTGCGCCTGAAGGTCCGGCCCGGCGAGGGCGCCAGCGACCAGCCGCCCGATACGCGCCACGCGCTGCTGGTGCAGCAGATGCTTCCGCCCTACGGGCTGCCCGGCCCGATCCTTGCGGCGATCCGGCTGGACTGATCCACGCCCGGACTTGCAGTCGGTGCAATTTCCGGCCACGAGGCGGACATGACCGACTGGATCAACCAGATCACCGGCACGCCCGAGGGCGCGCGCATCGCCTCGGCGCTGGCCCTGTCGGCGGCCTTTCTGCACGCCTTGTTCGGGGCGCTGCAGAAGGGGCGGCACGATCCCTGGGTCAGCCGCGCCGCCATCGACATCTGTTACGGGCTGATGGCGCTGCCCGTCGCGCTGTTCGTGGTGCCGTGGCCCGAACCCGCCCTGTGGCCGGTGCTGGCGGGGGCGATGGTCATCCACATCGCCTACAAGCTGGCGCAGGCGATGACCTATCAGCGTGGCGCCTACACCGTCGTCTATCCTGTCGTGCGCGGCTCGGCGCCTCTTTTTGCGGTTCTGGCCGCGATGGTGATCTTCGACGAAAGGTTCAACGCCCTGCAATGGGCGGGGCTGATCCTGCTGGTCGGCGGCATCTTCGGGCTGGCGGGCCACAATCTGCGCAAGCTGACGGTCGGGCGCGACACGCTGGTTCCGGCGCTGGCCTGGGCGATGGTGACGGGCGGCATGGTCGCGCTTTACACGACCTATGATGCCTGGGGCATCCGTCTGGCGCAGAACCCCTTCACGTTCCTGGCATGGTTCTTCCTGCTGGATTCGCTGTTCATGCCGCTTTTCACCTTGCGGCGGCTGCGTGCGCTGCCCAGATCCGAGATCGCGCCCCTTGCGGCGCGCGGCGGTTTCGGCGCGCTGGTGGCCTTTGCGAGCTTCGGCTCGATCATGCTGGCGACGCGGATCGACGATGTGGGCCGTGCGGCGGTCCTGCGCGAGACCTCGACCGTGTTCGCCGCCCTTGTGGGCTGGGTCGTGCTGGGCGAAAAGGTGGGCGCGCGAAGGGCCGCGCTGATGGCGCTGGTCGCGCTTGGCGCGCTGGTGGTGGAATTTGGAGCCCGCTGAGGGCAGGAACGGACAGAGACGATGAAGCAGGACAAGGTTCAACCGGCCAGCCCCCGGCCTGTGGTCAAGCCCTGGGTCAAGACGGTGCTGGAATTCGGGCCGCTGATCCTGTTCTTCACGGTGTTCATGCTCTACCGCGACCAGAATGTCGTGCTGCTGGGGCGCGAATATGGCGGCTTCGTGCTGGCCACGCTGGCCTTCGTGCCGGTGATGATCGTGGCGCTTCTGATCCTGTGGCGCCTCACCGGGCGGCTGGCGCCCATGCAGGTGGCGACGCTGATCCTGGTCACGGTCTTCGGCGGGCTGACGCTGTGGCTGAACGATCCGCGTTTCCTGAAGATCAAGCCGACGATCGTCTTTTCGCTGTTCGCGGGGATCCTGGCCACGGGCCTGTTCCTGCGCCGGAACTGGCTGGGCGCGGTCCTGTCCGAGGCGCTGCCCATGACGCCCGAGGGCTGGCGCATCCTGACCATCCGCATGGCGCTGTTCTTCGCGGCCATGGCCATCGGCAACGAGATCGTCTGGCGCACCATGTCGGAAACGACCTGGGTCTGGTTCGAGACCTTCGGCCAGCCGATCCTGATCTTCGTCTTCCTGATGGGCAATGCGGGCCTGTTCAAGGCCCATGCCCTGCCCGAGGCCGAAGCCGAGGCTGCGGCGCCGGCCGACAGCGAACGCTGATCCGTCAGCGCAGGGGCAGGGCGGCGGCGGCGGTCGGCTCGGAAGGGCGCAGCCTGTCCGGCGCCGACCAGAGGCGCGTCCAGCGGGGCTGGTGATCCTGCGGCAGATGGTTGCGCAACAGCGCCAGCGGCAATTCGCGCGGCTGGCACAGCGCCCGGCGATAGAGGTCGAACAGCCCGCTCCGCAGATAGGACGACCAATGCGACAGCCGCGCCGCGCGCCGCTCGGTCGGAAAGCCCAGACCCTCCAGCGCGTCCAGCACCGCCGCGTCGTCGATCTGGATGTCCAGCCAGTTGCGCGCCGCCCGCTCAAGCCCCAGCCCAAGCGCCCGTCTGCGCCCGAGCGCCAGGATCTGCTCGAGCGCGAAGTCGACAAGGTCGTTCTCGCGCGAGGTGATGTTCAGGATCTCGGCCCGCGCGGCGGCGGGTCGGGCCAGCGCCTCGGCGGCCTCGTCACGAAAGGCGGCGGCGTTCAGCAGGACCAGACGCGACAGGCTGCCTGCCTCGGCACCGGCCAGCGCCGACAGGCAGACCCGCCCGCCAAGCGAATGCCCGATCAGCGCCACGGGCCGGCCGGCGGCCTGCGCCAGATCACCCGCCAGCCGCGCCAATTCTGCCCCCGTCTCGCCCGCGCGGGCATAGGCGCGCCGAAGCGCGCCCCGCGCCTCCCACCCCAGGGCCACGGCCAGGCCGGGCGCTTGCGCTTCGGGGGCAAAGCCCAGACCGCGAGGCCATGATGCGACCCGTGCCGCGCCCGGCTCGGGGTTCAGCGACAGGATGTGACGATGCGGATCGTGGCGCGGATGCGAGGGCGAATAGCGATAGCCGTGCACCATCACGACCACCGGCGCCCCTGCGGGCAGTTCCGCGGCCACGCGCCACAGCCTCTGCGGCGGGGCATGTCCGGCATTGACCCGGATCACGGGCATCGCGGCCTCCTGTCATCTGCTGCCATGGCTGATGGCACGAGCCTGCGACAGCCCCGTGAAGGATGCGTTAATGCAGCGTGACGGCGTTGCGCGTCGCCCGGCAACGCCTTGTTAACGCGAACAGGGGCGGGCGGCTTTTGACCGATTTTCGCGCAGCGGTTGCGATGAAAGGGGGTCGCTTCACCCGCTCCCGCCAGATTCCTCATTGAAACATGGGATGCTTCACCTCTATGTTGGGGCTACGCGCGACGCGACCCGCAGGATCGGGCCGCCCCCCGCCGACAGTTTCGCAGCGCGGCACCTCTGGTCCCGTCCCCTCAGGGGCAGGCGGTATGTGCCACGCGGAAAACCCGCCCTCTGCCTGCGCTGACCGCGCGCGGAGGTGCCGACAGACAGCGGCCCGGCCGGTCCCTTGCGGCCATCGGGCCTTTTGAAGGAACAGACGCGATGACGCGCGCACAGGAAGACATGTCGGATCACCGGAGGGCAGAGCGCCCGGCCGGCCCCGTCGTCATGTCCGGCGCGCTGCCTGCGTCCTCATCACAACGCAGCCCGCTTGGGGGCGTGCCACCGGCACCGCCCGCAAGGCGCCTGCGCGAAAGACATCTCAATGGCAAAGAAAATGCTGATCGACGCCACCCATGCCGAGGAAACTCGGGTGGTCGTGGTCGACGGAACCAAGGTCGAAGAATTTGATTTCGAGACCCTGAACAAGCGCCAGATCTCTGGCAACATCTATCTGGCCAAGGTCACGCGGGTCGAACCCTCGCTGCAGGCGGCCTTTGTGGATTACGGCGGAAACCGCCACGGTTTCCTGGCCTTTGCGGAAATCCATCCCGATTACTACCAGATCCCTGCGGCCGACCGCGAGGCGCTGATGGCCGAGGAACGCGCCCAGGCCGAAGAGGCCGAGGCCGAGGAGAATGCCCGCGCCCGCAAGCGCCCGGCCGCCGAAGCCACCGAGGATGGCGACGAAACCGCGCAATCGGCAGCGGATGCCGATGACGAGATCGAATCCGTCGCCGACGAGGACGTGACCGAAGAGGTCCGCGCCCCCCGCCGTCCGCGCGCCCGCCGCTACAAGATCCAGGAGGTGATCAAGGTCCGGCAGATCATGCTGGTCCAGGTCGTCAAGGAAGAGCGCGGCAACAAGGGCGCTGCGCTGACCACCTATCTGTCGCTGCCCGGCCGCTATTGTGTCCTGATGCCCAACACCGCGCGCGGCGGCGGGATCAGCCGCAAGATCACCAACGCCGCCGACCGCAAGAAGCTGAAGGAGATCGCGGCCGAATTCGACGTGCCGAAAGGCGCGGGCCTGATCATCCGCACCGCCGGAAGCCAGCGCACGAAGACCGAGATCAAGCGCGATTACGAATACCTGCTGCGCCTGTGGGAACAGATCCGCGACCTGACCTTCAAATCCGTGGCGCCGACGGCGATCTACGAGGAAGGCGACCTGATCAAGCGCAACATCCGCGATCTCTACAGCAAGGACATCGACGAGGTTCTGGTCGAGGGCGAGCGCGGCTATCGCGTGGCCAAGGACTTTATGAAGATGATCATGCCGTCCCACGCCAAGAACGTGAAGCACTACCAGGACCAGATGCCGCTTTTCGCGCGCTTCCAGGTGGAAAGCTATCTGGCGGCCATGTTCAATCCGGTCGTGCAGCTGAAATCGGGCGGCTACATCGTCATCGGCGTGACCGAGGCGCTGGTTGCCATCGACGTGAACTCGGGCCGCGCCACCAAGGAAGGCTCGATCGAGGAGACGGCGCTCAAGACCAACCTCGAGGCCGCCGACGAGGTCGCCCGCCAGCTGCGCCTGCGCGATCTGGCCGGGCTGATCGTCATCGACTTCATCGACATGGACGAGCGCAAGAACAACGCCGCCGTCGAGAAGCGCATGAAGGAGCGGCTGAAGTCGGACCGCGCCCGCATCCAGATCGGCCGCATCTCGGGCTTCGGCCTGATGGAGATGTCGCGCCAGCGCCTGCGCCCCGGCATGCTGGAATCCACCACACAGCCTTGCCCGCATTGCCACGGCACCGGCCTGATCCGCAGCGATGACAGCCTCGCGCTGACCATCCTGCGCGCGGTCGAGGAGGAGGGCACCCGCAAGCGCTCGCGCGAGGTGCTGGTCAAGGCGCCCGTGGCGGTCGCCAACTTCCTGATGAACGCCAAGCGCGAGCATGTCGCCGGGATCGAGACCCGCTATGGCATGTCGGTGCGCGTCGAGGCCGACCCGTCGCTGGTTTCGCCCGATTACAGCATCGAGAAGTTCAAGACCGCGACCCGCTCGGTCCCCGAGATCAGCCACGTCCCGCTGTCGCTGGATGCCGAACTGATGGCCCGGATCGATGATGAGGACGATCTGGTCGAAGAGGCCGAGGACGAGGCCGTCGAGGCGGCCGCGCCCGAGGCTGCGCCCGCTCAGCCCGCGACCGAGGACGAGAACGGCGAAGGCCGCTCGCGTCGCCGCCGCCGCCGTCGGCGCCGCCGGTCGGACCGCCCCGAGGGCGAAGAGGCCGCTTCGGCGCATGCAGATGCCGACGAGGGCGATGATGCCGATGAGGATGCCGTCGCCGAGGAAGCGGCCACCGAGGATGCCGATGCCGCGCAATCCGATGACGCCGCAGCCGAGGCGCAGGCCGGGACGCAAACCGATGCCCAGCCTTCCGGTCGGTCGCGCTCGCGCTCCCGGTCTCGCTCGCGCAGGCAGAGTGATGCGGCTGCCCTGCCGGAAGTCGTTGATCTGGACGCGTCCGGCGACGAGACCCGCGCCGAGGAACTGCCGGGCGTGAACGCGCCGCGTGACGAGGCCGTTGCCGTTGACGCCGAAGCTTCTGCCGAGGCGGCTGAGGAAGCCGTCACGGAAACTGCGGCAGAGCCCGAGGCCGAGGCCGAAGCAGAGGTCACGGCCGAGGCCGAGCGGGAGACCGTCGCCGAGGCAGCGGAAGCCGAGGCTCCGGCCCAGCCCGAGCCCGTCCTTGCCGCCGAGCCGGTCGCGCCGCAGCCCGAACCCGCGAACCAGCCCGAACCGGCGGCCAAGCCCGACGCGCCCAAGCGCCGGGGCTGGTGGTCGGCCGGTAGTTGATCCGGACCGGAACAATGACAGTAGGGGGCGCGTTCATCGCGCCCCTTTTGCCTTGTGCCTGCCCGCATTCGGCCCACGCATCCGTGACGCGATGCCCACTGTGATTCCGCGGCCCATGCCGTAAGGTGCCGCCATGCTGGGAATCGAGCTTGCCACCGCCGCCTTTCTGCCCGCCGCTTTCGTCGCCTTGCTGGCGGGGGTGCTGTCGTTCCTGTCGCCTTGCGTGCTGCCCATCGTGCCGCCCTATCTGGCCTACATGACCGGGGTTGGCGTGAACGGCCTCAAGACGCGCGAACGCAGCGCGGTCCTGCCTGCGCTGTTCTTCGTGCTGGGCCTTTCAACGGTGTTTCTGGTCATGGGCTTCGCGGCCTCGGCCTTTGGGCGCGCCTTTCTGGCTTGGCAGGAGACGCTGGCCCAAATGGCGGGCGTCATGGTCATCGTGATGGGCCTGCATTTCCTGCACATCATCCGCATCCCGATCTTGGATCACGAGGCGCGGCTGGATGCCGGGCGGCAGGATGGCGGGGCGTTCGGCGCCTATGTGCTGGGCCTTGCCTTCGCCTTTGGCTGGACGCCCTGCATCGGCCCGCAGCTTGGCATGATCCTGACCCTTGCCGCGACGGGGGGCGAGCTGTCGCGCGGCACTGCGCTGCTTGCGGTCTATGCGGCGGGACTGGGCATTCCCTTCCTGCTGGCCGCCATCTTCATCAACCGTGCGATCGGGCTGATGAACCGCATCAAGCCCTACCTCAAGACGATCGAGCGCGTGATGGGCGCGCTCTTGGTCGTGGTCGGGATCATGCTGATCACCGGCGCCTTCTCGGCCTTCAGCTTCTGGCTGCTGGAGACCTTCCCGGCCTTGGCGGCGCTGGGCTGAGGCCCCTTTACGCGGCCGATTTCCGTGCCACGATGGCTCTGACAGGAGGAGCCATGAAACCGCAAAACCCCCAGCATGCCGCGCCCGCCGATGCCGATGTGCGCCGCGCCGTCGAACCGGTGATCTGCTATCCCGTGGACAGCCTTGCCCCGCCTGATCTGGCTGCCTTGCGCGCCGCGCGGGAGGGCTGGCAGCCCCTCGCGCAGGTGCTGGTTCCCGCACGGCAGGCGCGCTGTTTCGAGGTGCCGGCGGGGCACTTCTTCCGCATCACCTCGGTCGAGGGGCCGCAGGTGGGCGATCTGAACCTGTGGTCGGCGGATCTGTCCGAGCGGTTCTATTCGGGCAAGACGCGGGCGCTGCACGGCACGCATCTGTCCACCGGCGACCGGATGTGGTCGGGCTTTCCGACGCTGCGGCCCTTGGCCACGATCACGGATGACAGCCTTGACTGGTATGGCTTCGACGCCTTCGGCGGCAGCGTCCATGACGTGATCGGAACGCGCTGCGATCCCTATACGCACAACCTGCTGTCGGATGGCGGGCAATATCACCATTGCTGCCATTCCAACCTGACCCGCGCGCTGGCCGAAGCGCGCGGCCTGTCCCTGGCCGAGGCCGAGCCGCTGGTCCATGACGTGCTGAACGTGTTCATGTGCACGGGTTTCACCCGCGATACGGGTCAGTATTTCATGAAGGCCAGCCCCGTGCGGCCCGGCGATCATCTGGAATTCTTCGCCGAGATCGACCTGTTGGGCGCGCTGTCGGCCTGTCCGGGCGGGGATTGCGGCACCGTCCATTCCTCGGACAGCGCTGCCTGCCATCCGCTGCTGGTCGAAGTGTTCCAGCCGCTGTCCCCGCCCGCAGGCTGGCAGCCGCCGCGGCCCAACAATTATGACCGCAGCCACGGGGCAGGGGGATGACAAGATCCGCCGCCCCCGGATTCGGTTGTGGCGCATGGTCGCATTTCGCGCTAGTCTCGGCCCCAGATCCGGGCAAACCGGACAGGCAGAGGCAGTGACGGCGGTATTCCCATGACCGAGATGGTCTTCGGCACCACGCCCGCAAGGGCGGCTGACCCGATTCTTCCGCGCTGGTGGCGCACGCTGGACAAATGGGCCCTGGCCTGCGTGTTCGGGCTGTTCGCGACCGGGATCCTTCTGGGGCTGGCGGCCTCGGTGCCCTTGGCCGAGCGCAACAACCTGCCGCGCTTCTTCTACGTCCAGCGACAGGCGGTGTTCGGCGGCATGGCGCTGGTCGTGATGCTGGTCATCTCGATGCTGTCGCCGCGCCAGATCCGGCGGATCGGGGTGCTGGGCTTTCTGGCCTCGTTCCTGCTGATCCTTGCCTTGCCTTTCGTCGGCACCGATTTCGGCAAGGGCGCGACGCGCTGGCTGTCTCTGGGCTTCGTGTCGGTGCAGCCCTCGGAATTCCTGAAACCCGGCTTCGTCGCGCTCTGCGCCTGGTTCATGGCGGCCAGCCAGCAAGTGGGCGGGCCTGCGGGGCGGCTCTATTCCTTCTGCTTGGCAGCCGTCGTCGTGGTGCTTCTGGCGCTGCAGCCCGATTTCGGGCAGGCGGCTCTGGTGCTGTTCTCGTGGCTGGTCATGTATTTCGTCGCCGGTGCGCCGATGATGCTGCTGCTGGGTGTGGCGGGGCTGGCGCTGATGGGCGGCATCTTCGCCTATGGCTCGTCCGAGCATTTCGCCCGGCGGATCGACGGCTTCCTCTCATCCGAAATCGATCCTCGCACGCAAATTGGCTATGCCACCAACGCCATCCAGGAGGGCGGCTTCTTCGGCGTGGGCGTGGGCGAGGGCAGCGTGAAATGGTCGCTGCCGGACGCGCACACCGATTTCATCATCGCCGTCGCGGCCGAGGAATACGGCTTTGTCCTCGTGCTGGTCATCATCGCGCTTTACTGCACGATCGTCACGCGCTCGCTGCTGCGGCTGCTGCGTGAACGGGATGCCTTCGCGCGGCTTGCCGGGACGGGTCTGGCCTGCGCCTTCGGCGTTCAGGCGCTGATCAATATGGGCGTCGCGGTGCGGCTGCTGCCCGCCAAGGGCATGACGCTGCCCTTCGTCAGCTATGGCGGCTCATCCGTGATCGCCTCGGGGATCGCGATGGGGATGCTTCTGGCGCTGACCCGCACGCGGCCGCAGGGCGAGCTGGCCGCGATCCTGCGGCGGGGGCGGTGATGGGGGCGAGACGCGCGCTGATCGCCGCCGGCGGCACCGGCGGCCACATGTTCCCGGCACAGTCGCTGGCCGAATTGCTGCTGGCCGAGGGCTGGCAGGTCACGCTGTCCACCGATGAACGCGGCGCCCGCTATGCCGGCGCCTTCCCGCCCGAGGTCGCCCGCCAGGTCGTGCCATCGGCCACCACGGCGCGCGGCGGGCTCGCGGGCAAGCTGGCCGCGCCCTTCCGCATCGCGGCTGGGGTGCTGGCCGCGCGCCGCGCCTTTGCCCGGCAAAGGCCCGATGTGGTGATCGGCTTCGGCGGCTATCCGACCATTCCCGCGCTGGCCGCGGCCCGGCTGATGGGCTTGCCGCGCATGATCCATGAACAGAACGGGGTGATGGGCCGGGTGAACCGCCTGTTCGCGCCGCGCGTTCACCGCATTGCCTGCGGCACCTGGCCGACCGACTTGCCGGCCGGGGTCAGCGGCACGCATACCGGCAACCCGGTCCGCGCCGCCGTGCTGGCGCAGGCGGGCGCGCCCTATGCGCCGCCCTCGGACGGCACGCTGCGCCTGCTGGTCATCGGTGGCAGCCAAGGCGCGCGCGTCCTGTCGCGTGTCGTCCCCGAGGCGGTCGCGGCCCTGCCCGACGATCTGCGCGCGCGCCTGCAGGTCAGCCATCAGGCCCGCCCCGAAGACGCCGAGACTGTCGCCGCCGCCTATGCCGCAGCCGGGATCGAGGCCGAGGTGCAGCCCTTCTTCACCGATGTGCCGGACCGGATCGCTGCGGCGCATCTGGTCGTCAGCCGCTCGGGCGCCTCGTCGCTGGCCGACATCACGGTGATCGGGCGGCCCTCGATCCTGATCCCCTTCGCCGCTGCGACGGGCGATCACCAGACAGCCAACGCCCAGGCATTGGCGGAAACCGGCGCGGCGCTGGTTCATCCCGAATCCGTGCTTGACGCGACAAGCCTTGCGCGCGACATCCGCGCCATCCTGACCGACCCCGCGCAGGCCGCCGCCATGGCCGCCGCCGCGCTGGACCTTGCCCGCCCCGATGCGGCGCGGCGCCTATACGACCTCG